>NZ_JBIBSG010000016.1:0-117673 GCF_043077235.1 Streptomyces sp. NPDC016309 | reverse complement strand
CGAAAAGTCCTCGGCCGCGTCGAACGCATCCTCACCCGAGGCCAGCACGAAGGAACCTTCCGCACCGACCTCCCCATGACCTGGCTCGTCACCACCTTCTACAGCCTCCTCCACGCCGCCGCGGCGGAAGCCGACACGCGTCGTCTGAAGGCCGGGGACGTCCCCGACGTCCTCGACCGCACACTCACCTCGATCCTGCGGAGCCCCGATGCATCCCCATGAAGCACTCGTACGCACCTGTCTCACCGCCATCAGCTCGGGCGACGCGGACACCTGGCTGTCCTGCTACACCCCGGACGCCGAGTCGGAGGACGTCCCCCTCCAGTCCGTCTGGAAGGGCACGGCCGGCCTGGACGAGGGCGTCCGCTCCTGGCTGGAGGCCATCCCCGACACACGGATGGAGATCCGGTCCGTGCACGCCGGCGACCACGTCGGCGCGTGCGAGTGGACGATGACCGGCACCCTCCGCGGCAGCATCGACGGCCTCCCCCCGGAGATCGCCGCCCTCGCCCACGGCAAGACGTTCTCCATGCGGGGCGCGACGGTCTACACGTTCTCCCCCGACGGCCGCATCCGGCGCGAGTCGCTGTACTGGGACCTCGCCGGCGTCCTGGGCCAGTTCGGCGTCCTTCCCGCACCGTAGTCCCGGGATAGACTGCCCCGCCCCACCCCGACCGGAGGTCATCCCAGTGTTACCTGCACGGGTATTCGCCGTTGCCCCGCTGGCTCTGGCGATTCTCGTCCTGTCCGGCTGCTCCTCCTGGGGCTGCACCGACACGACGGCGGAGCGCGGTAAGGCCGGTGTCAGGGTGCGGGTCGTGGACACGGACGGGCAGCCTCTGGGCGTCACCGCCGCGGTCGTTGACTGGCGCCTTGAGCCCCACCCGCAGGTGTCCTCCGAAGGTGACCGGGTCCACTTCCACTTCCGCTTCGACGGCGCCGACGAATACTCCGACCCCGCGGTGGACGCCTGCGCGGTCGACAAGGAGCGGGTGACGTTGGGGTGTCAGACGGTCCGCTCGTCCCAGGCGTTCGGGCCGGCCGACGATCCCCTCACGGGCGACGACTGGCTCGCCGTCGAGCACCCTGCGCAGGTTGCCGGAGTGTTGTTGATCCCCAATGACCAGTCCTACGACCGACGCACCTGTGAAGAGGACGCCAAGGACGGGGGCGGGAGGCATCCTCCGGAACCACCCAGCAGGGGGGAACAGCTGTAGGGAGGTCAAGGCGGTTGAGCGAGAGGAACGGGTATGCCGGCGCCCCGGTGTTTGCGCCGTTCGGTGGTCTGGGTGTGTGCCCATCGCCCCGTTGCCACCCTGCTGCGGGCCGCTCCGGGTTCTCCGGATCGGCCACCGCATTGAACCGGCGGACGACCTGGTGGACCGCGAGCAGGGCCCACCGCTCATGCCGCACGGCTTCAGGGTGGCGGGGCGTGGGGTCAGGCGGCGTCGCTGGAGGCGGAGGCGCCGGCCTGGTCGCGGAGCCGTACCTCCAGCCGGCCGTCGGAGACCCGGGTGTCGAAGGACGGCTGGGGAGCCGTCGCCGGGCCCCGGACGTTCCAGCCGTCCGCCAGCCGGAACACACTCCCGTGCCAGGGGCACCGTACGCAGCCGTCGGCGATCTCGCCCTCGGACAGCGGCCCGGCCATGTGGCTGCACCGGTCGGCCAGCACGTGGACGGTGCCGTCCGCCTCGCGGACCACCATGACGGCCACGTCGTCCACCTGGCGCCGTACCGCCCGGCCGACCGGCAGGTCCGCGACGTCGCCCACCGCGTGCCAGCCCGGTTCCACCAGGTGCGGCACCTGCTCGGCGTGGTTGGCACCCGCCGCCTGCCGGTAGGCGAGGTGGCCGCCGAGCGCCCCGCCGAGGGCCACGGCGGACAGCCCCGCCAGTCCCAGCGCCTTGCCCCGGGCCGCCTGCCCGCGCCACCGGGCGGTGTAGGAGGCGGTGTACAGCGCGACGGCGGTGATGTTGGCCGCCGCGTGGACCAGACCCACCCGCTGCTGTTCCCTGGGCATCTCGGCCCAGTCGGTCCACCCGGCCACCGCCGCCGGGCCGGCCGCGACCAGCCCGGCGCCGATCAGCGTCCGGGCGGCCCGGCGGTGCCCGGGCAGCGCGTCGAGCAGCGCCGCCGAGAACCAGGTCCCGATCGGCACCTGCACCATCAGGGGGTGCACCGGGTGGCCGAGCCAGCGCCCGTGCAGGACGTCCCGCCCGGAGCCGAGGGGAACCGCGTGGACCGCCGCGCGCACGACGTCGATCAGCCGGTCGGCGCCCGGCCAGCGCTCGATCCGGTCCATGCCCCGAAGGACGCGGCCCGGGCCGTCGGAGGAGGGCAGCAGCCGCCGCAGGGCCCTGGCGGCGGGACGGCGTGTGAGAGAAACATCCATGCCGGACGAATAGCCCTTCCCGTCACCAGGAAACCGGACCACCTCCGATCGGCCGCCGGAACCGTGCTAGGGGCGCCCCGCACGGGGTAACCGGCCTGGTGACCGAGGGCCCGCCACACGCCGACCCGGGAGGGTGACCATGACCCACTCCATCTCCGAGCAGAGCGTCGAGGAACTCGGCGGCCAGGCGAGCGTCCTGGCCCGGCAGCGCCGGGACCACGCCGAGCTCGACCGCATGATGACGCTGTACGAGTCGGGCCACGGGTCCCCCGAGGACCGGCGGCGGACCCTCGAGGACATCGTGCGCCTCACCTTCAGCCATGCCTTCGCCGAGGAGACGGTCCTGTGGCCGGCGCTGCGGCGCCTGGCCCCCGACGGCGAGGAACTCACCGCGCGGGTCGAGAGCGAGCACCAGCGGATCAACGACCTGGTCACCGAGATGGAGCGGATCGGGCCGGACGATCCCCGGCACGACGAACTCGCCACCGAGGCGTTCGCCCTGATCAGGCAGGACATCCGGGACGAGGAGGACCTGCTGCTGCCCCGGTTGCAGGCGTCCCTCGACACCGCCCGCCTGCGTCGGCTGGGCTCCACGTGGGAGACCGTGCGCCGCACGGCGCCCACCCGTCCCCATCCGGGCGTGCCCCGCCGGCCGCCCGCCAACGCCCTGCTCGGTGTCCCCCTGAGCGCGTTCGACCGGGCGAGGGACCTCCTGCCGGCGGGTGGCCGGGCGGTGCGCGGCGGGACGCTCGCGGCGGCCGCGGCCTGCCTCGGTGCCGCCTGGCTGGTGACCAGGCGCCGCCGGGGCGGCCGCTGAGCGGGGCGGGGGTCCGGGAGCGGCCGTGCGGTCCCGTGAGCGGGACGCGCACGGCGCCCTGGGCCGTCAGCCGAGGCGTACCAGCCTCTCCAGGACACCCGGCTCGTCGAGGTCGTCGCGCAGTGCCACGGGGACCCGGACCCGGCCCGCTCCCTCGCCGGCCGACAGCTCCCCCTCCACCGTGCCCGCACCGGCGGACCTCGGGAGGGGCTCGCCCCCGCCGCCGAGCCGCAGGGCCACCTTCAGGCCGGGCCAGCCGACCACCTCCAGGTCCTCGGTGGCGACCACCGGGGTCCGGCCCCCCAGGGGACGGTCGACGTAACCGACCACGTCCCCCTTCTCGACGGCCGTGGCGGACGTGACGCCCGCGCGCGCCGCCTCGACGAGGCCCCGGCTGTGCGTCCCGATCGCCAGCTTCAGCTTCTCCGGCAGCGTGGGCGCCCCGCGCACGCCCATCACCATGCCGACGATCCGGTGCGCCGTTCCGTCCACGACGGCGTCGGCGGCCCACAGCAGGTTGCCCCCGGCCGGTGTCGAGGAACCGGTCTTGACCCCGGTCACGCCCGGCCGCGACAGGAGGCTGTTGCTGTTGCCGATCCGCCCCGCCGAACCCGGCAGCGTGACGTGCCGGGTTCCCACGATCTCCCGGAACACCGCGTCGCGCATGGCCGCCTTCGCCAGCTTCACCTGGTCGACCGCTGTGGAGACGGTGGTGGCGTCCAGACCGCTGGGATCCGTGTACGTGGTGTCCGTCATGCCCAGTTCCCTGGCCGTGTCGTTCATCTTGCGGACGAACCGGTCCTGGGTGCCGGAGTCCCAGCGGGCCAGCAGGCGGGCGATGTTGTTCGCCGAGGGCAGCAGCAGCATCTGGAGCATCTCCTTCTCGCTGTACCGCTCGCCCTTCCTGACGGGCACCCTCGACTCGTCCGGGTTCCGTCCCTCGCGCTCGGCCGCGGCGTCGACCGTGATGTCCGGCCCGGTGCCCGCACCGGTGACGGGATGCTCCCGGAGGATCACGTACGCGGTCATCACCTTGGCGACGCTGGCTATCGGAGCGGGCTCGCCACTTCCGTACGTGCCGATCACCCCGACCCCGTCCACCTCGACGGCCCCCTGGCCCTCCCGAGGCCACGGCATCGCCGGCGGCCCGCCGCGGAAGGTGTACGCCGGTGAGGCGGCGGGGCGCAGGACGGGTTCGGGCAGCGGCCGCACGAGCTGTACGGTCACGCACGCCAGGGCGAGCAGGACGACGAGCGGCACCCACCGCGCCACCCCGGTCCCGGCCCATGTCCGTGTCCGTCCCGCGACGGACGCCCCAGGACCCCCGCCCGGCGCCTCGGCCGGAACCGGGCCCTCCGAACGCGCTGGTCCGTCGGTCGGCCGGCGGTCCGGCGCGGGCCCTCCGGCGGGGTCGCCGCCGGCGCCGTCCCCGGCCCGGGCCCGCTCGCCGTCCTTACCGGCGGCGTCCTCGACCGGCCCCGGGTCGGGATCGCGATCGGGATCGCGGGCCGGATCGGGCTCCGGCTCGCGATCGGGCGCGGGCTCCGGCTCGGGCTCCGGCTCGGGCGCGGGCTCGGGCTCGGGCTCCGGCTCGGGCGCGGGCTCGGGCTCGGGCTCCGGCTCGGGCGCGGGCTCGGGCTCGGGCTCCGGCTCGGGCTCCGGCTCGGAGTCCGGCTCCGGGTCCGGGTGGGCCTCGCCCTCGCCCTCGCCCTCGTCCTGGTCGTCGACCCTCTCCGGTGCGGGCGGGGCGTCCGGAGGCGCCTGGTCCCCGGAGGGTTCGGCGTCCACCGCCGGTGCGGCGGCCTGCCGCGTGGTGGGCTCCGGGTCGTCGTCCCGCGCCGGGTTCCCGGCACGCGCGGGCGCGGCGTTGGTCACTGCCGTGTCTCCGTCTCGTTCGTCGTCATGCGAGGGCGCTGCCCGCGGTCCACTGGTCCCAGCCGAGGTTCCAGTCCCCGTAACCGTTGCCGGCGTCGACGGTCTCCTTGGAGCCGACCACGCGAATCACGTCCCCGGGTATGACTGAGTCGAAGAAACGCCGCGCGGTTCCGTCGGCGGCCAGCCCGATGCAGCCGTGCGTGATGTTGCGCCGGCCGGCGTTGGCCCCGGCCTTCGGGTTCTCGTGCAGGTAGGTCCCCGAAGCGGTCAGGTGCACGGCGTAGTTGTAGTAGCCCCGGTAGGCGTCGCCGTAGTCGACCGTGCGCGAGTCCATCCAGACGCGGCGCTGCTTGTCCGAGACCACCATGGTGCCGTTCCAGGTGTCCATGCCCGGGGCTCCGGCGGTGATGGGGACGCGGCGTTCGCGGCCGTCCTCGGCCACCGTCATGGTGTGGGTCCGGACGTCGACGGTGGCCACCAGGGAACGCCCCACGGTGACCTGGCGGTTGAGGTGCCCGCCCGCGCGCACGGAGATCTTCGTCGCGGGCTTCCAGAAGGCGGGGGGCCGGTAGTCGATGCGTTGCCCGTCGTGCAGGTTGCGGTCCTTGATCCAGCTCCAGCCGCCCGTCGTCCGCGGGCTCGTCGTCACGGCCAGGGCCCGCTCGACATCGGCCCGTTGGGCGGCCGGGACCGGGCGCGCGAACGTGATCGACACGGGCATGCCCACGCCGATGGTCTGGCCGTCGGCCACGTTGATCCGGGCGGTGGCGAGTGCGGGGTGGTCCGCGGCCCCGGCCCCGTCTTCCGTGCCGGCCGCCGCACCGGACGGCTTCCCGGTGCCGGGCTTCCCCGTACCGGGCGCCGCCGCCGGGCTCGTCACCGCCCCGCCCGGCGCGTTGTCACCCCCCGCGTCGGCGCCGGTCCCCGGCTGTGAACAGCCCGCCGACGCCAGGACGCACAGCGCCCCCGATGCCCAGACGGCCCATGCGCGCCGTACCAGGCCGTTCCTGCCCCCCGTGGTCATGTCATCCCTTTCGCTGTGCTTCCATGTACGCCACTTGTACGCACGCCGGGGCAGCCGGGTTGCACGCGTACCGAACAATCTTTCGCGGCGTTCCGCCACCGGCGCCGTACGACCACACGGACCGCGCGGAGCACCATGACGGAGGACGAGTTCGACGCCTTCTACGCCGGCGCCTTCCCCCGGCTCGTCGGCCAGTTGTACGCCGTGACCGGGGACCTGGCGGAGGCCCAGGACGTCGTCCAGGAAGCCTTCGTACGGGCCTGGGACAAGCGGCGGGCCCTGATGGCGGACGGGGCCCCCGAGGCGTGGGTCCGTACGGTGGCCATGCGGCTGGCGGTGAGCCGGTGGCGGCGGGCCCGCCGCTGGCTGGAACTGATGCGCCACAGCCCGCCGCCCGAGCCGGTGCCCGGTCCGTCGCCGGACCACACCGCGCTGGTCGAGGCGCTGCGCGGGCTCCCGGAGGCCCAGCGGACCGCCGTCGTCCTGCACCATCTGTGCGACCTGTCCGTGGAGGAGATCGCCAAGGAGACCGGCTCCCCGCAGGGGACGGTGAAGGCCCGCCTGTCGCGGGGCCGGGCCGCGCTGGCCCGGCGGCTGGCCGGCACGGCGGTCCTGGAGGACCCGGGAACGAGGGAGGACAGTCATGTCCGATGAACTCGGTGACGCGCTGCGCGCGCTGTCCGAGGGGCGCCGGCCGGCCCCGCCCGTACCGGGCGCCGCGATCCGCCGGCTCGCCGTCCGGCGGCGGCGCCGCAGGCACGCCGCCGTCACGTCCGGTCTGGTCGCGGCGGTCGTGGCGGTCGTGGTGCCCCTGACGCTCGGGGGCGATCCGGCACCGGAGACGGGCGGGCGGCCCGAGCGGCCGGCCACCGCCGCGCCCACGCCCCCGGAGGTGGCCAGGGTCGATCTGTCCCGGCGGGTGCTGAGCGCGGCGGGGCGGGACCTTCCGGTGACCTCCGGCAAGGCGGGTCACCGCACTCCGGTGGGGTCCTTCACCGTCTCGGCCAAGCACGCCTCGAAGCGCGTGTCCGGTACCGAGGTCGGCATGTCCGGCGCGTACACGACGGTGCTGCCGTACGTGATCGAGCTGCGGTCGGCCGGGGGTGCGGTGACCCGGATCGCCGCCATCCCGCACCATGAGCAGGCGCCCGGCACCCTGGACGTCACCCCCGGCTGGATCGGTCTGCGGCCGGCGGACGCGGCATGGCTGTACGGGAACCTCGACCCGGGGGACGTCGTCACCGTCACGGGGGCGGCGCCGGCATCCTGAGCGGTACCGGACCGGTGGCGGGGCGTCCCTGGGCGGTCAGAAGGCGTAGCGGACCGTCAGCCACGGGGCGTGGTCCGCGACCAGCCGGCGTACGGTCTCCACCGCCGCCGCCTTGGGGGCGTTGCGGTAGCGCACGTTCACGCTGCCGTTCTCGGAGCGTTTGGCCTGCTGGATGTCGGGGCGCCAGATGGCGTCCTCGGCCCGCGGGTGCCACTCCATGTTGACGTCGTGGAGGTCCCGGTTGTGCGTCAGCATGATGACCTCGGCGGCCGCCTGATCCTTCACCGCGCGGGGCAGCACGTCGTCCATGTGCCGGAGCAGTGCCGCCCAGGCCCCTTCCCAGCCGGGCCGGATGACGACGGGGGACAGGTTGAAGTGCACCTCGTAGCCCGCCTCCAGGAAGTCCCCGGCCGCGGCGATCCGCCGCTCGACGGGGCTGGTGCGGATGTCCAGCAGTCCGGAGTCCTCGGGGGGCATGACGGAGAACCGGATCCGCGTCCTGCCCCGGGGGTCCAGCCGCAGCAGGTCGGGGTTGACGAACTTGGTGGCGAAGGAGGCCTTGGCGGTGGGCCAGCGGGTGAAGGCGTGCACCAGGTCGGCGGTGTTGTCGCTGATCAGGGCGTCGACCGAGCAGTCGTTGTTCTCACCGATGTCGTAGACCCAGGCGGCCGGGTCGCACTGGTTCGGTTCCGTCTTGGGGCCCTGCCCGGTGATGTGGCGCCGCAGCCGCGCGATGATGCGGTCGATGTTGGTGAAGACGGTGATGGGGTTGGCGTACCCCTTGCGCCGGGGCACGTAGCAGTACGCGCACGCCATGGCGCAGCCGTTGGCGGCCCCGGGGGCGATCCAGTCGGCGGACCGTCCGTTGGGCCGTACGGTGAGGGTCTTCTTCTCGCCCAGGACCAGTACGGTGCGCTTGATCCTGACCCAGCGCTCCGCGTTGCCCCTGTTGCCGTGCAGCTCGGGGATGCGCCAGTGGGAGTCCACGGGGACGACCTCGGCGTCGGGGAAGGCGGCGATGATCTGCCTGCCGCGGGGGGACGCCGCCGCTCCCGGTTCGGCGTGGATCTCCCGGACCGCCAGCATGCGGCGCCCCTCCGGCGAGTCCCGGAAGGCCTGTCCGCCGGCCGGGATCCCGCCGGGCGGCCCGGGCAGCACCTCGTCGAGGCCGAACAGTGCGTCGGGGTCATCGTCCGCGGGGCCGAACGGCCGGGGGGTGGGCATGCCTGCTCCGGTGTCTGTGGTGTCCCCTCCACGGTACGAGACGGGAGGCCGCCGCGCCGGAGGCCGCCGCGCCGCCGCGGTGACGACCCGGTGGCGTACGTTCCGTACCGTGGCGGTTCACCGGGGGCGGTACCGCGCGCGCCACCGGGGCGGACCGTACCCCCGCGAAGATCGCGGCCACGTAACCTGGTGGTCCGGCCGACCGGAGGAGTGGGGACGTACGCACGCCATACCCGCACAGGATGTCAGCACGCCCGTCGAGCGGGGACCGCTCGGACGGCGCCCCGCGTACGCGCACCGCACGGCCCATGCCCTGAGGAGGGATCCCATGAACGCCGCCGAAGAGGGACGGCAGCAGTTGGACACGGTCAGCGTCGGCAACGCGAAGAGGACGCTCGTCCAGCTCCTCGCCAGGGCGGGGGTCTACTCCGGTGACGCCGAGGAGCTGATCGGGCTCGTCGAGGCCGGCGCCCTGGCCCTCGCCCACGAGGAGATCGGTGCCCTGGCGGAGAACGCGCCGGGCGGGAAGGGCGAGCTCTACGAGTCCGGGTGGCTCGACGGCACGCGGGCGCTCACCGAGGAACTCGCCGGGCTCGCCGAGCGGGTCCTGCGGCACGCCGTCGCCTCCGACCCGGCCGACCGGGACCTGGGCATCCGTTCTCCCGTCCGGAAGACCCAGGTGGAGCGGGCGAAGGTGGCGATCACGCCGCTGTACCTGTCCTTCACCACCGAGTCCGACCTCGACCCCGAGGTCACCGAGCAGGTGCTGACCGCCGTGCTCGGCACGATGAACTCCCGGCAGCGGGCCGGGTACGCGGGCCGGCTGGCGCAGTTCGCCTCGGCGAACCGGGCCCGCCTGGAGCGGCTGTACGGGGAGTACGGCCCCGGGAGCACCATCGCCGTGCACGGCCGCTACTCGCTCGTCCACTCCCCCACCAGTGTCGCCGTACTGGAGCGCCTGAGCGTGACGCCGTCGGCGCTGCGGGAGGAGTGGGACGCGGCCGAGCTGCCGCCGGCGTGGCTGGACGGGCTCACCACGGCCTGGGGCGCGCCGGACTGACCGTCGGAGGAGACCGGCGACGCCGTCACCGTTCCGGGCCTGCCGGCCGGACGGGCCGCCGCGCCGTACCGCGCCGTCGCCGGGCGCCGGGCCGGAGGGACGGGCTCCGCCCGGCCCTGAGGCGCAGCGCGGCACCGTTGATGCGCGTACCGGCGTCGGACAGCGCGGCCCTGCCGCACCTCTTCCACACCGCCGGCGAGACGCCCGCGCGCCGGCCGCCGGTGGTGATCAGCGCGTTCACCGGGGCCAGCGGGTCGCCCGCCGTCGTCCTGGCCAGCAGCACGCCGACCGCGAGCGGCAGCAGGGCTGCGGCGACGGCCGTTCCGGTGCTGGTGACGTGGCGCAGCCTCGCGCGACGGGGTGCCTCAGGGATCATGGGAGTCATTCCAGCAGCGCGCTCGCGGGGCGGCATCGGTCGGCGTACTCAGCGCGCGTACTCATTCCGGCGCGGACCGGGGCGGGGCGGGTTCGTCGGCGGGCCGGCCGGGAAGCAGCATGGCGGCGCGACTCCCGCGCCCCGCGTCCCACCGGAGGAAGGGCCCATGACGGACCACCCGCACCTGTTGCAGACCGTGCTCGACACCCCCCGGCCCCGGGAACTCGCCGAGTTCTACCGGGCGTTGCTGGGGCTGGTGTACCGGCCCGGTGACGAGCCCCCGGCGGACGGATCCGCCGACGACCCCGACTGGCTCGTCCTCCGCGACGGCGCGGGCGCGAACAGGCTCGCCTTCCAGCGGGTCGAGCACCTGCCGCGTACCACCTGGCCCCGGCACGACGTACCGATGCAACTCCACCTGGACCTCACCGTCCCCGATCTGCCGGGCCTGCACCGGCACCGCGAGCGGGCGGAGGCGCTGGGGGCGTCGCTCCTCCTGGACCGCCACGACGACCCCGAGGAACCGCTGTTCGTGCTCGCCGACCCCAGCGGTCATCCGTTCTGCGTGTTCGTCGCCGCCTGACGGTTCGCACCCCCGGGCGGGGGGTCGGGACCCGCGCGGGTCATGCCCGGCCGGGGGGGCCGGGGGCGGGTCACCGGTCCGGTACCACGATGCGGCGCCCGGTCACCCGGCCGGGCGTCACCGTGATCCACAGGTCCCGCTCACCACCCGCCCACGGGGTGGTGCGGCTGTACCTCTCCAGCCGCCGTACGGCCGCGGGTTCGGTGACCGTGCGCGCCGGGCCGACGAGCAGGACGCTCCATCCGCGGCTGAACGCGTCGTCGATGCGGTCCACCTCGAAGGCGGCCTCGTGTCCGGCGGCCTTCGCGGGTGCGGCGTCCGGTGCCGTGCGGTAGGCGATCCGGCCGTCCAGGGCCAGGTAGTTGACCGGGAGGACGGCCGGCCCGTCCTCGGTGGTCACGGCGACGCGTCCCACGCCGTTGCCGCCGAGCAGTTCCCAGCACTCCGGCGGGGCGAGGTCCACCAGTTCGGGGTGGCGGGCGGCCAGGCCGGTGCCGGGCGGGATGTCGGTGTTGCCGCCGGTGAGGTCCTCGGCGCTGGTCTCCAGGGCGTCCGCCAGGCGGAGCAGGAAGCCGGTGCCGAGCGTGGCGGGGTGCGTCTCCAGGTAGTGGATGTACTCGGGCGCCGCTCCGGTGCGCACGGCGAGGTCCGCGGGGGACAGGCCGAGCGCCTCGCGGCGGGCCGCGACCCGTCTGCCCAGGTCGCCCCGGGCCTGCGGACCGGACGGCGCCGGACCGGTGTGCGTTCGGTCGGTCATGAGGCTCACTCCCGTGTCTCGACGGTGTCCGGGCGCGCCGTACGGGGTGGGTCGGTGGCCCCGGGGGGGCCGGCCGGCCCGCCTGGCGGGTGAGTACCCAGGGCGCCGGCCTCCATACCGGTCCTTCGGGTGCCGGTCAGCCGCCGACGGCTTCCACGTGTCCGCGGTGCAGTCCGCCCGGCACCATGGACAGTACGCGGGCGGGCGGGCGCCGTCGGTGGCGCTGGGTGCCGGCGGTCAGCGCGACGAGCTCGTCGACACCCGCCAGGAGGTCCTCCCGGGCGGTGACCTGCCGGATGCGGTGGGCGGCGCTTCCGTCGGCGAGCGCCTTGTCCGCGAGCTCCCGTACCGTTTCCCAGTCGCCGCACGCCTCCAGTTCGGCGCGCAGACGCGTCAGCATCGTCCGGATCACGCGTGCCGCGGGGGCCGGCCGGCGGGAGACCGGGTCGATCAGATCGCCCTCCAGGCCGGACCGCGCGGCCCGCCAGGTGGCGGCGCGCAGCCACTCGTGCCGCCCGCGGCAGCGGGGCACGGGGCCGTCGGCCAGTCGCGTGCCCGCGCGCATGACGAGGGCCCGGAAGAGCGCGGCGATCAGGACGGACGTCTCGACCCTCGGCGAGGCGTCGCAGACCCGCAGTTCCAGCGTGGGGTGGTGGTCCGAGGGCCGCAGGTCGTAGTAGATCATCCCGGGGTCGCCGACCACGCCGGAGTCGATCAGCTCCGTCACCGCCGCGTCGTAGGCCGCGGCGTCCGGGTAGCAGCCGATGGGGCCGGCGGTGGGCCAGCGCTGCCACACCATGGTGCGCCAGCTGGCGTACCCGGTGTCCGCGCCGTCCCAGAACGGGGAACTCGCCGAGAGGGCCAGCAGGGCCGGTATCCAGGGGGCGATGAGGCACATCATGCGGACGGCCGTGTCGCGGTCCGGTACCTCGGCGTGCACGTGGAGACCGCAGATGAGCTGCTCCTGCGCCAGACGGCCGTACTCCCCGACCATGCGGAGGTAGCGGGCGTCCGCGGTCACCCGCGGCGCGCCTCCGGGGAGGAACGGCACCGTGCCGGCGGCCGCGACCGCCAGGCCGTGCCGGCTCGCGGCGTCCCGCAGGTCGCTCCGCGAGCGGCTCAGGTCGGCCAGCAGGCCGTCGAGCGTGGTGTGGACGTCGCTGTTGGTCTCCACGGCGGACTGGAGGAGTTCCGTGGTGAAGCGCTTTTCCGGCAGGTCGTGGAGGACCGTACCCGCACGCGGGACGAGCTCTCCGGTCTCCACATCGAGTACGTGGAATTCCTCTTCCACCCCGATACGAACCGTCACGGGGACTCCTCCGAAGGGTCATTGTGCGGTGTCACCGCATCTCTGACCTCCCGGTTGCCCTGAAGATCCGGCGTTACGCCTCGAACATTCACGTGGACCACAGCATGCTCACACCTGTCATGGACCGATCGCGCGAAGAGGTCGCTCAGGGGGGTCGTCGCACAGTACGGTCCCTGGGACAGACGGCCGTTCCCGTCCAGTGCCCTGTGGATCCCCCATGCCCGAACAGGAAGAACCGATCCCACGTGACGACGCACCACCCCTCCGGAACGCCGGGCGAACACCTGCTCCAGCAGCAGCTCGGCACCGCCGAGCGGGCCTCGGACTTCTACGACCGGCAGGTCACCCCGCACCTCACAGCCATGATGCGGGAGTTCATACGCCGCCAGTCCATGCTCTTCCTGTCGACCTCGGGTGCCGACGGCGCCTGTGACGCGAGCTTCCGCGCGGGGCCGCCGGGGTTCGTCGTCGACCTGGACCACCGCACGCTCACCTATCCCGAGTACCGTGGCAACGGCGTCCTGGCCAGCGCCGGGAACATCCTGGAGAACCCCCGTCTCGGGATGCTGTTCATGGACTTCACCCACCACCACATCGGACTGCACGTCAACGGGACGGCCCGGCTGTACAGCGACGTGGAGCAGCGGCGGCGCCATCCGGACCTGCCGCGGGAGTCCGCGCCGGGGCGCCGGCCGGAGCTGTGGGTCCACGTGACCGTCGACGAGGCGTACGTCCACTGCTCGAAGCACATCCCGCACCTGGAACCGGCGCCCCGTCCACGGGCCTCGGTCACCCGGCCGAAGGACGCCGACTACTTCACCGGCGTGCCGGCGGGCCGGGAGCCGGTGGAGCGGGCGGTGACCGCCGAGGCCGCCCACGCCCGCACCTCCGACGGGCCCTGAACCCCGCGACCGGGCGGGGCCCGGGGCGTCAGGCGGCGGCGGGGGCTCCGGCCGTCTCCTCCGGCCGCCGCCGCGCCGACCGGGCGAGCGCGGCGTCGGCGGCGGCGAGCGCGTCCTCGACGGTCCGGGTGCCGGTCAGGGCGCACAGGGTCCGGCTGATCTCGTCGAGCTCGCGCCGGAGCACCGGGTCCTCGTGGCGCAGGAGCGTGATCCGCACATCGGCGAAGCGCGCGAGTACGGCTCTCAGGTGACGCGGATCGGACATGGCAGGGGCGTCCTCTCTGAACGGATGGCCATGTCCATGTGCCCGTCCTCCCGGCCGGCACACCCGCCCGGCCGGCGCCCGGGTCCCGGCTGATGCCGTCCTTCCGGCGGACCGGGCGGGAGTGTTCATGGGGGGCCCGGGCACCAGGGGTTCGTGGAGACTTCCGACGAGACCCCCCGCGCGCGGGTGCTCCGCCGTGGCCGGGCACGGTGGCCGCTGACGGTACTGGTCGTCCTGGTCCCGCTGGTGGCGCTGTTGGTGCTGGCCGGGCGCCTCAGCCTGGTGCCCGGTCTCGGCGACCTCTTCGGCGAGGAGACGCGGGACCGCTCGGGCCCCGCGCTGCTGAAGTCGATCCAGGACATGAGCCGTTACGAGGGCGCGATGGGCGACTTCCAGATCGTCGTCGACCTGGAGAAGGACGCCAAGTACCTCCCGGACGCCGTGCGCGGCACCCGGACGCTCTACGTCGGCGCCGGCACGGTGGGCGCCTACGTCGACCTGGGCCGCACGGGTCCGGGAAGCGTCGTCGTGAACGAGGAGCGCACCTCCGTCACGCTGCGCCTCCCGCACGCCAGGCTCGGCGCGCCCGCTCTGGATCCCGAGCGGTCGTACGCGGTGTCGAAGCAGCGCGGACTGCTGGACCGGCTCGGCGACCTGTTCTCCGACAACCCGGCCGATGAGCGCGCGGTGCACCGCCTGGCCTCCCAGCGCATCGCGGAGGCGGCCAAGAGCAGCGGACTGGTCGCGCGGGCCGAGAAGAACACGACCTCCATGCTGGAGGGCCTGCTGCGCTCGCTGGGTTTCCGGACGGTACGCGTCGTGTACGGCTGACGTGCGGTGTAACGGGCGCCGTCCTAGTCCCCCGGGCGGGGGGCGGTCCACGGCCAGGCGGCCTCCCGGCCCGCCTCGATGAGGCCGACCATCCGGAACGCGGCGTCCGTGAGGCCGCCGAAGGTGTGCCGGTGGGGGCCCGGGGGCCCGTGCGCGGGCTCGTAGCCCGCCAGGTTCCAGGTGTACACCGGGACGGTGGCCGGGACCGATTCGGCCGGCCCCCCGGGGCCGTAGGAGGCGGCCTGTTCGTCGGTGACGATCAGGACGCGGTCGTGCCGCCGGTAGTGGGCCCGTACCGCGTTGGCGGTGTACGTGCCCCCGAGGGCGTGGAACCGTTCCAGCACCCCGAGCACCGGCTCGCCCGGCTCGAACCGCACCACCTTGCTGTGCCAGCCGAACTCCACCAGGTCCGCCTCCTCGGCCCGCATGGCCAGCGCGGTACCGAAGACGGCCGCCGCGTCCGCCCGGGTCAGCGTGGACCGTTCCGACACGGTGTCCCAGAACATGGAGTCGGACCGGTCCACCAGGATCAGGGTCCGGCCGGGCAGGGACGGCACGTTGGCCAGGGAGTGGCCCAGGGCTTGTTCCAGCGCGGCCGCCCAGCGCGGCGACGGAGCGTGCCGGTGGGCCGCCAGGTAGCGGAAGGGGAACTGGCGGGCGCGCGCGACCTCGGCGGGGTCCGCGAGCCGGGCGGCCACCCGCGCCGCGACGTCGTCCGCGACGCCGGCCTCGTCGAAGTTCCGCAGGTTCCGCAGCAGCGCCATCGGCCCCATCGTGGGGATCACGGCCTCCCAGACGGCGGCGTCCAGCGGGCCGTGCAGCCAGCCGGCCAGGGCTTCCCACGTCATGCCGGCCGCGGCGAGCCGCGCGGAACCACCCGGACCGGTCACCACCGCGCGCCGCTCGCCGGGGGGCGACTCCATCAGCGTCCGGTGGGCGGTCAGCATGTGGTCGGAGACGGGCGGCAGCGCCCGCTCCGGGTGATGGCGCCGGTCCAGCGCGTACCGGAAGAGCGCGCCCTGCCAGGGCTTGCCGGGGTCGGGCGAGGCATGCACCAGGTTGAGGACGTCGCCGAAGCGGAAGGCCTTGGAGGCGGTGTCGTACTTGAGCAGGGACCGGGACGTGTACAGCCGGCGCACGGCGTCGGCGATGCCCCGCTTCACGGGCTGCGGCACATTGCGCCCGTACGCCGTGATCCAGTACGCGAGCAACTCGCCGGGTTCGTCGGCGCGCTGGAGCACCGAGTCGATCACGGACCGGTTGGACGGGCCCTCGGACACCCCGGCGGCGAGCCGGGCCCGCACGTACGCGGCGGCGCCCACCAGCGACGCCGTGCGCATGTTGCCTTCACCGCGGAGCCAGCGCAACAGGCCGGCGGTCCACTCGGGGTCCTGGACGGCGAGGTCACCGACGAGACGGGCGTACCGGTCGTCGCGCTCCTCGCCGCTCTCGTAGAAGGTCCGCTGGGTGACGAAGTTGCCGACCGCGAGAAGGAACAGCTCCTCGCGGGGCTCCCGGACGAAGGCCGGGCCGCCCGCGAGGGTGCGGAAGGGCGCGGGAGGGCCCGCGGGAGCAGGGTGGGGCAGTGGTGGCGGGGCCATGGAGCGGGCCGACGCCAGGACGTGCGGGGCCACGAGCATCTCGGACCACATCTTGGAGACACGTCGGGTGTGACGAGGCAGTGAATCCCCCCGGATCCAAAGGAACGGACGGCCCCGGGCGCCACGGCGCACGGGGCGAGGACGCCCGCGCCCACCGAGATCGGAAGAGGCGGCGGCGTCACTTTGTCATCGGAAGGAAGTAGCCGCGGCCGGGCGCATCGGCAGGCGCGGGGTCGCGACGCCACCGTACAAGGGCCGCCGGACGGCACACCAGCGAATTAACGCGGGCCCTCTCCCGCGCGGTCCGAGCAGCCGGTGACGGCGCCGCGACCGCTGCCCGGCTCGCGGGCGGTGTCGTGGCGGCGGTGGACGCGGGCGAGGACGAGCACGGTGTCGTCGTCGGGCGGGCCGGGCAGCAGCCCGGCGAGCATGCGGTCCGCCGTCGCCTCCAAGTCGGAGCAGTCACCGCGCAGTTCGGCGCGCACCGCCTCCAGCCCCTCGTCGATGTCCCGGCCCCGGGCCTCGATGAGGCCGTCGGTGTACAGGGCGACGACGGCGCCGTCGGGGAGTTCGGTCTCGGTCGTCGCGAAGGGCCGGCCGCCCACCCCGAGCGGGACACCCAGAACGTCGTCGATGGTCTCGACCGTGCCCCGGGGGTCGCGCACCAGGGGCGGGGGGTGCCCGGCGCTGGCGATGCGGGCGCGCCCGGTGGCGGGGTCGTACTGGAGGTAGAGGCAGGTGGCCAGCTCGATGCCGGCTTCCTGGGCGCAGGCGTCCAGTTCGGCGAGCAGCTCGCCCGGCTCCTGGTTGTGCCGGGCGAGCGCCTTGGCCGTGATGCGCAGTCGGCCCATCGCGGCGGCCGCCGGCACACCGTGTCCCATGACGTCCCCGACCACCAGGGCGATCCGGCCGCCGGGCAGGCCGATCACGTCGTACCAGTCGCCGCCGACCTCGGTGAGGTGGCTGCCGGGTACGTAGCGGTGGGCGACCTCCGCGCAGGGGTTCACGGCCAGGGCGCTGGGCAGCAGGGCGCGCTGGAGGGTGAGTGCGATGTGCTGGACCCGGCTGTAGAGGCGGGCGTTGTCCAGGCAGAGCGCGGCCCGGGAGGCGAGCTCCGCGGCCAGGCCGAGGTCCTGGTCGGTGAAGGCGGGGCGGGCCGCCGATCGGCCGAACATGGCGAGGCCCTGGACCGTGTCCCGGGCGACGAGCGGGGCGATGAGGAGGCAGGTGAGCCCGCTGTCCCGCAGCAACCGGGCCCGGTCCTGGTGGATGACGGTCCGGGTGACGAAGTCGTCGTTCACCGGTACGGAGACGACGCCGCCCGTCTCCAGCATGTGGTGGACCGAGGAACCTGGCGGGTAGGTCACGTGCTCCAGTCCGCCCACGAGTTCGGTGGCGGGCGGGGGGAGGCTCGTTCCGGAGGCGATGCGGCGGGTGCGCAGCGGGCGGCGCGGGTCGAACACCTCCTGCTCGTCCCTCCACTCCACGATCTCCACGACGGAGGCGTCGGCGAAGCCGGGTACCGCGGCCCGGACGAGCTCCCCGGCGGTGACGTGCACGTCGAGGGTGGTGCCGATGGTGGCGGCGGCGCGGTTCAGCAGGGCCAGCCGCTGCCGGCCGGCGGCGGCCTCCCCGATCGCCCGCTCCCGGTCGGTCACGTCGACCAGCAGCCCGCCCAGGCCGGTGCGGCTGCCCGCGGTCCCGCTCAGCGGGAAGAAGCTCACCGAACGGACCTGGTCTCGGTCCGGACGGCCCGGTGTGCGCACCCCCACCAGTGCCCCGACGACCGGGCGGCCCTCCCGCTCGACCTCCCGCAGCATCCGCAGGTAGGCGCCGTCGTCGGACGTGATCATGATGTCGCCGATCCGCCGGCCCAGGTGCTCCTCGATGGGCATCGCGTCCATGTCGGCCAGCGCCTGGTTGAGGTGGACGTAGCGCAGGTCCTCGTCGAGCATGACCAGGCCGATGGGGCAGGTCTCGAACAGGGAGTCCAGGAAGGCCAGGTTGGTCTTCACCCGGTCGAGCTGGTCGCTGCGGCTGGCGAGCGCCATGACGACGGTCGACCCTCCGGTGCCGGTCACGGGAAAGACCCGGAACCCGCAGTCGAAGTGCGTGCCGTCCCGGTGGCGGGCCCGCAGCCGCCCGCGCCAGTACCCGTGCGCACGGCCCCGATCCGCCAGCGACACCGGGGCGCCGGCGGCGGGACCGGTCGCGGCGGGGCCGGTCGTGGCAGGGCCCGGCTCGGCGAGGAGGATGCCGGCCGGCCGGGTCAGCGCCCCTTGCGGATCGTGGCCGAAGAGGTCCCGCGCGCCGGGTCCCCAGAAACAGATCCGGTCGTCCTCGTCGATGCCGAAGACGGCCACCCGTACGTGTTCCAGCAGCGTCCCGGGCTCGGACCAGAGCGAACCGGGAGCCTGCTCATGCCCCGACCCATCCGACGCCACCACCGGCCCCTTCCGCACCCGGCACGGCGGTCCGACCCGCGCTGGCGGCATACCGCGCACGCGGCTCGGGCCCTCTGTCTCCATTGTCGCGGACATGGGCCCGCGTCGTCCCTCCGGGAGAGCCGCACCGGGCGAGGAGAGCGCGAGGGCCGCCGTCGTCCGTTCCTATCAGCACCCCTCATCCGCGATGGAGGGTCCCACGATTTTCTTGCAGATGAGAGCCGATCCGCCCTACGGTGTCGCACATGCAGTCCTACACCATCGGACAGGCCGCGCGTCTGCTGGGCGTCAGCCCCGACACCGCGCGGCGCTGGGCCGACGCCGGCCGGATGGCGACCCACCGCGACGAGAGCGGTCGGCGGGTCATCGACGGGAAGTCGCTGGCCGAGTTCTCCGTGGAGATCGCGCAGGGCGACGACGAGGACGTGTCGTACACCTCGGCGCGCAACTCGTTCCCGGGGATCGTCACGGCCATCAAGCTCGGCGACGTCGCGGCCCAGGTCACCATCCAGGCCGGACCGCACCGGCTGGTGTCCCTCCTCACCCGCGAGGCCGTGGAGGAACTGGGACTGGAAGTCGGCATGCGGGCCACCGCCCGCGTGAAGTCGACCAGCGTGCACATCGACCGCACCTGAGCCTCAGCGGTACCGGGAATCACCTCGGCCGTCGGCGCGACCGGCCGCTCCTCCGCACCTTCCGTTCGTCCCAAGGAGCACAAACCCCATGTCCCCCGCGTTCACCGGGCGTCGTACCGCCGCTGCCGCCCTCGCCGCGGCCCTCCTCGTCCCGCTGACCGCCTGCGGCGCCGACGGCACCGAGGACACCGGTGGGCCGACGGCCTCCGGCTCCGCGGGCGGCGCCCCCGCGGCGCACCTCACCGTGCTGGCCGCCGCGTCCCTCACCGACGTGTTCACGACCGCGGGCGCCGTCTACGAGAAGGCCCACCCCGGCACGGAGATCACCTTCTCGTTCGCCGGCTCCCAGGAGCTGGTCGCCCAGGTCTCCCAGGGCTCCCCCGCCGACGCCCTGGTCACCGCCGACACCACGAGCATGGACAAGGTGAAGGCCGACACCGGCACCCCGACGGTCATCGCGACGAACCGGCTCGTCATCGCCACCGGGGAAGGCAACCCGCACAAGATCGAGGAACTCAAGGACCTCGCCGGCACCCGGCTGAAGGTGGTGCTCGCCGCGCCCGAGGTCCCGGCCGGCAAGTACAGCCGGAAGATCCTCGACGCACAGGGGATCCCGGTGAAGCCGGTCTCCCAGGAACCCAGCGTGCGCGCCGTACTGAGCAAGGTCGAACTCGGCGAGGCCGACGCGGGCCTGGTCTACCGGACCGACGCGGCGAGCGCCGCGGACAAGGTCGACGCCGTCGAGATCCCCGACGCTCAGAACGCGGTGGCCCGGTACCCGGCCGCCACCCTGAAGGGCTCCAGGAACGCCGGGGCGGCCGCGGCGTTCGTGACCTGGCTGTCCTCGCCGGAAGGCCGGAAGATCCTCCAGGACGCCGGCTTCCAGAAGCCGTAACGGCTGCGGATCGCCGGACCGCCGGGGGGCTGTCCGTACCGAGGGGGGAACGGACAGCCCCACCCCCACGCGCCCGACCCCTCACGCACCCCACCCCCACGCGCTCCACCCCTCACGCTCCCCCCCTCACGCCTCACGTATGCGGGAACCCTCATGAAACGAGCAGGCGTACGCACGCCCGGCCCCCGTCCACCCCTCGCGCTGGCGCTGCCCGCGCTGCTGGCCGTGGCGTTCCTGGCCCTCCCTCTGGTGGGCATCCTTGCCCGCACCCGGTGGGGCGGGCTCGCCGGCCACCTCGGCTCGCCCGGCACCGTCGAGGCGCTGAAGCTGTCGCTCGTGGTCTCCTTCTGGGCGCTCGGGCTGTCGCTGCTGCTCGGGGTCCCGCTGGCCTGGCTGCTCGCCCGGGTGGAGTTCCCCGGCAAGGCGTTCGTCCGCTCGCTGGTGCTGCTGCCCATGGTGCTGCCGCCGACGGTGGGCGGGGTCGCCCTGCTCCTCGCCTTCGGCCGGCGCGGACTGCTCGGGCCCTGGCTGGAGGGCACCTTCGGGATCACGCTGCCCTTCCACACCTCCGGCGCCGTCCTCGCCGCGACCTTCGTCGCCATGCCGTTCCTCGTCATCAGCCTGGAGGGCGCGCTCGGCGGCCTGCGCCCCCGCTACGAGGAGACGGCGGCCTCCCTCGGCGCCTCACCGGTACGGGTGTTCCGCACCGTCACGCTGCCCATGGTGGCTCCCGGGGTCGTCGCCGGGGCGGCCCTCACGTGGGCGCGCGCGCTCGGCGAGTTCGGCGCCACCATCACCTTCGCGGGCAACCTGCCGGGCGCCACCCAGACCCTGCCGCTCCAGGTGTACCTGCTGCTCCAGGACGCGCCGGAGGCCGCCACCTCGGTCTCGCTCCTGCTGGTGGCCGTCGCGCTGGCCGTACTGGTCGCCCTGCGCGGCCGGTGGTCGGGCGCCCCCGCCGACCGGGTGCGCCGCGCCGCGCCGGCGTCCGGCGCGGAACCCGTGGCACCCGAGCCGGCACCCGACGCCGCCTCGCCGCCGGCCGCGCCCGGCGGGCGCTGGTCGATGCGCGCCCGGGTCACCGGCTTCACCCGGCTCACCCTCGACGCCGGCCCCGGCACCACGATCGCCGTCGTCGGACCCAACGGCGCCGGCAAGACCACCCTGCTCCGCGCCCTCCTCGGGCTCACCCAACGGGCCCACGCCGACCTCACCCTCGGGGACACCGACGTCACCGCGCTGCCCCCGCACCGGAGGCGGGTCTCCTGGGTACCCCAGGACGGCGCGCTCTTCCCGCACATGAGCGCACTCGCCAACACCGCGTACGGGCTGCGGGCCCAGGGCGTGCCGCGGGCCGAGGCCCGGCGCGAGGCCCAGGGCTGGCTCGACCGCCTGGGGGTCGGCCACCTCGCACACCGCAGGCCCGGCCAGTTGTCCGGCGGGCAGGCCGGCCGGGTCGCCCTGGCCCGTGCCCTGGCCGCCCGGCCCCGGCTCCTCGTCCTCGACGAACCGCTCGCCGCGCTCGACCAGACCACTCGCGCCCACGTCCGGCACACCCTGCGCACCCACCTCTCCGGTTTCGGCGGCGTGTGCCTCATCGTCACCCATGACCCGGTCGAGGCCGTCTCCCTCGCCGACCGCGTGCTCGTGCTGGACGAAGGGCGCGCCGTCCAGGACGCCGCGCCCGCCGAGGTCACCCGCCACCCCCGGTCCCCCTGGGTGGCCCGGATGCTCGGCCGCAACGCCTGGCCCGGCACCGCCACCCCGGACGGCCTCGCGCTCGCCGGCGGCGGCACCCTGATCGCGGCCGAACCGCCGCCCGCCGGCACCCCGGCGCTCGCGATCGTCGCGCCGGAGGCGGTGGCCGTCCACCGCGACAAGCCCGCCGGCAGCCCGCGTAACGTCTGGCCCGGCACCGTACGCGAGATCACCGGCAGCGGCAGCCGGCTGCGGATGCTGATCACCTCCGCGACGGCGCCCGACCTCGTCGCCGAGATCACCCCCCGGGCGGCCGCCGAACTCGGCCTCGCCGAGGGGGCGTCCGTGTGGACCAGCGTCAAGGCCACCGAGGTGACGGTCGTCCCCCTCTGACCGGACGCCCCCCGCCCGTCAGCGGGAGGCGGCAGCCGGGGCCGGGGGCGCGGACGCCGGGATGGGGGCCGCCGGGCTCACCGGAGTCCGGGGAGCCGGGGTCACCGGGCCCTGGGGAGCCGGGGTCGTCGCGGGCTCCGGGCCGTCCGTCCGGACGCGGATGCCGGCGCGCTCGGGGCGCCGGCCCGCCATGCGGCACCCGAGGCAGTCGGCGTGGCCGTGCCGTGCGGCGGCGTCCCGCACCCGCCAAGGCCACTCGCCCTCGGGGCGCGGCCCGCTCGGCTTGCCCCACCCGGCGAGGTGCAGCACCCAGGTCACCACGGCGGCGGCGCCGAGGACGCCGAGGCCCGTCAGGGCGAGCGGGAGCGACACGGCGACGACGGCCGACCCCGTCACGCAGAGACCGGCGAGGCCGATCAGGGTGCCGGTCCAGCCGGCCAGGGTGTGACCGAGATCGACGTCTCCGTGTGCGCTCATGACCTTGCCTTCCCGACGGCCGGACCGATCCCCGGCGATACGCTCTCCACGAGAGATATTTATCTCGCGAGCTAAGTTACTTAGAGACTAAGGGAAATTTCCGGTGGATGGCAAGCGACGTCCCCCTGCCACGGCGCAGCAGGCGCACGCCCAGATGGATCACCTCGTCGCGCTGGGCATCGTCGCCCAGCACGACGTCGCGCAGCGGCTCGGGCTGAACGTCACCGACCTCACCTGCCTGGGGTTCGTGCTAGAGGCGGAGGGTGCGGGGGAACCGATCAGCGCCGGTGACCTGGCCCAGCGGGCCAACCTGACGACCGGGGCGATCACCGGCGTCATCAACCGGCTGGAACGCGCCGGCTACGCCCATCGCCGGCACGACCCCGGCGACCGCCGGCGGGTGCGGGTCGTCGCCGACGTGTCCGCGGCGGCGCGGGTGTACGAGGTCTACGAGGGCAACCACCGCCGGATCGCCGAGCTGTTCGCCGACTACTCCCCCGAGGAGATCGCGGTGCTGTCCGACTGGCTCACCCGCGCGACCGACATCATGCGCGCGTCGCTCCGGAAGGTCCGGGAGGTCGGGAAGGGCGGGAACGGCTGACGGGCCGTCCCCGGTGCGTCGTGGCACCCGCGCGCCCGGGCCCGGGCATGGTGGCCGGGCACGGCGCCCGGGCATAACGGCCGGGCACTGCCGGGCGGCACCGCGCCCGCGCACCGCCTCACCGCCTCACCGCGACGGGGCCCACGCTGCCACCTACGGGTGAAGGGCGTGGCGAACGCCCGGCGCCCCGGACGCGCCTGCCGCCACACTGCTGTGCCGGCAAGCTGATGGGGGTCTCGTATGGCACGGCGGTCGTTCGGTTCCTGGTTCGGTTCCCGGTCCCGGCTCCGGTACGGGTTCGACAACCTCATGGCCCGGGGCACCCCGGTGCTCATCGGCTGGCTCACGCTGGTGTGCCTCGCGGTCGTCGTCCCGGCGAGCGTGGTGCTCGTCTGGGCGGACGGCCACGCACCGACGACCGCGTCCGGGCGCGTGGCGGCGGTGTGGTCGAGCGTGGGCCGCACGCTGAAGGTGGGCGGTGAGGTCGGGCCGCCGCTGTACGTGCTGATGTCCGTCCTCCTGGCGCTGGTGGCCCTGCTGTTCGTCTCCGCGCTGGTCAGCCTGATCACCACGGGCCTCGGCGAGCGCCTTCTGGCCTTACGCCTGGGACGGTCGGTCGTCGTGGAGGAGCGGCACACCGTGCTGCTCGGCTGGTCGGACCAGGTCTTCCCGGTCGTCGGCGAGCTGGTGGCGGCCAACGCCAACCGGCGCCGGGCGGCCGTCGCCGTCCTGGCCGAGGAGGACAAGGTCGGCATGGACGCCGAGATCGCCGGCCGGGTCGGCGACACCCGGACCACCCGGGTCGTCTGCCGCAGCGGTTCCCCCACCGATCCGACGGCCCTGGCGCGGGTGAGCCCCGGAACGGCGAAGGCCGTGCTGGTGCTGCCGCCGGAGGGGCGGCACGGCGACTCCCGCGTCGTGAAGACGCTCCTCGCCCTCGACGCCGCCGGCGCCCCCACGGGCGACCGCGTCGTGGTCGCGGCCGTACGGGACCGCCGGCACCATCCGGCGGCCGTGCTGGCGGCGGGCCCGAGCGGACACGTCCTCAGCATCGACGACATCGTCGCCCGGCTGCTGGTGCAGACCTCGCGCCAGCCGGGCCTGTCCCTGGTCTACGAGGAACTGCTGGACTTCGCGGGAGACGAGTTCTACGTCGTGCCGGCGCCCCCGCCGGCCGGCCGCACGTTCGGCGAGGCAGTGGGCGCCTTCGCCACCTCCTCCGTGGTGGGCGTCGTCCGTGCCGACGGCGCCATGGCCGTCAACCCGCACCCCGGCACCCGGATCGGCGAGGGCGACCGGCTCGTCGTCATCACCGAGGACGACGACACCGCCGTACCGGTCGACGCCCCGGTACCGGTCGACGAGGAGGCGATCGTCACCGCACGGCCCTCCGTGCCGGCTGCCGAGCGCCTGCTGCTCCTCGGCTGGAACCGGCGCGCCCCTCTGATCATCGAGCAACTCGACCAGTACGCCGGGCCGGACTCCACCCTCGACGTCGTGGCCCAGGGCGACACCGAGGAGCTGCGCGCGACGGGCATCCCCGGCGAGGGGCCCCGCCGTCTGGTGGTGGGGTTCCACGGCGGCGACACCACCGAGCGGCGGACCCTGGCCAAGCTGGACCTGCCCGTGTACGACAGCGTGATGGTCATCGGGGACGAGAGCCACCCTTCGGACGGGGACACGGAGCCGGACGACCGGACGCTGGTCACCCTGCTCCACCTGCGGGCCGTCGAGGAGTCCGCCGGGAGGGAACTGTCCGTCATCACCGAGCTGACCGACGACCGCAACCGGCTGCTGGCCCCCGTGCGGCGGGGCGCCGACTTCATCGTCAGCGGCCGCCTGATCAGCCTGCTGATGGCGCAGATCTCGGAGAACCGGCACCTGGCCGCCCTCTTCGACGAGCTGTTCACCGCCGACGGCAGTGAGATCCACCTCAAGCCCGCCACGGACTACGTCCTGGCCGACCGCGAGGTCAGCTTCGCCACCGTCGTCGAATCCGCCCGCCGCCGTCATGAATGCGCCATCGGCTACCGCCTGCACGCCGAGGCCGCGACGTCCCCCCGCCACGGCGTGCGGATCAACCCCGACAAACGCGATTCGGTGCGGTTCACGGCCGGGGACCGCGTGATCGTGGTGGCGGAAGGCTGAACCCGGCGCCCTCCACCCGGGGCCGCCGGGACACGGCGCGGCGGTCCGGAGCACACCTTCGGATGATGGGAGGAACGGGGCGGTGTCCGGAAGGACGGCGGGCCCGTTCTTGCGATCATGGACAACTCAGGACTGACCAGACGTCAGATGGCTTCGCTCTCGGGCTCCGCCGCTGTCGCCGCCGCCGTGCCCGTGTCGTACGCGGCCTCGCGACCGGCCACTGCCGCGCCGCTCCCCGCCGCGCCCTACTCCACGGCGGACCGGGACACCTGCCTCGCCGTCGCCCGGGCGCTGCTCGTCCTCGACGACAAGGGCCGGCCCCTGGTCCCGCGCTACGAGCGGATCCTCCTCGGCGGCGGACTGCCCAGGGGCCGCGGGGCCGCCAAGGACGTTCTGGTCCTCGGTGCCGGACCGGCCGGGATGGTCGCCGCCGCCCTGCTCAAGCGGGCCGGCCACCGCGTCACCGTGATCGAGGCCAACGGCAACCGGGCGGGTGGCCGCATCAAGACCTTCCGCACCGGCGGCCACGAGAAGGCGCGCCAGGCGTTCGCCGACCCCCAGCAGTACGCCGAGGCGGGTGCCATGCGCATTCCGGGCAGCCACCCCCTGGTCATCGGGCTGATCGACCGGCTGGGGATCGAACGGCGGCCCTTCCACTACGTCGACGTCGGCGCGGACGGCAAGCCCGCGTACCGCACCTGGATCCGGGTCAACGGCATCAGCGTCCGTCGCGCCGACTACGCCAGGGACCCCCGGGCGGTCAACCGCTCCTTCGGTGTTCCGGCGGCGTACGAGAACGTTCCCGCGGCGGAGATCGTCCGGCGGGCCCTGGACCCCGTCCGCGACGAGTTCAGCGTGCGCCGCCCCGACGGGACCCGGGCCGACAAGCCGCTGCCGGAGCGCCTCGAGGGCTGGGCCCGCGTGGTGCGGCGCTTCGGCGACTGGTCGATGTACCGCTTCCTGACGGAGCACGCCCGGCTGGACACGCGCACCATCGACCTGATCGGCACGCTGGAGAACATGACGTCCCGGCTGCCGCTGTCGTTCATGCACAGTTTCATGGGCGCGTCCCTCATCAGCCCCGGCACCGCCTTCTACGAGCTCGCCGGAGGCACCGCCGTACTCGCGGACGCACTGCTGGAGCAGGTGCGGGACGAGGTCCGCTTCGACCGGCGCGTGACCCGCGTCGAGACCGGCGGCCGGCGCTCGGGCGTCAGCGTCGACACCGTCTCCGAGGGCCGCGACGGCAAGGTCGTCAACGAGCGCTTCACGGGCGACACGGCCGTCGTCACCATCCCGTTCTCCGGTCTGCGGCACGTACGGTTCACGCCCTCCCTCTCGTACGAGAAGCGCAGGGCGATCACCGAGACCCACTACGACAGCGCCACCAAGGTGCTGCTCGAATTCAGCCGCCGCTGGTGGGAGTACGGCGAGGACGACTGGCGGCGCGAACTGGACGCCGTCGAACCGGGCCTGTACGACGCCTACCGCCGGGGCCGCGTCCCGGCGGACGGCCGGCTGCTCGGCGCCCACCCCTCGGTGCCGCGCGGTCACCTGTCCGAGAACCAGCGCGCCACCT
The DNA here is from genome assembly GCF_043077235.1 of Streptomyces sp. NPDC016309. Taxonomy (NCBI): domain Bacteria; kingdom Bacillati; phylum Actinomycetota; class Actinomycetes; order Kitasatosporales; family Streptomycetaceae; genus Streptomyces; species Streptomyces sp. NPDC016309. The sequence goes on along the minus strand of NZ_JBIBSG010000016.1, from coordinate 90,517 downwards.
ACGCGGCGCACGTGTGGTCCTCCCGCGATCAGCCCGAGGCGGCGCGGGTCACGGGCGGCGGGTGCGTGACCGACAACCCGAACCGCTTCATGTTCAACCCCTCCCACCCCGTGCCGGGCTGCGAGGGGGGCGTCGTCCTCGCCTCGTACAGCTGGGCGGACGACGCCCGGCGCTGGGACGCCTTCGACGACGAGGCCCGGTACGCGCTCGCCCTGCGCGGCATGCAGGAGGTGTACGGGCAGCGGCTCGAGGTGTTCTTCACCGGAGTGGGCCGCACCCAGAGCTGGCAGCGCGACCCGTACGCGTACGGAGAGGCGTCCGTCCTCCTGCCCGGTCAGCACACCGAGCTCTTCCCCCACATGGGCACGCCCGAGGGCCCGTTGCACTTCGCCGGCTGCCACACCTCCCTCAAGCCCGCCTGGATCGAGGGGGCGCTGGAGTCGGCCGTCCGGGCCGCCCTGGAGGTCCACGGCAGCGCCTGACCCAGGCTCGGCGCACCCGCCCCCGAGGCTTCAGCGCCACCGGCGCGAGTCCGGGGGCGGGCGGACGGCCGCCCGCGTAGCCGTGGACCTCGCCGAATCGGGTGGTGGTCATCCAGTCGGAGCGGGCCATCATGGACCGCCGGCAGACGGGCCCGGCAGCGGTACGGCATGTCCCAGCAGCGTCAGTTTCCGGGGGCGGAGGCGAGTGGCCCGTCAGCGGCGGCAGGGGGCGTGTCGTCGTAGGGATCGGTCGGCGGCGGGATCTCGGTGAGGGCCGTCGCGTCGAGGGCCGGCCTGGCCTCCTCCGATCCCGGAGGGCCCATCGGGCGCCATACACCTGTCACGGTGACCCAGGTGTCCGCGGCCGGAGCACAGTCGGCCCGACCCGTGCAACCGGCGCACCGCGGCCGCACCATGGTCCGGCGCCGTGATGCGGTCTCAGCGCGTACTCAGTCGTGCGGCGCCGCGCCGCTGACGCGGTGGTCGGCGTGGCTGAGGGCCTCCAGGACGAGACGGCGCAGATGTCCGTCACGCAGGCTGTAGAACACGTGCCGCCCTTCCCGGCGCGTCTCGACGAGCCCCGCAAGGCGAAGCTTGGCCAGGTGCTGGCTCACCGCCGTTCGCGATGCCGCGCAGCGCTCGGCGAGCGAGGTGACATCCGACTCCTCCTCCTGCGCGAGGAGCCACAGCAGATGCAGCCGCGTCGGATCGGCCAGCATGGCGAACACCTCGGTCGCCTCGGCGAGACGGGCGCCGTCCGGCGCGCGCAGATGCGCACCGGGCGCAGTTGGGAGGGATTCGCGGACGGCCATGCACACAGCGTAGAGCCCGATCGCCGGTTTTCCGCCGCTACGGGCGTGGCCGAATCGTCATGTGCGCAGATGCGCACATGAACCTACAATCGAGGTCGTCGGCCGAGCCGTCGTGGCAAGGGGGACCGCCGCATGCTTCTGGTACTGCGCCACCGCACATACCGCCGCCTCTTCGCGGCACAGGCCATCGCCCTCGTGGGCACGGGGCTGACCACCGTCGCCCTGGGGCTGCTCGCGTACGACATCGCGGGCGCGGACGCCGGCTCGGTGCTGGGCACCGCCCTCGCGATCAAGATGGTGGCGTACGTCCTGATCGCCCCGGCCGTCGGCGCGGTGGCCGGCCGGCTCCCCCGACGCGCCTTGCTGGTGGGCGCCGACCTGATCAGAGCCGGTGCCGCTCTCATGCTGCCGTTCATCGATCAGGTGTGGCAGGTATACGTCCTCATCCTCGTCCTCCAGGCCGCATCCGCCGCCTTCATGCCCGTCTTCCAGGCGGCCATCCCCGACGTGCTGCCCGATGAGCGCGACTACACCCGGGCGTTGTCCCTGTCCCGGCTCGCCTACGACCTGGAGAGCCTGGCCAGCCCCGCTCTCGCCGCCGCTCTGCTGTCGGTGATGACGTACAACTGGCTGTTCACCGGCACCGTGATCGGTTTCCTTGGTTCCGCCGCGCTGGTGGTCTCCGCCGTGCTGCCGCAGGCCGCCGTATCGCCGCGTGAGGGCGGGCTCTGTACGAGGGCGACCGCCGGCGCCCGGCTGTTCTTCGCCGTCCGGCGACTGCGCGCCCTGCTGGCGCTGGACTTGGCGGTGGCGGCGGCCGGCGCGGTCGTCCTCGTCAACACTGTCGTGTACGTACGCGATCACCTGGGCCGCTCCGCCGGAGACGTCGCCCTGGCGCTCGGCGCTTACGGCGCCGGTTCCATGGCCGTCGCCCTGGTGTTGCCACGGGTGCTCGACCGGGTCTCCGACCGTGCCGTCATGCTGCGCGGCGCACTGCTGATCGCTCTGGTCTTCGCCGGTCTCGCCGCGCTCACCGCCGCGAGGACAGGTGACTGGCGCTGGCCCGCACTGCTGGTGGCCTGGGCGTCGTTCGGTGCGGCGTCCTCGATGGTGCTCACCCCGGCCGGCCGGCTGCTCCGCCGCTCGTCCCGGCCCGCCGACCGCACCGAGCTGTTCGCCGCGCAGTTCTCCCTGTCGCACGCCTGCTGGCTGCTGGCGTATCCGCTCGCGGGCTGGCTCGGCGCGACGGCCGGGCTCCAGTCGGCCGTCATCGCACTGGGAGTGACCGCGGGTGCGGCCGGGGCGGTGGCGATGCGCGTGTGGCCCGCACACGACATGGAGCGGGCCGTCCATGTGCACACCGGGCTGGATGCCGGCCATCCCCATGTGACGGATGCGGTGCCCGTACCGGGCGGCTGGAGGCACAGCCACGACCTCGTCGCCGACCCCCTCCACGCTCCCGCACATTGACCGCGCCGCCCGCGCCGCCACCCCCGGGCAGTGGCTTCCGGTCCGTCGGGCGCGCCCCCGACGGACCGGAACCGGATCAGTGGACCGCCGCCGCCGCTTCGGACACGGCACCGCCCTTGCCTTGGCACCCGGGGCGGGCAGCAGTGCCAGGGCGAGCCCGACGACCGCTGCGAAGGCGGCACTCGCCGCCACCGCGGCGTTCCAGTTGCCCCACGGCGATGGCGGCATCCACCGGCGGTTCACCGATGACGGAGGCGAGGCCGAACGCGAGCCGTCCGGCCAGTACGCCGGCGATCACTCCACGCACCAGCAAGGTCCGCACGATCACGTGATGGTCTCGCTCACCGCCCACGGCGGGCGCTGGAACGTACGGCTCGCGAACTGACGCCTCACCGACTACGGCCGCGACTCCGCCGGGAACAGCGAGACCATGCCGCTCACCGCCCTGACGACCCATCAGCGAAGTCGGCACCGGGTCCAGCTGTAACGCATCACCCCAGGTCAGCGCACCCTTCCCCGAGGCTTCAACGCCACCGGCGGAAGTTCGGGGGCGGGCAGGCGGCCGCCCGCGTAGCCGTGGACCTCGCCGAAGCGGGTGGTGGTCATCCAGTCCTCGCGGGCTTGTTCGATCTCCTCGTGGGAGCGGCCCACGAAGTTCCACCACATGACGATCTCCTCTTCGAACGGCTCGCCGCCCAGGAGCATCAGGCCCGCGTCCGACACGGCGCGGAGGGGGAGGGAGGTGCGGCCGCAGCCGAGGTAGAGCATGGAGCCGGGGAGGACCGGGACGCCGTCGACGTGGGCCTCGCCGGACATGGACAGGACCGCGTACTCGAAGTCCGGGTCGAGCGGCAGGCTCGTTTCCGTGCCGCCGGTCAGGGCGAGGTCGGCACCGATCAGGGGGGTGTAGGTGGTGCCCGGGGAGAGCGCGCCGTCGAGTTCGCCGAGGATGACGGTGGCCGTCAGGCCCGGGGCGGTGACCCGCGGGAGGTCGGCGTGGTGCTGGAAGTGGGGCTCCACGTGGCGGTGGGCGTCGGGCAGGGCCACCCAGAGCTGGGCGCCGTGGAGGTGGCGGGAGTGCGGGCGGGGGCTCTCCTCGGAGTGGGAGATGGCCCGGCCGGAGGTCATCAGGCCCAGCTCGCGCGGGCGTACCGTCTGGAGGCTTCCGGTGCTGTCCCGGTGCAGGACCTCGCCCTGGTGGAGCCAGCTCACGGTCTGGAGGCCCATGTGCGGGTGGGGCGGCACCTGCATGCCGGGCTCGTCCGCGATGTCGTCGGGCCCGTAGTGGTCGACGAAGGCCCAGGCGCCGATCATGCGGCGGCCCAGGTTGGGCAGCAGGCGGCGCACCTCGGTGGATTCACCGAGCTGTACGCGCCGGGGGGCGAGGAGCTCGCGCACCGGCTCCGCGACGACGAACCCCCGGCCGCCGCACACGGAGGGCACGGCCTGACGATCAAGGTTGCTCATACCGCACAACTTAGCGGTGACCGGGCGAGCGGCGTGAGGGTTCGTCAGACCCGGTCCCTGGTGCGGCACACCACCCGTATGCCGGGGCAACAAGCGACATAAAGCGGGCATATGACGTGCCATATGGACACTCACATGCCCGAGCTCCGCGCCGCCGCCCGGCGCCTGGGGCGCCGTCGCTTCCTCACCGTGGCCGGTGCCGCGGCCGCCCTGGCGTTCACCACGCACCTCCCCACCGCCGGTGCGGCGGCCCCGGCCGCGCTGGACGCCCGGAAGATCAGCACGTACCCGTTCACCCTGGGGGTGGCCTCCGGCGACCCGCTGCCGGACTCGGTCACGCTGTGGACACGGCTGGCGCCGAGCCCCTTCGAGGCCGACGGCGGTCTGCCGGCGCAGCGGGTGGAGGTGCAGTGGGAGATCGCGTACGACGAGCAGTTCTACGCCGTCATCAAGCGGGGGACCGCCACGGCCCACCCGGAGTACGCCCACAGCGTCCACGTCGAGGTGCCGGGGCTCGACGCGGACCGTCCCTACTACTACCGCTTCCGGGCGGGCACCTGGATCAGCCCGGTGGGCCGGGCCCGTACCGCCCCGTCGCCGACCGCCTTCTGGGTGTCCTCCCTGACCTTCGCCGCGGTCGCGTGCGCCGCCTACTTCGACGGCTACTACACGGCGTACCGCCATGTGGCCCGCGAGGACGTGGACATGGTGGTGCACCTGGGCGACTACATCTACGAGTACGGGGTCGACCAGGCGGGCGGCCACCGCGGCTACACCGACCGGAAGCTCCCGGCCCACTTCAACCAGGAGACCGTCACCCTCCAGGACTACCGGCTGCGCTACGCCCTCTACAAGAGCGACGCCGACCTCCAGGCCGCGCACGCCGCCCACCCGTTCGTCGTCACCTGGGACGACCACGAGACGGAGAACAACTACGCCGGGGCGACCCCCGAGAACGGCGTGCCCCCCGAGGAGTTCCTGCTGCGCCGGGCCGCCGCGTACCGCGCCTACTGGGAGAACCAGCCGCTGCGCACCCCGCAGCAGCCGAGCGGCCCCGACATGAAGCTGTACCGGCGGCTGTCGTTCGGGCGCCTGGCGCAGTTCGACATCCTCGACACCCGCCAGTACCGCTCCAACCAGGCCCAGGGCGACGGCTGGCAGGCCCCGGGGCCCGAATCGCAGGATCCCGCGCGCACCATGACCGGCGCGGAGCAGGAGCGCTGGCTGCTGGACGGGTGGAAGGCGTCCGACGTGGTGTGGAACGTCGTCCCCCAGCAGGTCACGTTCGCCCGGCGGCGCAGCACGAACACGGCGGACTACAAGGTGTCCATGGACGCCTGGGACGGCTACCCGGCCTCCCGCAAGCGCCTCCTGGACGGTGCGACCGCCGCCGGGCTGGACAACCTGATGGTCCTGTCCGGCGACGCGCACGTCGCCTACGGGTTCGACCTCAAGGCGGACTTCGACAACCCGGCGTCCCGCGTGGTCGGCACCGAGATCGCCACGACCTCCGTCACCAGCGGCCGGGACGGCGCGGCCAAGCCCGGCAACTGGCTCAGCCTCACCCAGGCCAACCCGCACATGAAGTTCTACGACGGGCGCCGGGGCTACACCGTCGTCAAGCTCGGCCAGACGGCCGCCGACATCGCCTTCAGGACGGTCTCCACCATCTCGCGGACGGGCGGGACGCTCAGTACGGCCGCGTCCTTCACCACCGGTACCGGCGCGCCCGGTCTGCACAGCGCCTGAGGCGGGTGGCGAGGTGCGGTTCACCCGTTCGGCGCCACCCACGGGCACACCGGCCGCGCCCGGCATTGCATGGGGCCATGGGAGACCTCACCTGCCGGATGGCCGTTGTCCTGGTGGTGGCTCCGCTCTGCCTGGCCGGGTGCTCCGCCGGAGCCCCGTCGCCGAGGGAGAGGACGAGGGCCGCGATCGACACGTTCTGCGAGGACCTGGGGGCGTTGCGGATGGACGCGGGGAAGATGGCCGGGCTCGGCGCCAGGTCGCGGGGCCGCGACGAGTTGCGCGACCTCCGGGAGGACGTGGCCCACGACCTGGACCTGGTGGCGCAGAGCGCGCGGAACGTGCGCAGGGCGCGGGCGGGGCCGGTCTCGGCCGCGTACGACCGGGTCAGCCGGGCCGTCGACGACGTGCCCGGCGGGGCCACGGGCGCCCAGGCCGCCGCGCGGATCCGGCCGCACCTGGAGGCGCTGGACCGGGCCGTCGCCGCCTCGCAGGCGTCCGTGAAGTGCTGACCGCGGAGGCGGCCGTGGTGCCCCTCGCGGCGGCGGCCGCGCCACCGGCCGTGGTGCGGCCCACGGTGCCGGCCGTGGGGGAAGGGCTGTGAGCCCGTCGAGCGCGGACCGGCCCGGTACGGCACCGGGGGTGCCCGGGCCGGCCGAGGAGGCACCGGCCGGCCGGGCCTACGCCCGGCTGCTGCTGCTCTCGGTCCTCATGGGCGTGCCGGTCGCGCTGGCCTGTTTCTTCTTCACGGCCCTCCAGCACCGGCTCCAGCAGGCCGTGTGGCAGGACCTGCCCCGGGCGGCCGGGTTCGCCGAGCCGCCCTGGTGGTGGCCGCTGCCGGCGCTGCTGCTGGCCGGGCTGCTGCTGGTCCCGGTCGTCACCCGCGTCCCGGGGCGCGGTGGGCACCTGGCGGTCCGGGGCCTGGCCAGGAGCCCCAGCGGACCGGCTGCGGTGCCGGGGGTGGTGTTCGCGACCCTGGCGACACTGCCCCTCGGGGTGGTCCTGGGTCCGGAGGCCCCGTTGATGGCGCTCGGCAGCGGGCTCGCGCTGCTGGCACTGCGGCCCGCGCGGCGGAAGGCGGACCCGAGGACCGCGATGGTGCTGGGCACGGCCGGCTCGACCGCCGCGATCTCCACGATCCTGGGCGGCCCGCTGGTGGCGGCCGTCCTCGTCGTCGAAGCCGCGGCCCTCGCCGGGCCGCGGCTCGTCGCCCTGCTGCTGCCGTGCCTGCTGGCCAGTGCCGCCGGGGCCCTGGTCTTCACCGGTTTCGGCCGATGGACGGGGCTCGGCACCGGGGGCCTGTCGCTGCCGGAAGTGCCGCCGGCCGCGAACCCGGACGCGGGCGACTTCCTGTGGGGCGTTCCCCTGGCGCTGGTGATCACCGTGGTCCTCTCGGCGGGACATCGGCTCGGGCGCCGCACCGCGGACTGGACCGCCCGGCACACCGCGGTGCGGACGGTGGCGTGTGCCGTGGCGGTGGGCGGCTGCCTCACGGCGTACGCGCTGCTCACCGGGCGCTCGCCGGAGGAGGCGGCGCTGTCGGGCCAGGCGACGCTCGGCACCCTGGCGGCGGACCCGCACGCCTGGTCCGTCGGCGCCCTCCTGGTGCTCGTGCTCTGCAAGACCCTGGCCTGGAGCGTGTGTCTGGGCAGCATGCGGGGCGGGCCCATCTTCCCCGCCGTGCTCATCGGCGCGGCGGGCGGGCTGGCGTGCGCCGGGCTGCCGGGGCTCGGTACGGCTCCGGCGCTGGCGGCCGGGGTGGCGACGGCCACGGCGGTGGTGACACGGCTGCCGCTGGCGAGTGCCGTCCTGGCGGTCCTGCTGCTCGGACGGGACGGCAGCGACCAGACGCCGCTCATCGTGGTCTGCGCGGTGATCGGCTATCTCACGGCGCGGCTGGTGGAGCACCGCGACGACGACGCGGGCGGGCAGCTGGGGGACGCGGACGGCGCGGGCGGGCGGCCGGCGGACCGGGACGGCACGGGCGGTGGCGGCCCCGCCGGCCCGGTCCGTGCGTGATCCGGGCCGGCGGGGGCCGGGGACGGCGGGGTGACGGGGGGTCAGCCGCGGTAGCCCTCCAGCAGCCGGAGCCAGACCTCGCTGATGGTGGGGTACGCGGGGACCGCGTGCCACAGGCGGGCGACGGGGACCTCGGCGGTGACGGCGATGGTGGCCGAGTGGAGCAGTTCGCCCACCCCGGGGCCCACGAAGGTCACCCCGAGGAGGATCTCGCGTTCGAGGTCGACCACCATCCGGGCGCGGCCCCGGTAGCCGTCCGCGTACAGGCCCGAGCCGGCCACCCCGGCCAGGTCCTGGTCGACCGCGCGTACCCGGTGGCCCGCCGCCTCGGCCTCGGCCAGGGTGAGGCCGACCGAGGCGGCTTCCGGGTCGCAGAAGACGACCTGGGGCACGGCCGCGTGGTCGGCGGTGGCGGCGTGCGCGCCCCAGGCGCCGGTGTCCAGCGGGGACCCGCCGTCGGCGCGGACACCGATGGCGGCCCCGGCGATCCGGGCCTGGTACTTGCCCTGGTGGGTGAGGAGGGCCCGGTGGTTGACGTCGCCGACCGCGTACAGCCAGTCGGTGCCCTCGACGAGGCAGGTGTCGTCGACGGACAGCCAGGATCCGGGCTCCAGCCCGACCGTCTCCAGGCCGAGGTCGTCCGTGCGCGGGGCGCGGCCGGTGGCGAAGAGGACCTCGTCCGCCTCGATCCGCCCGCCGTCGTCCAGGACCACCGTGACCGGCCCGGTGGGGTCCGGGCGTTCGACGGCGGTGACGGACACTCCGGTACGGATGTCCGCACCGGCCCCGGTGAGCGCGTCCGCCACGTGCTCGCCGACGAACGGCTCCATGCGCGGGAGCAGGCCGTCGCCCCGTACCAGCACCGTGACGCGGGAGCCGAGCGCCTGCCAGGCGGTGGCCATCTCGGTGCCGACCACTCCCCCGCCGACCACGACGAGCCGGTCCGGCACGCGCGGGGAGCCGGTCGCCTCGCGGCTGGTCCAGGGGCGGGCGCCGGCGAGGCCCGGCAGGTCGGGCAGGACGGCGCGGCTCCCGGTGCAGAGGGCGACGGCGTGCCGGGCGGTCAGGACCTGCCGTTCCCCGCCGGGGCCCTCGACGGTGACCCGCCGGGTGCCGTCGACCCGGCCCCTGCCGCGGTGGAGCACGGCTCCGATCGAGTCCAGCCAGCCGGCCTGCCCGTCGTCCTTCCAGTGCGCGACCGTGGCGTCCCGGTGGGCGAGCACCTCCGAGGCCTCCAGGGGGCCCTGCACGGCCCGGCGCAGCCCGGGGACCTTGCGGGCGTCGGCGCGGGCGATCGCCGGCCGCAGCAGTGCCTTGCTGGGCATGCAGGCCCAGTAGGAGCACTCGCCGCCCACCAGTTCGCTCTCCACCACCGCGACACTCAGCCCGGCCGCGGCCGCCCGGTCCGCCACGTTCTCGCCGACGGGCCCGGCACCCACCACGACGACGTCGTACTCCACCGTTTCGCTCATGGGGTCAGTCTGGTGGTACGTGTGCACCCTGGCCACAGGGGCAGCCGGAATAGCGCGGTGCCGGGCACCGTTGTCCGGGGCGGTCCCCCACATACCGGGAAGAGGTAGGCAGCATGAGCACGCTAGAGCTCACCAAGGACAACTTCGATCAGGTGGTCACGGAGAACGACTTCATCCTGATCGACTTCTGGGCTGCCTGGTGCGGGCCGTGCCGCCAGTTCGCCCCGGTGTTCGAGAGTGCGTCCGAGCGCCACCCGGACCTGGTGTTCGCCAAGGTGGACACGGAGGCGCAGCAGGAGCTGGCCGCGGCCTTCGAGATCCGGTCGATCCCCACGCTGATGATCGTCCGGGACAACGTCGCCGTGTTCGCCCAGCCCGGGGCCCTGCCCGAGGCGGCTCTGGAGGACCTGATCGGACAGGCCCGCAAGCTCGACATGGACGAGGTGCGCAAGTCCATCGAGCAGGCGGGACACAAGCCTGACGAGGCCATCGAGCAGGGCGGGACCGAGGCCTGACGAGTCCGCCGGGCGGGCCCGGGAACCCCGCCCGGCCGGCCGGTCGCTCAGCGTTCCAGGACGAGCGCCAGCCCCTGCCCGACGCCGATGCACAGGGCCGCGAGGCCCGTGCCCGAGCCCGCGGCCGCGAGCTGGTGGGCCACGGAGCCGGCGAGGCGGGCCCCCGAGGCGCCCAGCGGGTGGCCGATGGCGATGGCGCCGCCCCGCGGGTTGACCACGGCCGGGTCCAGCTCGGGCCACTCGGCGAGGCAGCCCAGCGACTGGGCGGCGAAGGCCTCGTTGAGCTCGAAGGCGGTGAGGTCCGCGAAGGTACGGCCCGCCCTGGCGAGGGCGCGCTGGACGGCTTCCACCGGTCCGAGGCCGAACAGCTGCGGCTCGATGCCGGTGACGGCCGACGCGCGGATCCGGGCGAGCGGCTCGCGTCCGCAGGCCTTCAGGCCCTCCTCGTCGACCAGCAGCAGCGCGGCGGCACCGTCGTTGAGGGGCGAGGCGTTGCCGGCCGTCACGGTCCCCGTGCCATCGGTACGGAAGGACGGCTTCAGCTTGGCCAGCGCCTCCATGGACGTGTTGTCCCGGACGCACTCGTCGCGGGTGAGGCCGGTGTCGCCGTACGGCACGACCTCGCCGTCGTACAGTCCCGCGGCCCACGCGGCCGCGGCCTTGCGGTGGCTCGCCAGGGCGAAGGCGTCCTGCTGCTCACGGGTGATGGCGTGCTTGTCGGCGACCAGTTCGGCGCCCTCGCCGAGCGGGACGGTCCACTCGGCGGGCATCCTCGGGTTGGTCATGCGCCAGCCGAGCGTCGTCGAGTGGAGCTGCTGGTGGCCGGCGGGGAAGGCCCGTTCGGGCTTCTGGAGCACCCAGGGCGCCCGGGACATCGACTCGACGCCGCCCGCCAGGACCACCGAGGCGTCCCCCACCGCGATGGCGCGGGCGGCCTGGATGACGGCCTCCAGGCCCGAACCGCACAGCCGGTTCACCGTGACGCCCGGTACGGAGACGGGGAGCCCGGCGAGCAGCACGGCCATGCGGGCCACGTCGCGGTTGTCCTCGCCGGCCCCGTTGGCGTCGCCGAAGTAGACGTCGTCGAGGCGGGCGGGGTCGAGGGCGGGCGTGCGGTCCAGGAGCGCCTTGACGACGTGTGCGGCCAGGTCGTCGGGGCGTACGGCGGAGAGGGCTCCCCCGAACTTGCCGATCGGTGTGCGTACGGCGTCGACGATGTAGACGTCGCGGATGCTCATCGGGCGTGCTCCCAGGTGACCTCGTCCGTTCGGCGGGCGAAGCAATCTTCGTCCCCGGCCTCGCGCCCGAGTCTCCGTCCGTGTCCGCCGCCTGTCAACGGCCCCCTCGGGCCGCGCGGGCGGGGGGCTCAGCGCACCCGTGCCGTGAGCCCGTAGGCCAGTTCCGCGCCGTCCACCAGGAGGGCCTCCACGGCCCGGGTCTCCGGGTCGATGTCGGCCTCGACGCCGTCGCCCGCGTACCGGGGGAAGCCGGACGCACCGGTCTCGCCGGTGGCCTCGACGACGGCCGAGCGGACCGCGTCGCCCGCGAGGTCCGACGCGTCGCGCCCCTCCACGTGCTCGGGCACCAGCAGGATCTCGAAGCGCTCCGGATGTGTGTCCATGCAGGCGACGCTAGAGACGTTCCGCCCGCCGCGCACGTCAGGTGGAGGCGCGGTGGGCCGCCCGGACCGCTCGCGAGCGCCGGCGCCGTGCACGGTGGGCCCGGGGTGGTGCCCCGGGGCGGACCGGCTCGCGTCGTCACCCCCGCGCGACGGCCGCGAACACGTCGCGGAACGCGCCCAGGGTGGTGGCCCCGCGCGTACGGTCCAGCACGGCGAAGACGACCTCGTCGAAGTGGCCGGCGAACCGGCCCTCCCCGGTCAGCGGCGTCCGGAAGGCGGTCGCCACCCGCACCGGGTCGTTGCGGAACACACCGCACCCCCAGGCGCCCAGCACGAGCCGCCGGTAACCGCACTCCGCCGCCGTCTCCAGCACCCGCTCCGCCCGCGACGCCAGCGCCGCCGGGATGCGTCCGGCCTCGCGGGGCGAACGGCTGCTGATCACACCGGCGTTGGGCGCGGGCGACGTGAGAAATCCCACGCTGAAAGGGGAGTTGAGGAGTCCGCCCCGGTCGTCGCGGAACACCGGCACGCCCGGCGAGTGGATGACCCGGTCGGTGTAGAAGGGGCTGCGGTCGGCGCGGTGGTGGTCGTAGAACTCCGGGACCCGCAGCAGGGTCGCGTACAGGGCGGAGGAGCGGCACAGGGCCTCCTCCTGCGCCTGGGCCCCGTTGAGGTAGCCGCCGCCGGGGTTGCGGGCGGAGGCGAAGTTGAGGACGGCGACGGGTCCGGGTGCCGTGCCGGTCAGCCGCCGCGCCGCCTCCAGGCTGGACTCCCCGGTGACCTCGACGCGGGTGTCGCGGCCGGTGTCGGGGGTCACCGGGACCGGGTCGGGGCCGTACATCGCGGTGCCGGCGAGGGCGGCGGTGACCTGGGGGCCGATGGTGACCGGCCGGCCGTCGGGGGCCCGGTAACGGCCCTCCGCGACAATCTCCTCGGTCCGCTTGGCGATCTCTCGCAGACGTGCACTCATACCCGGCATGCTCGATAATCAATCAAGCTTCAGGCAACTGGTTTTCCGCCCCCGAGGGCACTCTTGTGCGATCACCGGCCGGTGGCTTAGGTGGGACGGAACCCCTTCTCCAGGAGGAACCCATGCCACTGAGCGACGTGCCGGACAGCGGCGGTCCGCTCGCCGAGGACGAGGCCGAGGACCTGCTGCGCTGCATCTGTTTCAAGACCGGGCCGCCCCGCGCGGTCGGGGTGGAGCTGGAGTGGTTCGTCCACGACCGGCACACCCCGTGGCTCCCCGTCGCCGCCGGCCGGCTCGGTACCGCCTTCGAGGCCCTGCGGACCCTGCCGCTGGAATCGGCCCTGACCTTCGAACCCGGCGGGCAGCTTGAGCTCAGCTCGCCGCCCGCCGCGTCCCTGATGGAGTGCGTCACCACCGTTTCGGCCGATCTGGCGGCCGTGCGGACCGCCCTGGACGCCTTCGGCCTCGTCCTCACGGGCTCCGGCACCGATCCCTGGTGCCCGCCCCGGGAGCGGCTGCTGCGCGCGCCGCGCTACGACGCCATGGAGAGCTACCTGGACCGTACGGGTCCGGCCGGCCGCGCCATGATGCGTGACTCCGCCTCCGTGCAGGTCTGCCTCGACGCCGGTCACGAGGAGCCCGGGCCGCTGGGCTTCGAGCGGCGCTGGCGGCTGGCCCACCTGCTGGGCCCGGTCCTGGTGGCCGCGTTCGCCAACTCCCCCGTCCTGCACGGCAGGCCGGCCGGTGCGCGGTCCGCCCGGCAGGGCCTGTGGGCCGATCTCGACCCGGTGCGGGGCACGGCCCCCGACACCTGGCGGAACCCGCGCGACGCGTGGGCGGCGCACGTACTGGACGCGCCCGTGATGTGCGTCCGGGACAAGGACGGGGACGGAGGCGGGGCGGGGCCCTGGGAGGTGCCCGAGGCGCTGACGTTACGGGAGTGGCTGCGCTCCGGGGAGCCGAGACCGGCCACCCGCGCGGACCTCGACTACCACGTCACCACCCTGTTCCCGCCCGTCCGGCCGCGCGGGCATCTGGAACTGCGCATGATCGACGCGCAGCCCGGCGAGGACGGCTGGATCGTGCCCCTCGCCGTGACGGCCGCCCTGTTCGACGACCCGGAGGCGGCCGAGGCCGCGTACCGCGTGGTCGAGCCCCTCGCGGGACCGGCGCCGGCCGGTTCCCCGCCGCCGCGTGACCCGCTGTGGCGCGGTGCCGCGCGGGACGGCCTGGCGGCGCCCGCGCTGCACGGGGCCGCCGTGGCCCTGTTCGCGCTCGCGCTGGAGGCCCTGCCCCGGAGGGGCGCCTCCCCCGCCGTCCTGGACGCCGTCGCCGCGTTCCACGAGCGCCATGTCCTACGGGGCCGATGTCCCGCCGACGACCAGTTGACCCCCGTGACCACGGCCCGGGCACCCCGGAAGGACGTCCGCACATGACCGACCCCGAGCAGCTCAGGCGGCGGGCGCTGGAGGCGCTGACCACCGCCCGGGCCCGCACCGCCCTGCTCACGGACTGCGTCGAAGACGGTGACCTCACCGCCCAGCACTCACCGCTGATGTCGCCCCTGGTGTGGGACCTCGCGCACATCTCCAACCAGGAGGAGCAGTGGCTGTGGCGGGCCGTGGCGGGGCGGGAGGCGCTGCGCCCGGAGATCGACTCCCTCTACGACGCCTTCGAGCATCCCCGGGCCACCCGGCCCGCACTGCCGCTGCTGGCGCCCGCCGAGGCCCGCGCGTACGCCTCGGACGTACGCGGCCGGGTCCTCGACGTCCTGGAACGCACCCCGCTGGAGGGCGGCCCGCCGCTGGTCGACGCGGCGTTCGCGTTCGGGATGGTGGCCCAGCACGAACAGCAGCACGACGAGACCATGCTGATTACCCATCAGCTCCGACGGGGCCCGGCTGCGCTGCACGCCCCCGAACCGCCCCGGGACGGCTCCGGCGACGGGCTGCCCACCGAAGTGCGGGTGCCGGGCGGGCCGTTCACCATGGGCACCTCGGCCGAGCCGTGGGCGCTGGACAACGAACGACCGGCGCACGCGCGCGTGGTACCGGAGTTCTTCATCGACACGGTGCCCGTGAGCAACGGCGCGTACCTGGCGTTCATCGAGGACGGCGGCTACCGGGACGAGCGCTGGTGGGCGCCGGAGGGCTGGGCGCAGATCCGGCAGCACGGCATCGGCGCGCCGCTGTTCTGGCGCCGTGACGGCGGACAGTGGCTGCGCCGCCGGTTCGGTGTCGTCGAACCGGTCCCCGAGGAGGAGCCGGTGCTGCACGTGAGCTGGTACGAGGCCGACGCCTACGCCCGCTGGGCGGGCCGCCGGCTGCCGACCGAGGAGGAGTGGGAGAAGGCCGCCCGCCACGACCCGGTGTCGGGGCGCTCACTGCGCTACCCGTGGGGCGACGACGACCCCACGCCCGGGCACGCCAACCTGGGCCAGCGCCACCTGCGGCCCGCGCCCGTGGGGAGCTATCCGGCCGGGCGGTCGCCGCTCGGGGTACGGCAGCTGATCGGCGACGTGTGGGAGTGGACGTCCAGCGACTTCCTGCCGTACCCGGGCTTCGTCGCCTTCCCGTACCGGGAGTACTCCGAGGTCTTCTTCGGTCCGGGCCACAAGGTGCTGCGCGGCGGCTCGTTCGCCGTGGACGCGGTGGCCTGCCGGGGCACGTTCCGCAACTGGGACCTGCCGGTGCGGCGCCAGATCTTCTCCGGGTTCCGCACCGCACGGGACGCGGAGGCCGGCTGATGTGCCGTCATATCGCCTGTCTCGGAACGCCGGTGCCGCTCGGCGAGGTGCTGGTGGAGCCGGCGCACGCCCTGTACCGGCAGTCCTGGGAGCCCCGCAGGCAGCGGTACGGGACGGTGAACGCGGACGGGTTCGGCGTCGGCTGGTACGCGGACGGCGACCCCGTCCCGGCCCGCTACCGGCGCGCCGGGCCGATCTGGGCCGACCTGTCCTTCGCCGACCTCGCCCGGGTGGTGCGCACCGGGGGCCTGCTGGCCGCCGTCCGGGACGCCACGCTGTCCGGGGCCGACGCGGAGGCCGCCGCCGCCCCGTACGCCGCCGGGCCGTGGCTGTTCAGCCACAACGGGGCGGTCAAGGGCTGGCCCGGCTCCCTCGCGCCGCTCGCCGCGCGGCTGCCGGCCGACGAGCTGCTGTCCCTGGAGGCCCGCAACGACTCCGCCCTGGTGTGGGCGCTGGTCCTGCACCGGCTGCGGGACGGCGACGAGCCCGGCCGGGCGCTGGCCGACACCGTGCTGGAGGTCGCCGCCGCGGCCCCCGGTTCGCGGCTGAACCTGCTGCTCACCGATGGCGAGACGATCTGCGCCACCGCCTGGGGCGACACCCTGTGGTACCTGGCCGAGCCCGGCCGTCCCCGCACGGTCGTCGCCTCGGAGCCGTACGACGACGATCCGGGCTGGCGCGAGGTCCCCGACCGCACCGTGCTCGCCGCGACCCCCACCGATGTCCTTCTCACCCCGCTCAAGGAGCCGTCCGCGTGAGCCCGTTCCTGCTGACCCGCACCCTGCCCGAGGACGCCACGGGCGCCGACCTGCGCGCCGACGTCCTGCACGGCCTGACCCGTACGCCGAAGGAACTGCCGCCCAAGTGGTTCTACGACGCGCGGGGCAGTGAACTGTTCGAGGAGATCACCCGGCTGCCCGAGTACTACCCGACGCGGGCGGAGCGGGAGATCCTGGTCGCCCGGGCGGCGGAGATCGCCGCGGCCACCGGGGCCCGCACCCTGGTGGAGCTCGGTTCGGGCTCCTCGGAGAAGACCCGGCACCTGATCGGGGCGCTGCTGCCGGAGCTGGAGAGCTACGTGCCCGTGGACGTCAGCGAGAGCGCGCTGCGCGGCGCGGCCGAGTCGCTGACCGCCGAGCACCCCGGGCTCCAGGTGCACGCGCTGATCGCCGACTTCACCCGTGGCCTGGCCCTGCCCGGCACGCCGGGGCCGCGGCTGGTCGCCTTCCTGGGCGGCACGATCGGCAATCTGCTCCCCGAGGAGCGGAAGGTGTTCCTGCGGTCGGTGCGTTCGCTGCTGGCGCCCGGGGACGCGCTGCTGATGGGCACCGATCTGGTGAAGGACGAGGAGACGCTGGTCGCCGCGTACGACGACGCGGCGGGCGTGACGGCAGCGTTCAACAAGAACGTGCTGTCGGTGCTGGCGCGCGAGCTGGGCGCGGACGCCGATCCGGCCGACTTCGACCACGTCGCGGTGTGGGACCGCGAGAAGGAGTGGATCGAGATGCGGCTGCGGGCACGGGAGGCGCTGACCGTGAAGATTCCCGAGCTGGACCTGGCGGTCACCTTCGAGGCCGGGGAGGAGATGCGTACGGAGGTGTCGGCGAAGTTCCGTCAGGAGGGCGTGCGCGGCGAGCTGGCGGCCGCCGGACTGGAGCTGGCGCACTGGTGGACGGACGAGGAGGGACGGTTCGCGCTGTCGCTGGCGACGGCGGTCTGAGCCGCTCGTGCCAGGGCGCGGCGGTCCGCGTGGCGGCCGGCGGGGATCGGGGGCGGGATCCGGATCTCGGCGGTCAGCGCGCGGGCCGTCGCGACCCGCCACAGCGAGGTGGTGAGCGGGTCGTCCCCGACGAAGGCCGCCGGGCCGGCCGGGTGGTAGGCGATGCGTACGGGCTGTACGGGGACGCCCGCGTCCAGCGCGGCCTGGAAGGCGGCGGACCGGAACCTTCCCCCGGACCGGCCGCACCACGTGGAGCCCTCGGGGAAGACGACGACGCGGGAGCCGCTCCGGAGCGCCCCGGTGATGTCCCGGACCGTGCCCGGCAGGGCACGCAGCCGGTCGCGTGCCAGGAAGAGCGTGCCGCCCCGGGCGGCGAGCGGGCCGAGCACCGGCCAGGTCCGCACCTCGCTTTTGGCGAGCATCCGGCCGGGCAGGACGGCGGCGACGAGCGGTACGTCGAGCCAGGAGACGTGGTTGGCGACGACGAGCACCGGCCCGGCGTCGTCCGGGCGGCCGGTGATGCGCACGCGTACCCCGAAGGCGCGGAGCACCGCCCGGCACCAGAGCCTGGTGGCCCGTTCGCGGGCGGCGCGGCCCAGGGGCGCGGTGAGGGGCGCCAAAAGCACGCCGGCGAGCACGGCCAGGACACCGGCCGCCAGCCGCGCCGCGCCCCGGAGGCGGGGGGCGGCCGGTCCCGGCGTACGGGCGCAGTGGCGGGGCGTGCAGGGGGAGGTGGGCAGCCAGGCGCTCACCGGATCGGGGCGAGGGACAGGAAGTGCCGCAGGTAGCGGGGGTCGGTGCGGCGCAGCGACAGCAGGACGAACAGGTCGGCGACGCCGAAGTCGGTGTCGTGCGCGGGCGCCCCGCAGACCCGGGCGCCCAGGCGCAGGTAGCCGCGCAGCAGCGGCGGCAGCGCGGGGCGGTCGCGGCGGTCGCCGGGCCGGGCGACGCCGTCGGCGGACCACAGCCTGCGCGGGGTGACCCAGTGCTCCTCGGGCGCCAGGTGCTTGGCCCGGACCGTGTCCCAGGTGGCGGCGGCGAGGGCACCGCCGTCGGCGAGCGGGACGGAGCAGCAGCCGGCGAGCCAGGTGTGACCGGTGCGGGTCATGTAGTGGGCGATGCCGGCCCAGATGAGGGAGATGACGGCGCCGCTGCGGTGCGCGGGGTGGACGCAGGAACGGCCCACCTCGACCAGGTCGTCGCGGATCGGGGCGAGCCGGGTGAGGTCGAACTCGCCCTCGGAGTAGAGGCGGCCGGCGATCCGGGCCCGGTCGGGGGGCAGCAGCCGGTACGTACCGACGATGTCGCCGGTGGTCTCCTCCCGTACCAGGAGGTGGTCGCAGTAGGCGTCGAACTCGTCGCTGTCCAGGCCGGGTTCGGGGCCGTCGAGGCGCGCGCCGAGCTCCCCGGCGAACACCTGGTGGCGCAGCCGCTGGGCGGCCCGGACCTCATGCTGTTCCCGGGCGAGCGAGACGGTGTAGCGCGGCTGCGGCGCGGCCGGCCGGGGGTGCGGGGCGGGGTGCGGGTGCGGGGCGGCGAGCTCGGTGTGGGGCAGGACGGGTGCGGGCATGGTGGTCTCCTGTGCCGGAGGTGAGGACCCGGACGGCGGGCCGCGGCGGCCCGGCCCCCTACTTCTCCCGTGGCCGGCTGGATTCGGCGTGACCGCCCGGCGGAGCCCGGATGTGCGACGGCTGAATGCCCGGTACGCCCCCGGGCACCCGACGGCCACCCCAGGGGCGGGACCCAGCGCGCCCGCCCCCGCCCGGGCAGCCCGCCCCGGGCCCGGGCCGCGTCCCGGACGTCCGGGACGTCCGGG
Source organism: Streptomyces sp. NPDC016309 (assembly GCF_043077235.1). Taxonomy (NCBI): domain Bacteria; kingdom Bacillati; phylum Actinomycetota; class Actinomycetes; order Kitasatosporales; family Streptomycetaceae; genus Streptomyces; species Streptomyces sp. NPDC016309. The sequence goes on along the minus strand of NZ_JBIBSG010000016.1, from coordinate 71,661 downwards.
GACGTCAGCGGTCGGTGGTGAGCAGGGCGGTGATCCTGGCGGAGGCGGTCCTGGCGGCGCGCTCGGGGGCGGCGCCCTGAAGAACCGCCGTCATGTAGGGCTTGATCGGGTTCGCCGCCTCGACGGCCGCCCATTCGGGCGAGTTGGGGGTCGCCCGGCCGCGCGTGGCGCCGACGGCCATCGCCGCGGTGGCTTCCTGGCCGTCGACGGCGGAGGCGAGGGACGACTTGTTGGGGACGTAGTTCATGGTGCGGGCCAGGTCGGTCTGCCACTTCTCGCCGGCCAGCGCGGCGACGACGTCCATGGCCGCGCCACGGTCGCGCGAGTGCAGCGGGATGATCAGGTCGGAGCCGCCGGTGAAGACGGCGCACGGCTTCCCCGCCGTCTTCCCGGGGATCGGGAAGAAGCCGAGCTTGCCGCTGAGCGCGGGGTTCCGTTCCTCGATGGCGGCCGCGACGCTCGGCGGCGCGATGATCTGGGCGACGTCGCCCCCGGCGAAGACCTGCGCCTGGGGCGGGGTCTCCTCGTCGGCGTCCTTGGGCCCGTCGCCCAGCTCCTGGAGCTCCTTGTAGACCTCCATGCCGCGCAGGGCGGCGGGGCTGTCCAGGGCGCCGGCCCACTTGCCGTTCCTCTCCACCGCCAGCTCGCCGCCCTCGTCCCACACGAACCCGGCCAGGGTGTACCAGTCCTGCCCGGCCAGGTAGATGCCCTGGGTGCCGCCCGGGCCGGCGTCGAGCTTCTCGGTGTCCTCCAGCCACTCCTCGCGGGTCCTGGGTGGTGCCGTGATCCCTGCCCGTTCGAACAGGTCCTTGTTGTAGATGACGACCCGGTTGGCGGCGTACCACGGGATGCCGTACTGGGCGCCGTGGACCTTGCCGGGTTCGGCGAGGCCGGGGAGCCAGTCCTCGTAGCCGAGGTCCCGCACCGATTCGAGGGTCAGGTCGTGCAGCAGCTCGGTCTCGGCGTACTGGGCGACCTGGGTGTTGCCGACCTCGATGACGTCGGGGGCGTCCTCGCCCTCCAGCGCGGCGGTGACCTTGGGGCCTATGCCGGTCCACTCCTGGAAGGTGACCTCCAGCTCGATGCCGGGGTGGTCGTTCTCGTACGCGGTGGTGAACCGCTCCAGGAAGTCGTCGGACACGCTGCCCTTCATCAGCCAGACCGTCACCGTGCGGGAGCCGGCCGCCCCGTCGTCGCCGGGCAGGACACCGCACCCGGTCAGGACGGGCAGGGCCGCGGACACGAGCGCGCAGGCGCGGGCCAGGAAGCGCTTCTTCACGTAGGTCACCTTTTGCGTGTGCGGAACGGAGGACCCGACGTGGGGGGAGACGAAGCGGGTTCGCCACGGGCGGATGGCTGGATTTTGGTATGGACCAAGTGGTGGGTCAAGGGGGGCCGGGCGACCGCTCCGCCACCCGCCGGCCGGTCATCGCCGCGCGGAGCCGGGCGCGGTGGTGCACCGTGGAAGGACGCGCCGGACGACGACCGCCGGACGACGACCCCCCGGAACCGGACCATGACGACCGGGCGAACGAGGAGACCTCCATGTCGCACCACACCTACCGCGTCACCGAGATCGTCGGCACCTCGCACGAGGGCGTGGACGACGCGATGCGCAACGGCATCGCGCGCGCCTCCGAGACGCTGCGGAACCTGGACTGGTTCGAGGTGACGCAGGTCAGGGGTCACATCGAGGACGGGCGCATCGCCCACTACCAGGTCGGGCTCAAGGTCGGCTTCCGGCTGGAGGACGGCGAGACCGCGGGCTGACGCCCCCTCGCACGTCCTCCCCCGCCCTTCCGCCGCGGGCGGCACCCCCTCCGTACGGTCCGCCCGGCGGGCGGGCCCGCTCAGGTGCGGCCCTCCTTCTCCTGGGCCTCCTCCAGCGCGGTGGAGTCCGTCGCCCAGCGGGCGCGTAGGACCCGGTAGCCGGCCCGTTCGGCGGCGTCGCAGACGAGTTCGTCGTCGTCGACGAGCATGCGGACCTCGCGCGCGGCGGAGAGCCGGCGGAGGACCTCCAGCTTCGTGACCCGCGCCGGGCGGCGGTCATGGTCGCGGCGCATGTGGACCGGGCCCTCGGGCAGGCCGTGTGCCGCCAGCCAGGCGCGGGTGTCCTCGCGGCAGCGTTCGGGACGCCCGGTGAGGTACACCACGTCGCAGTCCCCGGCCGCCTCCCGGCACAGCCGCACGCCCTCGGCGAGCGGCGGGTCCTGGGGGGCGGCCGCGAAGAAGGCGTCCCAGTCGCGCGGCTTGCGCTCCAGGAAACGCTGCCGGTGGGCGGTGTCGGAGAGGGTGTTGTCCAGGTCGAAGACGGCCAGTGGCCTGCGGTTCCGTGTCACGGCCCCCAGCGTAGGGAACGCGTACACGTCGCGCGGGAACGCGTACGCAAGCGCGTGGGGAACGCGTACGCGACGCGTACGGGAGGCGTACGCCCTCCGTCGGGGAATCTCCGCCGGGCAGGGGCGTTGTAGCAGGGCGTGAGTTCTTCGATCGCCGCGACGCGTCTGTCGGTACTGGACCGGTCCCGCACCCGTGAGGGGGAGGACGCCCGGGAGGCCCTCATGGGCACCGTGGCCCTCGCCGCGGAGGTGGAGCGGCTGGGTTACCACCGCTTCTGGGTCTCGGAGCATCACGGCGTGCCGGGCGTCGCCGGTTCCGCGCCGACCGTCCTGGCGGCCGCCGTCGCCGCCGCGACGCGCACCATCCGGGTGGGCACGGGCGGGGTGATGCTGCCGAACCACCAGCCGCTGGTGGTGGCCGAGCAGTTCGGGGTGCTGGAGTCCCTGTTCCCGGGGCGGATCGACATGGGTCTCGGCCGCTCGGTGGGCTTCACCGACGGGGTCCGGCGGGCGCTGGGCCGTGACAAGAAGGACGCCGACGACTTCGCCGGGCGGCTCGACGAGCTGCTGGGCTGGTTCACCGGTGTCCGGTCCGCGCACCCCGGGGTGCGCGCGTACCCCGCCGAGGGGCTGCGGGTGCCCCCGTACCTGCTGGCCACCGGAGGGGGCGCGGCGATCGCCGCCGCGGCGGGGCTGCCACTGGTGATCGGCGACCTGAAGGGCCGGGCGAAGGTGGTGGCGGCGATCGAGCGCTATCGCGCGGACTTCCGCCCCTCGGAGTGGTCGGAGGAACCGTACGTCGTCGTGGCCGGCACCGTGGTGGTCGCGGGGACGGAGGAGGAGGCGGCCCGGCTGCTGGTGCCGGAGGCCTGGGCGCTGGCGTACTCGCGCACCGAGGGCGTGTTCCCGCCGCTGGTGCCGCCGGAGCGGGTGGAGGGCCTGCCCATGACGGCCCGGCAGCGGGAGTTCTACGAGTCCGGCCTGCGCGGCCACGTGTACGGCACGGAGGAGCAGGTGGGAGACGCGCTGGAGAGGGTGCTGAAGGAGACGGCGGCCGACGAGATCCTGGTCACGACCAGTACGCACGACCGGGCGGCGCTGCTGGACTCGTATCGGAGGCTCGCCCGTCTCGCGGGCCTGACCAGCGTAAACACCTAGACTGGCGGTCATGTCAGGCCCTGCGCAGCACGATCCGTACATCCGTGTCCGAGGCGCCCGGGAGCACAACCTGCGTTCCGTGGACGTGGACCTCCCCAGGGACGCGCTCGTCGTGTTCACCGGCGTCTCCGGTTCGGGCAAGTCGTCGCTGGCGTTCGGGACGGTCTACGCGGAGGCGCAGCGGCGGTACTTCGAGTCGGTGGCGCCGTACGCGCGCCGGCTGATCCACCAGGTGGGTGCGCCCCGGGTGGGCGAGATCACCGGTCTGCCGCCCGCGGTGTCGCTGGAGCAGCGCCGGTCCTCGCCCGGGTCGCGGTCCTCCGTCGGTACGGTGACGACGCTGTCGAACTCGCTGCGGATGCTGTTCTCGCGGGCGGGCGTCTACCCGCCGGGGGCGGAGCGGCTGGACTCGGACGCCTTCTCGCCGAACACGGCAGCCGGGGCGTGCCCGGGCTGCCAGGGCATGGGGAGGGTGCACGACACCAGCGAGGAGCTGCTGGTCCCCGATCCGGGCCTGTCCGTCCGCGAGGGGGCGATCGCGGCCTGGCCGGGGGCGTGGCAGGGCAAGAACCTGCGGGACATCCTGGACGCCCTGGGGTACGACGTCGACCGGCCGTGGCGGGAGCTGGCGCCGGCGGACCGGGAGTGGATCCTGTTCACCGACGAGCAGCCGGTGGTCACGGTGCACCCGGTGCGGGAGGCGGACCGTATCCAGCGCCCGTACCAGGGCACGTACATGAGTGCGCGGCGGTACGTGCTGCACACCTTCGCGGACTCGAAGAGCCCGGCGCTGCGGGCGAAGGCGGAACGTTTCCTGACGAGCGCGCCCTGCCGGGTGTGCGGCGGGGGCCGGCTGCGGCCGGAGGCGCTGGCGGTGACGTTCGCGGGGCGGACCATCGCGGAGCTGGCGGCGCTGCCGCTGACCGAGCTGGCCGGGGTCCTGGCCCGGGAGGCGGGCGGGGACGGGGCCGCGGGCGGGGAGACCGCGCGGGTGCTCACCGCCGGTCTGCGGGAGCGGATCGCGACCGTGACGGAGCTGGGTCTGGGCTATCTGAGCCTGGACCGTGCCACCCCGACGCTGTCCGGCGGCGAGCTGCAACGGCTGCGGCTGGCGACGCAGTTGCGTGCCGGGCTGTTCGGGGTCGTGTACGTGCTGGACGAGCCGTCCGCGGGGCTGCACCCGGCCGACACGGAGGCGCTGCTGGTGGTGCTGGACCGGCTGAAGGCGGCCGGCAACTCGGTGTTCGTGGTGGAGCACCACCTGGATGTGGTGCGGCACGCCGACTGGCTGGTGGACGTGGGGCCGCACGCGGGTGTGCACGGCGGCAGGGTGCTGCACAGCGGCCCGCCCGAGGGGCTGCGCGAGGTCGCCGGGTCGGCGACGCGGCGGTTCCTGTTCGACCGGGGCGCGCCGCCGGCGAGGGCGGTGCGGGAGCCGTCGGGGTGGCTGCGGGTCGGTCCGGTCACCCGGCACAACCTGCGGGCGCTGGAGGCGGAGCTGCCGCTGGGCGCCCTCACGGCGGTGACGGGGGTGTCCGGTTCGGGCAAGTCGACGCTGGTGGGCGAGCTGTCGGCGGACATGCCGGGGGTGCGGCGGCTGGTGACGGTGGACCAGCGGCCGATCGGTCGTACCCCACGTTCCAACCTGGCGACGTACACGGGTCTGTTCGACGTGGTCCGCAAGCTGTTCGCCGGGACGGAGGAGGCGCGGGCGCGGGGCTACCGGGCGGGGCGGTTCTCGTTCAACGTGGCGGGCGGCCGGTGCGGGACGTGCCAGGGCGAGGGCTTCGTCTCGGTGGAGCTGCTGTTCCTGCCCAGCACGTACACCCCGTGCCCGGACTGCGGTGGCGCCCGGTACGAGCCGGAGACGCTGGAGGTGCGGTACCGGGGCCGGAACGTCGCCGAGGTGCTGGACCTGACGGTGGAGGCGGCCGCGGAGTTCCTCGCGGACGTCCCCGCCGCCGTGCGCAGCCTGGGCGCCCTGCTGGACGTGGGGCTGGGGTACCTGCGGCTGGGGCAGCCCGCCACGGAGCTGTCGGGCGGTGAGGCGCAGCGCGTCAAGCTGGCCGCCGAGCTCCAGAGGCCGCGCCGGGGGCACACCCTCTACGTGCTGGACGAGCCGACGACCGGTCTGCACCCGGCGGATGTGGAGGTGTTGATGCGGCAGTTGCACGGCCTGGTGGAGGCCGGCCACTCGGTCGTGGTGGTCGAGCACGACATGGACGTGGTGGCGGGCGCGGACTGGGTGGTCGACCTCGGCCCGGGCGGCGGGGACGAGGGCGGCCGGATCGTCGCCGCCGGTACGCCCGCCGAGGTGGCCGCCTCGTCGGCCGGCCGTACCGCCCCGTACCTCGCGGCGGCCCTGCGGGGGCGGGGGTAGGCGCCGGTGCCCCACCGGACCGGGGCCGGGCCGCCGGACATCGGCGGCCCGGTCCGGTGGGGCGTCCGGTCCGGTGCCGCGTCCCGTCCGGTGGGGCGGTGCCGCTAGGCGGCCGTGTCGAAGGTGTAGTGGCGGGTGTGGTCGAGCATGTCGGCCGGGGTGACGTCGTTCCACGGGCGCATGGTGTCGTTGAGGTCGACCACGTTGGGGGTGCCGGCGGCCGGGAGGTAGGTGGAGCCCGGGTGGCGGGCCTGCCAGTCGGCCCAGAGCTTGTCGATGAAGGCGTGGTGGAGCCAGAAGACCGGGTCGTTGGGGGACACACCGGTGCCCATCTGGCCGCCGACCCACACGTGGACGCGATTGTGGAGGTTGACGCCGCGCCAGCCCTCGAGGTGGTTGCGGAAGCCGTCGGACGCGCTGTTCCAGGGCGGCATGTCGTACGTCTCCATGGCGAGGACGGCGTCGACCTCGGCCCGGGTGGGCAGTTGGCGGCCGCCCGCGCCGAGGTCGCGGCGCAGGAAGTCACGGCCGTCGACGCGTACGGACACGGTCCAGCGGTTGGTGGAGCGGGCGAAGGGGCCGTCCATGACCTGGCCGTCGCGGGCACGGCCGGTGCCGCCGAGGAAGTCGGGGGCCCACAGGGAGGCGCGGGGGGTGCGGTCCACGGTCCAGTCCCAGTAGGGCAGGGCGACGGACGGGTCGACGGCCTGGAGCGCCTGCTCGAACTGGAGGAGGAACCGCCGGTGCCAGGGCAGGAAGGACGGGGAGCGGTGGCCGACGCGGTCGCCGTTGTCGGTGTCGCTCATGATGAAGGCGTTGTGCGTGGTGACGAAGGTGTCGTAACGGCCGGTGCGCTTGAGCTCCAGCACGGCGTTGACGAAGCTCCGCTTCTCGGCGGCGGTGAGCTGGGCCTGGTTCTTGCGAACGGTCATGGTGGTGCGGCTCCGGAGTGTGATCAGACGAGGGTGAGCGGGACGAGCGGGGCGCCCTGGAGTTCCCGGACGGCGGCGCGGGCCACGGCGCGGGGCGTGGCGAGCGGCTCGTAGTGGTTGATCACGCTGATCCAGGTGCCGTCGGCGTTCCGCATGACGTGCAGCTCCTGGCCGTCGATGTGTACGGCGTAGCCGTCGCCGTGTCCCCCGTGGTGGCCGCCGCCGTGGTGGCCACCACCGGTGGGCCCTCCCTGTATGCGCCGGCCCTGGTAGATCTCGTCGAACGTCTCCGGTCCGGAGGCCCGGCGGGCGGGGGCCGCCTGGGCGGGTGTGGTGAGGGCGCGGGCGGCGACGAGGCCGGTGGCGGCCGAAGCCGCGACGCCGAGGGCGCGGCGGCGCGTGATGGTGGACATGGGTTACCCCCTGGTGTGGTGCGGTGGTCGGTACCGCCGGGGGTGTGGTCATGTGCCCCCGGCAACGTCCATGCCTATCGGGGGTTTTCGGACTGCGGAATTCCGCGGGGGTCGGTTGGCCGCGATACGGACAACTCACCACCTATAGTGCAGAATTTAACCAAGTTGATCTTGCTGTCCGTGGACACCGGACAGCCCCGGACCGAAAGAATTGCGGAGATGATGACAATCTCATGAACATTCTTTCGTTCCGGGGCCCGGGGAGTGGTGGGGCTCACGCACGGAGACTGGCCGGAATCAGCCGCGGCGCGGCGCCTTGCGCTGGGCCCGCAGCCATTCCTTGTTCATGGCCGCGATCGACGGCAGCGGGATCCCCTTGGGGCAGGCGGTGGCGCACTCACCGGTCAGCGTGCAGCCGCCGAAGCCCTCCTCGTCCATCGCCCGGACCATGTCCAGGACCCGCGTCTCGCGTTCCGGCGCGCCCTGCGGAAGGACGTTGAGGTGGTTGACCTTCGCCGAGGTGAACAGCATCGCCGAACCGTTCGGGCAGGCCGCCACGCACGCGCCGCAGCCGATGCACTCGGCGTGCTCGAAGGCGAATTCGGCGTCTGCCTTCGGTACGGGCGTGGCGTGCGCCTCCGGCGCGGAGCCGGTGGGGACGCTGACGTAGCCGCCGGCCTGGATGATCCGGTCGAACGCCGACCGGTCCACGACCAGGTCCTTGACCACCGGGAAGGCGGCCGCGCGCCAGGGCTCGATGTCGATGGTGTCGCCGTCCTCGAACGCCCGCATGTGCAGTTGGCAGCTCGTGGTGCGCTCCGGGCCGTGGGCGTCGCCGTTGATGACGAGCGAGCAGGCGCCGCAGATGCCCTCACGGCAGTCGTGGTCGAAGGCGACCGGGTCCTCGCCCCGGAGGATGAGCTCCTCGTTGAGGGTGTCGAGCATCTCGAGGAAGGACATGTCCCGGGATATGCCGTCCACCTCGTAGGTGGCCATGGCGCCGGGGGCGTCGGCGTTCTTCTGGCGCCAGACGCGCAGGGTGAGCCTCATGCGTAGCTCCGCTGGGTGGGGTGGACGTACTCGAAGACGAGGTCTTCCTTGTGCAGGACGGGCGCCTGACCGGTGAACTCCCAGGCGGCCGCGTACGAGAACTCCTCGTCCCGCCGGGCCGCCTCGCCGTCCGGGGTCTGGGACTCCTCGCGGAAGTGGCCGCCGCACGACTCGGAGCGGTGCAGGGCGTCGAGGCACATCAGCTCGGCCAGCTCCAGATAGTCGACGACGCGGTTGGCCTTCTCCAGCGACTGGTTGAACTCCTCCCCCGTGCCCGGCACCTTGATCCGGCGCCAGAACTCCTCGCGGATCCGCGGGATCCGGTCGAGGGCCTTGCGCAACCCCTCCGCGGTGCGGGCCATGCCGCAGAACTCCCACATCAGCTCACCCACCTCGCGGTGGAAGGAGTCGGGCGTGCGGTCCCCGTCGACCGCCAGAAGCCGGGCGAGCCGGTCCTCGGTCTCGGCGACCGCCTCCCGTACCGCCGGATGCGCGTCCGTGACGGGCTCCGTGCGCGGGGCGCGGGCGAGGTAGTCGTTGATGGTGGACGGCAGCACGAAGTAGCCGTCGGCCAGGCCCTGCATCAGCGCGGAGGCGCCCAGCCGGTTGGCGCCGTGGTCGGAGAAGTTGGCCTCGCCGATGGCGAACAGGCCCGGCACCGTGGTCTGGAGGTCGTAGTCCACCCACAGCCCGCCCATCGTGTAGTGCACGGCGGGGTAGATCCGCATCGGCACCTCGTACGGGTTCTCCGCGGTGATCCGCTCGTACATGTCGAAGAGGTTGCCGTACTTCTCCTCGACCCGGTCCCTGCCCATGCGCCGGATGGCGTCGGCGAAGTCCAGGTAGACGCCCTGGCCGCCGGGGCCGACCCCGCGGCCCTCGTCGCAGACGTTCTTGGCGGCGCGGGAGGCGATGTCGCGCGGGACGAGGTTGCCGAAGGAGGGGTAGATCCGCTCCAGGTAGTAGTCGCGCTCGTCCTCGGGGATCTCGTGCGGCGGGCGCCGGTCGCCGCGCGCCTTGGGCACCCAGATGCGGCCGTCGTTGCGCAGCGACTCGCTCATCAGGGTCAGCTTGGACTGGTGGTCGCCGGTGCGCGGGATGCACGTGGGGTGGATCTGGGTGAAGCAGGGGTTGGCGAAGTACGCGCCGCGCCGGTGCGCCCGCCACACCGCGGTGGCGTTGGAGTTCATGGCGTTCGTCGAGAGGTAGAAGACGTTGCCGTAGCCGCCGGTCGCCAGGACCACCGCGTCCGCGACGTGGGTGGAGACCTTCCCGGTGATCAGGTCGCGGGCGACGATGCCGCGCGCCCGTCCGTCGATCACGACCAGGTCGAGCATCTCGGTGCGCGGGTGCATCTCCACGTTGCCCGCCGCGATCTGCCGGGACAGCGCCTGGTAGGCGCCGAGCAGCAGTTGCTGGCCCGTCTGGCCGCGGGCGTAGAAGGTGCGGGACACCTGGACGCCGCCGAAGGAGCGGGTGTCGAGCAGACCGCCGTACTCGCGGGCGAAGGGCACGCCCTGCGCCACGCACTGGTCGATGATCTCGACGGAGATCTGCGCGAGCCGGTGGACGTTGGACTCGCGGGCCCGGAAGTCGCCGCCCTTGACGGTGTCGTAGAAGAGCCGGTGGACGGAGTCGCCGTCGTTGCGGTAGTTCTTCGCGGCGTTGATGCCGCCCTGCGCGGCGATGGAGTGGGCGCGGCGCGGCGAGTCCTGGTAGCAGAACTGGACGACGTGGTAGCCCTGCTCCGCGAGGGTCGCGCCGGCGGACCCGCCCGCAAGGCCGGTGCCGACCACGATGACCGTGTGCTTGCGGCGGTTGGCCGGGTTGACCAGCTTCGCCTCGAAGCGGCGCTTGTCCCAGCGCTCGGCGATCGGGCCCCCGGGGGCCTTGTCGTCGGCGAGCGGGGCGCCGGTCTCGTAATCCAGGTAGCTCATGTCAGCTCACCACTCCGGTCATGACGGCGACGGGTACGGAGACGAAGCCCGCGGTCAGGGCGAGCGCGAGGACGTTCGCGAGGGCCTTGAGCGCGCGGTCGCGCCGCGCGTTGCCCACGCCGAGGGTCTGGGCGGCGGACCAGAAGCCGTGGCGCACGTGCAGCCCGACGGCGAGCATGGCGACGATGTAGACGACGTTGCCGTACCAGGTGGAGAAGGTGGCGACGACGTTCTCGTAGGGGTGGCCCGGCTGGGCGTGGGGGTTCACGGTCAGGGTCGTCAGGTCCAGGAGGTGCCAGACGATGAACAGCGCGACGATCACCCCGCCCCAGCGCATGGTGCGGGTCGCGTAGCTCGCGCGGCGGCGCTTGTGCACGTACGCGGTGGGGCGGGCCGCGAGGTCGCGCCGGCTGAGCTGGTACGCGGAGACGCCGTGCGCGATCACGGCCGTGAGCAGCAGCACCCGGGCGATCCACAGGCCCCACTCGTGGTGCAGGACCGGCTCGCCCATGGTGCGCAGCCAGTGACCGTACGCGTTGAACTCGCCGGGGCCGAAGAAGACCTTCAGGTTGCCCATCACATGGGCGACGAGGTAGCCGATCATGATCAGGCCGCTGACGGCCATGACCGTCTTCTTGCCGACGGTCGACCGCCAGAACGTGCGCGGGAGGGACGGCTTGCGATCCGTCCGCGTTGCCAGAGCCATGGGATCGACGGTAGGCGGGGGCCGGCCCAGAGGTCCAAGACATGGTACGGCTGATATCCATAGGCAGCGCCTATGGCCGGGGCTAGGCTGGTGCCATGCAGTTCCAGCAGCTCCAGTACTTCGTGGCGGTGGCCGAGACCCGTCACTTCACCCGGGCCGCCGAGCGCGTGCACGTCTCCCAGCCCTCGCTGTCGCAGCAGATCAGGGCGCTGGAGAAGGAGCTGGGCGCCGAGCTCTTCAGCCGGGCGCGCGGGAACATCGCGCTGACGGACGCGGGGGAGGCACTGCTGCCGCTGGCCCGCCGCATCCTGGCGGACACCGACACCGCGCGGCACGAGGTCCAGGAGCTGGCCCAGCTGCGGCGCGGGCGGGTGCGGCTGGGGGCGACCCCGAGCCTGTGCACCGGGCTGCTGCCCGACGTGCTGCGCACCTTCCACGACCTGCACCCGGGAATCCGGCTGCTGATCGAGGAGAGCGGCTCCCACGACCTCGTGCGCGAGCTGGCCCGCGGGGCGCTCGACCTGGCCCTGGTGGTGCTGCCGCTGCCGGCCCCGTCACCGGCGCTCACCACCGTCGAACTGCTCCAGGAGGACCTCGTGGTGGTCTCCTCGGCGGCGTCCCCCGCCCCGCGCCGGCCGGTGCGGATCGCGGACCTGGAGGGGCAGCCGCTGGTGATGTTCCGGCACGGCTACGACCTGCGGGAGCTGACGGTGGCCGCGTGCCGGGCGGAGGGCTTCGAGCCGTCGTTCACGGTGGAGGGCGGCGAGATGGACGCGGTGCTCGGGTTCGTCCGGGCGGGGCTGGGCCTGGCGGTGGTGCCCGCGATGGTCGCCGCGCGGGCGGGCCGCGACGTGCGGGTCACGGCCCTGGCCCGGCCGGGACTGCGCCGGACGATCGCGCTGGCCCACCGCAGCGACGTGGCGCCGCCCCGGGCGGCCCGGGAGCTCCAGCGGCTCCTGCTGGCCCACCGGGGGCGGCCCTGAGCCGGGGCCCCTCCCCCGTGGCTTCTCTCCCCCCGTGGCTTCTCCCCCCCGGGCTTCTCCCCCCGGGCCCCTCCCCCGTGGTCCTGACCGGGCCGCCCGTCACACCGCGTCGGCCAGCACCAGGGAGTGGATCCGGTCCGGGGCGCCGGGCCGGGCGTAGTACCAGCCCTGGGCCGTGTCGCAGCCCAGCTCACGAAGCTGTTCCGCCTGCGCGCCCGTCTCCACGCCCTCCACCGTCACCGCGAGCTCCAGGCTGTGGGCGAGCGACACGATGCCTTCGACGATCTTCAGGTCGACCGGGTCGATCGGGTGCCGCTGCATGCTCTGCGTGAAGGAGCGGTCCAGCTTCAGCACGCTGACCGGGAGCCGCCGCAGGTTGGCCAGGTTGGAGTAGCCGGTGCCGAAGTCGTCCAGGGCTATGTCCACGCCCATCTCGGCAAGCTGCCGCAGCGGCTTGAGCAGGTCCTCGTCGGCGCCGATCAGCGCGGACTCGGTCACCTCCAGGCACAGCGCGCCCGGGTCGAGACCGGAGCGCTCCAGGACGTCGACGGTGTCGGCGACCAGGTTGGGGTGGTGCAGTTGCGTCGGCGACAGGTTGACGTTGATGCGCAGGGGGCCGCCGTCCGCGTGGCTCCGGTTCCAGAACCGGGCCTGGCGCACCGCCTCCTGGAGCACCCAGCGGCCGAGCGGCACGATCAGCCCGGTGTGCTCGGCGAGCGGGATGAACCGGTCGGGGCCGAGGACGCCGTGCTGCGGATGGCACCAGCGCACCAGCGCCTCCGCGCCGTGCACGCTGCCGTCGCCGAGGTGCACCAGCGGCTGGTACTCGATGAAGAACTCGCCCCGGTCCAGGGCGGCGGGGAGCGCGGTCGTCAGGCCGTGGCGGGTGATGGCCCGGGCGTCGGCCTCGGGGTCCGCCCGCTCGAAGCGGTTGCCGCCCGCCGCTTTGGCCCGGTACATGGTGATGTCGGCGCTGCGCAGCACCTCCGCCGGCCCGCGCTCGCCGGCCGGCCCCTCGACGATGCCGACGCTGCCGCGCACGGTCAGCTCGCGGCCGTCCAGCCGGACGGGGGTGGCCAGGGCGGCCAGGATGCGGTGGGCGAGCTCGTCGGCCTGTTGCTCGGTGTCCGTGCCGGTGGTGAGCGCCACGAACTCGTCGCCGCCGAGCCGGGCCACCATCTCGCCCGGCCGGGTGGCGACGCTCTGGAGCCGGTCGGCGACCTCGACGAGCAGCCGGTCGCCGGCCGCGTGGCCGAGGCTGTCGTTGATGGCCTTGAAGCCGTCCAGGTCCAGGTAGCACAGCCCGAACCGGGTGCCGTCGGGCGAGGACAGCACCTTGTCGAGCCGTTCGAAGAACAGGGTCCGGTTGGGCAGACCGGTCAGCGCGTCGTGCGTCGCCTCGTACCGCAGCCGCAGGTTGAGCAGCCGGCGCTCGGTGGTGTCCTCCATCAGCGCCAGCTGGTACTGCGGGTTGCCCTCGGCGTCCCGCAGCAGGGAGACCGTCAGGTTGGTCCACAGCACGGTGCCGTCACCCCGGTAGAAGGGCTTCTCCACCTGGAAGTGGTCGCGCTCGCCGCTCACCAGTTCCTCGTACAGCTTCCAGACCTGCGGCGCGTCCTCCGGGTGCACCCACTCGCTGACCCTGCGGCCGCGCACATGGTGCTCCAGACCGCCGAACATGCGGGTGAGGGCGTCGTTGACCTCCAGGACGTTGCCGTCGAGGTCGGCGATGCCGATGCCGATGGCGGCGTCCTCGAAGACGGCGCGGAAGCGGGCCTCGGTGGCGTGCAGGGCCTGTTCGGCGTACGTACGGGCGTTCAGCGCCGAGCGGGCGATGGCCTCCTGCTCGGTGAGGGTCCGTTCGCGCAGCGCCTGGGCGAAACCGGTCGCCAGGGCGTGCTGGAGCCGGGCGCAGCGGGCCCGCAGCTCCTCGGCGGCGGCGCTCTGCCCGGCGCCCCCGCAGTACAGCACCAGGTAGGAGTCGACCACGCCGAGGGTGCGGCCGAGGGCGTCCGGGTCGGTGCAGTGGGCGGCCACCAGAGCGGCGCCCACGCGGTGCGCGGGCGCCGGGTCGAAGGGCCGCGCGTGCAGGGCGTCGCTCAGGTCACGCGCCAGCGGCAGCAGGTGCCGCTCTATCTCGGAACGGGTCAGCGAGGTGGCCGTGACGGGGAAGACGGCCCGGCTCCAGATGGTCGCGAACCGCTGGAGTCTGTCCTCCAGACCGTCCGGTTCCGCGGCGGAACCGGGGGCCTGCGCCGGCATGCTCACGCCTTGCGCCCCACCCCTGCGAAGCCCGAGAAGGCATATGGATCCTCCTGGTCGACCGGGTTCTCCGGCCGCCACTCCGGCATCTTGACGAGCCCCGGTTCCACCATGTCGAACCCGTCGAAGAAGCGCGCGATCTCCGCGCGCGTCCGCATCACCAGCGGGTTGCGGATGTCGCGGTAGACGCCCACGGCGCCGCCCACCCGTTCCTGCGGCAGCGGCATGCACTCGTACGCGGCGTGGCTGATGATCAGCAGGCTGCCGGACGGCAGGGCGTCGCGCAGCTCGGCGACGGCGCGGTGCGGCTCGTCCGTGTCCTCGACGAAGTGCAGGACGGAGACCAGCAGCAGGGCCACCGGCCGGTCGAGGTCCAGCAGGCGGGCGGCCTCGGGGGCGGCCAGGACGTCGTGCGGCTTGCGCAGGTCGGCGGCGGTCACCCCGGCGTTCTCGTTGCCCTCCAGCACGGCCTGGCTGTGGGCGACGGCGACGGGGTCGTGGTCGACGTACAGGACACGCGCGTCCGGGTCGGCCCCCTGCGCCACTTCGTGCACGTTGCCGAAGGTGGGGATGCCCGAGCCTATGTCGAGGAACTGGTCGACGCCCTCACCGACCGCGTACCGCACCGCGCGCCGCATGAAGGCGCGGTTGGCCTGCATGACCTTGGGCAGGCCGGGCACGAACTCCATCGCCTTGCGGGCCGCCTCCCGGTCCACTTCGAAGTTGTGCGAGCCGCCCAGGTAGTAGTCGTAGATGCGGGACACGCTCGGCACCGAAATGTCGATGCCCGGCGGGGCCCAGGCGGGACGCTCCATCGATGTCTCCAACAAGTCGCCACGGTAAGCGGCCATGTTCATGGCCGGTGTTCGAGCCGAGGCTACTGATCGCCCGCCGGGAGGGCGAGGGGAAACGGAAATAATCGATCCGTTCTTGGTCACACGTCGCGGGCTCCGGACGGCGTCGCCCACGGCTCCCCGGGGCACGTGCGAGCGGCCCGCCGCCCACGCGGGGCGCGTGGGGCGGCGGGCCGTCGGGAGGTCCGGGCCGGCCGGGCCGGACCCCCGGAGTCGGGGCGTTGCGTGGGGACTCTACTTGGACGCCCCGACCATCTTCCCGGCGGGCGAGATGGCGTACCAGGTGCCGCCGACGCCCTGACCGTTGGTGTCACCGGGCTTCTTGTCGCCCGCGAAGGTGTAGAGCGGCCAGCAGTCGATGGTCTGCTGCTTGAGGCCGTCGGGGCGGTTGAAGGTGACGTACCCCTTGGTGCTGATGCCCTCGGTGTCGTTCTTGTCGACCGGGGCGACGACCGGCCACTTCTTCAGGCAGTCGCCGGTGCAGGCGGTCTTCATCGGCCACGCCGAGTCCTTCTCGAACCGGTAGACCGTCATGCCGTTCTTGTCCACCACGATCTCACCGAGCTTGGGGTCCTTGCGGACGGACAGGCCGGCCAGATCGGCGGCCGCCCCGCCCTGGTCCTCGGCCGCACCCTCCTCCTCGCCGGTTCCCTCGTCCTCGGCGGCCCCCTCGTCGCCGCCGCCCGACAGGGCCGCCTTCTTGCCGTCGGGGGCCGCAGCGAACCAGGTGCCGCCCACACCCTGGCCGTTGGTGTCACCCGGCTTGCTGTCCTTGGCGTACCGGTACATCGGCCAGCCGTCGATGGTGAGTTGCTTGGTGCCGTCCTCGCGGGTGACCTCGCCCATCAGGGAGGCGTCGACACCGGCCGGGGGCTTGGCGCCCTCGGCGGACACCACCGGCCAGGCCTTCGCGCAGTCGCCCTCGCAGTTGGACTTGGGCGGGTTGGGGGTGTCCTTGTCGAAGCGGTAGAGCGTGAGCCCCTCGCTGTCGGTGACGACCTTGCCGAGTTCCTTGCTGTCCCAGATCGCGAGCTGGCCGGCCGGCTTGGCGGCGGCGGCCGCCCCTCCCCCGGAACCCGCACCCGATCCGTAGCCCGCGCCGGAGCCGTAACCGGCGCCGTTGTCGGCGGGTGCGCCGGCCGGCGCGGCGGCGCCGACCGATCCGGCGGGCGTCTGGTCGCCCTTGTCCTGACCGCACGCCGTCGTCAGCGCGAGCACGGCCGCCGCGGACAGCGCGAGCGAGGCGTTCCGCCAGGTCTTCATGTCAACTCCCGTTGTATTGAGGTACTTTGGCGACGCCCAGGTGCGCCGTTCATGGCCCTATGTACGGGTGGCGGGGCGGCGGGTGTTCAACGCTCCGGGAAATTTTCTCCGCCGGTGGGCACGGCTGTGGTCACGGCGGTCGCCGGAAAACCCCACCATCAGGGGAATTACGGCGGTTTCCGGCCCCCCGGGCACTGGAAGCGATCATGCTCTTGCGCGTGTACGGAACCCACGTCGCGCGTCTCCTGGCGGCCACCGCGCTCGGCTGGCTGCTGACCGCCCCCCTGCCCGCGGCGGCCGACAGTTGCGCGGTCGCCCACACCGGCACCGGCGCCCCGGTGGTGTCGGTCGCGGGCGGCGGGAGCTGCACGACGAGCCCGTCGCCCACCCCGAAGCCCCCGCCCCCGCCGCAGCCGCCCCCGCCACCGGCTCCTCCGCCGCCGCCGCCTCCGCCACCGGCGCCCACGCCGCCGCCCGAGGAGGCCGAGCCGCCGGCCCCGCCGCGACCCCCCGCTCCCCCGCCACCCCCCGCGCCGGCCCCGCCGCCCGCGGCCGTACCACCCGCGCCGGAACCGGCACTCCCGGCGCCGCCCCGGGCCCCCGCCCCGCCTCCCCCGCCGGCCCCGTCGCCCACCCGCTCGGCGCGGCCCCACCCGGGCCCGCCCGCCCCGGTGCCGCTGCCGGCCTACCAGCGGGCGCGGCGCGCCGAGCGGACGAGCGGGCCGTCCACCGTCACCGTGATGCTCCTGATCATGGCGCCCGCGGTGTTCGGCGCGGCGATCCTGCGCCCCCGTTCGTCCCGCTAGGTCGTGTCCGCAAAGTCTCGCCCGGCCCGCGGTGTGCCGGACGCCGATGCTTTCCGGACACTCCCCTAGGGGTGCCGGACGCCGCGAGCCCGGCCCGACCGACGACACACCCCCAGCACGCCCACCTCGGTACCGACCGCCCCGGAGAACACCTTGTCGGAATGGCTTGTCCTGTCCATCGCGATGGCCGCCGCCTGCGCGGTCGTCCTGACCATCGTCGTCATCAACAACCGCCGGATCGGCGACGACGACGACCCGTCCGAGACCCCGGACGTCCTCGAGTACATGACGATGATGATCGGCGTGGTGTACGCCATCGTGCTGGGCCTGGCGATCGCCGGCGTCTGGGAGGGGCGCAGCGCCGCGCAGGAGAGCGTCCGTCAGGAGGCCCAGGCGCTGCACGAGGTGTCGGCCCGGGCGGAGGTCTGGCCCGCCGGGGTCCGTGCCCGCATCCGTGCCGACGTGGACGCCTATGTCACGCACGTCGTCGACACCGAGTGGCGGTCGATGGCCGACCGGGGCGAGCTGACCGAGGAGGGCACCGCGCTGCTGGAGCGGGTGCGCCGCAGCGTGTCGGACTACCGGCCGGCCGACCCCCACGAGGGCGAGGCGTACCAGCCGATGGTGGACCAGGTGGCGGTCGCGGACGACGCCCGCAGCTCCCGCGGGGAGAACGCGGGCGCCACCATGCCGGGTGTGGTCTGGTTCGGCCTGATCACCGGTGCGCTGATCACGGTGGGGCTGATCTTCACGCTCCAGATCCGGCGTACGTTCCGGGAGCTGCTGCTGGCCGGGCTCTTCAGCGCGCTGATCGCCTTCCTGCTGTTCCTGATCTGGGCCTTCGACGCGCCGTTCGGCCGTGGCATCTCCGCGACCCCGGACCCCTTCCTGAACCTCTTCCCGCACATCGAGGCCCTGGGGGACTGACCGGGGGCGGGGCTCGGCGTCCGCCGTCCGGGGGACCTCGGTGCCCCATTCGCCCTTCTCCGATCGCGGTTGTGGTAAGGCGCTCCTAGCGTTTCCGGCATCGAGGTGCATATCAGACGCTTTGTGGAAATCCGTTCCGCAGCTGCCCCTCGGGACCCGGAGGATTGACGATGCGCGCGATAGGTGCCGCCTCCGCCGCTCTGCTCGGAGCGGCCGCTCTCGCCCTGACCGCCCCCGCTCCGGCGGTGGCTTCCGGAAAATTCGCCCCCGGTGACTTCGCGATCGGTCCCTCGGCCGTCCTGCCGGGGGGCCGGGTGGTGCTCACGGCCCCCGGCTGCTCCGGTACCGCGATGGCCTCCTCGGGCGTCTTCGACACGGTCACCATCCCGGCCGGCCGCTCGGTGACGGCCACCGTCGACCGGGACGCCCGGCAGGGCGCGGTCTACACGGTGTCCTTCACGTGCGCGGGGGGCACCCCGGGCACCGTCGACCTCACCATCTTGCGTGCCACCGTCACCCCGACCACCAGCTCCACCGCCGTGCCCACGGTGACCGCCACCCGGACGGTGACGACCGCGGCGCCCAGCCAGGGCGTACGCGGCGGCCAGGGCGGCAGCATCGGCGGCCTCGACACCGGGGAGCTCGCGGCCGGGACGGGTCTGGTGGTGGCCGCCGCCACCGGGGTGGTCTACCTGCTGCGCCGCCGGGCCGAGAGCCGGCGCCACTGACGGTCCGGCCCCCCGCACGCCCGTCGCCCCGAGTCCTGACCGACCAGGACTCGGGGCGACGGGCGTGTGCGGCCGACCGGGAGGTTCGGCCGGTCAGACCGTTCCGCCGCTCATACGGCGACGGCGGGCGATGAAGAGGCCGCCGCCGACGGCCGCCGTGGCGACCAGGGCGCCGCCGACGGCCATCTCGGTGGAGGTCGGGGCCATGGAGCCCCCGAGGCCGCCGCGTGCGCCGTGGCCGCGGGTGACGGTGAAGGTCCGGGTGACCACCATCGGGTTGTCGCTGCACTTGACCGCCAGGTTGTACTGCCCCGGCGTGGCGTGGTCGTAGATCCGGGGGGTGGCGGCCGAGTGGCCGGACGCGTTGACGGTCAGGGCCGTCTTGGGGAAGGCGTTGGACGTGACCGTGCCGCCGTGGCCGCACCCCATGGCGCTGACGGCGAGCTGTCCGCCCTGGTGGACGCGGCTCGGGGAGACGGTGACGTTGGTGGGACCGTTGTTGGCGACGGCCACGGGGGCGAAGAGCCCGATGGCCGCGCCGGCGGTGGCGGCCACCGCGAGGGCGCGTGAAGCACGCATCGTTGAACCTCCAGTGGAAGACGCCCCGGAGCGGCGCTCCGGGAGATTCGACGAGTACGCCTTCCACGACGAACCTTCACAAGCCGTTCGTATTACCGCATTTCGGCACTCGTCCACCCCGGTGAGCCGACACGCCGTCGTCGCACCCCCGTACCTGACGGAGTCCCAGGTCACGGACCGTCAGAGACGGCTCGGGAGGTTCCGCGCGACGATGACTCGGATGGGTCATCACCCCTGGCGGGCGCCACCCGTTCGCCCCTCTCCTGATCGCCGGTGCGGTCCGGCGCGCTTAGCGTGCGTACTACGCCGCGAAGGGAGAAGCATGGGCAGGGGCCTGGACCGCAGTGGCTTCGCGCTGAGGAACCGCTCGCCGTGGGGAGCGCTGGCTCTCGTGATGCTCACCGGTCTCGCGATGATGCGGAACGGCGTCGACGACCGGCCCGGCCCGCCCCAGCCGGCTCCCGCCGCCGTCTCGGAGGGCCGCCGCGCCGGCGCCGCGCCCGTCGCGCCCGTCGGGCTGCTGCCGCTGGCGTACGCACCGGCGTCGCGGATCCGGATCGAGTCGATCGACGTGGACGCACCGGTGATGGACGTCGGGCTGGACCGCGACGGCTGGATCGACGCGCCGCCCGCCCAGGACCCGAACATGGCGGGCTGGTACCAGAACGGCATCTCCCCGGGGCAGCGCGGTACGTCGGTGATCGTCGGTCACGTCGACAACGAGGCGGGCCCGGCGGTCTTCTACGGTCTGGGCTCGCTCAAGAAGGGCAGCCGGGTGGAGGTGACGCGCTACGACGGGCGGGTGGCCGTCTTCGAGGTGTACGGCATCGAGGTCTTCTCCAAGGAGGACTTCCCCGGTGTGCGGGTGTACGGCGACACCGGGCACCCGGAGCTGCGGGTGATCACCTGCGGCGGCGGCTACTCCAAGGCCCACGGGTACGACGGCAACGTGGTGGTGTTCGCCCGGATGGTGGCCACACGCTGAGCGGGCCCCGGCCCGGCCCGCCCGGCGGTTCCCGTGCGGCGCGTCACCGGCGCGGCACGGTGAGGTGGTAGCCGGCGGCCAGCAGTTCCGGCAGGTAGGCGCGCAGGGCGGTGACGCTCTGGGAGCGGTCGCCGCCCGAGTCGTGGGAGAGGACGACGACACCGGGTGCGGCGCCGTCCAGCACGCGGCGCACGATCAGGGGGGCTCCGGGTTCCTTCCAGTCCAGGGAGTCCACGGTCCAGGCGAGCGGTTCCATGCCCAGTTCGGCGCCGATCTCGAACGAGTGCCGGTTCCAGGCGCCGTAGGGGGCGCGGTACCACAGGGGCGGGGAGCCGACGGTCCGCGCGACGAGGTCGCTGGTGCGGCCCAGTTCGTCGCGGATGCGGGAGGGCTTGAGGCGGGGGATCAGCGGGTGGGACCAGGAGTGGTTGCCCACCACGTGGCCGTCGTCGGCCATCTCCCGGAGGAGGTCGGGGCGGGCGGCCGCCATCTCGCCGCAGACGAAGAACATGGCGCGTACGCCGTGCTCGCGCAGGATCCGGAGGACGGCCGGGGTGTAGCGGGGGTCGGGTCCGTCGTCGAAGGAGAGGACCATCGTCCGGCCGGCGCCGGAGACCCGGAGGAAGGGCCGCTGCCGTACCGGCGGCAGGGCGCGCCGGTATCGGGGCGGGGTGTGGGCGGTCATCGGCTGGAGCCGGTACGAGGAGGCCGCCAGGCGCGGGCCGGCCGGCCGGGCGCCCCCCTGGGCCCCGGCGGCGCCGGCGGCGCCGGACCGTACGGGCGGCGGGGGGACGGTGGGCGGTGCGGGAGGGGCGGCCGATGGCGGTGTGCCCGCGCGTTCCAGGGCGAAGAGCCCGAAGGTCGTGGTGGCCCCGAGCGCGGCGGCGATGCGCAGCACCATCCGCCGCCCCGTGGGCAGTTGATCGTTTTTCATGACTTATGACTCGCATGGCGGATGTGCCGCGCCCCTGACCCACACCGGCCGGGCGGGCGATTGCACCCGATGGGACCAGCGGACGGGCGGTCCTCGACCGGCCGCCGGCGGCGGTGTGTGTCGTCTTCCCCCGGGACCGCCGGTGGGCCATCATGATCCGCCGTCAGCCGATGCCGTCTGCAAAGAGGTGACGCTCGTGGCCCGAATCCGCGCGGGGCAGGGAATTCTGCGCCGCAAACCCATCGCACTGATCGACGAGGGCCCCGAGGAGGAGCGGCTCACCAGGACGCTGGGACTGTGGCAGCTCACCGCCATCGGCGTCGGCGGCATCATCGGCGCGGGCATCTTCACCCTCGCCGGGACGGTCGCCAACGGTACGGCGGGGCCCGCCGTACTGATCTCGTTCCTGATCGCGGGGGTGGCCAGCGCGGCCGCCGCGTTCAGCTACGCCGAGTTCGCGGGGCTGATCCCCAAGGCGGGATCGGCGTACACCTACGGCTACGCCGTGCTCGGCGAGCTCGTGGGATGGTTCATCGGCTGGGACCTGCTGCTGGAGTACACCGCCATCGTCGCGGTCGTCGCCATCGGCATCTCCGGCTACTTCAACTTCCTGCTCGGCGAGGTGGGGGCCGAACTGCCCGCCTGGATGCTCGGCGCTCCGGGAACGGGCGAGGGCCACACGGTGGACCTGTTCGCGGCGCTGCTGTGCCTGCTGATCGCCTACCTGCTGACGCTCGGCATCAAGAACGCGGCCCGCTTCGAGACGGTCGTCGTGGTACTGAAGGTGCTGGTGGTGCTGCTGGTGATCGTGGTCGGCTTCTTCCACATCACCACCGACAACTACACGCCCTTCTTCCCCTTCGGGATCAGCGGCGCGTTCACCGGTGCCGCGACGGTGTTCTTCGCCGTGTTCGGCTACGACGCGATGTCGACGGCGGCCGAGGAGTCCAAGGACGCCCAGCGGCACATGCCCAAGGCGATCCTGTACTCGCTGGCCATCTCGATGGTGCTCTACGTGCTGGCCTGCCTGGTCCTCACCGGGATGCAGAACTACACGGAGATCGACCCGGAGAGCGGCTTCTCCACCGCGTTCAAGTCGGTGGGGCTGGGCGCGCTGGCGGACGTCATCGCGGTGGGCGCGATCATCGGCATCCTCACGGTGATGTTCACGTTCATGCTGGGTGTCACCCGCGTCTGGTTCTCCATGTCCCGGGACGGCCTGCTGCCGCACTGGTTCGCCAAGACGCACCCGACGCGGCACGTGCCGACCCGGGTGACCTGGATCGTCGGCGCCGCGTCGGCGCTCATCGCGGGGTTCCTGCCGATCGGCGAGGCGGCCGAGCTGACCAACATCGGCATCCTGCTGGCGTTCGTCGTGGTGTGCGTCGCGGTGATCGTGCTCCGCTACAAGCGGCCCGAGCTGCCGCGGACGTTCCGCACACCGGGGATGCCGGTGGTGCCGGCGATCGGCGTGGTCTTCTCCATCTGGCTGATCACGTTCCTCCAGTGGCAGACCTGGGTCCGGTTCGCGGTGTGGTTCCTGGTCGGGCTGGTGGTCTACTTCGGCTACTCGTACCGCAAGTCGAATCTCGCCAGGGCGGAGGCCCGCGACCGGGCGGGGACGGACGGGCCCTCCGCGCCCTGACGGAGGGCGCCGCCACCCCGGCGGTCACTCCCCCATGAGCAGGCCGTCCCCGGCCGCACCCCGGCCGAGGACGACCCGCTGGATGCGGTCGCGCACCTCGGTGAGGTTCTCGCCGTTCTTGATCGCGGCGTTGAGGTTGACCACGCGTCCCGTACCGGTGTTGAACCACTGCGGGAGGAACTCCGCCTTGGCCACGGCCCATCTGCCGCCGGGCCGGGCGGGCGGCGTGAAGGTGAAGCGGCCGATGGTGCCCTGGTTGCCGCGCGGGTCGAAGGAACCGCTGTGGTTGATCATGTCGCCGGCGATCTGGTCGCCCATGCCGTAGATGATCCAGGTGCCGTTGACCTTCTCGTACGCCTGCGGGACGTGGGCGTGGGTGCCGAGGATCAGGTCGATGTCGGGGCGGCCGCCGGTGGCGGAGCCGGTGAGGCTCCGGCCGAGGTCGAGCTGCTGCCGGTCGGGCTCGGTCTGCCACTCGCTGCCCCAGTGCAGGCTGACCACGACGACGTCGGCACCGGCGCCGCGGGCCGCCCGGGCGTCGGCGAGGATCTTGTTCTCGTCGATGAGGTTGACCGCCCAGGGGCGGCCCTGGGGCAGCGGGATGCCGTTGGTGCCGTAGGTGTAGGCCAGATGGGCGACCGTGGCGCCCCGCGCCTTCAGCAGGGTGGGCCGGGTGGACTCGGCGGCGGTGCGGGCGGAGCCGGCGTGGCGCACGCCCGCCGCGTCGAGGGCGTCCAGGGTGCGGCCGAGGCCGGCGGCGCCGTCGTCCAGCGTGTGGTTGGAGGCGGTGGAGCAGGAGTCGTAGCCGGTGGCGGCGAGGGCGGTGGCGACCTCGGGCGGCGACTTGAAGGACGGGTAGCCGGTGTAGGGGCCGCCCTCCTTGCCGTACACCGTCTCCATGTGACAGATCGCCAGGTCGGCGGCGGACACGACGGGCTTCGCCCCGGACAGCATGGGGCGGAAGTCGTAGCCGGTGCCGCCCGCGTCCGCCTGGGCCTGCCGGATGATCGAGGCGTGCGGCAGGACGTCGCCGCTGGCCACGAGGGTGAAGCCGCGCTCCGGGGCGGCCGCGGCGCCGCCCGCCGACGAGGCGGCGGAACGGGGGGTGGCCTGCCGCGGCCGGTCCGCCGGGGCGGCTCCGGACGGCTCGGGCCGCGCGCCCGCGCAGCCCGCGGCGGCGGAGAGGAGGAGGGTGGCCACCGCCACCGTGGTCCGTCGCATGGGTGAGGTGGTCATCAGCGGGGCTCCGTGGGGCTTCGGGGGCGTGGAAGGGGGTGGGCCGCTCCCTGGATCCCTACGGGAAAAACCGGTCAGACAATCCTTAAATACACAAAATCATACAAACGCAGTGATAGAGGACCGACCGCTCCGGGTGACCGTTCGCCGCACCGTTCGCCGCTCGGTGCGACCGCTCGTCGCACGTCCCGGTGCGGCGCCTGTCCCTCCGGGCCGGGATGCGCTCGGATACGCCTCGAGGGCGTGAGTACGGCGCGGAAGGGTGTGACGATGACGACGGCGACCACCGACGAGCGGGCCTTGGCGGAACTCCAGCGGGACCACGGGCCCGCGCTGCTGACCTTCCTGCTCGGCCTCACCTACGGCGACCGGCAGCGCGCCGAGGACCTGCTCCAGGAGACGCTGCTGCGCGCCTGGCAGCACCCCGAGGCCTTCGAGGCCCCGTACGCGTCGATGCGTCCCTGGCTCTTCACGGTCGCCCGGCGCCTCGCGATCGACGCCCGGCGGTCCCGGATGGCCCGGCCCACCGAGATCGGGGACGGGGTGCTCGCCGGCACCCCCGACCCGTCGGACGTCACCGAGTCCGCCGTCGCCGCGCTGGACGTCCGGGCGGCGGTACGGGAACTGAGCCCCGAGCACCGGGCGGTGCTGGTGCGGATCTACTTCGACGGGCTCAGCGTGAAGGAGGCCGCCGCGGACCTCGGCATACCGGCCGGGACGGTCAAGTCGCGGTCGCACTACGCGCTCAGGGCGCTCGGCAGGTGCCTCCCCGGGTACAGCCGGACCCTCTCCGGATCGGTTCCGGCCTGATCCCTCCCGCCCCACCCTCACCCTCGGACACGCCACCACCCGCGTGTCACGGCCCCGGACGAAATGTAGGCGAAACCACACCGCCGAGTTGAGCAAAGAGCGGCCCCGGGCCGTGCCTGACGGTAGAGGCTCGTCGTCGAGGACCACACGCACACGCAGGACGTCCGGGAGAAGGTGGGAACGTTGCGGCCCGAGAGCACGAACGGCACCGGCGGGGGCGGCGGGCTGGCCGTCCCGATGGCCTGGCTGTGTGCCGAGTACATCGCCGATGAACTGCTGAGAGCCGGCGGCCTGGTCGAACCCGGCTCGCTGGAGTACCAGGCGGGCCGCCGGACGCTCGCGCTCACCGTCTACCTGGGCGATG
The DNA here is from genome assembly GCF_043077235.1 of Streptomyces sp. NPDC016309. Lineage (NCBI taxonomy): Bacteria > Bacillati > Actinomycetota > Actinomycetes > Kitasatosporales > Streptomycetaceae > Streptomyces > Streptomyces sp. NPDC016309. The sequence continues at coordinate 46,370 of NZ_JBIBSG010000016.1, read as the reverse complement.
GCACCGACGGCGACCCGGGGGCGGGCGCCGAGGACCGGCTGGACGAGTGGCTGACCCGTACCGCGCACGGCCACCCCTGGGAGGACTGGGTACGGGAGCGGCTGGCGGCCCGGCGGGAGCGCGTCGGCGACGACGACGAGGGCCTCGCCCTCGCCCGCGAGACCTGGCGCCACCTGGAGGGCACCCACCTGCTCGCCACCGACCTGGGGGCACTGTCGGCCGGGCCGGCCGCGGGCTTCACGGTCGACGAGTCGGAGGCGGTGTGGCTCCCCTCGTGGCGCCTCGGCCTCCCGCTCGGGCACCTGGCACTGCGGCTGTACTGAGACCCGTACGGCCGCTCCCCGGGACGGGTCCTTCCGCCGCTCCGCGCGGCCGGGGGTTCGGTGCGGCTGGACGGAGTGCGTTCAGTGCGGCTGTACGGGACGCGCCCGGACCCTGGCCGGCAGGTCCTGCTGACCACCGCTGGCGAGCATCCGGACCTCGCCCCGGTCGCTGATCTCGGCCAGGACGATGCCGGTGTCGTCCGAGTAGACGGGGTGCCCGCCGGCGCCGGTCCGCTCGGTGCGGTGCACCAGCACGACGTCCTCCCGCCCGAAGTCCAGTTCGTAGTGATCGTGTATGCGCATGGCTGCCTCCTGGTCACGTTCACCGCCACGCACCCGCGTCCCCAAACCGGGACCTTTCATTCCTGAACGGACACCGGGGGATCGCGGTGGACACCCGCGCGGTACTTGGGGACACGCACCGTGACCTTCATGCCCGCGCCGACAGCCGTCTCGGCGACGAGCCCGTACGCGTCCCCGTACACCTGGCGCAGCCGTTCGTCGACGTTGCACAGACCGATGCCGGACGAGCCCGGCCGCTCCCCCGCCAGGACGGCGCGCAGCACGTCCGGGTCCATGCCCACGCCGTCGTCCTCGACGGTGACGACCGCCTCGGCGCCCGCGTCCCGGGCGGCGATGGTCACCCGGCAGGTGGTGCGCGAGTCCTCCAGGCCGTGCTTGACGGCGTTCTCCACCAGCGGCTGGAGGCAGAGGAACGGCAGCGTCACCGGCAGCACCTCGGGCGCCACCTGGAGGGTCACCTGGAGCCGGTCGCCGAACCTGGCCCCCGCGAGCGCCAGGTACTGCTCGATGGAGCGCAGTTCGTCGGCGAGCTGGGTGAACTCGCCGTGCCGCCGGAACGAGTAGCGGGTGAAGTCGGCGAACTCCAGCAGCAGTTCGCGCGCCCGCTCCGGGTCGGTGCGGACGAACGAGGCGATGGCGGCCAGCGAGTTGAAGATGAAGTGCGGTGAGATCTGGGCGCGCAGGGCCCGGATCTCGGCCTCGATCGCCCGGGTGCGGGAGCGGTCCAGCTCGGCCAGCTCCAGTTGTACGGAGACCCAGCGGGCCACCTCCGTCGCCGCCCGGGCCAGCACCGCCGACTCGCGCGAGCCGTACGCCACCAGCGCCCCGAGCACCCCTTCCTCGCCGGTCAGCGGCGCGATCACCGCCCAGCGCAGCGGGCAGTCCGGCACGCCGCACTCGGCGCGCACGCTCTGGCCCCGCCCCGAGCCGAGCACCTCGGCCACCCGCTCCATCACCTGACCCCGGTGGTGGTCGCCGCCGGGACCGTCCCACGCGAGCACCGCCGTGCGGTCGGTCAGGCACAGCGCCTCCGTGCCGAGCAGGGGGCGCAGCCGGCGGGCGGCCTTGCGGGCGGTGTCCTCGGTGAGCCCGGCGCGCAGCGGCGGGGCGGCGAGCGACGCGGTGTGCAGGGTGTGGAAGGTGGCCCGCTCGACGGGGGTGCCGAGGTCCAGGACGTCCTTGCCGGCCCGGCGGGCGCTGAGGCGCCCGAGCGCGAACCCGGCGGCGAGGAGGACGGCCCCGGCCGCGGCGAGGGCCGCGAGGGCGACGCCCGTGGCCCCGCTCACCGGCCGGCCCCTTCCGGCTGCCCGGGCCCGGGGCGCCCGGCCAGGTCCTCGGGCAGGTGGAGCCGGGCCAGGATGGCCGGGGTCCCGGCCGGTACCCGCCGGGGCGTGGCCAGGGAGACGGCCACCATGGTGAGGAACCCGAGCGGCACCGACCAGACCGCCGGCCAGGCCATCAGGGTGTGCGGCCAGCCCTCCGGGGCGAGCCCCGCGCGGGTCGCCAGCACGGCGGTGAGCGCGGCCCCGCCGCCCGCCAGGAGTCCGGCCATGGCGCCGGGCGGGGTGAGCCGCCGCCACCAGATGCCGAGCACCAGCAGCGGGCAGAAGGAGGACGCCGACACGGCGAACGCCAGCCCCACGGCGTCGGCGACCGGCACGTTCGTCGCCACCAGGCTCGCGGCCAGCGGCACGGCCATGGCGAGCAGGGTCGCCAGCCGGAAGTGCCGCACCCCGCGCGAGGGCAGCACGTCCTGGCCGAGCACCCCCGCGACCGACATGGTCAGCCCCGACGCGGTCGACAGGAAGGCGGCGAACGCCCCGCCCGCCAGCAGCGCGCCCAGCAGCTCGCCGGCCGGACCGCCCAGGACCCGGTCGGGCAGGACGAGCACGGCGGCGTCCGCCGCGCCGGTGAGGGTGAGTTCGGGCGCGTAGATCCGGCCGAGCGCCCCGTACACCGGAGGCAGCAGGTAGAAGGCGCCCACCAGGCCGAGGACGACCAGGGTGGTGCGGCGGGCGGTGCGGCCGTCGGGGCTGGTGTAGAAGCGGACGGCGACGTGCGGCAGCCCCATGGTGCCGAGGAAGGTGGCGAGGATCAGCCCGTAGGTGGCGTAGAGCTGGTGGCCGTCGTGTCCGCCGGCCAGCGGCTGCGACCAGCGGCCCGGGGCCGGGGGGAGTTCGCCGCCGGTGGGTGCCCGCTCGGGGACGGCCGCCCCGGCCGGGAAGCGCAGCGTGGTGCCGGCCTCGACCCGGTGGGCGCCCTCGTCGAGGGTGACGCGGTCCCCGTCGTACACGGTGGAGTCGACGCGCCCGGAGACGGTCAGGGTCAGCGGGGCGTCCACCTCGACGCGTACCGTGTCGTCGACGGTGACGGCGGTGTGCTCCCGGAGGACCGCGGGCGCGTCGAACCGGGCGCGCGGGGCGTCGTCGCCCCACCAGGCGGTGACCAGGAACAGCGCGGGCACGAGCAGCGCGGTGAGCTTCAGCCAGTACTGGAAGGCCTGGACGAAGGTGATGCTGCGCATCCCGCCCGCCGCGACCGCGCCCGTCACCACGACGGCGACGACGAGTCCGCCGACCCAGCCGGGCGCGCCGGTCAGGATTTCCAGGGTCAGGCCGGCGCCCTGGAGCTGCGGCAGCAGGTACAGCCAGCCGATGCCGACGACGAGGAGGCTGGCCAGCCGGCGGGCCTCGGGCGACTCCAGGCGGGCCTCGGCGAAGTCGGGGAGCGTGTAGGCGCCGGAGCGGCGCAGCGGGGCGGCGACCAGGACCAGCAGCACCAGGTACCCGGCGGTGTAGCCGACCGGGTACCAGAGCATGTCGGGGCCCTGGAGGAGGACGAGTCCGGCGATGCCGAGGAAGGAGGCGGCGGACAGGTACTCGCCGCTGATGGCCGCGGCGTTGAGGCGGGGGCCCACGGTGCGGGACGCGACCAGGAAGTCGGAGGTGGTGCGGGAGACCCGCAGCCCGAGCGCGCCGACGAGCACGGTGGCGAGAACGACGGCGGTGACCGCGGCCACCGCGTAGGTCTGGTTCACGGCCGCTCCATACGGGCTCAGCGGCCTTCCACGAGTCCGGTGAAGTCGCGTTCGTTGCGCTCGGCCCGGCGGACGTACCAGCGGGCGACGAGCCACATGACCGGGTGGGCGCCGACGCCCAGGGCGGCCCACACGAACGGCTGGGCGGTGCCGCGGCCCAGGGCGGCGGGGAGGGTGAACAACAGGGGCAGCGAGCCGATGAGGAGCGCCAGGGCGGCGAGCGCGGAGAGGGCGGCACGGAGCTGGCTGCGCATCAGGGACCGTACGTAGGTGTGGCCGAGGGTGGTCTGCTCGCTGATCTCGGACCGGGCGGGCGCGTGGCCGGGCGGGCGGCGGGCGGAGCGCGGCACACCGGTGACGGTCTCACGGCGCGGGCGGCGCGCGGGTTCGTGCTCTGCGGGCATCGGCGTCCGGGGTGGGCTGGCGGGTGCGGCTGGCTGGGAGGGTGGAGTCTACGCAGAAGCCATTACCGAAGGTAGACCCCTGTTCCGCCGCCGTCCCGGGCCGGGGTCAGCCGCGCGGCTGGCGCATCAGCAGGTCCCGTAGCTGCCGGGCGTGCCGGCGGCTGACGGCGAGCTCGGCGCTGCCCACCCGGACGGTGGTCGTGCCGGCGTCCAGGCGCAGTTCGTCGATGCGGCGCAGGGCGACTAGGTGGCTGCGGTGGATACGGACGAAGCCGTGCCCGGCCCAGCGCTCCTCCAGTGTGGACAGCGGGATGCGCACCAGGTGGCTGCCTCCGTCGGTGTGCAGCCGCGCGTAGTCGCCCCGCGCCTCGACGTACGCGATGTCGTCGACGGCCACGAAGCGGGTGACGCCGCCCAGTTCGACGGGGATCTGCTCGGGCGCGCCGGCCGCGACGGCGGGTTCGGCGAGGTCGCGGACGCGCCGCACCGCCTCGGCGAGGCGTTCCTTGCGGACGGGCTTGAGGAGGTAGTCGACGGCCTTGAGGTCGAACGCCTGGAGGGCGAAGCCCTCGTGGGCGGTGACGAACACGACCAGCGGCGGCCTGGCGAACCCGGCTATCAGCCGGGCGATGTCGAGGCCGGTGAGGCCGGCCATGTGGATGTCGAGGAAGACGACGTCGATGGCGTCCTCGCCGTCGGGGCCCGCCTCCAGGGCGCGGCCGATGCGGCGGAGCGCCTCGGTCGCGTCGGTGGCCCCTTCGGCGCTGCGCACCCGCGGGTCGGAGCGGAGGAGGTAGAGCAGTTCCTCCAGAGCGGGCTTCTCGTCGTCGACGGCCAGTACGCGCACCATGGTGCGGAGTGTAGGGGTGGGTCGATTGAGCGAGAAACGGCTCGGATGCGTACTCCTCGGCGTAGGGCTTCGGCGGGGCGTCGGCACGGCGTCCCGGGAGCATTCGGCACACGGACGCGTACGCGGGAATGAGGCACGCCCATGAGTCTGCGGGAGCGGCATCACGATGTCGCCGCCTATGCGCTGGGCGTGCTGGAACCGGCGGACGCCCTCAGCTGCGAGGAGCATCTGGCCCGGTGCCCGGACTGCGCGGCCTGCCTGCCGGACTTCGTCTTCGCCACGTCGGCGCTGGCGCAGCTCGCGGAGCGGGAGCCGCTGCGTCCGCCGGGGCCGGTGCGCGGGGCGGCGGCGCCGGCGGGGCGCAGGCGGGCCCGTCGTTCGCGCCGCCCGCCGGGGCGGCGGTGGCGGTCGCGGGTCGTGGGGGTGGCGGCGGCGCTGGCGGTCGCGGTGCCGGGCGCCGTGGTGCTGGCCGGTTCGGGGCCCGGCGGGGACGAACCGGGGGTGCGGCGGGCGGCGGCGACGGACACGGCGACCGGGGCGTCGGCGTCGGTCGCGCTGCGGGAGCGTGAGTGGGGCACGGAGGTCGCGCTGCGGGTGGCCGGGGTGCGGGGGCCCCATGTGTGCGAGCTGGTCGTGGTGGGGAGGGACGGTACGGCGTGGCCGGTGATGACGTGGGCGACGGACGACGGCGAGAAGCCGCTGATGGAGGGCGGTATCGCGCTGCGGCTCGGTGAGATCGAGCGGCTGGAGGTGCGGACCGCGGGCGGTGAGCGGCTGGTGTCGGTACGGCCCTGAGGGCGGTGGGCGCGGGACGGGTGACGGCGGCGGACGCGGGGGCGGGAGGCGGACGCGGGGGCCCCCGGGCTCACGCGGCCCGGTCCGGGCCTGCCGGTCCGGACCCTCCGGTCGGGTCCACTGGTCGGACCGGCGTCACTTCAGCAGGCGCGACAGGCGGCGGTCGGCGAGCGGTTTGCCGCCGGTCTGGCACGTCGGGCAGTACTGGAGCGACGAGTCGCTGAAGGACACCTCCCGGATCGTGTCACCGCAGACCGGGCACGGCTCACCGGTGCGGCCGTGGACGCGCAGCCCGCTCTTCTTCTCGGCCTTGAGCCGGCCCGCCGCGACCCCGTGCGACCGCTCCACCGCCTCGCCCAGTGTGGTGCGCATCGCCTCGTACAGCGTGGTGATCTCCTCGTCGCTGAGATTGCGCACGGGTTTGAAGGGGGACATCCGGGCGGCGTGCAGGATCTCGTCGCTGTACGCGTTGCCGATGCCGGCGATCAGGCCCTGGTCGCGCAGCGCGCCCTTGACCTGGCGCCGTTCGTCGGCGAGCAGGGCGGCGAAGGCGTCGCGGTCGAAGCCGGGCGCGAGCGGGTCGGGGCCGAGGCGGGCGACGCCCGGGACGTCGGCCGGGTCGTGGACGAGGTGGACGGCGAGGCGCTTGGTGGTGCCCGCCTCGGTGAGGTCGAACCCGTCGCCGCCGGTGAGGGCGACGCGCAGCGCGAGCGGGCCCTTGCCGGGCCGGGGCGGTCCGGACGGCAGGACGTCCCGCCACTGGAGCCAGCCGGCCCGGGCCAGGTGGATCAGGAGGTGGAGCCCGCCCGCTTCGATGCCGAGGAACTTGCCGTACCGGCCGACGCCGGTGACGGTGGTGCCGTCGAGCGCCGACAGCGGCGGGTCGTACGTCTTGAGCACGCTGATGGCGACGGGGAGGGCGCGGGCGATCTCCTTGCCCACCAGGTTCCCGTCGAGGAACTCGCGGAGGGCTTCGACCTCGGGCAGTTCGGGCATGGTTCCAGCCTGCCGCAGCGCGGCCCGGCGCGCCGCCCCGGCCGGGCCCGGCGGGTCAGTAGTCCGGTCGCTCCGGCCCGTCGGTGGCCTTGACGAGCGCGGTGAGTTCGTCGGCCATGGCGGCGGCGAGCCGGTCAGCGTCGGGCACGGCCCTGCCGTCGGCGACGATCCCGGTGTGGACGCGGCCGCCGTAGGGGGACATCGCCACGGCCAGCGCGTGGCCGCGGGCGAGCGGGGCCATGGGGTGCAGGGAGCGCAGCGGGTGGCCGCCGAGGGAGAGGGTGGAGCGGGGCAGCGGCACGTTGGTGACGAGGACGTCGAAGAGCATCCGCGCCGCGCCCGAGGCCAGCGGCGCCCCGAACCGGTGGGCGAGCGGCGGGAGCTGGTCGGCGAGGACGGCGACCGCCCCGGCCCCGCGGGTCGGCCCGGCCGCCTTGTTGCGGTCCATGCCGCGGCGTACGGAGCCGAGCCTGCCCAGCGGGTCGGGGTCGGCGACCGGGAGGTCCAGGAGGTAGGCGGAGAAGGTGTTGCCGGGGCCGTGCGCGCCGCCGGGGCGCCGCCGGGAGACCGGCACGAGGGCGCGCGGGTCGGCGGTGGGCAGCGGCTCGCCCCGCTGCGCCATCCACTGGCGCAGGGCCCCGGCGGTCACGGCGAGCAGGACGTCGTTGGCGGTGCCGCCCACGGCGCGGCGGACCCGGCGCACCTCCGCCAGGTCCAGGTCGACGGTGGCCAGGCGCCGGGTCCCGCTGGGGCCGGCGGTGAGCGCGGGCGTGCCGCGGGGGTCGAGGCGGCCGGCCCGTACGACGGAGGCGCCGACGCCCAGGGCGCGGCCGAGTTCCTCGACGCGGCCGCGTGCGGCGCCCGCGACGGTCAGCGGGCCGGGCAGCCAGGAGCGGGGCGGCACGGGCCGGGGGCGGCGGCGGGGCGGCCGGGCGCCGGCGATCTGGTCGAAGATCCCGGCGCCGATGGCGACCGCCCGCATCCCGTCGGCGAGCGCGTGGTGCAGCTTGACGAGCACGGCGAAGGGCCCGCCCGGGGCGCCGGTCAGCAGGTACATCTCCCAGGGCGGCAGTCCTCGTTCGAGGGGACGTTCCATCAGCTCCCCGGCGAGCCGGGTGGCCCGGTCGGTGAAGCCGCCGGGGTCGTCGCCGTCCGGCAGGGGGAGGTGCCGGACGTGCCGGCGTACGTCGAAGGTCTTGTCGGCGCTCCAGACGGCGCCCCCGACGGGCAGCAGGACGTCACGGACGCGCATCCTGAGCCGGGGGACGGCGGCGGCGCGCTCGGCGAGCAGGTCCAGCACGGTGCCCGGCCCGTCGGGACCGTCCGGGCCGGGGTCGAAGCGGGCGAGGGCGCCCAGGTGCATGGGGTGCCCCGCCGTCTCCAGGTGCCAGAAGGCCAGGTCGAGGGGTGCCAGCGGCTCACTGCTCAAGGGGTCCCCATGTCGTGGAGTGCCGGGTGGCGCGGAGGGCCGTCGGGACGTGCCTGAGGGCTCCGGGAAGGCCGTCAGTCAATCGCCTCCGGTCGGTCACGGTCAAGGACGAACACCTCACTCACCGTCAACATCCCGTGTCGTCCGGGTTTCGGGCCGGTCCGGGACCGTGAACTCGCACCAGACGCACTTGCCGCTGCCGCGCGATTCCACGCCCCACACGTCGGCCAGCCGGTCGACGAGCAGCAGGCCCCGGCCGGAGACGCCCGAGAGGCCGGCCTCGCGGCGGCGCGGCAGGGCACTGGACCGGTCCTCGACCTCGGCCCTGAGGCGGCGCTCGTGCCCGGCGAGCATCCGGAGGGTGACGATCGCGCCCCCGTCGGTGTGGAGCAAGGCATTTGTGATGAGTTCGTCCGCGACCAGCTCGATCTCGTCGGCCCGCTCCTCCGCGCCCCAGGCCCGTACCGCCGCCCTGATCATGTGGCGGGCCGCGGTGAGTGCCTCGGGGTCGCTCTGGGCCACGTGCTGCTGGAGCCGTCCGCCGGCCTGCGGGGTGTAGCCGCCCCTGCGGCGCAGCAGCAGGACGGCGACGTCGTCGTCCCCGCCACGCTCGTCGACCACGTCGCACATGAGGTCGGCGAGCTCCTGGAGGTCGTCCGGCCCGTCGTGCACGAGGGCGGCGAGCCACTGCATGCCCTCGTCCAGGTCGGCGCCCGGCTGCTCGACCAGTCCGTCGGTGTACAGCACCAGGGCCTGTCCCGGGTCCAGTTCCAGGATGGCGACGGGGTAGTCGAGCCGCCCGAACTCCGCCGACAGGCCGAGCGGCATCCCGCCCGGCACGGGCAGCCGGCGGCAGCTCCCGTCGGTGTCCCGCAGCAGCGGGTCGACGTGGCCGGCCCGTACGACCTGCACGACGCCCGTCGCCAGGTCGGCCTCCAGGTACGTGCAGGTGGCGAACCGGTCGGTGTCGAGTTCATGCAGGAAGGAGGAGGCCCGCGCCATCACGGTGGCGGGCGTGTGCCCCTCCGCCGCGTACGCCCGGAGGACGATGCGGAGCTGGCCCATCACGGCGGCGGCGTGGGTGTCGTGTCCCTGGACGTCCCCGATGACGGCGCCGACCCGCCCGCCGGGCAGCGGGATGATGTCGTACCAGTCGCCGCCGATGTCCCGGCCGAGGCGGGCGGCGCGGTAGCGGACGGCGATCTGCGCGCCGGGGATGTCGGGGATCCGGCGCGGGAGCATGGCCTGCTGGAGCCCCTCGGCGAGGTCGTGCTCCTGCTCGAAGAGCATGGCGCGCTGGAGGCTCTGGGCGATGCTGCTGCCGAGGGCGACGAGGACGTTGCGGTCCTCGGGCGAGAAGCCGTTCTTGTCGTTGTAGAGCAGGCCGAGGGCGCCGATGGGCCGGGCCTGGGCGATCAGCGGCAGGTAGGCGGCGGAGGTGATGCCCAGCCCGCTGATGTTCGGCCACAGGATGGGATAGGAGGCGGCGAAGTCCTCGGGCGACTCGATGAAGCGGGGCGCGAGGGTGCGGACCACCTCACTCATCGGGTACTGCTCGTCCACCCGGGTGTAGCGGGTGCCGGGGACGAAGGATCCTTCGGGGCCGTCGGCGACCAGGTGGATGCGGCCCGCCTCCAGCAGCCCCATCACCAGACTGGTGGCGCCGAGGTGTTCCAGCCCGTGCGAGTCCTTGAGCACGTCGATGACGTCCTGGACGGTGCGGGCGTGGGCCAGGGCGGCGGTGGTCGATTCGACGACGCTGGTCTGGCGGCGGCGCTCCTCGTCCACCTCGCGGCGCGCGGTGGATTCGGCGAGTTCCTGGGTGGCGTCGCGGACGATGCCGATGATGCGGCGCGGGCGGCCCGTCTCGTCGCGCCGGATGAACCCCTGGGTGTGCGTCCAGCGCAGACCGCCGTCGCGGGTGCGGATGCGGAAGTAGGTGCCGTAGTGCGTGCCGCCGCTCTTGAGCGCCTGCGCTACCATCCCGTCGAGGCGGACGGACTCGCTGGGCGGCACCCGGGGGGCGAGGCTCTCGGGCCGCCCGTCGTACTCCGTGGCATCCACCTGGAACACGGCGAGGGCGGTGCCGTCCATGTGCATGAGCCCTGTGTCGAGGTCCCAGTCGAAGCTGCCCATCCGGTTGAGGGCCAGGCTCTGATCCGGGTGGGCGGGCCAGTCCTCGGGGAGCGACAGGGCATCCGCTGCCGGATCAACCATGGAGCCACTCTGCCATCATTTGTCGGGTTTTTCGACCGGTCGGGGAGTCATCAGCCCTCGTAGAGCTCCGGCTCGGCGGGCACGTCGGCCGGCACCTCGATGGGCGCGTCGGGCGGCCCGCCGGGGCCGGAGGGCTGCTCTCCGGGGTCTCCTCCCCCGTCCGGTACGCCGGGACCGTCGGGTACGCCGGGCGCGTCGGGGGCACCGGGTGCGTCCGGGGCACCGGGTGCGTCGGGCATGCCGGGCGCGTCGGGTGCGGGCGGCTCGCCACCGGAGCCGCCGGGGCCGCCTGGACCGTTCGGGGCGTCCCGGCCGTCCGGGGCGTCCGGCACGACCGGCGGTGGCGGCGGGGGCGGCGGCGTGGGGCAGCCGTGCGGGACCGTGCGGCCGCCGTCGGTCGAGGTCGGGCAGTCGGCCGGTGCGACGGGAACGGGCTGCCGGGGCTCCGTCGGCGCGGGGAGCGCCGGGAAGTCGCGCTCACCGGGGGCGTAGGGCGGCGGCGCCTCGGGCTTCCGGTCCCGGTTCCCGCCGGTGCCGGTGAGGCGTTCGAGCCAGGTGTGGTCCAGAAGGTTCACGATGAGCAGGCTGTGGACCACCTGCTCGGTGGGGCTGATCATCACGACCCGCCCGGGGTCGTAGCCGGCCCAGACCCTGCCCCTGCCGACGGCGGCCGCGGCGGACCCGGGCGCCCCGGCGGCCTCGCGGGCGAGGACCGGCGACCGCAGCGGGGCCCCCGACGCACAGCGGACGCGCGGCGCCCCGTACTGGTCCACCAGCACGGCGGTGCCGGCCTGGAGGACGGACGGGAAGGGGAGGGCGGAGCCGTCGCGGTAGCCGTGGGCGGTGACACGGGTGTCGGCGCTCAGCACCACGGGGGTCAGGCCGCGCAGCCAGGAAGCGGTACGCGCCGGCCCGATGCCGGCCGCCTGTGCGAAGGCGTGGACCTTGGTGTCGTCCTCGGTCAGCAGGCGGACCTGACGCTCGACGTCGCAGCTTGGGGCGGAGGGGACGCCGCCGTAGAGGCCGGGCGTGGAGCCGGTCACGGCACGCGGGCCGCCGCCGTCCGCCGCCCGGCGGGCATGCGGGGCCGAGGCACCACGCGGGGGGCGGCGCGCCGTCGACGCGGTGAAGGGGTGCGGCCCGCGGTCGCCGGCCGGCTGGAGGCGTACGTCCCGCGCGTCCGCCACCACCCGGGTGCCGGTCGCCGCGCCCCCGCCGCCGCCCCCGGAGCCACCGCAGCCCGTGAGCAGCAGCACGGCGGCCAGCAGCATGACGGCGGGCACGGTGGCGGGCACAGCGACGGGCACGACCGCGGGCGCCGCGGGCGCGGCGTGCGGGCGGCGACGACGTATCGGTGAACGCACGCGATCCTCCCTCTCCAGTGGTTCCTGTCTGCCGGATGCCGGGCCGGCCCGCAACCGGAGGCGCCGCGACCCGAGGCGCCGCGAAAGATCGCCACGGGGTGGGCACCGGCCGATACTGGAACCGATGGAGTGGTTCTGGTTCACCTCGTCCGACTACTGGCTGAGCCGGCTGGTCTTCCAGCGGGCGCTCGCCGGGGTCTATCTGGTCGCCTTCCTCTGCGCCGCCCTCCAGTTCCGGGCGCTGATCGGCGCGCGGGGCATGCTCCCGGTGCCCGCGTACCTGCGCCGCGTCCCGCCCCGGGCGGCGCCCAGCGTCTTCCACCTGCACTACTCCGACCGGTTCTTCGCGCTCTGCGCCTGGGCGGGCGCGGCGCTGTCGGCCGCGCTCATCGCCGGGGCGGGGGACGCCGTGCCGCTCGCGGTCGCCATGCTGATGTGGGCGGTGCTGTGGGGGCTGTACCTGTCGATCGTCAACGTGGGGCAGACCTGGTACGGCTTCGGCTGGGAGTCACTGCTCCTGGAGACGGGCTTCCTCGCCGTCTTCCTCGGCAACGAGGACACGGCCCCACCGGTGCTGGTGCTGTTCCTGCTGCGGTGGCTGCTGTTCCGGGTGGAGTTCGGGGCCGGCCTGATCAAGCTGCGCGGCGACGCCTGCTGGCGCGACCTGACCTGCCTGTACTACCACCACGAGACCCAGCCGATGCCGGGGCCGCTGAGCTGGTTCTTCCACCACCTCCCCAAGCCCCTGCACAAGGTGGAGACGGCGGCCAACCACGTCACGCAGCTCGTCGTCCCGGTGCTGCTCTTCACCCCCCAGCCGGTCGCGAGCGCGGCGGCCGGCCTGATCGTCCTGACCCAGTTGTGGCTGGTGCTGTCGGGCAACTTCTCCTGGCTGAACTGGATCACGATCGTGCTCGCCCTGTCGGCCGTGGACGGGTCCCTGGTGACGGACGCGCCCGCGCTCCCCCGCCCCCCGCTCTGGTACGGGATCCTGGTCATCGGCGTCACCGCCCTGGTGCTGTTCCTCAGCCGGCGACCGGTGCGCAACCTGCTGTCCCGCCGCCAGGCCATGAACCGCTCCTTCGACCCGCTGCACCTGGTCAACACCTACGGGGCCTTCGGGACGGTGGGCAGGATCCGGCACGAGATCGTGATCGAGGGCACCGACGAGCCGACCGTCCACCCCGGCACCGTGTGGCGCGAGTACGAGTTCAAGGGCAAACCGGGCGGGGTACGACGGCTGCCGCGCCAGTTCGCCCCGTACCACCTGCGCCTGGACTGGATGATGTGGTTCGCGGCGCTCTCCCCCGCGTACGCGTACGGCTGGTTCGGGCCCTTCGTGGAGCGGCTGCTCGAAGGGGACCGCGACACGCTGCGGCTGCTGCGCCACAACCCCTTCCCGGACGCCCCTCCCGTACGGATCCGGGCCCGGCTGTACCGCTACCGGTTCACGACCTGGCGGGAACTGCGGGAGACGGGCGCCTGGTGGCACCGGACGTACGTGCGGGACTTCCTGCCGCCCACCCGGCTGTCTTGACCCCGGTGCGGCCCGGTACGGCGGGGAGCACGCACGCGTGCCCCCCGCCCTGTGGGGGCGGGGGGCACGGGGTGCACGGTGGGAACCGGCGCGCGCATCACGCGGCGCGGCCCCCGGCCGTCAGTCGATGCCGGGCAGGATGTGCGGCTCGGCGAGGTCCTCCTCGTAACCGGCCAGCCGGATCGGGGCCGAACGGGCCCACACTTCGAGGCTTCCGAGGGTGTCGGGGCCGGCGGACCTGTCTCCGCGTTCCGTCGGCCGCTGCTCCTGCTTCATGAGTTCTGGTGTCACCGCGCACTCCTTCGTGTCGCGAACCTATGAGGACATGTACTGCCGTTCGGTCGCGGTGGCGCCGGTACTCGGGCGGAAACGCGGCCTTGGTGCAGGCCTGTCCCCGAGGCCCGCCTGAGGGGGTTTCGTGGATCCCTGGCGGCGGGCCGTTCGCCTCAGGTTAACCAAATGAGCGTGCTTCCGCTCGATGGAACGCGTCACATGGACAGGATCCGGACACGCTGCCCGCTTCCGGACACGGCGCGCCGGACCCTGTGGCCTTCACCACTTGGCGGGCGCGTAGTCCTTCAGGAAGCAGCCGTACAGGTCCTCGCCCATCTCGCCGCGCACGATCGGGTCGTACACCCGGGCCGCGCCGTCGACGAGGTCCAGCGGGGCGTGGAAACCCGCCTCGGCGAGCCGCATCTTGTCCGGGTGCGGCCGCTCGTCGGTGATCCACCCGGTGTCGACCGCGGTCATCAGGATGCGGTCGCTCTCGAACATCTCCTGGGCGCTGGTGCGCGTGAGCATGTTCAGGGCGGCCTTGGCCATGTTGGTGTGCGGGTGGCCGGCGCCCTTGTAGCCGCGGCTGAAGACGCCCTCCATGGCGGACACGTTCACCACGTACGTGCGCCGCGCGGAGGAGGCGGCCATCGACCGGCGGAGCCGGCTGATGAGGATGAACGGGGCCGTGGAGTTGCAGAGCTGGACTTCGAGAAGTTCGACCGGATCGACCTCGGAAACGGTCTGGATCCAGCTGTTGGTGTCGTGCAGGTCCGGCACCAGGCCGCCCGCGTCGATCGCGGTGCCGGCGGCGATGCGCTCGAGCGACGCCGAGCCGCTCACCAGGGCGAGCTCGGTGACGTCCTGCGCGGTCAGCCCGTCCCCGCTCCGGGGCGAGGGCAGCGCGGCCATGGTCTCCACGGCGCCGCTGCCGAAGGTGCCGATGACCTGGGCGGGCGGCAGCTCGCCCGCGGGCAGCGGGGCGGACTCGGCGGCGACCAGCTCGCTGTACGCCTGCGGGGAGCGGCGTACGGTCTGGGCCGCGTTGTTGATCAGGATGTCCAGGGGGCCCTCGGCGGCCACCGAGTCGGCGAGGGCGACCACCTGCGCCGGGTCGCGGAGGTCGATGCCCACGATCTTCAGGCGGTGGATCCACTCGTCGCTGTCCGGCATCGCCTTGAAGCGGCGGATCGCGTCGTTGGGGAAGCGGGTGGTGATGGTGGTGTGGGCACCGTCACGCAGCAGCCGCAGCGCGATGTACATGCCGATCTTGGCGCGGCCGCCGGTGAGCAGGGCGCGCCGGCCCGTCAGGTCGGTGCGGGCGTCGCGCCGGGCCCGGTTCTCGGCGGCGCACTTCTGGCAGAGCTGGTGGTAGAAGGCGTCGACCTCGACGTACCGGGTCTTGCAGATGTAGCAGGAACGGGGGCGCTGGAGCACGCCCGCGATCTCGCCGACGACGGAGGAGGACGGCAGCAGGCCCTGCGTCTCGTCGTCGATCCGCTCGGCCGAACCGGTCGCGGTGGCCTCGGTGACCGCCTTGTCGTGGGCGGTCTTCGCGGCCCGGCGCTCCTGGCGGCGGCGCTGCTTCACCGTGCGGTAGACGCCGGCGGTGGCCCGGCGGACGGCGATGGCGTCCGGGTGGTCGACGTCGATCGTGTCGAGCTCCTCGAGGACGCTCAGGCAGACGGCCAGGCGCTCGGGGTCGATTCCCGGCCCGTACGCCTGGTTCTCTTCAGTCACCGTCATGGCCGCTGCCGTTCCTCGATCACTCGTATGCCACGTTTACTTTTCAAAAGCAGAACTTTACGTCAGCGGGGGGCCCGCCCGCCAAACGGCCGTCCGCCGGGGGCGGGGGCGGCCTTGTACTCCCGTACTACGACGGCAGTAGGAGCGAGAGGGTGCCCAGGGACGACGACGCGGGACGGTGCCGCCCGACATCGTTGCCCCATGACCTCCCTCGCGCTGTCCGTCCTGCTGTCGCTGGCCTCGGCGGTCGCGTACGCGGCCGGGGCGATCGCGCAGGAGCGCGTCGCCGCGGCCGCCGTGCCCGCGGCGTCCTCCGCCACCTGGTGGGCGGCCGTCGCGCTGAACGGCGGGGGTGCCGCGCTGCACGTGGTGGCCCTGGCGTACGGCCCGCTGAGCCTGGTGCAGCCGCTGGGGGCGTCGACGGTCGTGTTCGCCCTGCCGCTGGCCGCGCTCCTGGCCGGGCGGCGGGCCGGGGCCGCCGCGTGGCGCGGCGCGGTCATGGCGACGGGCGGGCTCGCGGGGCTGCTGGCGCTGGCCGGGAGCGGCGGCGGCCGGCCGCTGGACGGTGGCGACCGGCCGGTGCTGGTGGTGGCGGTGACCGGGGCGGTGGCGGCGCTGGCGCTGACGGCCCGGGGCGTGCGCCGCCCGGTGGTGCGCGGCGTGCTGCTGGCGGCGGCGGCCGGCGGGGCGTTCGGGATCGGGTCGGTGTTCACCAAGGCGGTCGCGGCGGACCTCGCGGCCGGGGTGCCGCCGGCGCGGTGGCCGGACCGGTGGCCGGATCTGGTGGCGGTCGCCGCGCTGGCGGCCGCCGGGCTGCTGCTGTCCCAGGCGGCCTACCGGGGCGCCGGACTGGCGGCGCCCCTGGCGACCGTGACCGTCGTCAACCCGGTGGCGGCCGCCGCCGTCGGCGTCACCCTGCTCGGCGAGCAGTTCCGGTACGGGGTGACCGGCACCGTCCTCGCGCTGGGGTGCGGTGTGGTGGCGGCGGGCGGGCTGGTCCTGCTCAGCGCCGTGCCGCCGCCGTCACAGCCGGACGCCGCCGGCTCGCAGGTAGGCGAGCGGGTCGATGTCGGAGCCGTACCCCGGCCCCGTGCGCACCTCGAAGTGGAGGTGCGGCCCGGTGCTGTTGCCGGTCGACCCTGACCGGGCGATCCGCTGGCCGCCGGTGACCCGCTGCCCCTCGCGGACGGTGAGCGCGGAGAGGTGGGCGTACTGGCTGTACTTGCCGTCCTCGTGGCGGATGACGACCTGGTACCCGTACGCTCCGCCCCAGCCGGCCGAGACGACCCGGCCGGACGCCACGGCCTTCACGGCGGTGCCGGTCGGGACCGGGAAGTCCACGCCGGTGTGGTAGCCGCTGGACCAGGAGGATCCGGCCTTGCGGTAGGCGGTGCTGGGCCCCGCGTCGACGGGGGCGCTGAAGCCGGCGGTCCGGGGCCTGGGCGCGGCCGGCCTCGCGGTCGCGGGCTTGGCGGTGGCGGGCTTGGGCGCGGGCTTGGCGGTGGCGGGTTTCGCGGGCGCGGGCCGGGGAGCGGCCGGTCTCGCGGTCGGCGGCTTCGGGGCCGCGGTCGGCGGCTTGGCGGGCACGGGTCTGGTGGTGCCGGGCCGGGGGGCGGTGGTGCGCAGCGTGAGTCTCTGCCCGGGCATGATGATGTCGGGGTCGCCGCCGATGACCGTGCGGTTGTCCTCGTACAGCCGCTGCCAGCCGCCCCTGACCCTCTTCGCCTCGGCGATGCCGGACAGCGAGTCGCCGCGGGCCACGGTGTAGCTCTCGCGCTTGCCGGGGACGGTGGTGGGCGTGGCGGGCGGTGTCCTGGTCGCCCGGGGCTCGGTCCCGGCCCGTGACCTTTCGGCCGCCGGTCCGCCGCCGCGGGGCGCGATGTCGGGCGCGTCGCCGCCGCGGGTGAGGCCCGCCTTGACCGAGCAGGCGGGCCAGGCGCGCGGACCCTGCCCCTTGAGCACCTTCTCGGCGATGGCGATCTGCTGGTCCTTGGTCGCGAGGTCGGCGCGCGGCGCGTAGCGCGTACCGCCGTACGCCTCCCAGGTCGACTGGGTGAACTGGAGCCCGCCGTAATAGCCGTTGCCGGTGTTGACCTTCCAGTTGTTGGTCGACTCGCAGGCCGCGACCTTCTCCCAGACGTCCACCGAGGCCGCGTGGGCGGCGCCCGCTCCTATCAGGGGCAGCGCCATTCCGGCGCCGCTCGCCGTGACGGTGAGCGATGCCCGGTTGATGCGACTCGGCTGGTACCGGCGGTGTCGTCCGCGTACGGCCATGGGTCGGTCCCCCCCTTGCACACGTCAGCAGCGGCCCAAGCTAGAGGTACCTGACAGGCGGTGACAAGGGGGCGCGTGTTTCGTCAAATGCCCGTTCGGCGCCGGGCGTTGGGGGCCGGCCGGTGAACGTCCAGCTCGCACGGCACGTATGCAGGCGTACGCGGGCACGAAAGTCCGCGCCGGAAACCAGGAGTACGCACATGAGTGGCACTGCCCAGATCGGCGTCACCGGGCTCGCGGTCATGGGCCGCAACCTCGCGCGGAACCTCGCCCGCAACGGCCTCACCGTCGCCGTGCACAACCGGACGCCCGCGCGGACGGAGGCGCTGGTGGCCGAGTTCGGGGACGAGGGCTCCTTCGTGGCCGCGAGGAGCGCCGAGGAGTTCGTCGCGGCGCTGGAACGGCCGCGGCGGCTGGTCGTCATGGTGAAGGCGGGCGGGCCGACGGACGCGGTGATCGAGGAGTTCGCGCCGCTGCTGGAGCCGGGGGACGTCATCATCGACGGCGGGAACGCGCACTTCGCCGACACCCGGCGCCGGGAGAGCGCGCTGCGCGAGCGGGGCATCCACTTCGTCGGGGCGGGCATCTCGGGCGGTGAGGAGGGCGCGCTGCACGGGCCGAGCATCATGCCGGGCGGGCCGGCCGAGTCGTACGCGTCGCTGGGTCCGCTGCTGGAACGGATCGCCGCCCGGGCCCCGGACGGCACTCCGTGCGTGGCGCACGTCGGCCCGGACGGTGCCGGGCACTTCGTCAAGATGGTGCACAACGGCATCGAGTACGCCGACATGCAGCTGATCGCGGAGGCGTACCAGTTGCTGCGCGAGGTGGCGGGGTACGCGCCCGCGAAGATCGCCGACGTCTTCCGCGGCTGGAACGCGGGACGGCTGGAATCGTACCTGATGGAGATCACGGCGGAGGTCCTCGCGCACGCGGACGCGGCGACCGGCCGGCCGTTCGTCGACGTCGTGGCCGACCGTGCCGAGCAGAAGGGAACGGGACGCTGGACGGTGCAGATCGCGCTGGACCTGGGAGTGCCGGTGCCGGGCATCGCGGAGGCGGTGTTCGCCCGTTCGCTGTCCGGGCACGCGGAGCTGCGGGAGGCGTCACGGGGCCTGCCCGGCCCGGCGGCGGAACCGCTGGACGTGGCGGAGGCGGAGCGCTTCGCCGCGCGGGTGGAACAGGCGCTGTACGCCTCGAAGGTCGTCTCCTACACGCAGGGCTTCCACCAGGTGCGGGCGGGCAGCGAGACGTACGGGTGGGAGGTGGACCTGGCGGCGGTGGCGTCGCTGTGGCGGGCCGGGTGCATCATCCGGGCGGCGTTCCTGGACCGGATCCGGGGCGCGTTCGCCGCCCGGCCCGGGATGGTGAGCCTGCTGGCCGACAGGGGCTTCGCGGAGGAGGTCGGGGAGGCCCAGGACGACTGGCGCGAGGTGGTGGCGACGGCGGCGCGGCGGGGCGTGCCGACGCCGGGGTTCTCGGCGGCGCTCGCCTACTACGACGCGCTCCGGGCGCCGAGGCTGCCCGCCGCCCTGATCCAGGGCCAGCGGGACTTCTTCGGCGCCCACACGTACCGGCGGACCGACCGGGACGGCTCGTTCCACACCCTCTGGGGCGACGCCGACCGCAGGGAGGTGGCGGGGGGCTGAGGCCTCGCGCCTCGGCGGAGCGACCCCGGCGGCCCCGGTGCGGGGCCGCCGGGGCGGCGCCCGTGCGGGTCGGCGGGGTCAGCTCGCGGGGCCGGGCTCCGGTTCCGGGCCGGGCACCGGGTCGGGACCGGGCGGCTTGGGCACCGGGTCCGGGGCCGGTCCGGGCGGCGGGGGCCCGGGGTGCGGCGGCGCCGGAGGCACCGGCCCGGGGGCGGGGCCCGGTTCGGGGCCGGGCGGGCCGGGCTGGGGCACGGGCGTCGGCGGCACCGGGTCCGGCGGGCCGGGCGGCGGTGTCGGCGCGGGCGGTACGGGGTCGGGCGGGTACGGGTTCGGGCTGGTCATGACGGGCTCCCTCGACGGTTCGACCGTGCACCTTCCAGGTTCTCCCGCTGCGCGTTCCCCCGCCCGACGGGATCACTCATCAGGACCACCCGCCCCGGCACCAGGGTGAACGCGACCCGCGCCGGCCCCTCGCCCGCGTATCAGCAGCGCGCCGCCGGAACGCCCGCGCGTCAGCCGCGCGCAGCCGGAACGGCCTGCGGGCTCCGCGCGGTGCCGCTCCCGGGAACCGGCTCCGAGGCGTCCGACCCGAGCTGCACGATCCTGTTCGCCCCGTCCACGTGCACCACCCGCGGCACCAGCGCCCGCGCCTCGGCGTCGTCGACCTGGGCGTAGCTGATCAGGATCACCAGGTCACCGGGGTGCACGAGGTGCGCGGCGGCGCCGTTGATCCCGATGACACCGGACCCCCGCTCGCCCTCGATGACGTACGTCTCCAGACGCGCCCCGTTGTCGATGTCGACGATGTGCACGAGCTCGCCCGGCAGCAGGTCGGCCGCCTCCATCAGCTCGGCGTCGACGGTGACGGACCCGACGTAGTGGAGGTCCGCCTGGGTGACGGTGGCGCGGTGGATCTTGGACTTGAACATGGTGCGCAGCATGTTGAACTCCTGAAAGACGGCTCCCTGCCTGCTTTGTGCAGGTCAAGGGCGTCCTTCACTCTACAACTGGCACGCGCCCGACTCGAAGACTGTGAGGAACATCGCTTCCCTCTGACGAGGAGGCTTCCTGCCTGTGCGGGCCGGCCGGCTCCGGGGTACCCGGCGCGACGGAGCGTCAGCCCGGGCGGGGGCCGCTCTCGGTGTCGTTGGGGTCGACACCGGTGAACGCGGTGTCGTCCTTCGTACCGGAGGGGCGTCCGGAGCGGCCCTTGCGGCCGGTGTCCCGCATGCCCTTCTCCGTCTTCTCCCCGTACTCCTCACCCCGCGCGGTGCCGCTCTCGGCCTTGTCGCCGGGCACCGAGGCGCGCTCCTCCTTGGACCTCTTACGGCCCGCGCCGGGTGGCGGGGCGTCCTCCGCGTGGAAGGAGCGACGAGCGCTGGGGTTCTCCTGCTGTCGGGTCTCGTCGACATCGGGGGACCAGCCGTGGTGCTCGGTCCCCTGGTGCCGGCTCGGCCCCTGGTCGCGTGACGGCTTCGATGGCTTCTGTTCCTTGGGCATGCGCCGACCTGCCTGTCCGCTGCGGTGGAGGCACGTCTCCCGTGCCAGGGCAGTAAGGATTCTTCCACTCCTCCACAAAAACGGCATATCGACCGCATTCGGAGGGACGGCCGGTCACGGGGCGCCCATGCCGACCATGTGGCACGAACCCGCGACCCGTACGAGTGATGCACGGGATTCGTGTCGACGTCCGGTCGAGCCCGTGGCGGAGCATCTCAGGCAGCCGGTTCGCGTCACCACCGACCGCCGCACCCTGGGAGGGGTCGCCATGCGCATCCTGCTCGTCGCCAGCGCCTACAACAGTCTCACCCAGCGCCTGCACGCCGAGCTGCGCGAGCGGGGGCACACCGTCGCCGTCGAGGTGACACCGAACAGCGGTGACGTACGGGCCGCCGTCGACCGGCACGTGCCCGAGCTGGTGGTGGCGCCCATGCTGAAGGCGGTAGTACCGCGTGACGTGTGGACGGCCCGGACGTGCCTGATCGTGCACCCGGGGCCCGTGGGCGACCGGGGGCCGTCCTCCCTGGACTGGGCCGTCCGCGAGGGCGCCGGCGAGTGGGGCGTCACCGTGCTCCAGGCGGAGGAGGAGATGGACGCCGGGCCCGTGTGGGCGACCGCGACGTTCGCCGCCCCGCCGGTGGGCAAGAGCGATCTGTACCGCAACGAACTCGCCGACGCGGCCGTCGAAGCGGTGCTCCTGGCGGTCGGACGCTTCGCCTCCGGCCAGTACGTTCCTCTCGACCAGAGCACCCTCCCCAAGGCGGCGGGCGCGCGCACCAGGCCCCCGATGCGCCAGGCGGACCGGCGTATCGCATGGACCGACGACACCACCGACACGGTGCTGCGCACCCTGCGTGCCGCCGACTCCCAGCCAGGTGTCCTGGACGACCTCCTCGGCGGCGAGTGGTTCCTCCACGGCGGCCACCCCGAGCACGGGCTGCGCGGTCGCCCCGGCGAGCTGCTGGCGACCCGGGCGGGCGCGATCTGCCGGGCCACCGCCGACGGGGCGGTGTGGATTCCCGAGCTGCGGGCGCGCACCGGCCCCGGTGCACCGCGCGCCTGCAAGCTGCCCGCCACCCTCGCCCTGAGGGACTGCCCGGGACTGCCGGACCTGCCCGAGCTGCCCTCCCCCGCACTCCCGCCCGCCGACCACGACAGCACCTGGTCGGACATCCGGTACCGGGAGGACGGCCCGGTGGGCGTCCTGTCGTTCTCGTTCCCGGGCGGCGCGATGTCCACCGGGCACTGCCGGCGTCTGCTGGACGCCTACCGGGCGGCGTGCGCCCGGCCCACCACCGTGCTGGTCCTGGGCGGCGGCCGGGACTTCTTCTCCAACGGCATCCACCTGGGCGTCATCGAGGCCGCGGCCGATCCGGCGGCCGAGTCGTGGGCCAACATCAATGCCATGGACGACCTCGTCGAGGCGATCCTCACCACCACCGACCGCCTCGTCGTCAGCGCGATCGGCGGCAACGCCGCCGCCGGGGGCGTCATGCTCGCCCTGGCCGCCGACGAGGTGTGGTGCCGCTCGGGGTCGGTGCTCAACCCGCACTACCGGCGTATGGGGCTGTTCGGCTCGGAGTACTGGACCTACAGCCTGCCCCGCCGGGTGGGCGCCGCCATGGCCGAACAGCTCACCCAGGAGGCGCTCCCGGTCACCGCCGCCCGCGCCCAGGACATCGGTCTGATCGACCGCGTGGTCGAGTGCGCCCCTTCGCGCTTCACCGCGGAGGTCACCGGGCTGGCCTCCCACCTCGCCGCCTCCGCACGCGCCCAGACGCTCCTCGCCGCGAAGAAGGAGGAGAGCGAGCACCGGGAGGCCGTCACCCCATTGGCGGACATCCGGAAGCGGGAATTGGCACGCATGCGGGACATCTTCCAGAACCCCGCCGCCCCCTACCACGCGCTGCGCAGGGCCTTCGTCCGCAAGGAGCCGGGCGCCGCCGAACGGACCGCCGCGGGTGCGAGGAGCGCACCGCTGGCGGACTCTTAGCCCGGTAAAGGCTTACTCGAGCGGTTTTGCCGTTTGCCTCCCCAAGGAGGGCTTCGATGAACACAGCGTCGCCGACCACGGTCGAACAGTCGGGCACTTCCGGAGCGCCCGATGCCGAGGAGAAACCGATCCACATCCTCTGGATCAACGCCGGGCTGAGCTGCGACGGTGACTCGGTCGCCCTCACGGCCGCCATGCAGCCCAGCATCGAGGAGATCGCCCTCGGAGCACTGCCCGGCCTGCCCAAGATCGCCGTGCACTGGCCGCTGATCGACTTCGAGTGCGGGCCGGTGAACGGGGCGGACACGTTCATCGAGTGGTTCTTCAAGGGTGAGCGGGGCGAGATCGACCCGTTCGTCCTGGTGATCGAGGGGTCCATCCCGAACGAGGCGATCAAGCAGGAGGGTTACTGGTGCGGATTCGGTGACAACCCGGACACCGGCCAGCCCATCACCACCAGCGAGTGGATCGACCGCCTGGCCCCCAAGGCTCTCGCCGTGGTGGCGATCGGCACCTGTGCCACCTACGGCGGCATCCACGCCATGGCCGGAAACCCCACGGGCGCCATGGGCGTGCCCGACTACCTGGGCTGGGACTGGAAGTCGAAGGCGGGCATCCCCATCGTCTGCGTACCGGGCTGCCCCATCCAGCCGGACAACTTCGCCGAGACCCTGACCTACCTGCTCTACCAGGCGGCGGGGTCGGCACCGATGATCCCGCTCGACGACAAGCTGCGCCCCACCTGGCTGTTCGGAGCCACGGTCCACGAGGGCTGCGACCGGGCCGGCTACTACGAGCAGGGCCAGTTCGCGATGGAGTACGACTCGCCCAAGTGCCTGGTGAAGCTGGGCTGCTGGGGCCCCGTCGTCAAGTGCAACGTGCCCAAGCGTGGCTGGATGGCCGGCATCGGCGGCTGTCCGAACGTGGGCGGCATCTGCATCGCGTGCACCATGCCCGGCTTCCCCGACAAGTTCATGCCGTTCATGGACGAACCTCCTGGCGGAAAGTTCTCCAGCACCGCCAGCGGAGCCTACGGCGCGGTGATCCGCCGCCTCCGGACGATCACCGCCCGGACCGTGGACAAGGAGCCCAAGTGGCGGCACACGGGCCGGGAGATCACCACCGGCTACCGGCCTCCGTGGTGATCGCGCCCGGCACGGCATCCGCTCCACGCCCCCGCTCCCTCCCCGGCTCACTTCCCGGCCCCCTCCCCCGCTCACAGCGCTGACCGAAGGGCATCACAGACACAATGGCGACCTCGACGACGTCCGGTGACGGCACCGGCCTGGTGGAGATGGCGTGGGACCCGATCACGCGGATCGTGGGCAGCCTCGGCATCCACACGAAAATCGACTTCAAGCAGAAGCGGGTCGCCGAGTGCTACAGCACCTCGTCGGTCTTCCGCGGCTACAGCGTCTTCATGCGGGGCAAGGACCCGCGCGACGCGCACTTCATCACCAGCCGCATCTGCGGCATCTGCGGTGACAACCACGCCACCTGCTCGGTGTACGCGCAGAACATGGCGTACGGGGTGAAGCCGCCCCACCTCGCCGAGTGGATCATCAACTGCGGCGAGTCCGCGGAGTTCATGTTCGACCACAACATCTTCCAGGAGAACCTGGTCGGGGTCGACTACTGCGAGAAGATGGTCCGCGAGACCAACCCGGGAGTGCTCGAACTCGCCGAGCGCACCGAGGCACCGCACGCCGCCGACCACGGCTACCGCACGATCGCCGACATCATGCGCTCGCTCAACCCCCTGGAGGGCGAGTTCTACCGCGAGGCGCTCCAGGTCAGCCGGTACACGCGGGAGATGTTCTGCCTGATGGAGGGCCGCCATGTGCACCCCTCCACCCTGTACCCGGGCGGCGTCGGCACCATCGGGTCCGTACAGCTCTTCACGGACTACATGTCCCGGCTGATGCGGTACGTGGAGTTCATGAAGCGCGTCGTGCCCCTGCACGACGACCTGTTCGACTTCTTCTACGAGGCGCTGCCCGGCTACGAGGAGGTCGGCCGCCGGCGCGTGCTGCTCGGCTGCTGGGGGGCGTTCAACGACCCCGAGTACTGCGACTTCAGCTACGCCAACATGACGGACTGGGGCCGGCGGATGCTCGTCACCCCCGGGGTGATCGTGGACGGCAAGCTGGTCACCAACGACCTCACCGAGATCAACCTCGGCATCCGGATCCTGCTCGGCAGCTCCTACTACGAGGACTGGGCCGGTCAGGAGCAGTTCGTCACCCACGACCCGCTCGGCAACCCGGTCGACCCGCGGCACCCGTGGAACCAGCACACCATCCCCGCCCCGCAGAAGCGGGACTTCAACGACAAGTACAGCTGGGTGATGTCCCCGCGCTGGTTCGACGGCAAGGACTACCTGCCGCTGGACACGGGCGGCGGCCCCCTCGCCCGCCTGTGGTCGACCGCGCTGTCCGGACTCGTCGACATCGGGTACGTCAAGGCCACCGGCCACAGCGTCGTCATCAACCTGCCCCGTACGCTCACCAAGCCGGAGACCACCTTCGAGTGGAAGATCCCCCGCTGGAGCAACGCCCTGGAGCGCAACCGCGCCCGCACCTACTTCCAGGCATACGCCGCTGCCGTCGCGCTGCACTCCGCCGAGATGGGCCTCGCGGAGGTGCGCGCCGGGCGCACCCAGACCTGGGAGAAGTTCGAGGTGCCGGACGAGTCCATCGGTGTCGGTTTCACCGAGGCGGTACGCGGGGTCCTGTCGCACCACATGGTCATCCGGGACGGCAAGATCGCCAACTACCACCCGTACCCGCCGACCCCGTGGAACGCCTCCACCCGCGACACCTACGGAACGCCCGGACCGTACGAGGACGCCGTGCAGAACACGCCCATCTTCGAGGAGAACCCGCCGGAGAACTTCAAGGGCATCGACATCATGCGTGCCGTGCGCAGCTTCGACCCGTGTCTGCCCTGCGGTGTGCACATGTACGTCGGTGACGGCAGGACCGTGAAGTCCATGCACGTCCCCACCGGCCTGAGCGGCCTGGCCGGATGAGCGGCGCCCCCGGCGTGGGCGCCGCGCCCTCGGTGTCCGCCGCGCCGCCCGCGTCCGGCGCGATGAACGCGGAGACGGCCGGCCGGCTGGTCGAGGAGGTCCTCGACCGGCTGGCGGACTCCGGCGACCGCGCGGCGTGCGAGGCCGCCGAGGAACTCGTACGGGTCCTCATGGAGTTCTACGGGGCCGGGCTCGCCCGCGCGGTCGAGCTGGTCGGACGTCACCCCGACGCCACGGCCCGCGACACCCTCGCCGCCCTCCTCGGCGACGAACTCGTCGCGGGTCTGCTGGTCCTGCACGGGCTGCACCCGGACGACGTGCGCCGCCGCATCGACCGCGCCCTCGACGGCCTCCCCCACCCGGTCGAGACCGTCGGCTTCGACGCCGCGACCGGCGTGCTGCGCCTGCGGCTCACCGGGTCGGCGGGCTGCGGTTGCGCCGGCACCCGGGAGGGCATCGAGCAGGCGGCGCGGGACACCGTCGCGTGCTTCGCGCCCGAAGTGACGGCGGTGGAACTCCAGGAGGCCGCCCGGGAGCCCGCGCTCCTCCAGATCGGCGCCGGCCCGCCACACGCCGTCGGCGGCGGCCGCTCACCGGCCACGGCCCCGTGAGCGCGCCCGGAGCCGGGACGGCCCGCAAGAGCCCGCACCGGCCGGACACGGCACCCCACCCGGGCCCACCCGACGCCAGCACGGCACCCCACCCGGGCCCACCCGCCGCAAGCACCGCGGCCCCCGCGAGCCCACCCGACGCAGACACCGCGGCCCTCCGGGGCACGCACCCGGTCGGCGCGGCGCGGGCGGGGCGGGGGCCCGGATCGCGGGGGCTGCGGCGTTTCGTGGGCCCGCCCCCGCCCCGTGAGGAGCGGTGCGAGCTGTGCGCCGTGCCTCTGACCGGCGAGCGTCACCGGCACCTCGTCGACACCGAGAAGCGGGCGCTGGCCTGTGTCTGTGCCCCCTGCGCCCAGTTGCTGGACGGCTCCGGCGGGGCGGGGGGCCGCTTCCGCGCGGTCCCCGGCCGCTACCTGAGCGACCCGGGGCACGGCATCGACGAGCAGTCCTGGGATCACCTGCGCATCCCCGTCGGCGTCGCGTTCTTCTTCCGCAACTCGGCGCTCGACCGGCTCGTCGCGCTCTACCCGAGCCCGGCCGGGGCGACCGAGAGCGAGCTGGACCCGGCCTCCTGGCAGGCCGTCCTGGCCGGTTCGCCGCTGGCGGGACTCCTCGAACCCGACGTGGAGGCGCTGCTGCTGCGCCGCCACGAGGGCTCGGTGGAGTGCTTCCTGGTGCCCGTCGACATCTGTTACGAGCTGGTGGGCCGCATGCGCCTGCGGTGGCAGGGCTTCGACGGTGGCGCGGAGGCCCGTGCCGACCTGGACGCCTTCTTCGCCCACGTACGCGACCGTGCCCGTGACGTCCGAGGGAGCGGGTCATGACCGACTTCACCTTCACCTGCACCGGGGTGCGCGCCGACCCGTACGCGGCGGGCCCCACCCTGGTGTTCCGGCTGCGCGTCACCGCGTCCGAGCGGGCCCGCGTCCACGCGCTGGCCCTGCGCTGCCAGATCCGCATCGAGCCCGTCCGGCGCGGCTACGGCGACGCCGAGGCCACGCGGCTGACGGACCTGTTCGGTGAGCGGTCGCGCTGGGGCAGCAGTCTGAACCCGGTGCAGTTCGCCCAGGTCTCGGTGATGGTTCCCGGCTTCACCGGGGAGGTCGAGACCGACCTGGTGGTGCCGTGCACCTACGACATGGACATCGCCTCCACCCGTTACTTCCACGCCCTGGAGGAAGGGGAGGTGCCGCTGCTGATGCTGTTCTCCGGCACCGCCTTCACCGGCGCCGGCGGCTTCCGCGTCGAGCCCGTCCCCTGGGACAAGGAGGCCGCTTTCCGCATGCCGGTGAAGACCTGGCGGGAGATGGTCGACCAGCACTTCCCGGGTTCCGGCTGGATCCGGCTGCCCCGGGACACCATGGACGCGCTGCTCGCCCACCGGTCGCGGCGCGCCCTGCCCTCCTGGGAGGCGACCGTCGAGGCGCTCCTCGACGCGGCCGGGGAGAGGACACCATGACGACGATCACGACCACGACCACGTTCTCCCCGGGGACCGAGGCACGGCTGGCCGTGGCACGCCAGGTCGCCGACGCCGTGCTCTTCGAGGGGTACGTGCTCTACCCGTACCGCGCGTCGGCCGCCAAGAACCGCCTGCGCTGGCAGTTCGGGGTGCTCGTGCCACCGGCCTGGACGGCGCGGGCCGACGAACACGACTTCCAGCACACCGAACTGCTCATGGAACCCCGACGGGGAGCCACGCTCGCCGTCGAGGTCCGCTTCCTGCACACGCAACGGCGCACCGTGCAACGGGTGCGCCCGGACGGCACCTTCGAGACGGTGGGCGAACTGCGCCTGGACGACCAGGTGATCGTCCCGTGGGACGAGGGTCATGAGCAGGTCGTCCGGCTCACCGTTCCGGTGGACGGCCTGGTGGGCGAGGGCATCGTCATCCCGTTCACCCGCCCGGCGTCCGAGGAGACCGAACCGGTCCCGGACTCCACCGGGCAGGTGGTGGGCCGGCTCGTGCGCCGTCGCGAGGAGGTCACCGGTGCGCTGCGGATGTCGACGAGCGAGCTGGAAGGCCCGTACCGCACGCACCGCCTGAGCCTGGTCGTGGAGAACACCAGCGACTGGACGCCGGACGGCGACGCGGACCGCGACGCGGCGCTGCCCCGGTCCCTGGTCGCCAGTCATACGCTGCTGTGCCTGGACTCGGGGCGTTTCCTGTCGATGACGGACCCGCCGGAGTGGGCGCGGGGAGCCACCGCCGCGTGCCGCAACCTGCACACCTGGCCGGTGCTGGCCGGCGAGCCGGGCGGCGGCGACCTGGTGCTCTCCTCGCCGATCATTCTGGAGGACCACCCGGCGATCGCGCCCGAGAGCCCCGGCGCGCTGTACGACGCGACGGAGATCGACGAGATCCTGGCGCTGCGCACCGCCGCCCTGACCGACGAGGAGAAGCGCGAGGCCCGGGGTACGGACGTGCGGGCGGCGGCCGTCATCGAGCTGGCCGACTCCATGCCACCGGAGGTCCTGGAGCGCCTGCACGGCGCCGTGCGCGGCCTCCGTGAGGTGACCGCGCCGGCCGTCGCGGCGAACGTCTCCGTACCGTCCGACCCCTTCGGGCAGAGCGGGGTCACGCGGCCGGACACCCCCTGGTGGGACCCGGGCGCGGACGCGTCCGTGGACCCGGCCACCGACCACGTCCTCGTCGGCGGACGGCCGGTACGGGCCGGCAGCCGCGTCGTGCTGCGTCCCCGGCTGCGCCACAGCGACGCCCAGGACCTGTTCCTCAGCGGCCGGCTCGCCCTGGTGGAAGCGGTCCTGCACGACGTGGACGGCGGCGTGCACATCGCGGTCACCGTCGACGACGACCCGGGCGCCGACATCCGCCGTGAGCAGGGCCGCTTCCTCTACTTCCAGCCCGACGAGGTCGATGTCGCGGAGGACACGTGATGGCCCCCACCCGGCCCCGTCCGCGCACGCTGGTCGCCGGGGCGGGGAACATCTTCCTCGGCGACGACGGCTTCGGCGTCGAGGCGGCACGCGTGCTGGCCCGTCAGGATCTGCCCGCCGGTGTGGAGGTCGCCGACATCGGCATCCGCGGCGTCCACCTGGCGTACCAGTTGCTCGACGGGTACGACACCCTCGTCCTCCTGGACGCGACGGCGCGGGGCGGTGAGCCGGGGACGCTGTACGTGATCGACGCCGCCGAGCCGGGCTCCCGGCAGCCGGCCGAAGGCGTCCCCCTCGACGGCCACCGCATGTCCCCCGACGCCGTACTGGCGCTGCTGGACAGCCTGTGCGCGGGTACCGGTGCCACCCCACCGGGACGCACCCTGGTCGTGGGCTGCGAGCCCGCCACCGTCGAGGAGGGCATCGGGCTCAGCCCGCCCGTGGCCGCCGCCCTCCCGGAGGCGGTACGCCTGGTGACCGAACTGGTCACGGAACCGGTCACCGAACCGCTCCGCGGCGAAGCCGTCGCCGGAGACCGACCCGCCCGCGCGACACCCCCACACCGACCTTCACGGAGAGCACCATGAACAAGCGCCTCATCGGCGGTGCGGCCGCCGCCACCGCCACCGCCGCCGCGCTCGCGGCCATCGTCGTGAACGTCCTGCCCGACGTCCGGCGCTACCTTCGCATCCGCCGGATGTGACCCACCGGCCGGCGCCCGTCGCCGGCCCGGCGGACCCGGCTGGGCCGAACGGCCCACGCAGCCGTGTGACCCCGGCGCGCCGGTCGGCGCGCCGCCGGGTCACGGCCGTGTAATGGGGCCGGAGCGACATCCCCGGGCCCGGACGGAGACCCATGCACGAGATGTCCGTCGCCCTGTCCGTGGTGGACCAGGTCGAGCAGGCGGCACGGTCCCGCGGCGCGCGGGGCGTCCAGCATGTGCACCTCGAGATCGGCGAGCTGGCCGGAGTGGTCTCCGACTCGCTCCGCTTCTGCTTCGGACTCGCCTGCGCCGGGACCGTCCTGGAGGGTGCCGAGCTCGTCACCCGTTCCGTCCCCGGCAGCGCGCGATGCGCTCCGTGCGGGCGGACCTGGGACACCGGGATGCCCCCGGACATGCTCTGCCCCCACTGCCGCGCGGCCGCCACCGAGCTGGTGGCGGGCCGCGAACTGCGCATCACCGAAGTGCGCTGGGCCGCGGGCACCCCCGCTCCCGGCTCCCCCGGCGCAACCCCCGCAACCATCCTCGAGGAGAGCTGACGATGTGCCGTGTGGTCGACCTCCAGCAGGCGGTGCTCGCCAAGAACACGATGGCGGCCGGCGTCCTGCGCAGTGAACTGACGGCCAGGGGCACGACCGTGGTGAACCTCCTGTCCAGTCCCGGCAGCGGCAAGACGGCCCTGCTGGAGCGGGAGCTGACGATCGCCCGGGAACGCGGCGTCCCGGCCGCCGCGCTGACGGCGGACCTCGCGACGGAGAACGACGCGGTGCGCCTGGGCCGTTCCGGCGTGCCGGTCAAGCAGGTCCTCACGGACGGGCTGTGCCATCTGGAGGCGGACATGCTCGCGGGGCACCTGCACAACTGGCTGCCCGAGGACACCCGTCTGCTGTTCGTGGAGAACGTCGGCAACCTCGTGTGCCCGGCGTCGTACGACCTCGGAGAGACGCTGCGGGTCGTCCTCGCCTCGGTGACCGAGGGCGAGGACAAGCCGCTGAAGTACCCCACCGCGTTCGGCCTCGCGCACCTGGTGATCGTCACCAAGGCCGATCTCGCCGGTCCCGCCGAGTTCGACGAGGCCGCCTTCCGGGCCAACGTGCAGCAGGTCAACCCCGGTGTGGAGATCGTCCTCAGCTCCGTACGGAGTGCCCGGGGCGCCGGTCTGCTGGTGGAGCGGGCGCTGGCGGCGGCCGAGGGGGCGAAGGTGCACGCCCCGGTGATGGCACAGGCCGGGGCGTGAACGCGACGCCCGAGGCGGCCGCGCCGCGGCAGGTGGTGGCTCCGCCGGTGCGGCGCGTCCGGGCCGTCGTGCGCGGGGTGGTGCAGGGGGTCGGGTTCCGGCCGTATCTGTACGCCCTGGCCTCGGAGCTGCGGCTCGCCGGCCATGTGACCAACACCGGCGAGGGCGTGGTCGTGGAGGTCGAGGGCGAGGCGGCGCTCGTCGACCGGTTCTGCGCGCGCATCGCGCCCGAGGCCCCGCCGCTGGCCGTCGTGGAGGCCGTGGACACCACCGACCTGCCCCCCACCGGGGGCACCGGTTTCGCCATCGTCCCCTCCCGCACGTCGGGACCCGTGCGCACGCTGGTCGCCCCCGACACCGCCACCTGTGACGACTGCCTGGCCGAGCTCGCCGATCCCGCCGACCGCCGCCACCGCCACCCCTTCATCACCTGTACGCACTGCGGGCCGCGGTTCACCATCGTCACCGGCCTGCCCTACGACCGCGAGCACACCACGATGGCGGGTTTCCCGCTGTGCCCCGCCTGTGATCGCGAGTACCACGATCCCGCCGACCGGCGTTTCCACGCGCAGCCCGTGGCGTGCCCCGCGTGCGGCCCGCGCCTGCGGCTCGTCACGGCCGCCGCGCACGTGCGGCCGGAGGGCGAGGACCCCGTCGACGGGGCGCGCGCGCTGCTCGCCGCGGGGGCGATCGTCGCCGTCAAGGGCATCGGCGGGTACCACCTCGCGTGTGATGCCACCGACGGCCGGGCGGTCGGTGAGCTGCGCCGCCGCAAGGCACGCGGTGGCAAGCCCTTCGCGGTGATGGCCCGGGACGTGGCCGATGTGGCGCACCTCGTGCACATCGGCCCCGCCGAGCGGGAGTTGCTCACCGGCCGTGTCCGCCCCGTCGTGCTGTTGCGGCGGCGCACCGGCGCCACGGACGCACCGGGGGCACTCGCGCCGGCCGACGCGGTCGCGCCCGGCAGTCCCGACCTCGGGGTGATGCTGCCCTACACGCCGTTGCACCATCTGCTGCTCGGGAGTGTCCGGAAAGTATCGGCGTCCGCCCGGGGGGCGGGGGCCGCGGTGTCCGGTGCGTGCGATCGCAAGGCGGAGGAGGGAGTCGATGCGGAGCATCGGCGACCGACGACAACGCCGCGAGCGCGCGTGCAGGACACCGCGGGCCAGGCGAGACATTGCGGACACGACCTAGGCGCGGGCGGGCCCCGGCTGCTGGTGATGACCAGTGGCAACCTCTCCGGCGAACCCATCGTCACCGACGACGACGAGGCCCTCGACCGGCTGGCCGGTCTGGCCGACGCCTGGCTCACGCACGACCGGCCCGTCCACGTACCGTGCGACGACTCGGTGGTGCGCGTCTGCGACGGTGAGCCGCTGGTGCTGCGCCGTTCCCGGGGTTACGCCCCGCTGCCGCTGACGCTGCCGGTACCGGTGGTTCCCGCCCTCGCGGTCGGCGGTGATCTGAAGAACGTCTTCTGCCTCGCCGAGGGCGACAGGGCATGGCTGTCCGCCCACGTCGGGGACATGGACGACCTCGCCACCCAGCGCGCGTTCGGCCGCGCCGAACGGCAACTGGAGTCCATCACGGGCGTACGCCCCGAGCTGCTCGTCACCGACACGCACCCCGGGTACCGCTCGGGCGCGTGGGCACGGCGGCACGCCGCGGGGCGCCCGGTGGCGCGGGTCCAGCACCATCACGCGCATGTCGCCGCCGTCATGGCCGAGCACGGCGTGGCCGAGGGCGACCGGGTGATCGGGGTCGCGTTCGACGGCACGGGCCATGGGGACGACGGGGCGGTGTGGGGCGGGGAGCTCCTGCTCGCGGGCTACGAGGGTTACCTACGGTTCGCGCACTTGGCCTACGTACCGCTGCCCGGGGGTGACGCGGCCGTCCGGCGGCCCTACCGCATGGCGCTGGCGCACCTGTGGGCGGCGGGCATCGCGCCGGACGCGGACCTGCCGTGCGTCGCCGCCTGCCCGCCGGAGGAACGGGCGGTGCTGGGCCGGCAGTTGGAGCGGGGGCTGAACTGCGTGCCCACGTCCAGCATGGGGCGGCTCTTCGACGCCGTCTCGTCCCTTGCGGGCGTCTGCCATCACGCCGAGTACGAGGCCCGGGCCGCGATCGAGCTGGAGGCTGCCGCGGTCGCCGCCGGGGCCTGCGACGAGGATCCGCGCTACGTCTTCCGTCTGACCGGGCGGGGCCCGGCCGGTGCGTCTCCGGTGACCGCCGATCCGGCGCCGTTGCTGGCCGCGGTCGTCGAGGACGTACGGCGGGGTGTTCCCGCCCCGGTCGTCGCGGCACGGTTCCACGCGGCCGTGGCCCGGATGGTGCGGACGGTCTGCGTGCTGGCCCGCGAGGCGACCGGACTGGAGACGGCCGCGCTGACCGGTGGGGTCTTCTCCAACACGCTGCTGTCGTCGGCCTGCGCACGCGGGCTGCGGGCGGACGGTTTCACCGTACTGCGTCACCGCCGTGTCCCGCCCAACGACGGGGGGCTGGCCCTCGGTCAGCTCGTGGTGGCCGCCCGCGCCACGGCCCGAGCGGAATCGACGGCCACGGCCACGGAGTCGGCCACGGAATCGGCCACGGATTCCGTGGCGCGAGAGTGAGGAGACACATATGTGCCTGGCGGTACCAGGGAAGGTACTGGGGGTCGAGGAACGGAACGGCACCCGCATGGCCAGCGTCGACTTCGGCGGTGTGGTCAAGGAGGTGTGCCTGGAGTACCTGCCGGACCTTCAGGTCGGCGAGTACGCGATCGTCCACGTCGGTTTCGCCCTGCAACGGCTGGACGAGGAGTCGGCCCGCCGGACGCTGGAGCTGTTCGAGAACCTCGGTTTGCTCCAGGAGGAGTTCGGCGACCCGTGGGAGCAGGCCGCCGCGGAGGCGGGCGGGAACGGACACGGGCCGGACGGCGCCGCCACGGCCGGGGAGGTGCTGCGGTGAAGTACATCGACGAGTTCCAGAATCCTGAGCTCGCGGCACGGCTGCT
This sequence comes from Streptomyces sp. NPDC016309, assembly GCF_043077235.1. NCBI lineage: Bacteria > Bacillati > Actinomycetota > Actinomycetes > Kitasatosporales > Streptomycetaceae > Streptomyces > Streptomyces sp. NPDC016309. The sequence continues at coordinate 12,190 of NZ_JBIBSG010000016.1, read as the reverse complement.
CGACGAGATCAGGGCCACCGTGACCAGGCCCTGGGCGCTGATGGAGGTGTGCGGCGGCCAGACGCACACCATCATCCGCCACGGCATCGACCAACTCCTGCCCGACGAGGTGGAGTTGATCCACGGGCCCGGCTGTCCGGTGTGCGTGACCCCGCTGGAGGTGATCGACAAGGCCCTGGAGATCGCCTCGCGTCCCGACGTGATCTTCTGCTCCTTCGGCGACATGCTGCGGGTGCCCGGTACCGGCCGTGACCTGTTCCAGGTACGCGGGGAGGGCGGCGACGTCCGGGTGGTGTACTCGCCGCTGGACGCGCTGCGGATCGCGGAGGAGAACCCGGACCGGGAGGTCGTCTTCTTCGGCATCGGCTTCGAGACGACCGCGCCGCCCAACGCGATGGCCGTCCACCAGGCCCGCAAGCGCGGCATCGGCAACTTCAGCCTGCTGGTGTCGCACGTCCGGGTCCCGCCCGCGATCGAGGCGATCATGCAGTCACCGGACTGCCGTGTCCAGGGCTTTCTCGCGGCCGGGCACGTGTGCAGCGTGATGGGGACGGAGGAGTACCCCGGGCTCGCGGAACGGTTCGGGGTGCCCATCGTGGTCACCGGTTTCGAGCCGCTCGACATCCTCGAAGGCGTACGGCGCACCGTGCGCCAGCTCGAGCGGGGCGAGCACACGGTGGAGAACGCCTACGAGCGTGCCGTCCGACCGGAGGGCAACCCTGCCGCGCGCGCGATGCTGGACGACGTCTTCGAGGTGACCGACCGGGCCTGGCGCGGCATCGGCGTCATCCCCGCCAGTGGGTGGCGGCTGTCCGCGCGCTACCGGGACCACGACGCCGAGCACCGCTTCCAGGTGGGTGACATCGCCACCCGTGAGCCGGCCGAGTGCCGCAGCGGAGAGGTGCTGCAAGGACTGCTGAAGCCGCACGAGTGCGAGGCGTTCGGCACCACGTGCACGCCGCGCACCCCGCTCGGGGCCACCATGGTCTCCAGCGAGGGCGCGTGCGCCGCCTACTACCTGTACCGGCGGCTCGACCTGCCGGCCCGCCCGGTGCCGGTCACGGCCCCGGCGACCACCGCCCAGACCCTGGAGGGCAGCCCCGTTGTCTGACACGTACACAGGGCCGGACGTCCTGTCCTGGACCTGTCCCGCCCCGCTGCGGGACCGGCCGCGGGTGGTGATGGGCCACGGCGGAGGCGGCGTGCTGTCCGCCGAGCTGGTGGAGCAGGTCTTCCTCCCCGCCCTGGCGGGCCCGGCGCCCGGCGGGCTGACCGACTCGGCCACCGTCGAGCTCGGCGGGGCGCGGCTCGCGTTCTCCACCGACTCGTTCGTGGTGCGGCCCTTGTTCTTCCCCGGTGGCAGCATCGGTGACCTCGCCGTCAACGGCACGGTCAACGACCTGGCGATGAGCGGGGCCCGGGCCGCCTACCTGTCGTGCGGCGTCATCCTGGAGGAGGGCGTCGAGATCGCCACCGTGGGCCGGGTGGCCGAGGCTATGGGCGCCGCCGCCCGTACTGCCGGTGTGCGGGTGGTGACGGGCGACACCAAGGTGGTGGAGGCCGGTCACGGCGACGGCGTCTACATCAACACCTCGGGCATCGGACTGGTCCCGCCCGGGGTCGACCTGCGTCCGGAGCGGGTCGTGCCCGGTGACGTGGTGATCGTCAGCGGGGCGATCGGGCTCCACGGTGTGGCCATCCTGAGCGAGCGGGAGAATCTGCGGTTCGAGGTCGACATCGAGAGCGACTGCGCGGCGCTCGGCGGCCTGGTCGAGGCGATGCTCGCCGTCACACCGGATCTCCATGTGCTGCGCGACCCGACCCGAGGGGGTCTGGCCGCGTCGCTCAACGAGATCGCGGCGGCCTCGGGCACCGGGGTCGTCGTCCAGGAGCGTGCCGTCCCGGTCCCCGCGCCGGTGGCCAGCGCCTGCGCGGTCCTGGGCCTCGACCCGATGTACGTGGCCAATGAGGGCAAGCTGGTGGCGTTCGTGCCGCGGGACCACGCCGACGCGGTCCTCGCCGCGATGCGGGCGCACCCTCTGGGCGCCGAGTCGGCGGTCGTCGGTGAGGCGGTGGCCGAGCACCCGGGGATGGTCGTGGCCCGGACGGGCCTGGGCGGGACGCGGGTGGTGGACATGCCGCTCGGGGAGCAGCTCCCGCGGATCTGCTGACCGGTGCTCGCCCGCCGGGCCCGGCCTCATCGGTGCCTCGCCGACCAGCGGCCCGTGCCCGCCTTCGCCTGAACCCGCGCGTCCGCGGGTTCAGGCGGTCAGGCCCCGCCTGCCGGGGCGCGTGTCCAGCGTCCAGGTATGGGTGCAGCCGGGGCACTGGAGGTGCACCCGCGCGCCCTCGTTCGCTATGAGGTAACGCCAGTGGTCCGAGCAGTTGCGCCGTTGCGCACAGGTCACGCAGTCCCGGGCGTCGTCGCATCCCGGGCACGGGACCCACGCCCGCCGGGCCCGGTCCGCCTGCGGGTCAATGGGAAGCCGCATCGCCCGTGTCCCGTCCGGGCAGCACGCCGGCCTCCACCAGCATGGCGTACGTCCGCTCCTGCTCCGCGTCCAGACCCGAGTAGAGCAGGCGGTGCGCCTGCTCCTCCGAGCGGAGCACGGCCATGGGGTCCCAGTCGTCACCGAGGGCGGTCACCACCGCGGCGCGTCGGCGGGACTCCTCCAGGGTGAGGTCGAGCGAGAAGGCCACAGGGTCGTGGCCGGGGCTGTCGTTCATGCGCGGAGCACCTTCACACGGGAAGTCACTGGTCCCAGCCACCTCTACCAGGGGGGTCGCCACGCCGGAAGGCATTGTGACGTACCTCATCGGGGTGGGGCCGGGGGCGCGACCGCGCCGCCGTCGGTCGGCCGTGTGCCCCGGGCCGGGCACACCGTCCACGTCAGAGGTATCCGCAGGGTGGGCACCGACCCGGGCGAGAAGCGCCTTGCGAGCGTGTCCGGCGGGAGGCGGCCGGGATGCCCTTCCGGTGCGCCCTGATCCGGTACGGCGCGGAGTCGTACCGCTGCCAGGCCACCCAGCCACCCTCTTCCCGGGACGATGAACCCGGAAGAGCACACCACCGGGAGAGGCACGGCAATGCGCGGAAAGCCGGATGGCGGGGTCATAGCAGGCAATTTGACCTGTCTCATCCCGGCGACCGAAGCACATCTGCCTCTGCTGGCCTGCTGGTTCGCCGATCCCGAATTCGTACGGAACTGGGGCGGGCAGCCTCTCACCCGCGAGGAAGTCGCCGCGAAGTACACGGGAAGGCGCCGCCCACGCGTGGAGTCCTTCCTGATCCTCACCCAGGCCATCCCGGTCGGCTATGTGCAGTACGTACCCGCGGGCCCGGACCAGGGCGGCATCGACATGGTCCTCCTGCCACAGGCTCAAGGCAGCGGCCTCGGCCCCGACGCCGCCCGCGCCCTTGTCCGGCACCTTCAGACAGTGCTGGGCTGGACGCGGGTGACCGTCGACCCGGAAGCGTCCAACAGTCACGCCGTCCGAGCCTGGGCGAAGGCGGGGTTCCATCCGGTGAGCCGGCAGGGGAGCCGGCTGCTCATGAAGTGCCTCCCCGCCCCTGGCGTCCCCGCCGCGGATACCCACCGCGAGAGCTCGGCCCCGACGCCGAACCGGCGCTCTCGTGCGGCACCGCTGGTAGAGGGCCCAGGTCATGAGGAATCCGGCGGGGCGCCGGCACTCAAGGTGCCCGGCTCGCCGAGCTCCTGCGCGTGGCCGCCCCGGCACCTCCGGTGGTGGTCAGGCCTTCGCGAACTTGGCGACGTATTCGTCGAAGGGCTCGATGCCGACTTCCGCACGGAGTTCGTCCATGCGCTGCGGCTCTTCACAGGGCCAGGGAACCGGTGCCCCGTCCTTCACGCCGGCGATCTGAGTGCCGTAGATCTGCTTGCGGCCCTCATTCACCAGCGTGCGGTCGCGCAAGAAGGCCAGCTCGCGCGGGCCGGCCGAGCCTGCCGACACCGCCTGCTGCATCAGCTTCAGGGCGCGTCGCTGAATGTCGAGCTGCCGGTCGGCGTGCTGGGCGATCAGCCACGCTGCGCGCGCGGCCTCCTCGCCGACCAGTTCCTCCGTCGGCCAGCCGTACTCGTCCATGATCTCGCCGAGCCGGTCACCGTGCCGTGCGGTCAGCCGCCGCCAGGCCAACTGTTCGGCGGGGTCGTCGCTGTTCGCGCGGACTGCTGACCGGTGATCCGCCGCGGCCATCTCCGCGAGTTCCACGGCCAGCGCGGCAACGTCGTGCGCCACTCTCAACTCCTTTTTCAGATCGGTGTGTTGTGCCCGATACCGGCAAGCCTAAAGGCGTAAATCAGGCGGAAAGATCATTCCGGAGAACGGTGACAGGCACGTCCCCGCGCGGGGACAATGGATCTACTCCCCGAAGCCGGTGGCGGATCGCTGCGACGGTCACGGGGGGCGGGAGTTCTTGAGGGCGTTGGCGGTCCGCGAGCACCACTGCGTTGAGAACCGGGCCGAGTGAGCCGGCTGCCGATCTGGGGCGTTCAGCGACGGTGGGAGGTTTGCCGGGGCCGCCCGGCTACCGTTGCTCCGCATGACCCACACCGAGATCGAGATCACCGCGGAGTTGGTCCGGGATCTGCTCCGCGACCAGCACCCCGACCTGGCCGATCACCCTGTAAGGCTCGGTGCGCGGGGCTGGGACAACCAGCTGTGGCGGCTCGGCGACGACCTCGCTGTCCGGCTGCCCTGGGCGACGCAGTCCGCGGACGCGCTGCTGCGCAAGGAGCACGAGTGGCTTCCCGCTCTCGCCCCGTGTCTTCCCCTGCCGGTCCCCGTCCCGCAGCGCCTCAGCGAACCCTCCGAGCGGTATCCGCGGCCTTGGATCGTCACCACCTGGGTGCCGGGAACGCCCGCCGACCGCGCCCCCGCCACGCGCGCCGCTGAGGCGGCAGAGACCTTGGCCGCCTTCCTGACCGCTCTTCACCGGCCTGCCCCCGAGGGGGCGCCGACAGGTCGCGACCGTGGAGGGCCGCTGAGCGACCATGCCGAGGGGTTCGCGCAGGCGCTGGCCTCGGCCACCGGTTCGGGGCTGATTCCCGACCCGGACGCCGTCCGCGCCATCTGGGAAGACGCCGCCGCTGCGCCCGACTGGACGGGGCCGGCGCTGTGGCTCCACGGCGACCTGCATCCGGCCAACGTCCTCACCGAGGACGGCACTTTCTGCGGCGTGATCGACTTCGGCGACCTCTGTGCCGGCGATCCGGCCTGCGACCTCGCCGCCGCTTGGACGCTGCTGCCGGACGGTGCCGCCGACCGCTTCCATGACGCCTACCAGCCGGCCCCGGACCCGGCGACCCTGCGCCGCGCCCGCGGCTGGGCGGTGCTCAAAGCCCTCGCCTGCATCCTCATCGGAGACGCCGGCGTCCACGGCCGCCCCGGCGGCAAAGCCACCTGGGGCCCACCCGCCCGGACCGCCCTTCGACGCCTGATCGAGGCGTCCCGCCACTGAAGCCGCCCACCGTCACAGAACAGCAGGGGTCTCATTCCTCGCTCGGTTCGGGGGTGATCCTGCCGGCGGCAGTGCGGAAGTCCGGCATGCCAGGGTGGACGGTGGTATGGCGGGTGGCGAGGTCGGCATCACGGCGAGCCTTCGCGTCACCGGCGCCGAAGGGGTGGCCTCACCCGCGGTGCCCCGGTGGTGTGCCGGTCCTCCCAAGGGGAAGGCCCCGCCGGACGTGGTCCGGCGGGGCCTTCTTCGGGTCGGGTCAGCGGGAGCCGACGGGAGTGATCGAGGTGAGCCCTCCTCCGCCCGCCTGGCCCCGGAGCTCCGGGAACGCCGACAGGAAGCGGTCGGCGAGCGAGGAGCCCAGCAGCAGGCGGTCCGGGAGGGGCGGCAGGTTCTCCCCGTCGTACAGCACCGGCGAGTCCCAGTCGCCGGGGTCACCCGCGCCCTCGCGGTCGACGACCACGGCCCGGGTGGGCACCGGAAGCGCGGCGGCCGCGGCCAGGACGGCCGCCTCCACCGCGTCCGACTGCTCCGTCGTGAGCCCGTCCAGCCACAGGGTCTGGATCTCGCAGCCGAGCGGTTCGTAGGCGAACTGGTCGACCACGTCGACGTCGGCGGACAGCCACCAGTTCGTCGTCAGGGACGCGATCCGCATACCCAGCAGCCGACCGAGTTCCTCCGGACGCAGGAGGACGTCGTCCCCCTCGACGTCGAGCACCACGGCCGCGCCTTTCACGGGGTGCACCAGGCTCAGACCGTACGCCTCGAACAGCTCCGCCTGTGCGGCGAGGACCGGCGTGGCCGCCGACTCGCGGTACCAGCGGATGTATCCGTCACTCATGGTCAGCAGTCCGGCAGCGTGAAGATGTGGACATTCTCGTCTCCGAAGACCTTCTTGGCCTGCTTGATGGCCGATTCCGGGGTGTTGTCGGCGAGGTAGTAGACCGCCTTCACGCCCGCTTCGTCGGCCGCGTACTTGTTGATCTTAAGGGCCTTGCCGAACTTGGACGGGTTGGCCGCCTTGGCGCCACCACCGACGTACACGTACTCACCGTCGGGGCCGATGACGTCGAGACCGCTGGAGCCGACGTTGGGCATGACGATCTTGATGTCCTGGCCCTTGTCGTCCTTGGCCACCTTCCCGCCGATGAGCTTGGCGATGAACTCCTCACGAGCCAAACCGATGTCGCCCGCCTCCTTGCCGCCCCCGCCGGACGCGGCCGCCAGGGCGCGCTGCGAGCCGAACGTCTTCGCCGACGCACTCCTCGCCGCCGAGCCGCTCTTCTTCCGGTCGGTCACACAGGCCGGGAGCTTCTTCCATACGTCCTCGATGATCTCCTCGCCCTTGTCGACCAGCTTCTTGGCCTTGGCCGACTTGTCGAGGAACTCCTTGATGCCCCAGATCGCCTTGCCGATCTTCGGGAGCTTGCTGACGATGGAGGCCGCCTTCGTCCACGGCAGGTTCTCGACGATCGCCCACAGGCAGGTCGGGATGTCCGGGTCGTCCCAGCACTCCTTGATCTTGTCGGCGGCGATCTCGACGAGGAGCTCGGCGCCGTTCTCCATCAGGTAGTCGAGGAGGTCCTGCTGGGCCAGGGCCCGGGCCGCCTCGTACTCGGCCGGGCTGATGCCCGCCGCCTCCAGCGCCTTGCGCTCGGCCGCGTCCAGGGAGTAGGGGTCACCCTTCTCCTTGCCCTTCGCGGCCTCCTCGCGCTCCTTGCGCTCCAGTTCGCGCTGGTACTCCTCGGCCCTCTTCGCGGCCTCGTCGGCCTCCTTGGCGTAGGTGCCGGCGTTCTTGGCCGCGGTCTCGGCGGAGGTGGCGTGCTTCTCGGCGGACTCGGCGAAGGTGTTGGCGTCGGCGGCGTCCTTCTCCGCCTGGGCGGCCGCGCCCTGGGCGACGGCGGCCTCCTTCTCGGCGAGGTCGGCGGCGCTGTTGGCGGCCGCCGCGTGGTTCTCGGCCTCGGCGGCGGCGCCTCGGGCGCGGGCTGCTTCGGCCTCGGCCTGCGTGGCGGCGTTGCGTGCGGCGGCCGCGTCGGCGAAGGCCTGGTTGGCGGCCGTGCGGGCGAGTTTGGCGTCCGCCTGGGCCTGGGCGTCGGCCTCGTTGGCGCGGGCCGCGGCGGCTCGTGCCTTGGCGCCGTCGTCGGCGGCCTGGGCGGCGGACTTCATCGCCGCGACCGAGGAACGTGCCGCGTCCGCGGAGGAACGGGCAGCGGCCGCGGCTGCCTTGAAGGCGGGTGCGACCTGGGCGTTGGCCTTCTTGGCGGCTGCCTCGGCGGCCTCGGCCGCCTTGAGTGCTTCCGCCGCCCTCGCTTCGGCCTTGGTGACTTCCGCCTGGCCCAGGGCCTGGGCGGCCTTGGCCACCTCGGTGGCGAAGTCGGCGTCCACGTCCGTGCCGGTGAACGGCGCGGTGAGGGTGATGGCGGTGTCGGCCGGGTCGGCGATGCCGGCGGCGGTGGTGCGGGCCGACGTGGCGGCCTGCACCGCGATCGTGGCCTGGAGGCGGGCCATGGCCGCCTCCCGCGTGGCACCCTCGGCCTCTTCCTTGGTGCGGTTGGCCGCCTGGAGGGCGTTGTTGGCGTGGAGGGCGGCCAGGCCGGCGAGCCGGGACGCCTCGTGGGCGGCGATACCGGCGCGGGCCTCCTGCGCGGTGGCCTCGGCGGCCTTCTGGTTGGCGCGCTGGGCGGCCGCGTGGGTCAGGGCCGCCTCGGCCTCCGCCTTGTCGGCCGCCGCGTTCGCCGCGAAGGCGGCCGCTTCGGCCTTGTTGGCGGCGGCGTTGGCGCGCGCGGCGTGCGCGGTGGCCTCGGCGGCCGCCGCCCGTGCCCGCGCGGCGGCGCCCGCCGCCTCGATGGCCGCCGAGCGGGACCGTACCGCCGCCGCGGAGGCCTGGTCGGCCGCGCCACGGGCGGTGCCGGCCGCCGTGCCGGCGGCGTCGGCCGCGGAACGGGCCTCGGTCGCCGCCGCGCGTGCGGTCTCGGCGTGCTCGGTGCCCTTGGCCTTGGCGGCCAGCGCCTCGCTCGCCCGGGCCCGGGCGTCCTCCGCCTTGTGGGCGCGTTCGGCCTCCACCGCCTTGTTACGGGCGGTACGGGCCTTGGACTCCTCGCCCCGCGCCAGCTCGTCGGCCTTGGCGGCGATGCCCTCCTGGGCCTGTGCGGTGGCCCGCTTCTCGGCGGCCACGGCCGCCGCGGCCTGCGCGTCGGCCCGCTTGGCCGAGGCGGTACGGGCTTCGGCCTCGGCACGCGCGCGTGCCGCCGCGGCGATGTCCCGCTCCTTCTCGGCCCGCGCCCTCGCGGCGGCGGCGAGGTCGCGCTCGCGCTCGGCGATCGCCCGCTGCTCGGCGGCGATCTTGGCCTGACGCTCGGCCTCGATCCGCGCGTCCCGGGTCTTCCTGGCGTGCTCCCAGGCCTGCTTCTCGGCCTGTTCGGCCGCGATCCTGGCCTGGCGGGCCTTGGCCGCCGCGTCCGCGGCGATCTTGGCCTGCTTGGCGGCCGCCTCGGCGAGCCGGGCCGCCGTCTTGGCGTGCTCCTCGGCGTTGGCCCGCCACTTGGCGGCCTGCTGGGCGTGCAGCTCGGCTGCGTTCTTGGAGTTCAGCCCGGCCGCGTCGGCGGCGGTGGCGTCCACCGCGTGCTTCGCGGTGGCGGCGGCCTTCGCGGCGGCGTCCGCCGCGCCGGCGATGCCCGTGGCCACCTCGGACCACTGGACGCCGTGCTCCAGACCGGTCTCCACCAGGACGTCGGCCTGCACCTTGGCCTGGGCCGCGGCGACCTGGGCCGCCTTGGCGGCGCCCTCGGCGATCCCGACCTGACGGGCGACCTCCGCCTTCACCTGGGCGTAGTCGGACAGACGCTTGCCGGCCTTGTCGGCGGCGAGCATCCGGTCGGCCTCACGGGACTGGGTGGCCGCGGCGTTCATCGCGTTGGACGCCGTCTTCAGAGCCTTGACCGCGTCACCGTGCGCCGCGATCAGCTTGGTGCGGGCCTCGGCGGCCACGGCCGCCTTCCGGGCCAGCTCACGCAGCCGCTCCGCCGCCTCGGCCGCCTCCTTCTGGGCCTGCTCGTGGGCGGCCCGGTCGTCCGCGTCCTTCTGCGAGGCGACCAGGTAGCCCTTCTCCAGGTACTCGGCGATGACCTTGTCGTCGCCCGTGGCGAGGGCGGCCTGCGCGGTCCGCTTCACCTCGGGGCCGCCGACCGCGGCGAGCATCTCGACCCGCTTGCGGTTCTCCGCCGCGCGTTCCTTCTCGTTCTGCTCCGTCGCCTTGTCCCGCTGGCGGGCGATGTCCGCGCCGAAGGCGAGGAAGTCGGCGCGGTCCCGCGCCGTGCCCTTCAGGACGCGCTCGACCTCGGCGTTGAAGAACGGGCCGCCGGTGCCGCGCAGCGCCTCGATCCGGCCGCGGTTGGCGACGTCGGCCGCGTCCCGCTTGTCCTGGGCGCGCTTGCGAGCCTCGGCCTCGCCGTACTCCAGGAACTCGCGGATGGCGTTCGGGTCGGTGCTGGCCAGCGCCGCCTTGGCGGCCTCGCGGACCTCCTCCTCCTCGTCGAACTCCGCGAAGTCCTCGACCAGTTGACGGTCCCGCTCGTCGCTGATCCGGTCCAGCTCGGACGTGGCGGCGGGCGCCGTGCCACCGGGCTTCGGTGCCGGTGCCGCAGCGAGCCGGTCCATCGATTCCAGCGTCCGCGTCAGCGACGCGTTCTCCTCGCGTACGGAGGTCGCTGCCGCGGCCTCGCCGGTGACGGTGCCCAGCACCGCCACGGCGATCGCCGCGGACACGGCCTTCCGTACGTGCGCGGCCACGCGCGCGCGTGACCCTCCGGCCCTGGGCCGGGCTCTTCCCCACACGGGAAACCCCCTAGACGAATGATCGAGAAAATCCCGCCCCGGTCACGGGCGGGTGGTCGTTGGTCCGCGCGCCGTCCGGCCGGCCAGGGGGTGTCCTGGCCTGCTCCCCGGCTCCGGCCCCGGTCACGGGCCGGCCGGACCCGCACGGTCAGTCCTGGGCGCGGCTCTCGCCGTCCTGGGCACGGTCGTCCATGGACGCGCGGAACGCCGCCGCCTCGGCCACCGCGGCCCGCTGTCCGCTGTCCGGACCCGGGCGGCCGTGGTCATCGGCGGTGCCGGAGATCGCCTGCCGCACCCTCGGAAGTGACGTACGGTGCAACGGCCGCCGGGGCGGGGCCGTATGTACGTTCCCGCCCCTTCGCGGCGTTCGACGGGCGCACGCGGGCGCGCCGTCCGGCCGGTTCACGCGACCGGCCCGACCTGCCAAAGCTGGGCGTCGGTGCGGTTGCAGGTGTAGAGCTGGGCGTCGATGCCGTTGTCCTGCTTCTGGCCGGGCACGTCGACGCACATCCCGTCCGCGTGCGCGGGCTGGAGTTCGTACAGCTTGCGCACGGGGTCGACGAGCAGGATCTGCCAGCGCTGGTGGTCCCCCTGGCCGCAGGTGAACTGCTGGACGGCCGCGCCGGACTTGTCGCTCTTGCCCTGGACCTCAAGGCACTTGCCGCTCTTGACGTTGCGCATCTCGAAGGTGCCGCCGCGCGCGGCGACGGCGGTCCACTTCTGTGAGTCCGTGCTGTTGCAGGCGTACTGCTGGGCGTTGATGCCGTCCGTGGTCTTGCCGCCCTCGATCTCGAGGCACTTGCCGCTGTGGGCGGCGGTGAGGGTGACGACCTGCTGCGCCATCTTGAAGCGGGCGGCGGCCTCCGCCTTCGCGGCGGCGGCGACGGCCGCGGCCTCGCGCGCCGCCTCGGCGGCGGTGCCGGAGGCGGTCGGCGTGCCGGGGTCACCGTCCGCCTGGACGGCGGTGGCCGTACCGGCGAGGACGGCGACGGCCGCGCCCGCGGTCAGGACGGCCCGGATGATCCGAGACATGTGGGGATCCGTTTCTCTCGCGGGTACGGGGGCTCAGGCGGCCGTGACGGGGTGGATGCGCCACTGCTGGGCGGGCGTGCCGTTGCAGGCCCACAGCCGCGCGACCGCGCCGTCGTCCTTGCTCGCGGAGGCGATGTCCAGGCAGCGGTTCGTGCCGGCCGGCGTGTGGGCGGGCCGCAGCTCGTACAGCTCGTTGGTGATGTCGACCATCACCAGGCGCCAGTGCTGGTTCGGCTTGCCCACGCACCACCACTGCTGGACGACCGTGCCGGTCGTGGTGCCGGCGGCTTCCACGTCCAGGCACTTGCCGCTGTGCCCGAAGCGCAGTTCGAAGGTGCCGGCGCCGGTGGGAACCATGTCGATGCGCTGGTTCTCGGCGTCCGCGACGCAGGTCGACTGGACGCTGTTGACGCCGTTGCGGAGGCTGGCGTCGGGCGTCGTGAGGCACTTGTCGCTGTGGACGGCCCTGAGCTGCACGGCCGAGGGCGTCGAGGCCGCGGTGGCGGCGGCCCTGGCATCACCGGCGTTCACGGTGGCCGTGGAGACGGTGGTGGCGGCGGGGGTCGGCTGGGGGCGCGCCTCGTCGGCGACGGCCACGGTCACGCCGCCGGCGAGCGCGGCGACACCGGCCGCTACGGCCAGGGCGGATCGGACGATCCGGGACATGGGGTGCTTCCGTTCTTCTCAGGTCTGAAGGGAGAGGGCCCGGCGGGAGGCGGCCGGCGCGCGTGTACGCGGGTGGCCGCCTCCCGCTCGGTCAGCGCGCGAGGGGGGTGACGATCTTCCAGGTGGCGTCCTGGGCGAAGTCCTTCTCGACGTCGAAGCGGTTCTTGGCGGACTTGTTGGCGA
>NZ_JBIBSG010000015.1:0-119785 GCF_043077235.1 Streptomyces sp. NPDC016309 | reverse complement strand
CGCCATGACTCCCTCCTCCGCCTTGCGATCGCACGCACCGGACACCGCGGCCCCCGCCCTCCGGGCGGACGCCGATACTTTCCGGACACTCCCTAGGGCGGCGACCACCTACCGATGGTGGTTCTCCGCGTGGCTCGTCAGGACAGGATCTCGATGTACCCGTCGGTTCCGTGCACGCGGATCCGCTGCCCGTCCCGGATCAGCCGGGTCGCGCGCTCGACGCCCACCACGGCCGGCAAGCCGTACTCCCGGGCGATCACCGCGCCATGGGTCATCAGGCCGCCGACCTCCGTCACCAGACCCGCGATGCCGACGAACAGCGGCGACCAGCTCGGGTCCGTGAAGGCCGTGACCAGGATGTCGCCCGCTTCGAGATCCGCGTCCGCCATGTCGAGGACGACGCGGGCCCTCCCCTCGACGGTCCCGCTGGACACCGGCAGGCCGATCAGGGCGCCGTCCGGCACGTCCTCGCGCCGGTACGCACCGTTGACCGCCTCACCGTCCGAGGTGAGCACCCGGGGCGGGGTGAGCGCCTGGTACGACCGGAACGCTTCCTTGCGCTCCTGGACGAGCCGGTGGTCGACCCGCTGGGAGCGCACGACGTCGTGCAGTTCCCGGAACGTGAGGTAGAAGGCGTCCTCCCGCTCGGCGAGCACGCCTGCCCGGACAAGACGCCCGACCTCCTCCAGCAGCGCCTGCTTGTAGAGGAAGTAGCGGGTGATGATGGCGTACTTCGGGTACTCCCGGTAGCCGATGAAGGTGCGGACCCGGTCGATCATCCGCTTGGTCTCGTCGGCCTTCCGCTCCCCGTCCGGCAGGGCCCGCAAGCGCGCCAGCACGTCCTGTTCCTTCTGCCACGCCTTTCGGCGCCCCTCCTCGAAGCGCCGTGCCGCGGCCCCCGGCTCGAAGTTCCTGACGTTGTCGAGGATCACGGGCACGAGCGTGGTGGGGCGCTCGCGCCAGCGCGGCCTCGTGATGTCGATCTCGCCGACGCAGCGCATGCCGTACCGCTCGAGGTAGGCCTCGACGGCGTCGCGCGCCTGGGCGCCGCCCGGGAGCTTCGCCAACGCGTCCAGGAAGCCCTCGTCCCCGTCCCCGCCGTCCGCGGCCCCCTCGTCCTGGACGCCCCGCAGGAACGCCACGACCTCCGGGTGCGGGCGGATCACGTCCGCGACGTCGAGGAGCGCCAGCCCCATCTCCGAGGTGATGTTGTCGGGGGCGGACAGCGTGAGCGTGTCGGCCACGTTCTTCTCGCCCAGCCACCCCCGCAGCTTCTCGTTGAGCCACCACGTGGCGTCCATCCCCGCCATGATCACCTGGAGGCTCTGCGGATCGCTGAGGACCCGCTTGTGCTCCTCGAAGGCCTCCAGCAGGAAGTCGAACAGCTCCGCCCCCGTCCTCGCCCGGATGTCGCGCTCCAGGGCGGCGATGGACGCCCGGCTGCGCTCGATCAGCGCGGTGACGACGGCCGGGTCCGTCTCGACAGTGGCGGCCGCACGGCCGGCCGGCGGCCCGCCCGGGCTCGTGTCCGGGAGCGACGGGACGAAGTCGCCGCGGTCGAGGACGGTCTCCAGCGCGTCCCTGACCAGCGGATCGCCCCTGCCCACGAGGTCCAGGAAACCGGTGCGGCTCGCGGGCGAGGCCAGCCTTCCGGTGACGTCGACGAACAGCCTCCCGCCCGCCTCGTGCATCGGCACCATGGCCGTCTGCTGCCACATGGAGAGCCCCAGGGGCCTCATGGCGTCGGTCATCATCTGCTGGTGGCCGACGGACACGTAGACGCGGTTGCCCTGGTCCGCGGCCTCGCGGACGGGCACGGGGAACAGCGTGGTGATCGGGCGGCTCTGCACGATCCGGAAGCCGTCGTCGACCAGGCACCACTCGACGTCCTGGGGGCGGCCGAAGTGCGCTTCGATCCGGCGCCCGAGCTCGACGAGCCGTACGGCCTGCGCGTCGGTCAGCGCCGGCTGCTCCCGCTGCCGCGCGTCGACCGCCACCTCCCGCGTGCCCCCGGCCGGCAGGGCGAGGACGGCACGCTCCTTGGCGGCGATCGACCGGGCGACGACCTCGCCGTCCCGCACCGTGAAGACGTCCGGGTTCACCAGGCCGGACACCAGCGACTCCCCCAGGCCGAAGCCGGCGTCCACGGTGGCGACCTTCCGGTTGCCCGTGACCGGGTCGGCCGTGAACAGGATGCCGGCCGCGTGCGGGAACACCATCCGCTGCACGACCACGGCCATGCGGACCGTACCGTGGGCGATGCCGTTGCGCCGGCGGTAGGTCACGGCCCGCTCGGTGAACAGCGAGGCCCAGCACCGGCTGACGTGTTCGAGGACCGCCGCGGGCCCCATCACGTTCAGGTAGGTGTCCTGCTGGCCGGCGAAGGAGGCCGTCGGCAGGTCCTCCGCCGTCGCGCTGGACCGGACGGCGTAGGCCGCCTGCTCACCGAACCCGGACAGCGCTCCGGTGATCGCCGCCGCGACCTCGTCCGGGACGGCGGTCCCTTCGATGCTCCCGCGGATCTCCGCGCTGAGCGTGCGGATCCCCTCCCGGTCGTCCGCGTCCAGGCCAGCCAACCGGTCGAGCCGTTCGTCGATCGACGGCACCTCCGCCATGATCCGGCGGAAGGCGTCCGTCGTCACGCAGAAGCCCTCGGGCACCGGGACGCCGTCGATCCGCGACAGCGCGCCCAACTGCGCGCCCTTGCCTCCGACGACGTCGACGTGCCTCTCGTCGGCCTCCCGGAGGTCCCACACGTATCGCTCCGTCATCGCCTCACCTCCGGGACGGCCGAGTTCCGTGGCCGCGCGGCGGCCGATCGCCTCACCCGCGTCTCCCCGTCCGGCGCTTCCTCCATGGGGCCGGCGACACCGCGTCCCCCGTACGCCGACAACAACACACGCATGTTTCGCGCCCTCATCTCCGCAGGTCGTGGTCAGGCCGCTGATTGTGCGCCAGCCACGGGGCCTTGCCGCAAGCCCCCCATCGCGCTATAAGTTGAGAGTGGCAAGGAGAGTGCTCTCCTTGCCTTTGCTCTTTCCCTCACCCACCCTTCCCGCCTCGCGCGCGCCGCCGCGGGCGTCCAGGACGGCGTGGCGGCGGTCTCCGGTGGCGGAGCGGGCGGGAACCTCCGCGTCAGGCCGGCCCGAGGACGCAGAACTGGTTGCCCTCCGGATCGGTCAGTACCCTCCACGGGAAGTCGCCCCCGCCCGCGTCAGCGGGCATCGCCCCGAGCGCTTCGAGCCGCGCCACCTCCGCCGCCTGACCGTCGGCGCCGAAGGGGTACGGTGCCAGGTCCAGGTGCACCCGGTGCGTCACGCCCGTCAGGTGGGGCGTGCGAAGGAACTCGAGACGGGGGCCGGCACCCTTGGCGGAGCGCAGCACCGCATGGTCGTCGGTCACCTCGTGCACGCTCCAGTCCATCGCCGCGCCCCAGAACCGGGCCATGGCCCGCGGGTCCGCGCAGTCCACGACCACCGCGGCGATCGGTCCGGTGTCCCGGTGCGTCTCCCGAGGCGCCACCACGCAGAACGCATTGCCCTCGGGATCGGCCAGAACGGTCCGACGGGCGTCACCGGTTCCCGCGTCGGTGGATGTGGCGCCGAATGCCTTCAGGCGTGCGACCAACTCCGTGTGATGCTCGGCGGAGGTGGTGGCCAGTTCGATGTGTGCCCGGTCCCGCACCGTTCCGGGGTCCGGGACGGCGATGACGTCGATGCGGACGGCGGCCGGGTCCGGCCACGGGGGACCCACCGGCTTGACGCTGGTCGCCCCGGCTTCCTCGCTGGAAACACTCCACCCGAGTGCCTCCCCCCAGAACCGGCCCAGTGCCCGGTCGTCACGGGCTTTGCAGTTCAGTTCGAAAAGGTGCAGCGCCATGCCGCCACCGTATAGCAGGCGATGAACCCGGGTTCGGGACAGCCGAGTTCGGAGGTGGGAGAGGTTCCGGCGGAGAAGCGAGGGGGGATCCGCCGGAGCGGCCGGGGGTGTGGCTGCCGGGGGGTGCGGTTCCCATCGCCTCAGGGGGTGGCGCGGGACCGCAGCGGCCGGGCTTCGCGCACTCGGTGGAGATGTATGAGGACGTCATAGGCACGGCCGACGGCGAGTTCGGGCAGGGGGTTCGCCTCGAAGAGGGAACCGGCGTCATAGGTGGGACGCGCGACATCCAGCCACCTGCGTGCCGCGGGCGGTGCGGTGCGCAGATCGACGTAGTAGTCCCGGTGCCGGACCCGGTCCAACGTGTGCTCGTGCATGTCGCGGGTGGCCGGGGGCACGGTGGTCTTCTTCCACTCGCCGCCGGCGGCGTCTCCGGTGAGGAACGAGCCGCGGTTGAAGGTGAACCCGATGGAGACGTAGTGACGGCCGAGGGCGTCACGAAGGGAGGCGCCCTGCGGCACGGGATACAGCTCCGGATAGGAGGACAGGTACCCGATGTGCCCGTTGTGCGCCGACAGAAGGATCTTGTCGCCGGTCCGCCGGTGCCACCACAGGACGGTGTCGGCCATGACCCGGTCACGAAGGCGCTGGGCGGCGGCGACCGAGGACGGGTCTCCCGCGTCGAAGCCGGCGAAGGCGAAGGTCTGGGCGATGTTCCGCGCGTGTTGCACCGCCCACTCGCCCGCCTCGCCCCCCGAGGCCTCAACGGCGGCGGTCACCAGGTCCAGGGCCTCCTGCGCCCTGGCGGCGTTCTGCCGTCGCTCCGACGTCGGCTTCTCCAGGTAGGCGAAGATGTCGTCCATCGGGCGCAGACCCGCGTACAGCTCTTGGAGGCGCGGCAACGACGCGGGACGCGACCGGGCCACCTGGGCGGTCACCCGGTCGAAGACCCGGTCGCCGAGCCGTGGTGCCCCGATGTCGTCGCCCATGAAGTGCACCGTGCGCTCGGGGTGTCGGCGGTTGTGGTCACGCATCCAGTCGATCAGGTGCACGAACTCGTCGCGCTCCCACGGGGACCCGGCCAGGGTCTCCTCGGCGATCCGGTGCGCGCTCCCTCCGCCGCCCTGGAGGTAGTCGTCGATCTCCAGCCCGGCGGACCAGCTCATCTCGAGGGAGAACGTGGTGAAGCCCTTCTCCTCCACGAGGTACCGGAAGACCCGCTCCTTCATGGTGAAGAACTCGTGCGAGCCGTGCGTCGCCTCACCCAGGCCGACGACCCGGGCGTCGCCGATCATCGCGCCCAGCGCCCGCAGATCGGTGGTGCCACCCGAGGGTGCGGTGGAGCGCAATGGATGGGCCATGCGCTCCAGCGCGCGTACGGCAGCGGTCCGTTGACCGTCCGCCGGCGGTGTACCGGTCCCGGTGCCAGCCGGAACCGAGGTCGGCGCCGTGGCACCGACGGCAGCCGCCGGAGCCGAAGCCGCCGAAGCCGGAGCCCGAGCCGCCGGAACCGACGCCGCCGAAGCCGGAGCCGCCAGTGCCGGAGCAACCAACGCGGCGACCGCGAACGCCGCGGTCGTCCTCAGCGCCCCCTTGCGTGCGATGCCCTTGCCGTGCCTCATCGTGCGCCGCTCCCGCCATGAGAAGTCCTCGTGCTCTCGTTCCCTCGATCTTGGCGTTCGGCGGGGAGCGGCGCACTGGTGCCGTCCTCCACGTATTCCGGGGGGATAACCCCCTCCTCCCTCCAGCGTGGCCGGTGGCGCGGGCGGCCGACCGCAGCGATTCCCACCCGGATGGTATGGACCTGACAAGTAGGCCCGGCTAACCTGACGGGCATTGAGAGCGCTCTCACCAACTGGTCGGGGCCGGTGGTCGCCGGACCCCGTCGCCCATCGGAGGAAGCATGAGACGCCTTTCCATCCAGCGTGCCGCCGCCGCGGTCCTACTGCTCACGGCCGCCTTGAGCGGCACCGGACCGCAGGCCGCGGCAGCCGGGGTACCCGAGGCTCCCCGGCCGGCATCGGCCGGAATCGTCGAAGGCATGCGCCGCGACCTGGGTCTGACGCGGGAACAGGCCGAACAGCGGCTGCTGGCCGAGCGGACCGCGGTGACGGTCGAGCGGCAGGCACGGCGTCACGCCGGTTCCGCGTACGGCGGCTCCTGGTTCGACCCGGCGAAGGGCCGCCTCGTCGTCGCGCTCACCGACCGCGCGAAGGTCCGCGGCGTGCGGGCACTGGGCGCGGACACCCGGATCGTCCGGCACGACGCGGCCCTCCTCGACCGGGTAAAGAGCCGGCTGGATGCCTTGCGCGCGCCCGCCGGGGTGGCCGGCTGGCATGTCGACCCCCGGGTCAACCGCGTCGCCGTCACCGTGGTGCGTACCGACCGGAACGACCCCGCCGTGCGGGCGTTCGTCGCACGGGCCCGCACCACCGGCCCCGTCACGGTCACCGAAACGGAACGTGCCCCGATCACGTACGCGGCGGGCACCGTCGGCGGCGACCCCTACTACACCGGCAACGTCCGCTGCTCCATCGGCTTCTCCGTGCACGGGGGCTTCGTCACCGCCGGTCACTGCGGTCGTGCCGGTGCCGCCGTGCGCGGCTGGGACGGCTCCGCGATGGGAACGTTCCAGGGCTCCTCCTTCCCCGGCGACGACTACGCGTACGTGAGCGTCCACAGCGGCTGGTGGACCGTCCCGGTGGTGCTCGGCTGGGGCACGGTGCCGGACCGCCTGGTGCGCGGCTCGGCCGAGGCGCCCGTCGGAGCCTCCGTCTGCCGGTCGGGCTCCACGACACGGTGGCACTGCGGCACGGTCCTGGCGAAGAACGAGACCGTCAACTACAGCCAGGGCGCCGTCCATCAGATGACCAAGACCAGTGTGTGTGCCGAGGGTGGCGACTCGGGCGGGTCCTTCATCAGCGGGGACCAGGCCCAGGGCGTCACCTCCGGCGGATGGGGCAACTGCTCCTCCGGCGGCGAGACGTGGTTCCAGCCCGTCAACGAGATCCTCGCCCGCTACGGCCTCCGGCTCCACACCGCCTGACCGGGCCACACCCCCACGTGCGGGCGCCCGTCACGGTGCCGCCCCTTTCCGGGGAGGGGGCGGCATCGCCCCGCCCGCTGCTGCGTCCGGCAGGGCTTGGCCGGTCGTCAGTAGGACCGTGCACGGCCCTCGCCGCCGGTGGGCCGGAGGCCGCCCGGCACGGCGGTGGCCGGGCCGGGCCGTGACCCGTTTCCTCAGGAGGACAGGGCGGGGTAATCGGTGTAGCCGCGGTCGTCGCCGCCGTAGAAGGTGGCCTGGTCGGGGGAGTTGAAGGGGCCGCCCCGTTCCAGTCGGTGGGGCAGGTCGGGGTTGGCGAGGAACATCGCTCCGAAGGAGACGAGGTCGGCCGTGCCGTCCTCGATCAGGGCGAGGGCCTCGGGGCCCGTGGGGGCCGGGTGGGTGAAGGGGTTGAGGATGAAGGCGGCCGGCCAGTCCTTGCGCAGGCGGCGGGTCAGGTCGCGGTCCGGGCCCTCCAACAGGTGCAGGTACGCCAGGTCCAGTTGGGCGAGACGATCGGTGAGGGACCCGTACGTCTCTTCGAGGTCGTCCTCGGCGATGTCGTTGTACGGGTTGCCGGGGGAGAGGCGCATGCCCGTCCGGTGGCCGCCGATGGCGTCGGCGACGGCCGCGGCGGTCTCGACGGCGAAGCGGATCCGGCCCTCGGCGCCGCCACCCCAGGCGTCGGTGCGGCGGTTGCTGTGAGGAGCCAGGAACTGGTGGATGAGATAGCCGTTGGCACCGTGGATCTCCACCCCGTCGAAGCCCGCGGCGATCGCGTTGCGTGCCGCGTCGGCGAAGTCGGCGATCGTCCGCCGGATCTCGGGTTCCGTCAGTTCCTTCGGCGTCACCATGTCCTTCGGACCCTGGTGGGTGAAGACCTGGCCCCGGGCGGCGACGGGCGAGGGGCCGACGGGGACCATGCCCTCCGGCAGCAGGCTGGGGTGACCGATCCGGCCGGTGTGCATCAGCTGCGCGAAGATGACCCCGCCCTCCCGGTGGACGGCGTCGGTCACGGCGCGCCATGCGGCCACCTGCTCCGGCGAGTGCAGGCCGGGGGTGTCCGGATAGCCCTGCCCCACCACCGACGGCTGCGCTCCCTCGGTGATGATCAGCCCGGCACCGGCCCGCTGGGCGTAGTACCTCGCCATCGACGGTGTGGGGGTGGCGCCCGGGCCGAAGGCGCGGCTGCGGGTCATCGGGGCCATGACGATGCGGTTCGCCAGGCGTACGCCGCCCAGCTCGAGCGGGGTGAAAGCGGTCTTCATGATCAGGGTTCCTTCGACGTGGACGGTCTCCGCGCCCGACGGGCAGCACGGGCGGCTTTAGTATCTGTCTGAACAAGTAAATCACTCGCGTCATTCCGTACGGGGAGTGACCTGCCGCACAGGCGCGCCGGGCGGCGTCGGACACGCGCGGGGAAACGCGGGCGGCGGCGCTGGCCTACCCTGTGTGCTGTCCAGTCGGGTGCGGCGTCGAGGAGCGGGTGCGGGATGAGCGGAGCAGGCGGGGGGCGCGGCCGTCCCGGCCCGTCGGCCGGGGATGCGGCCGAGGCGGCGGAGAGTGCGGCGACGGTGCCCGTCCCCGCGTCCGCGAGCGGCGGCCCCATCAGCCACGCGATCTTCCGTGTCGCCCGGCTGCACCGCATGCTCGCCGGGCAGCTCCTGCGCCGCGTCGGTCTGCACCCCGGTCAGGAGCTGGTGATGATGCAACTGTGGGAGCTGGGGCCGCAGCGCCAGACCGACCTCGTCCGGCTGCTCGACTCCGACGCCGCGACCATGACCCGTACCGTCCAGCGCCTGGAGCGCGCGGGGTTCGTCCGCCGGCGGCCGAGTACGACCGACAGGCGGGCCGTCATCATCGAGCCCACCGCCGCCAGTATCGCGTTGCGCCGGGAGGTCGAGGGGCTGTGGGCGCAGCTCGAACACCTCGTCACCGCCGGGCTGACGCCCGCGCAGCGCGATGAGGCGCTGCGGTCGCTGGAAGCGATCGAAGCCGGCCTGTCCGAGGCTGCGGCCGCACCGGGGGAGGGGCTCTAGCTGACGACCGATTCCTGTTCGGGCAATTAATCGGGTCTGATGCCGGCGGACGCATCGGCCGGGGGTCCGCCCGGCCCCAGCCGCCGCCGCGCGCCGGCCATCCGGCGCGCGGGGGGCGGGACCGGGCCTCCTCGGCCTACGCACGGGCCTCCTCGGCCTACGCACCGGGCGTCCCCGGCCTGCGTACCGGGCGTCCCCGGCCTACTCGGTGTGCAGCACCTCGGAGATGGTGAGCCGCGCCGCCGTCCGCGCCGGTACGAGCGCGCCGAGCACGGCGATCGTGACCCCCGCGAGGACCAGCACGGCCAGGTGCGGCAGGTGCCATACCTGCTTCATGGACTCCGGGAACGAGACCACTCCCACATGGTCCACGACCAGCCGGTGCGCGGCGACCCCCAGCGGGATCCCCAGCAGCGCGCCGACCACCCCCAGCGCCGCGACGGACGCCACCGTCATCACCACGACCTGGCGCGGCGTCATCCCGATCGACTTGAGCATGCCCAGGTCGCGGCGCCGCTCCCGTACGTTGAGCAGGACGGTGTTGAAGACACCGAGGGCGGCCACGACGGTCAGCAGAACCGTGAACACCGACGCGAAGCCGACAACGGTGACGGTCGCGGTGTCGTCCGGGCGCCGCAGCGCCGCCCGGAGGGCCGGGTCGGCCGCCTCGACCGCTCGGAGGTAACCCTGCGCGTCGGCGTCGCGGGCGAGCCGGACCGTGTACTCGCCGGGCTGCACCGCGCGGTCGAGCCGCGCCAGGGTCTGCCAGTTGGAATCCAGTGCCTGGGCGTTGCCTTCCATGAGTTCGCCCACGAGGGTGACGGGCGTCTGCTCGCCGTTCAGCCGGACGGTGACCCGGTCGCCCACGGACAGCCCGTGCTGCTGGAGGAACGCGGGCCCTGCCGCGGCCTCGCCGGCACCGCTCGGCCAGCGCCCCTTCACGATCCCGGCGGCCAGGTCCCGGGTGTCCCCGCGGTAGAAGTTGACGAACGCCGTCTGCGTGTACCCGGCGAGGCTCACCTTGGTGAGGGCACGGGCGGTGACCCCGTCCGCGCCGGGCAGGGAGCGCAGTCGCCGTTCGGTCCGTCCGGCGTCGCTCCGTTCCGGAGCGGCGGCCCCGCCCCCGGCCGGGGTTTCCGCCAGTACGTCGACACGGGCCGCACCGTCGCCCTTGCCGGCGTTCCCGTAGGCGACCATGGTGCTGGTCAGCCCGGTCGTCAGGGTCACCGTGGTGACCCCGAGGACGATGGCCGCCACGGTCAGCAGGGAACGGCCCGGACGCGCGAACGGCTGGCCGAGTCCCAGGCTCACCGCACGGGGCAGCCGGGTCCCGCCGAGCCGGCGCTGGACGCGCCGCCCGCGTCCGGTCCGCGGCGCGCCGCCCGCCATCATGGTCCGGGCCGCGGACAGCCGGTGCGCGCGCAGGGCGGGGACCAGGGCGGCCAGGACGACGAGGGCCGGCATGCCCACCAGGCACAGGACGGACGGCCACGGGCTCATGCCGACGGAGGCGCTGCCGGTCTCGATGCCGGAGAAGGCCACCCGCAGGACGGGGGCGGCCACCGCGTTGCCGACCAGGGTGCCGATGACGCAGCCGATGACCGCGGGCACCGAGACCATCGTCAGGTAGACCGCCACCACTTGGTTCGGGGTGAAGCCCAGGGCCTTGAGCACGCCGATGTGCCGGTGTCCGGAGACGACGGCTCCGCTGACGACGTTCCCCACGATCAGGACGGAGACCAGGAGGCCGAGGACGCCGAAGAGGGTCATGAACGGCAGGTACGCGTCGGCCTGTGCGGAGAAGGCCCGCTTGAGGGTGAGGTAGGACTGCGTGGTGGTCGGCGAACCGGCGGGCAGTGCGGCGGTGGCGCTCGCGAGACCGGTACGGAGCCGCTCCTCGCTCGACGCGTCCGCGAAGCGGTACAGCATCTGCGCGGAGGTCGGGTGGAGCCGGTCCATCTGCTCGGGGGAGACCCAGGCCCCGGCGGACCTGCTCATGCTGGTGGCGAAGCCGACCACGGTCAGGGCCGGCGCCCCCCGGGGCCTGATCCGGGTGCCGAGCTGCCCCGGCCCGGGCGTCCCGTCCACCGGCCAGCTGACGACGATCTCACCGGGGGCCGTGGCCCAGCGCCCCTCCAGGAGACGGACGCGGTCCACCGGGCCGTCGGGAGCCGCCCGCCCCACCACGGACAGCGAACCGGCCGACATCCACAACCAGTCCTCGGGCATGTCGAGAACCACCTGCCCGTACGGACCCGCCGCGGCCTCCACGCCGGGACGCCGGGCCGTCCCGGCCAACTCCCGCTCCGTCACCCTCGACAGGTCGAACGCCGCCACCGCGTGCGCACCGCGCTGCTGGGCGAAGGCCCTGTCGAAGGGGCCCGAGGCCGCGGTGAGCAGCCCCAGCCCCAGCAGCACGGTCGTGGTGGAACACAACACGACGAGCCCGATGACGACCGTCTGGAGTCTGCGGCGCTGCACGGCCGCCCGCGCGGCCCTCCACACGGCGCTCATGCGACCGGCTCCAGGGCGCGCTCGCCGGCGACCCGGCCGTCGGCGACCTCGATCAGGCGGCCGGCGCAGCGGGTGGCGAGGTGAGGGTCGTGCGTGACGATCAGCAGGGTCTGCCCGATCTGGTTGAGGTCGATCAGCAGGTCCATGACCTGCTCGCCCGAGCGGCTGTCCAGCGCTCCGGTCGGTTCGTCGGCCAGCAGCAGGGCCGGACGGTTCATCAACGCCCTGGCCACCGCCACTCGTTGCCGCTCACCACCGCTCAACGCGGCCGGGTAGGCGTCCCTGCGGTCGGCGATGCCCAGTTCGTCGAGGAGTTCCAGTGCCCGGCGGCGGGCCTGCCGGGTGGACGTGCCGGTGAGCTGGGCGGCCAGCATGACGTTGTCCAGGGCCGGCAGGTCGTCGATCAGGTTGAAGAACTGGAAGATCATGCCGATGTGCCGCCGCCGGAACAGCGCCAGTCCCGTCTCGTTCAGCCGGCCGAGGTCCTGGCCCTGGACCCGTACCGTCCCCGAGGTCGGGCGGTCCAGCCCCGCGATCATGTTGAGCAGGGTCGACTTGCCGCATCCGGAGGGCCCCATCACCGCGACCGCCTCCCCGGCCCGGATCTCCAGGCTGAGCCCGTCCAGGGCCCTCGCGTCACCGTACTCCTTGTGCACGTCGTCCAGCCGCACGACGACCTTCTCCATGGTGTCCCGTTCCGAAGTCATGGGACGAACGTAGGAGTTGGGGGACGGGTACGACGTCCCTCCCCGGGTGTAACCGGCCGGGTGGGTCATCCTGGGGATGTAGGAGACTGGGCCCCGGGCATGACGCGGGTGGGCGGTCCGGGCTGCGAAGCTCGTGCGGTGGGGAGTACTGGGTTGATCTGGCTGGGTACGGCGTTGGCGGCGGCGTGCGCCGCGGTCGTCCTCCTGGGCGTGGCGCTCGTCCGGGCCCGGCGGCGGCACCGGGCGGCCGTCGAGGAACGCGGCTGGTTGCTGGAGCGCGAGCGGGAGAGCGCGGCGCGGAACGCGGTCGACGCCGAGCGGGCCAGGATCGCGGCCGAGCTCCACGACATCGTCAGCCACAACGTGAGCCTCATGGTGGTCCAGGCCGGAGCCGCCCGCGAGGTGCTGGCCTCCCTGCCCGACGAGGCCGAGGCCGCCTTGGGTGCCGTGGAGAGCGCCGGACGGACCGCGATGACCGAACTGCGGCATCTGCTCGGCCTCCTCGCCCCCTCGCAGAGCGGCGAGGACGAGCACCCCGGCGGGGACCTGGCACCGCAACCCGGCCTGAGCCGGCTCGGCACGCTGATCGACAGGATCGCCTTCGCCGGACTGCCCGTCGAGGTGAGGATCTCCGGGGAGCCCCGCCCGCTGCCGACCGGGATCGACGTCACCGCCTACCGGATCGTCCAGGAGGCGCTGATCAACGCCCTCAAACACGGCGAAGGAGCGCAAGCCGAGGTGACGGTGCGGTACACGGAGCGCTTCCTGCGCGTCGAAGTGCTGAACAGCGGCCCCAGCGTCCTGTCCGGCGACCTGCCCGGGCCCCGTCCCCGCCCGGCCCCGGACCGGGCCGACGGAGCGCGCCGAGGGCTGCTGGGCCTCCGCGAGCGGGTCGCCGTCTACGGCGGCGACCTGGACGCCCGGCGCCGCCTGGGCGGCGGCTACCGCGTCCGGGCGCGGATCCCCCTGGACCGGCCGTGACCACGCCCCCCGCACACGCCCCCCGCGTCGTCATCGCCGACGACCAGGAGCTGGTCCGCACCGGCTTCCGGCTGATCCTCCACGCGCGCGGCATCGACGTGGTGGGCGAGGCCGCCGACGGGGCCGAGGCCGTCGAGGTCGTCCGACGTACACGGCCCGACGTCGTCCTCATGGACATCCGCATGCCGGCCATGGACGGCCTGGAAGCCGCCCGGCAGGTCCTCGCCCGGACCCCGGGCTGCCGCGTGATCATGCTCACCACCTTCGACCTCGATTCCTACGTCTACGCGGCCCTCGCCGCCGGCGCCAGCGGCTTCCTGCTCAAGGACGTCACGCCCGCGCACCTCGCCGCGGCCGTACGCCTGGTCGACACCGGTGACGCCCTGCTCGCCCCCTCGATCACCCGCCGCCTGGTCGAACGTCACGCCGCCGCCGCACGGACCGGCCCGGGTGCGACGTCCCCCGCCGTCCACCGCGACCTCGCCGTCCTGACGCCCCGCGAACACGAGGTCCTGACCCTCATGGGCAGGGGCCTGTCCAACGCCGAACTCGCCCGGGAACTGACCCTGAGCGAAGCGACGGTGAAGACCCATGTGGCGCGGATCTTCGCCAAACTGAGCCTGCGCGACCGGGCCCAGGCCGTCGTCCTCGCCTACGAGACGGGACTCGTCACACCCGGCGGCCCCACGCGCTCCACCGACCCCGGCCGCTAGGTCGTGTCTCGCCGATCTTGCCGGGCTCGCGGTGCCCGAGCGCGCCGCCCGCGACGCGATGTAGCGCACCCCCGCGCGCTGGGGCCCTTACCCCGGGTGAAAGCGGGCATGACCGTCTGCACAGTGACGTACGAAAGCCGGCGGCGGCGGGGGATGGGTCGGATGAGCAGCGCACCACAACGGCGGCCACGCCGTCCGTCCGACGACCCCGAAGCCGGCCGGGACTCACCCGACGAGGCGGACCTCCGGGTGCTGTTCGGCGAGTCGACGGCCGTGTTCGCGTCGATGGCCGGACCCGCCCACCTGCTGGAGGCCGCCAATCCGACGTTCTTCGCGCCCTCACCAGACGGCACGGCGAACACGGCAGCGGCTTCGTCACCCTGGTGTACGGCCACTTCACCGACACCGGCGCCGGGCTGGACATCGACCTCGTCCGCGCCGGCCACACCCTCCCCGTACACCTGGGCGAGGCCGGCGCCCGGCCCGTCCATAGCGACGGCCCCCTCCTCGGCATCCTGCCCGACCCGCACCTGGCCACCCGCCACCTGCACCTCGCCCCCGGCGAGAGCCTGATCCTCTACACCGACGGCATCACTGAGGCACGCGACGCCCGGGGGGGAACAGTTCGAGGAGGACCGCCTCGTCCGGGCGCTGTCCCCCGGGCTGCGCCGGGCTCCCGCCGTTCTGGACGCCCTCACCCAGGCAGTGCGGGACTTCACCGGCGAGAACGGCATGGACGACGACCAGGCCGTCCTCATCCTGACCGCAACCGCAACCGCAACCGCAACCGCAACCGCAACCGCAACCGCAACCGCAACCGCACCCGTCGGCTCGGCCGGCACCGGAGACCGGGACTGAGGACCGGCCGGGGGACAGGACCGGCCGGGACTGGGGGACAGGACCGGCCGGGTCGGAAGACCGGCCGTCCCTCCCTCCCCCCGGCGGCGCCGGGTCAGGCGTAGCGGTGTTCGGGGAACTCCTCGACGAACCCGGCGCCCGCCGCGAACAGGTGCGCGTCACCCGGTACGAGCCGCACCGCCGCTCGCAACCCGAGCCGGAAGCGCGCCGTCGCCGCGCCCGGCGGGCCGCTCCGGGAGGCGTCGCGCACCTCCTGGGCCAGGCGGACGAAGAAGTACCCGGTCAGCCGGTCCTCCTCCCGGGCGAGCCGTGCGTCGGCGCCGGGGTCCTCGGGCAACAGCCGGCGGTCGTGGAGCACACGGCACGCCTCGGCAGCCGTACGGTCCTTGCGCAGCACGGTTCCGACCGCCGTCCAGGACGCCTCGTCGGGCGGGCGGGAGGGGAGCCCGCGGCAGAGCTGGGACACCAGGCGGTCGTTGTCCCAGCGTTCCGCCGCCCGGCACTGGTCCTCCGAACCCCACCGTGCCACGCAGCGCCGCAGCCACCGCCCCAGCCGCTCCCCGTCGGGCACACGGCCCTGGTCCACGGCCGTCCCGAACCGTGACCACCAGGCGGCGTCGATCGCCGCGAGGTTGGCCACCAGCTCCACCAGCCGCTCGCCCACCGGGGCGGGCCCGCCGACGCGGTCGAGCAGACGGCGGCGGCTGTCCGTGTGCGGACCGGCCAGGATCAGCACCGGCCGCCGGCCGCCCTCCGGAAGTTCCAGGTCGACCTCGCGTGCCGTCCCGTACGGCCGGAGCCGCGGCGCCGGCTCCACGGGCCGGGACCGGCCGCCGGTCCCGGCGGCCCCGGGGCACCTGCCCGCCGTGGGGCCCGCGCCGGCCAGCAGGTCACGGATCTCGTCCGGGCGCGCGCTCCGCCCCCTCCTGAGCGCCACGTAGTCGGGCGCCTCGTCCTCCATCTCCCGCCACAGTGCCTCCAGACGCCGCCACGCCTCGTGGTACTCGTCGCGGGACAGGCCGCCGGCCGACTCGTGCGTCCGTACGCGCCGCACCAGTTCGTGCTCCGCCTCCAGCACGGCCGCCGGGACGCCCGCCGGAGCGGGAACGGTGCCGAGACCCAGCAGCTCGCCCAGCGTGCGCGACTTGCCGCGTTCCACCCAGGTGAGCGCCTCCGTGAGGTATGCCGGGTCCTGGAGCGTGTCGGCCAGGACCAGGCAGAGCTGCACGACCTGTTCGTACAACTCGGACCGGTCCTCCACGAAGGCCAGCCGTGATCGCGCGTCACCCACGGTCGCGCGGCTGTCCTCGACGAGGCGCAACGCGGCGACACAGGTGCGGTGCGCCGGCTCGTACGCGCCCCGGGCGAGGTGCACGGAGGAGAGCTGGGCGAGGGCCTCGGTCTGCTCGGGGCGGAGCCGCTCCCCGGCGGAGAGCTCCACGGCCCGGACGGCGTCCTTCAGCGCCCCGTCCTGGTCGCCCAGCAGCATTCCCACCTGACTGAGCCGGATCAGGTCCCTGACCGCCTCGCTCGCGCCGACGTCCGGGAGCAGGGCCCGCAGCCGCGGGGCCAGCCGCTCGGCCTCGGTGAGGTCCTGGCGCCGCAGCCCCAGGGTGATCCGGCCGGACAGGGCGGCCGCCTCGGCCGCGCGGCCTTCACCGGCGTCCCTCGTGGAACCGCGGGCCCGGGCCCGCTCGGCGAGGCGCAGGTATTCCTCCTCGGCCCTGTCCCATTCCCCGCCGTAGGCGAACCGCACCCCGGACACCATCATCAGGTGGAGCACCAGGTCCGTGCGCCCGGCCTGTTCGGCGCGCGCCCGGGCGAAGTCCACGATCCCGTCCGCCTCACCGGGCGCGTTCCGCCAGGTCGCGAGCGCCGCCAGCCGGTTGGCGGCCTGCACCAGCCCCTCGATGTCGTCGGCCTCCGTCGCCAGGACCGAGGCCTGGCGGAAGGCGCCCTCCGCCTCCGCGGCATCGCCCAGTTCCATCCAGGCGGCGCCGCTGTGGAAGACGGCCCGGCACCGGTCCTGGGCGGATCCGGCCAGCTCCAGCGCTTCCGCGAACCGGGGGACCGAGTCGCCGGGCAGTCCGGCGCGCAGGAAGTACAGCCCCTGCTCCAGCGCGGCCGTGAAGCGGGCGGCGCGGGTGCCGGTGGCGTCGGCGGCCACGTCCAGGAGCGCGAGCAGCGTCACCGCGTCGGGCCCGTCCGCCGACTCGTGGGCGTGCCGGGCGAGTTCGGCCAGTTGGGCGGTCAGCCGCTCGGCCGTGCCCTCCGGCACCTTCCGGAGCAGCGCCCGGAACTCGGCGACTGCGTCCCGCACGTCGAGGACCTCGCCGAAGACGACCGTCAGCCACTCCTCGACGCCCGTCCGGCCCGCCCCGTCCGGCCGCTCCTCGACGCCCGTCCGGCCCGCCCCGTCCGGCCGCTCCTCGGCGCGAGGCCGGTGCGTTCCGTCCGGCCGCTCCTCGGCGCCCGTCCGGCGCGCGCCGGCCTTGTCAGTCCTCTTCTCCACGGCCCAGTCCCTCCTGTCGGCGGCGCAGCGCGGCGGCGCCCTCCTCGTCACCGAGCCGTTCCGCGATGAGCGCCAGGCGTCCCAGGGTGATGCGGGCGTGGGCGTGAGCCTCGGCACGCAGGTGCACGCCCAGGGCCCAGCGCTCGTAGCGGGCCGCGGTGTCGAGGTTCCCCAACCGCGCCTCGGTCATGGCCAGGTTGCTCAGGGCCGTGGCCTGGGCGACCTGGTCCCCCCGGCCGCCGGCCAGGGCGAGGGCCCACCGGAAGGCGGCCCGGGCGCACGCGGTCAGTTCGCCCGGCTCCCCGCCGGTCAGGGCGCGGGCGGCGTCGGTCAGGGTGCCCCGCAGGCCCCAGGGCACGCTCTCGTGCAGGCCTTCCCTCAACGCGGCGACGAGCCCGCCGATCGCCTGCTCCGTGGCCCGGCACGCCAGCGTCTCGTAGGCGGCGCCCATCCCGGTCAGGCACCTCGTCGTGTCGTCCGGGTCCTCGCGTTGCAGGCACACCGCCAGCGCCGGGTAGTAGCAGGCCAGGGCGTCGCCGGGGCGCCCCTCCGTACCGCGCAGCCGGTCCGCGTGGTCCAGCAGGGCCTCCAGGTCCTCGCGGCCGCCGCCCGTGACGGCGGGCCTGCCGGGTGCCCGGGCGAGCAGGGTCCGCCGGGCCGCCCGGACCACGGCGTCCACGTCGCCGTCGACCGTGAGCGCCAGGTCGCCCGCCGCCCGCCGGGCGCTGCCCAGCCGTTCGCCGTACGCGCGTGCCTCCTCGGCGCGCCCCAGCCGCTCGGCCAGTGCGACGCACTCCCGCAGCGCGCCGATCTCGGTCCGCCAGTCCTCGGCCTCACGCGCGGGCTCCAGCACGGACCGGTACCACGCCGCCGCCGCGTGCGGGCGCCCCGCGGCCCGCGCGGCGCGGCCCAACGATGTCCTCAACCGTGCCTCGGCGGACCGGTCGGCCGTCCGCAGCGCGGCCGTCAGCGCCGCGTGCAGGTCTTCCGTGCGGGCCTTCCCGGCGTGGTCCGCGGCGCAGGCGGCCCTGCCCTCGAGGCAGCGCGTCCGGACATCGTCGGCGGACCCCTCGGGCAGCAGCGCG
Organism: Streptomyces sp. NPDC016309; assembly: GCF_043077235.1. Lineage (NCBI taxonomy): Bacteria > Bacillati > Actinomycetota > Actinomycetes > Kitasatosporales > Streptomycetaceae > Streptomyces > Streptomyces sp. NPDC016309. Next base: position 101,457 of record NZ_JBIBSG010000015.1, on the reverse strand, counting down.
AGGGCGGCGGAGTACTGCTCGCGCGCCTTGGCGCGCCGCCCGAGTCCCGCGAGGGCGACCGCGTGCCGTTCGTGGAGCCTGGCCCGGAGCGTCACGGTCGGCGCGGGACGCTGGGCCTTGCGGACCAGCAGCCGCAGCGCCACGTCGTGGCGGCCCCGGGCGGACAGCCGGGTCAGCTGGGAGAGGGCCGACTCGACCTCTTCACGGCTCCAGGGTTCGAGGGCGACCGGCTGCCGGGCCAGGGCCCGGAGGAGTTCGGACAGGTCGGGGAGGTCCGGCGGGGCGGGGGTACGGGACCGGAACCTCCTCCGTGCCGCGCCGTCCACCGCGGCGTCCTCGGCGCGGGCCTCCTCGATGCGCCACAGGGCCCGCAGCGACCGGGCGCGCAAGGCCCGGGCCTCCGCGGACGGGTTCTTCAGGCGCCGCAGTTCCGCCAGGGCCCGCTCGTGGTCGCCGGCCATCTGGTGGGCCTTCGCCAGGTTGTACCGGGCCCGCTTGTCCCTCGGGTCCTTGACCAGCGCCGCCTCGAAGGCATGGGCCGCCTCGGCGTACCGGCCGATCCGGCCGCTGACCACCCCGTAGTGGATCAGCTCCGCCGCGGTCGCCGACACCGGCGGCTCGGGCGGGGGAGTGAACGGCTCCTCGTCCCAGGGGTCGCCGCGCCGGACCTCGCCGGGGCGCGCCGGCCGGTCGTAGGTGCGGAGCTGTACGCGCAGACCGTGTGCGGCCGCCAGCAGGCCCATGGGCAGCGGGCTGTCGTCGGCCAGGGCGAGCAGGGTGCGCACCAGCCGGTCGGTGTGCCGGGCGGGCGGGTGGCCGGGATCCCGGCGCAGCGCCTCGGCGGCGTCCGCGCGGGCCTCACCCGTCCTGCCGAGTTCCAGCGAGCACCGGGCACGGTTGACCCGAGCGGGTACGAAGCCGGGGTCGGCGTCGAGGGCGGCCGAGAAGTGCGCGACGGCGGCACGGAACCGGTCGTGCTCGGCCAGCACGCAACCGCGGTGGTTGAGCGTATCGACGGGGGTGCCGAGGGGACCGGTCCCGGCCAGTTCGATCTCGTGCGCCACGACGGCCAGTCCCGTCGCCGCGCCCGGGTCCCTCATGGCCAGCGCGAGCGTGAGCCCGCGCAGCCGGAGGAGCGGCCAGGTGGCCTCCACCGACACGTCGTTGATCAGCCGGATGCCGGTCTCCCGGAGGACCAGGACCTCGGCCGGGCCGACCGCGGGGAGCCGGCGCAGCCCGCGCCGCAGCGCCCGCTCGTCGGATCGCGGGTCGACGAGCAGCCCCTTGAGGGCCTGTTCGAAGTTGTGGTGCCGGGTCATGTGACGGCGCCTCCCGGGTCGGGTGCGCCGACGCCGCCCGCCGGGGCGGGACTCGGCCCGGGCACGGGACGCGGCCCGGCGGCGGGAGGCGGTCCGGGCGGCAGCGGAAGCGGCCTGGTGACCACGGCCGTCGTGTCACGGGCCGCCCGCGTCAGCTCCGTGGCGAGCAGGGGTTCGACGGCCACGACGAGGGTGTCCGGCCCCGCGTCCGGCCCGATGTCCGGCCCAAGGCCCGGGCCGCCGCCCGCCCCGGCGCCGGGCCCGGAGGCGGCGGGCGCGGGCAGGTGGCGGAGCACGAGGACACCGGGGTACTCTGCGGCGACGGTGTGGTCGGCGGCGAAGAGCGAGAGGTCGACCCGGTCGCCGGGACGCAGGGTGCCGCCGAGGCCGTCCGGGCCCGTGACGGCGAGCCCCACCGCGGTCAGCGGACCGCTTCCGCCCGGGTCCGCCGCACCGTCCGCCGCGCCCGTTCCCGCCGGGCCCGCCGCCGCGTCCGCGCCGAGCAGGAGCCGTACGGGGACCGGCCGGCCGGCCTCCAGGGGCTGCAATGGGCACCGCCCCACGACGTCCTCGACGGCGGTGGCGCACAGCTCGTCCGGCACCTGGCGCCAGACCCAGCGCGGCTGGACGTCGGCCGGGGCGACCGGATGGAACGCGGGCAGCGTCCGCACGGGCACGGGGTACAGCCGGGGGGCCGGGGCACCGGCGTCGTACGCCTGCTCGGCGCCCCCGTACCGCACCAGGGACGGGTCCGGCGCGTAGCCGCGGTGCAGCAGGCCGGTCACCTCGCCCCACACGAGGCGTTCCTGCCCGGGGTCGGCCGGACGCCCCATGTGCAACTCGTCCAGCAGGCGCCACCGGTGGAGGTCCACGGCCGCCTTCACGTGCTCGCCCCAGGCGACGGCGCTCTCCACCGCCGCCCGGTACGTGGCCGTGGCCAGCAGCGCCACCACCGCGAGCCCCGTCAGCGCCCAGGGGAGGCCCACGCCGGCCCGGCCGGCGGACCAGCCGTCCGGCAGCTCCGGCACCCGTACCGCCAGCGCGGCGGCGGACAGCAGGGCGGCCGGCGCGGAACGGACGGCCACCGCGCAGAGCAGCGGCAGGAGCGGCAGCCACCACGGCATCGGGCGTACGCCGCCGAACGGTACGGCCACCGACAGCGGCAGCCCGAACAGGACGACGGACAGGCACACGTTGAGCAGCAGGTCCAGGACGGTACGCGCCTGCGCCTCCGCCTTCACCACCACCTCGGGCAGCAGCGGGTGCAGCCGGGGCCACACCAGCACCGTGTCCACCCCGTACCGCTCGCCCCCGTAACCCTCCACGGCGCGTACGACGTTGCCGAGGGCGGTGGGCATGACCAGCGACCGTTCGGCGGGGTAGGCGCCGAGCCGGGCGAGCAGTTCGGCGCGCTCCGCCTCCACCGACCGCTCCGACCTGGCGACGCGCCGGGCGAGTACGCGCACGGCGGCGTCCAGCCGGCGCGAGAGCTCCGCCCGCGCCGCGCCGTGCGTGGCGACCGGCCGGGGAGGCGCCGACCAGTCCCACCAGGCGCGCAACCGGCCCGGCAGGTCCCGGACGTCCTCGTCGCTCAGGTCGCCGGCCGACTCCGCCCGTTCCAGCAACACCTCCCGCTCCTCCTCGGTACCGGGAGGACCATCGCCACCCACGGCGGGGTCCCCGTCGCCCCGCGCCGGATCCGGTGGGGCGGGCGGATCCCGCGGGGCCGGTGGGGCGGGCGGATCCGGCGGGGCCGGTGGGGTCGGTGAGTCCGGTGGGGCCAGCAGACGGCCGGCTTCGAGCAGCGCCAAGTGCCGCACCTCCAGGACCGTGTCGGCCGCCTCCAGCGCGTCCACGGTCCTCAGGTGCCGGGCGCGCAGCCGGCCCCGGACAGCTCCCGCCGCGCCCCGCCCGGAGCCGTGACCGGCGAGGAAGCGGAGGGACCGGGTGCTCATGGCGGCGGTCAGGAAGGCCCACAGACCGCACCAGACGAGGAAGGCCGCCAGGGCCAGCCCCTGGGCGACCGCGCCCACCGCCTGCCAGCCGTGCAGCGCGGCCCGCCGGCCCACGGCGGCGTCCAGCACCGCGACGGCTGTCAGGCCCCAGAAGACCACCGCGGGCAGGAAGGCGGACAGGAGCGTCCTGCGGTCGAACACCGCCGACCCCCGGGCCAGGACGGTCGTCAGCACCAGGTGGCCTCCCGCTCCATCGGGCCGTGCCGCAGGTCCACCGGGCAGACGGGCCGCTCGCGCCCCGCCCGCGGGAGCCGGCGTACCGGCGGGTCGCAGCGCCGGCAGACGTAACAGCGGGCAGGTGTCATCGGGATCCCGCCGCCCGGCCGTTCCTGCTCGTCGGCCGGGAACGGGAGCGCTTCGGCGAGGTCGAGCCACGGGACGAACCCCACCGGCCGGCCGCCCTGGACGATCACCAGACCCTCCGTACCGTCCGACGCCAGCAGCGCCAGCGCCTCCGCCTCGCCGACGGTGAGGTCGTCGAGGTCGGAGGGCCGGTCGACGTGGAGGACGGGAGAGACGGGCGCGCGGTCCGCGCACGCGCCGACGGGGGAACCGGCCGGCAGCCCGGCCAGCAGAGCGCGGCTGAACGCCCCGGAACAGCGGGCGCCGGACCCGGGCCGCGGACGGCCGGGTGCGGGACGGCCGGTCTCGGCGTAACCGGACTCGGCATGGCCGGACGCGCGGTGACCCGGCAGGGAGTGGTCGACGACGGCGTACCCCGCCCCGGCGGCGTCGAGCGCGGCCAGGGCCTCGTCGCGGTCGCTCCCGGCGGTGAGGACGGCGAGCGGGCGGATTCTGTCGGTCAGTCGGATCACGGGATACCTCAGCAGCCCCGGGCGGGGGTCAGGACCAGTCGCCGTGCAGGACGAACGGCGCCCAGTGGTAGGGGTGGGCGAAGGGACGCCTGCCGTAGTCGGGCGCGGCGGGGAGGCGGGCCTTGAAACGCAGCAGGGCTGCCCGCCGGGACAGCCGGGGGGCCAATGACGGATCCGTGGGGCCCGGCAGGGCCGGGAGCACGTCGAGCGCGGCCAGGTATCCGGCGGCGGCCTCTCCCGGGTCGAGCGCGGCGGCCTGCATCTGCGCCCGCGCGAGCAGTGCGGTCAGTCGTCGCTCCGGATCGTCGGCGGCGGGCGCCTGTTCCCCGTCCATGGCGTCGAGGACGTCCCGCACGGTCAGCGACTTCAGGTACAACTGCGCCGCCCGCAGTGCTTCCACCGGGGACCGCGCCCGGCCGGCGGCCATGTCCGTGACGGCGGCCCCGGGCGGACCGGCGGCCCCAGGCGGACCGGCGGACCCGGGCGGACCGGCGGCCACGTCCGCTTCCGTGCGCAGCTCCGCGTACAACCGCCCCATGAGCAGCCGGGTGGAGAGGTCGGCCACGTTCCACAGGCTCAGTACGGTGGCGCGGGCGCCCGCGTACAACAGGGCCCGGGCGAGGCCGAGCAGCTCGTCGCCGGGCGCGAGCCGGTGCAGGCCGGTGCGGCAGGCGCCGAGCGTGACGAGATCGGGACGCATCCTTACGGTCAGCAGGTCCCGGACCGTCAGCCGGTCGTCCTCGCCGCCGGTCCCGAGGTCGATCCCCGAGGACATCGGATCGGCCGCGTCGAAGGAGCCGTGGCACGCGAAGTGCACGAGCGCGGGGTCCTCCCGCTCCAGCCGCGCCAGTACGTTCTCGCGGGTGGCTCGGCCCCCGATCAGCGGGTCGGTGCCCAGGACTTCGCCGACGGCCACGGCCTCCTCCCGGGCGTTCCGCAGGTCTCCGCCCGGGTCCCCCACGACGAGGGCGCCCCGGCCGTCCCCGCGGACCTTGCGCCGGCACTGCTGCATCACGGTGGCGCTGGGGGCGTAGCACACGGGGTTGCGGTCCAGCAGCCATTCGCCCCCGGGCAGCGGTGCGGCGTGCAGCGGCAGCAGGTGCAGCACGTCGTGGCCGACGAACCAGAGGACCTCGCCCGGACGGCTGTGGCGCACGGCGGGCTCGACGAGGGCACGGGCGGTCTCCGCCCACTCCTCGGCGTCCCCCAGGGGCCTGCCGTCGGGTCCCGGCGCGACGGCGGAGTCGGCCACGAGCGCCGCGGCCCGCCTGCGGTCGACCGGCAGTTCGACCACGTACGGGTGGTCGGATTCGGGCCGTAGCACGAACACCACCAGCCGGTCACCGATGGCGAAGTACTCGGCGAGGACCGCTCGTCCGGCCGGGTTCCCCTCGACGTACGGTGCCGTGCCGCGTTCCGCGGGCCACGCCGCAGCAGCCTCCGTCATGCCCCCGCCCTTCCGCCCCCCGCTGCACACCCACCGGCAGCGCGCAGTGACGCAGAGCGCCGACTGTAACGCAACGCGCCCCTGCCGCAACGGGCTTCGGTCCGATTGATCCCGCACGACGAGGGGCCGGACGGGCCTGAGCAGCGGGTTCAAGGTTTGCGGCAGGTTCCGCGAAGGCCGGCCGGGCACGGTGGTTCCGCAACGTATCCGTGTACCGCAGAGCAGAGGGGAGCAGTTGTGCGTCGAGGACGGATTCTCGCGAGCGGGCTGTTCGGTGCCGCGCTCGTCCTGGGCTTCACCACGTCGCCGGCGTCGGCGGCCGACGGTGTGCAGCGTGCGTCGGTGGTCGGCGGGAGCGGCCCGGACTCCGGGTACTGCGGGCTCATCACCTGGAACGCCACCGCGTGCTTCGAGCCGTACGGCGAGTGGTTCTGGCTGAAGGACGAAGACGCGGACGGCCTGCCCGTCGCCATCAAGTGGTCCTACAGCAACCCGGGGTACCCGAGCCGCAGCGGCGTGATCTACAACGACCACGGCAAGGCCGCCGGTTGGACGAACGTCAACAAGAGCTTCGCGGAGGACGGCCTGCTCTACTACGAAGTCTGCGAATACCACGTCCCCACCCAGCGGACGTCCAACTGTACGGGCCCGGCCTGGTCGTACACCTGAGCCACGGCCCCGCCACGGGGAGCGCTCCGGCTCGCCCCGCCCCGGGGCCAGGGGCAGGGGGACAGGCGCCGGGGCGCCCTCCGCCGGCCGCCACAACATCACGAAGCATGGCGCGGCGGACAACCGCCCCCGCCCGCACCGGTCGTGGAACGGGGCAGGGCCGGCGGCTCAGAAGTCGCCGGGAGGCAGCGGGAGGGGCAGCCCGGGCAGGCCGTCGAGGCTCCGCGCGATGTGGTCCTTCTTGGCGAAGTACGCGCTCAGGGAAGCATCGTCCTCCCGCGAGAAGCGCCTGCCGTGCAGGTCGCGATCCTCGTCGTACGACATGAAGGGCACCCCGTACCCACAGGAGTCCCGGACGAGTTCGGCCGTCACCACGATGATCGCGCGCAGGCCGTGCAGTGTCGGATCGATGTCCGGGAAGTACGCGAGCAGTTCCTTGAAGCGCGGGTCGTCACGGAACACGGGCTCGCCCCGGCCGTGCACCCGCACGATGTTGGGCGGCCCCTGGAAGGCGCACCACATCACCGTGATGCGGCCGTTCTCGCGCAGGTGCGCGATCGTTTCGGCAGTGCTGCCGGCGAAGTCGAGGTAGGCGATCCGCTCCTCGTCGAGCACCGCGAAGGAGCCTTTGAGGCCTTTGGGGGAGAGGTTGACCGTGCCATCGCCGGCCAACGGGGCGGTCGCGGTGAAGAATATGGGCTGCTGCTCCATGAAGGTACGCAGTCTGCCGTCGATGCGCTCGTAAGTCTTTCCCATGTCTAAGGATTATGTAGGGAAACTTTTCGCCTGTCTAACGAATGGCGTCGGGGTCAGCCGAGCCCCATGGCCGTGCCTCGTCGGTGCCGTCAGGGCGCAGTCGGACGGCCGTCGTCGTCAACTCCCCGGCCCCGCGCTGCCGGCGGAGCCGACGCGGGAGCGGTGCTCCCCGCGGCCTCCAGCAGGCTCCTCGGCAACCGGCGGGCGGCGCCGAAAACCTCGATGCCCAGCAGCCGTCCCTCCGAGTCGTAGTCGAGGACCGCCGTGCCGTCCTCCGCCGCTACATGCCGGACCGCTTCGCCGGACGCGATGCCGTCGGTCAGGTAGATGTACGCCATGTCCGCCGAGGCGTCGTATGCGACCCGCATCGCCGGCCCTCTCCTCTTCGTCGGCCGTGGGGCGCCCGGTCGTCCGGGTCCCCATGGGCCACAGGCTACTGTCGCCGGCCAAGGGGCCGGGGGCTCACCGGCGGGTGATGGCCTGCTCCAGGAGGCCGTGCAAGGCGCGCCCAGGGAGCGGCCCGCCACCGGCTCGCCCTTCCCCACGTGCCCCAACCCGCCGGACCCGAGCTTGTCGACGAGCCGGTAGCGGCCCGCCACCAGACGCCCCGCGCTGCCCTCGCGTGCCATCGGCCTCGTACCCGCATCCTCGGCGAAACCCACGATCGCACGGACGCGTTGCCGTCAGGAAGAGCGCCGCCACCGGGCGGCCCCGGCGGAAGGGGCAGGTCCAGCGGCGCGGGACACCGCGGCGGGCCCACTGGCGCGGACCTGCTGGCGCGGACCCACTGGCTCGGGGCCTCCTACAACATGCTGAGTGCCCGCATCGCGTCGCGTTCGATGCGCGAGAGGTCGTGGAGGAGGGAGCCCGCCCGTACGAGGTCCTCGGTGTCACCGGACTCGCCCGCCGCCGCGACGAGCGCGGCCACCTGGGTCCACAACGAGGCGGCCTCGGTGTACAGGCGGTGGCCGGTACGCAGGTGATCGCTGTCGACCAGCTCGGCGCACTCGGCCAGGAAGTCCCGGTAGAGATTGCGGAACAGGGCGCCGCCGGTGCCGGCCTTCTCCATCAGGAGGGCGGCCCGGGGCAGGTCCTCCCGCGGATCGTCGCTGCGCCGCAGCCACGTCGGCAGGAGCTTGGCGGCCTTCTCGATGCCCCGGTGACCCAGGTTCGCGATGGGCGGGTTCAGGAAGGCCTCGGCACAGGTCCTGATCGCGGGGACGACCCGGTCCTCCGGCGACGGAAGCCCCGCGGGCGCGGTGATGGTGAAGGAGCGGTGCCTGGCGGTCATGGGGCCACGCTCGGCCCGGGCCATGGCCAGGCTGGCCAGGCTGGTCGAGACGGCGCTGCCCTGCGGTTCGGTGTCCACCAGATAGGCGTGCTGTTCGTCGTAGCCGTACATGGCCACGACGTGCCCGCCGAAATGCACCTTGGTGCTGAAGTAGTCCAGGTGGTAGCTGTCGAGCTGGAGGCCGACAGGCCGACCGGCGTCGAGGAGTGCCGCGACGTTCTGCCACGCCTTGCGCGGGGACGTGGTCTCCCCGACCAGGAGCTCGGCGCCGAGGACGGCGGCCAGGTTCCTGGTGAGCTCGAACGGCTTGACCCGGCCCCCCAGGAAGGGGAAGCCCATGCTCTTGCTGTCCCAGTAGATGAAGGACAGCCCGGAGCCGAGTCCGAACAGCATGGGTTCGGACAGGTCGAGTCCCTCATGCCGCAACAGCACGCCCAGTGCCGTCGTCTCACAGTGCTGCATCCCGCGAACGTCGATGTCCTTCACCATGGCCATGCCGCCCATTCTCCTCCCTCACCGCCGGCCCCGACGCCTTCGCCGATCCGTACTTCGCACGGCCCCTCGCCACCCTCCGACGCGAGTGTGCCGCCCGTCATAACAGGCCCATGTCACGTCCGGCCGGCTGCTCCCATCCGGTGGGGGTCAGCAAGGGGGCCAAGAGCGACGGGAAATGAGCGCACGACAAAAGACGGACACGGAGACCGCGCACCGGGCCCGGCGCAGCACGGCCGGGAGGGCCGCGGCTCCCGGCAGCGGTGGTGGGACGGCGGGAGGACAGCGGCACGGGTGGCGCGGCGGGCTTGGGGCGTGGTGCACGAGGACGCACGGGGGTTCGGGCCCTCAGACGCGACGCTCCGCTGCGAGCCGCTCCAGTACCTCGATGTCCGGTACGTCGAGGGCCGGTATTCGCAGCCACCGGAAGGGGAAACCGTATGCGCCGGCTTCGCGGTCGCGGAATTCCATTCGCAGGTAGGCGCCCAGCTCCTCTTCGTGGACGCTGGCGTGGACGAAGCTGTAGCGCAGCACGGTGATGTCGTCCCACGGGATGTGGGTGTCCTGGTGGTGAAGGCCGCCTCCGTCAGCGGTCAGAGGACCGAACTCCACCCGCCCTCCCGCCGCCAGGATGGTCTCGGCCTTGGCCAGTTGCACCGCGGTCACGCGGGTGTGGATGTGCGCCAGCAGCGGCCAGATGGCGGAAGGAGGGTGATCGGCGATCCGGCCCGTGCGGAAGACGGCCCCGGGGGTGGTGACCGGCGGGTCGGCCAGCCGGGAGGTCACTACAGTGCCGTCGGCCAACTCAAGGCGCTGGACGTAGACCCACCGCGTGACGACCGAGTCGCCCTCGGTGGAATGTCCATCGAGATCATTCGCGAACCATACGTGCGTGATCTCGGCCCAGGGATACATCCGAGGGACCCGGGCCGACCGCCCCGCGCCGTCATGCGCGGTCAGCATGAGACCGCTGTCGTGCACGCGTAGCATCACCGCCCGCAGCCCGCCGGATTCGTCGACCTGTCCGGGCAGCGCCCCGTGCACGGGGTCCGTGGGCCGCTCTTGCCCCGAGGGAGCGGCTTCGACGCCTTCCGCCCTCTGCTTTCCCCGCCACCAGCGTGCCATTCGCCACCCCGCCCCACGATCGCGAGCCCCGATCGCCGAGCCTTGCTCGACGTACCATCGCCAGCATCTTCCCCAGGCCCGAGTTGATCCATTCGGGTCATCCGTCGACCTGGCGATCGGCGTCGGCGCCACCCCTGCCTTCGGCGTCCTCAGCGGCTGGTGGTCGACCGACCGCGCGATCGCTTCGCGCGGACCCTCGAAGCCGATATCGTCGCACTCCGCGAGCGGTCGGCCAGTTCTCCATGAAGAACACCGGCCGCAGCACCGTCGTGGGCACGTCGATGGCATCGTGTGCGCCTCGATCTCCGCCTTGCTCTCGAAGTGCGCGACGCCGGACCTACGCGCTGCGGCGCCCACGGAGCTGTAGAGCAGGTGCGCGACGCCTGCGGCTGCGGCCGCGTCGGAGACGTTCCTGCCCTGCCGCACCTCGACTTCGGGGTGCGGGTCGGCCTTGTCGGCCGGCTGCACGCTGAAGACGCCGTGCACGCCCTGTGCCGCCGTGCGCAGCGACTGCGCGTCGTCGAGGTCGCCGGTGACCAGTTCCGCGCCGAGCGCCTTGAGATCCTTCGCCCCCTGCTTGCCCGGGTCACGGACGAGGGCTCGTACCCCCAGCCGTTGTCGAGCAGTCCGCGGGCAACGGCGCCGCCCTGGCCGCCGGTCGCGCCCGTGACCAGAACGGTCTTGTCGTACGGCATGACGAAGTCCTTCCGTTGAAGATCAGCCGCGTGAGCGGGTGGGCGTGGGCAGCTGTCCCGCGACGATCGCGGCGAGCGCGAGCCCGAAGCCCAGGAGTTGGACCGGACCGAAGGTCTGGCCGAGCACGACGGCGCCGAGCACCGCGGCGACCAGCGGTGAGAGCAGGACGAGAACGGCGACCGAGGTGACGGGCAGCGTGGCGATGCCGCGGAACCACAGGACGTACGAGATCAGTCCGCCGAACAGGCCCATCCAGAGGTAGCCGAGGGCGGCGGTCAGGTCGATGGCTGGGGGTGCCCCCTCGGTCAGAAGCGTGATGGGCAGCAGGAACAGCCCTCCCGCGGTGAGCTGCCAGGCGGCGAAAGCGGTGGGGCCGGCCTCGGGAGGGCGTCCCCAGCGTTTGGTGAGAGTTATACCGAGCGCCATGGACGCCGCGCTGCCGAGGGCCGCCAGGATCCCGACATCGTCGAATGCCGCGCTCGGCCCGATCACCACCAGGCCGACACCGGCCATGCCGGCCAGTCCCCAGGCGAGGCGCCAGGCGGACAGCGCCTCGCGCAGGAGTGCCACGGCCAGGAGGGCGATGATGAGCGGCTGGGCCGCTGCCAGGGTGGCAGCCACGCCCCCCGGCAGGCGTTCGGCCGCGAGGAACAGCAGCGGGAAGGGGAGGCCGATGTTCAGCACGCCGAGCATCGCGGCTTTCCCCCACCACCCTCCGCGCGGCAGCGTCCGGGTGAGCGCCAGTGCGATCAGGCCGCCGGGCAGCGCACGCAGCACTCCCGCGAAAAGCGGGTGGCCCGGGGGGAGAAGCTCGGTGGTGACGAGGTAGGTCGTGCCCCACGCCATGGGAGTGAGCGCCGTCAGGACGGCACGCGGCAGATGCCCGTGCGGAACCCCGCTGACGGCCTCGGCGGGGACTCTCTGTGTCGCTGGACTGGTCATGCCCGCAGTCTCATTCCGCGGCGATCAATGAGTCCAACACATGTTCGTCATCCAATTGATCGCCAGAGAAGATGAATCCATGGAGCTCCAGCAGATGCGCTACGTCGTCGCAGTCGCCGAAACGAACAACTTCACCCGGGCTGCCGAGCGATGCCTGGTCGTCCAGTCCGCCCTCAGCCACCAGATCGCCCGCCTGGAGAAGGAGCTGGGTGCGAGACTCTTCGAGCGCACCAGCCGCCGGGTGCGGCTGACACCGGCCGGTGCGGCGTTCCTTCCCGCCGCCCGTCAGTGTCTGGACGCCGCCGAGCGTGCGGCCGCCGAGGTCGCCGCGGCCGTCGGTGAGGTACGCGGACGGCTCGCCGTGGGCCTGATCCCCAGCGTCGCCGCGGTCGACATCCCGAGCGTCCTGCGCGACTTCCGCCGGCAGTACCCGGACGTGCGCATCAGCCTGCGCGTGGGCGCGAGCGAGGAACTCGTCGAGCAGGTCAAGGAAGGGGCCCTCGAAGTGGCCTTCCTCGGGCTGCCGACCACCGCGCGACCCGAAGGTGTCGACGCCTTCGAACTCGCCCGTGATCGGCTCGTCGCCGTGGTCGCGCCGGACCACCCCCTCGCCGAGGAACCGACCGTCGACCTTCGCATGCTTTCTTCCGAGGTGTTCGTGGACCTGCCGGCCAATACAGCCGGACGTGTCCAGTCCGACCAGGCCTTCTCGGCCGCCGGTCTCAGTCGCGACGTCGCTTTCGAAGTGACCAATGCGGACTTCCTGGCTCGACTGGTCGGGCAGGGACTGGGCATCGCCATGCTCCCCTCCGCGTACGCGTCCCAGCTCACCGGTGTGACCACCATCGAGGTCACCGACGCGCCGGCCCGCATCGAATACGTCATCTGCGGCCGCGCCGGCCGCGCCGGCCGCACGCCCGCGGCGACCGCCTTCCTTGCCGCTCTTGATATCCCGTCGGCGAGGAATCACCCGAACAGTTCATCGTGCGGGACCGCGCGGCGGAGCGGGCGTTGATCGGCCTGGCCAGCGCACAGCGGGGCCGCTGGGAGGGCGACGAGGTGGTCGTGGACCTGCACGTCACCTCCGCCGGGGTGGCCGTCCGGGCATCGCACCAGCCCGGCCGGACGCGTACGGAGCCCGACGCGCTCAGCCTGTGCGGCGCCCGGATCGGCGACGGCCGATGAATTTCCTCCGCCCCCACAGTCATAGATCATGGTTGGCGCGCGGCGGCCGCGAGTGCGGTGGACGCGTACGCCGATCGACATGCCTGCCGGCCGCACACGAGACACCGAGGAAGCCACCCATGCGCACTCTGATCAGCACTGCGTTCATCTCGCTCGACGGCGTCGTCGAGGCGCCGGGCGGCGAGCCCGGATACCGTAACTCCGGGTGGACGTTCAAGCACATCGAGTTCCTTCCCGACGCCTTCGAGATCAAGGGACGGGAACAGAAGGAAGCCACGGCCATGCTGTTGGGCCGGGTCAGCTACGAGGCGTTCAGCCCGGTGTGGCCCGACATGGAGGACTTCGCCGACTACAAGGTGATGCCGAAGTACGTCGTCTCCACCACTCTCACCGAGGACGACCTGGTGCCGAACTGGGGCCAGACCACCATCCTGCGCTCGCTCGACGAGGTCGCCGCGCTGAAGGAGACCGAGGGCGGCCCGATCATCATCCACGGCAGCGCCTCCCTGAACCGGGCGCTGTCGGACGCAGGCCTGATCGACCGCTATCACCTGCTCGTCTTCCCGCTCCTGCTCGGCGCGGGCAAGCGCCTGTTCAGCGTCACGGACAAGGACGCGCAGAAGTTGCGCCTCGTCGAGCACGAGGTCTACCCCAACGGCCTGCAGAAGCAGGTCTTCGACGTCGTCCGGTGACGGGCCCCGGCACGGATCTGCGGTCGCGTCCCCGGAGGTAGGGACGTGACTGGTCGCCCTGCGGCGGCATCTCGCTCTCACCTCGGGGCATCTGAGAAGCACCCGACCCGAGGAGAGTCGCGATGCCGCCGACGGACGCCTTGCCGATCGCCTACAAGGGCCTTGACACGATGCCCACCTGGTTCGTCGTTGCCGTTGTCGTACTCGCCGTCCTCGGTATCGGCCTGGCAGTGAAACGGCGAGGGCGCTGACGCCTCCGGCGGCCCGAACCCGGCCAGGTGACGCGGCCCTAGCCGCATGCACCGTCCAGCCCTTGTCTCCCGCCCGTCGAGCTCGCATCTCATTGAACAGCCAGGACTGGTTGCGGCAGGGGCAAGCATCGATAGCCTTGTCAACTGTGAACAAGCGGTGGCCAAAGAAGCTCTCCCGTCATCTCTTCGCAGCGATCCTGGCGGCTGAACCCGCACGCGTACAGGCGCTCCTGCGGGGCGGGGCGCACCCGGAGACAGCGAGCAGCGAAGGCACCACCCCTCTGTATCTGGCTTCCGTACAGGGGGAAACGGAGATCGCGCGCCTGCTCCTGGAGGCGGGTGCCGCTCCCGACAGGGAAAGCAGGGGAGTGGGCTCGGAAGGCACACCGCTGTGCGCAGCCGCATGCTGGGGGCGCGCCGAGACAGTACGCGAACTATTGGCGCACGGAGCCGACCCGAACCTCCGTGAAGACCACGGAACCGGCTGGTCTCCTTTGGACTGGGCGACCCACGGCCCCCACCCGGAAACCGCCGCAGTCCTCGTCGCAGCCGGAGCGCACCTCACGATCGAACGATCCAGCGGCCACGCTCAGTCCCAGGCGGCGTGCACGCTGTCCACCGCGACCCCCATGACAGATGCTGCCCCTGCGACCAAGGGCTGTCCCGCTGGCTGAGCGTCGTACCTTTGCCGATCCCCGATCGGACAGTGCCGGTGGCTGGTGACAGGATCGACGGGTGCTGATCAAGGGATATGACGTCGGTCCGTTGGTGCCGGGCGAGTCACTACCGGTCCGACCGGGCTTCTGGTCGAACTACCTCTTGGCGATGTGTAGCGACGGGGAGTGTGCCGAGCGCCCGGTTCCGGAGTGGTTCGGTGAGGACGGCGCCGATGCCGATGCGCTGTCCGAGGTGCTCTTCGATCCTGAACGCTGGCCAGTGTTCAGAGTGCCGGCAGAAGACGGCCCCGGAGCCGTGGTGATCTACCGCAACCTGGATGGCGACTACGGCACCGATTACCTTCTTACCCATCCAGGCAGAAGCTACGTCGAGCAGATCGCCAGCTGGGACGGAGACTTCTCGGGGCCCGGGCTGACATGGCATGAGCTGATCCGGATCGCTGACAGCCCGCTCCTTGCGGACGACGGCGTCCAGGACACGGCCATCCGCTTCCTGCTGCTGCTTCCTCTCCTGACCGACCCGGACGTGCCGGAAACAGCAACGGCAAGGCTCATCGCCGCCCTGGCCGTTGTCGGCGCGCCGCAAGACACCGTCTCCGTCACGGCGGAGCACCTGCTGGCCCACCTCACGAGGAGATCCGGACACGACCCCACATGGGCGTCTCCGCTGAGCGGCGGCTGAGAGGCGGGGCGGTCGCCAGTCACCAGATGGCACGATCTTGATATGGCTGGTGTGGTGACGGCGTCGGATCCGTCCTGGACAGCCGTAACGGCGAGCGACCTCACGATGAGGCAGCTCGCTCCCCTGCTCGAGGTGCCCAAGTCGGCGGCGCACCGGATCACCGGACCGGAATCAGCACCGCGACAAGTCCCTCAAGCAGGCCGCACCTACGTCGAGCACGTCTTCGCCCGCACCTTCCGCCCCGTCCGGCACCTCCAGTACCCGCCCATCCGCACCTCCGCGTACTGCACGGCTTCACCGGACCGGACGCCGCCGTCAAGCTTGTTTCCCAAAGCGGTGGTCTATCGCCGTCGCAACCATCCGCCCCGGACTCGCCTGTGTGATGCGTGTGCGGCCTCCTGTACCACCAGCGGTTCGACTGGGCGCCGGACGGCCGCCGCCTTCTCCTGGCGCTGGGCGGCGAAGGTCACCGGCAGGCTGGTCAAGCGGCGTGACATCCATGTGCCCACGACCTGCAATTGATCATTGCCGACGGCGAGACGCAGGTCCGGGATGCGTTCCAGGAGCAGGTCGATACCCGCCTCCGCGATGGTGCGGCCGAGGTCCTGGCCCGGGCATTCATGCACGCCGGCGCCGAAGGCGAGGTGGGACCTGTTGCCGTGCATGGGTATCGTCGGATCAGGGCGGATACCGGGATCGACATTGCCGGCAGCCAGACCGAGCATCACCATGTCCCCAGCCATAATTCGCTTGCCGCCGAGCTGCGTGTCGCCTGTCGCCCAGCGGGTGGGGACGACCGCGAGCGGCGGGTGGTCCCACAGCACTTGTTCCAACGCGTCGGGCAGCGTCATCTGGCCCCCCGAGAGATGGCCGCGGAAGCGCCCGTCCGTGAGAACCATGCGCAGGGCGCTGGCGATGAGGTTGGCGGTGGGCTCCAGCGCGGCCACCAGCACCAGCCGCAGATGTTCGCGGACCTCTTCGTCGGTGAGGCCGGCTTGATGGACGAGTAGCCAGCTCGCGAGGTCGTCGCCAGGCTGCCGCCTTTTGCGCTCCACCAGGTCACGCACGATCTCGACAACGAGGTCGTTGCTCGCCATGGCCGACTCACCACCGCTGATCATGTCGGCTACGGCTGCTCCGACGGTCAGGGCGTCGCTCTCCTGAATGCCCAGCTGTTGGCAAACGACCTGAGCCGGCAGCTTCCTCGCAAAATCGGCTACCAGATCAGCCCTCCCCGCCGTGATGACGTCGTCGATAAGACGGGTGGCGTAGCGGGTGATGTACCGGCGCATCCGCGGGCGGTTCACACGCGCAAGGCTTTCCGTGACGGCCTGGCGCAGGCGGGCGTGCTCGGCTCCGTCGGTCAGGGCCACCAGTGGCTGTGGAGCAGTGATGGGCAGCAGCGGCGAGTCCGGCGCCAGAGTGCCTTCCTTGATGGCCCGCCAGTGCCGGGAGTCGGAGGAGAAGCGAGGTGAGCGCAGCACCTCCAGGTTCTCGCGGTGTCCCAGCACCAGCCAAGCGGGTTCGTCCCCGTAGAGCAAGACGGGCGCCACAGTGCCGTGCTCGGCACGAAGCTGCTCGTACAAGGCGTACGGCCGCGCCTCGGCCTCCGGCCCGTACAGCGCGCGCAAGCCACCGGTGGCCTGCATGTGCGCGGGACAGCCGACAGGGGCTGTCGTCTCGGGGCTGGTCCATATGGGGGGCGGGGTGGTCACGTGGCCTCCGGGGCGACGGCGGGACTGGGTAGAGACGACTCCGTACCGAGAGTGACGGCAGGTCAGCACCGCGCAGCCTACTGGCGGGTTGTACCGGCAGGTTGAGCACCCCCCGTCTCAACTGCGGTAGCCCGCTCGCAAACTGGGGTATCGCTGATCTTGGTCGGGAGTGGTCGACGTCGTCGACGCGAGGACCGCCCCCCACCGCCTGCCCGGGCGGTGAAAGCCGAGCCCTGCCAAGCACACCCCGAAGATAGTGAGGTCCTCGAATGCCACCGATCGCTCAGGCGCGGCCACTCGCCTCCGTCCCGCGCGTGCCCGGAGCGGTGCCGCTTCTCGGCCACGCCCTCGCTCTGTGGCGCGACCCGCTGGGCTTCCTGTCGTCACTGCGGCAGTACGGTGATCTCCTGCGCGTCGACCTGGGCACCATGCCGATGTACGTGGTGACCACGCCGGACCTGGTCCACGAGGTGACCGTCCGGCAAGCCGGGAACTTCGAGAAAGGCCGCTTCTTCGACCGGCTGCGGCCCCTCGCCGGCAACGGGCTCGCCAACTCGGACGGCGAGCTGCACAGGAAGCACCGCCGGATGATCCAGCCCATGTTCTCCCGCGACCGCATCACCGGCTACTCCGAGATCATGAGTAGCAACGCCCAGGCCCTGGCCGACTCCTGGGCACCCGGGGACGTCATCGACCTGGAGCCGGCCATGGCCGGGTACGCGGTCGAGACTCTGGCCCGCACGCTGTTCTCCGCCGATGTCGGTCTGCCGGCCGTCGACGCCGTGCGCAAGAACCTGCCGGTGCTGCTGACCAACCTCCTCGTACGCGCCGCCTCGCCGAAGATGTTCGACCGGTTGCCCATACCCGCCAATCGTCGGTTCGACCGGGCGGCGGCGAGACTGCGCGCGGTGATCGACGAGGTGGTAGCGACCTCACGGGCGGCCGGTCCTACGCACCACGACGACCTCTTGTCGTTGCTCCTGACCGCTCAGGACGAGGAGAGCGGCGCCCGCATGTCGGACGTCCAGGTGCGCGACGAACTGGCCACCATCCTGTTCGCGGGTGCCGAGACGACCGCGGCCACCCTCGCGTGGACCTTCCACGAATTGGCCGGCCGCCCTGACGTGGAGGAGGACCTGGTCGCCGAGGTCCGCCGGGTGGCGGGTGACGGGCCGGTCACGGCTCTGCACGTGCCCGAGCTGAAGGGCATCCGCAGGGTGATCGACGAGGTCATCCGACTGCACGGTGTCACGCTCCTGATGCGGAGAACCACGCAGCCCGTCACCCTGGGCGGCGTGCGGATGCCGGCCGGCACCGAAGTGGCTTTCAGTCTGTACGCACTGCACCGTGACCCGAGCCTGTACGACAAGGCCGACTGCTTCGACCCGGACAGATGGCTGCCCGAGAGGCAGGCCGAGGGCCCGGGTCGCCGTGCCTATATTCCCTTCGGCGCCGGCAACCGCAAGTGCATAGGCGACCTGTTCGTCTGGACCGAGGCGACCATCGCCATCGCCACCATCCTCCGCCAGTGGCGGCTCGTCCCCGTGCCGGGGCACCTGCCCCGGGAGGTCGCCTCGGCGGTCGCACATGCCGATCGCATCCCGATGACCGTGGTGGCTCGCTCGTCATACCGTCCCGTCGGTCCGACGTAGGCCGGGCGTGCCCGCGGGACCCGCGGGCTCAGACCGTGCCGACCAGACTTCCCTCCCCCGGCCGGGGAGCCACCCGCCGCCCCGCCTGGGCCGGGGCGGCGGGTACCACGTCCCACCACCACGAGACCGCGTCAATCCCGAGCGGCTCGGCGCTGCCGTCGGTAGGCGTGTCCGTGAAGCCCGAGGGGAGCTTTGCCGGGTCCTCCGGCGTGGTGTACCGGATGGAGCTGACGCCCCAGTCCTGCGAGCCGCGGATGAAGTGGCACAGGCCCTGCATGTACTGCCGCATCTGGGGACTTCCCACAACGGACAGATGGTCGGCCAAGCGGGCGAACGCCACCAGCACCCGGTCCCGCTGGGCGATGGCCGTGGTCATCGCCTCCTGGGGGGTGAGGCCCCCCGCTTCCAGGACCCGGAGCACGTTCAGGAAGTAGCCGTGCCCTGCTCGTTCCTTGTGGTCGGACAGGATGTCGTTGTCCCACGTGATGACGAAGGACGCCATTTCTTCGGCCGCTCGCACAGCGCGGTAGTCCCGCTCGTACGGCTGGAGTTCGTACCCCTGGGCCATCTCCAGCAGGGGGAAGACCACCGTCGTCGCCCCGTCGTACAGCCGCATCAGGGTGTAATCGGAAAGGCTCGGCACCGTGCCCGCGCTCCGGTGGGACGCCTCCCACACCACGGAGAAGAAGTATTCCCGCAGGTGCCCCACCCACCGTGCCGCCTGGCCGGCCGTGCCGTACCTGTCGACCCGGGTTCGTAGGTCGCGCAGACCACCGGCCATCGGGTCGTCGAGCAGTAGGGGCGCCTCCGGGTTCTGCGCCACACGCAGCAGGCGGTGCAGCGTTCCGGCGAGTTCCCCCGGGCGGCGGCCCAGGTCTCCCTCCTCGCAGCAGCCGTCGTCCACGCCGAACAGCCACAGGACGAAGTCGGCCATCAGGCCGACGACTTCCTCGCGGCCGTGCGGCATGACGCGGGCGGCGAAGCTTCCGATCTCGTGCTGTACGAGCCGCCGGCGCAGATCATCGGAGCCGATCCGGTGGGACTCGGCCCACCGGGCCGTGCGCTGGTCGAGCTCGGCGTGCCGCGGGTGGATCGCGGGCGCTATGGGGGAGAAGAGCGGCGGGACTATCACGGGTGGGGGTCTCCATCTGTAGCGGGTGGCGAGGCACCGCCGAATCGACGTGTCTCGCACACCCGTTCCTGATTCTCGACCGTGATCATCCGGCACGTACATGGCTTGATCCAGTATGACTAACTGACGCGTAGGTCTTATGTCGCCCAAACCGGTCCTGTGCATGCGGTCCACGGCGCCTGCCCGGGACGCGGTGGGGTCGGCGGCCGCGCTCCCGCCTCCGTGCCCGGGCGCCTCCTGACCCGGGTCGGCAGCGGCGCGGCATCCGGTGCCCGGAGTCAAGGGGCCACAGCCGCCTGTTGGCGCGTCCCAAGCCCGGAACCGCTCCGCTTCGGTGAACGCCAGCTTGGCCGCGAGGCGGATCGAACGGACGTTGGCGGTCTGGGTGGCGAGCACCACCGGCTCACTCGGAAGGATGTCTTGCCGCCCGCCGCGGGCCGAGCTCCTTGTGGTTGCGGACATGATCGGCCTGATCCGGTGTGGTGCGGGCCCCCTTATCCACGCGGGGAATCGGTTTCTCCGGGCGGCGTGGGTCTTGTCCGCACACGCGTCGACCTTGGCTGGAGCCCGGCAGAGCCCTCCTCCGAGGTGCCGTCCCGCTGCCAGAAGCGGTAACGGGTCGTGCACGCGGCAACCGCCCCGGCCGGTCCGGGGCTGCGGGAAGCGAACTGCCCGCCCCGCCGTACCCATGGCGAGCGGAGCCGTCCGCGGTTCAGCCCGTCGCCCGCAGCGACAGCCGAGCGTAGGCGGGGATCAGGACACCGCGCGCCGGGCGCCGCGCGGTTATCACCAACTGCGGGAAGCGGCGCAGGACGGCGGTCACCGCACGGATCTCCGCCATGGCCAGCGGCATCCCCAAGCAGAAGTGCGGGCCCGCGCCGAACCACAGCCGGCGCAGACCGGCGGTCTCGGAGGGATCCCGGTCGGGGGAGAACGGGCCGTACGCCCCCGTGCACAGCAGTGTGGCGATCACCACGCGCTCCCCGGCGTCCACCCGTACGCCCCCTATCCGCCCGGCCCGGGCGGCGCTGCGCAGCATCACCGGGGTCGGCGCGGTGACCCGCAGCGCCTCCTCCACCAGGGCGCCGGTGATCGCGTCCGGCCCCCGGCCCGTGTCATGGGCCAGTGCGACCAGCCGGGGCAGGAAGGAGACCAGCGTCTCGGTGCCCGTCAGCAGGAACAGTCCGACGGCACCCCGCGCCTCGGTCTCGTCCAAGCCCAGCGCGCGCAGTCGCCCCGGAACCGTGGACTCGTCGCCGGCCCGGTAGGCCGCCACCGCCGCCTCGGTCAGCCGGGTCAGTGCCGCCCGGGCACGCCCCATCTGGCGCCCGGTCAGTGTGGTCCGCCACAGCCGTACGGACGAGACCACCGCGGCGGCCTCGGCGAAGTCGGTACCACCGGCCGGAAGCCCGACCAGCTCGCGGATCACCTCGGCCGCCCCGTCCCGGACCACCGGGACGAGATCCACCTCCTCGCCCGCCGCCAGCCGCCGCTCCAGTGCCCCGAGCGGAGCGCGCAGCACCCGCTCGCACACGGCATCCACATGAGCCTGCGTGAACAGCCCGCTGAGCCGCCTGCGCAGCGCCGCGTGCTCGTCGCCCTCCAGAGTGATCAGCACCCGCGAGCCGAGCACCGGGCTCCACAGCGCGGCCGCCGCGCCCGGCCCGGTCTTCGTGTACCCCTCCGGGTCCGTGAGCACAGCCCGGGCGAGACCGGCGTCGCTCACCACCACACCGACCTTCGGCACCCGCACCACCGGGCCGCGGGCGGCGACCGCGCGCACCAGCCGGTACGCCACGGGATGCGCCGCCGTCTGCACCCGCCGCTCCCAGCGCTCCCAGGCCTCCATCCGGGCACGATAACGCCCCCGGTGGCAGGTAGGGAGACCGGGCACCGCACCGTCCGGCCGCCCCCTGGTGGCTGCGCACCGCCACCGTCGTGGAGAATCGGGACCATGAGTGAAAACGTCTACTTCCAGGTTTCCGCCAACGGTGAGGACCTCGGCCGCATCGTCTTCCGTCTGTTCGACGACGTCGTGCCGAAGACCGCCCGCAACTTCCGCGAGCTGGCCACCGGCCAGAACGGCTTCGGCTACAAGGGCGCGCCCTTCCACCGTGTCATCCCCGAGTTCATGCTGCAGGGCGGTGACTTCACCAACGGCAACGGCACCGGCGGCAAGAGCATCTACGGCGAGAAGTTCGCCGACGAGAACTTCCAGCTCAAGCACGACCGGCCGTTCCTGCTGAGCATGGCCAACGCGGGCCCGAACAGCAACGGTTCGCAGTTCTTCATCACGACCGTGGTGACCCCGTGGCTCGACGGCAAGCACGTCGTCTTCGGCGAGGTCGTCGAGGGCGCGGATGTCGTCAAGGCGATCGAGGCCCTCGGCAGCCGCTCCGGCACCACCGCCAAGAAGCTCGTCATCGAGGAGTGTGGCGTCGTCGCCGCCTGATCCTCACCCGGCGCGACGCCCAGGGGCCTGTCCCGGTGCGGAACAGGCCCCTGGCCGGCAGGGCCGGTCTCGCGCCGTACGCGTCCGGCCGGCGGGAGCACCTTCCGCCGGGGCGGACCGGCTCCCTATGATGATCGCCGCCGAGGCACGCGGGAAGCCCTGTGGACCGTCGACGGCGGGCGCGCTCGGGGGGAGCGGACATGACGGCGCAGGTGAACGACGGGCTGTCCGGTAGACGGACCAGGCGCACCCTCCTCGCGACGGTGGCGGTTCTGGTGGTCCTCTGCGCACCGATCGCCGGATGCTCCTCCGGGGCCGAGGGACTTGGGCGTCGTCTGGGACACCCCCGCGGACCGCAAGGCGGAACAGCAGGGCAACGGCGCCTGGCTGTCCGGCGCCACCCTGGTCCGCAGCCGCTTCGACGCGGTGCGCGGGTACGACGCCGGTAGCGGCGAGCGGAGATGGGAGTACGTGCCGCCCGGCCGCTCGGCGGTCTGCCACGCCCGCGCGGACACCGACGCCTCGGTCCTGGTCCTCACCCGCGACGGGGACGGTGCTCCCCACGCGGCCAAGGGGGAGCTCTGCGCCACCGCCGTCGCGATCGACATGAAGAACGGCCGCGAGATCTGGAAGGCCCCTCTCACCGCTGGCGAGTCCGGGCTCCATCCCCTCCAGCCCTCTCCGGTGTCCGTCGGCGGCGGCGTCGCCGTGCTGCTCACACCGGACGAGCTGCACGCCGTGGACGTGCACAGCGGGAAGCCGCGCTGGAAGGCGGCCGTGCCCAAGGGCTGCGTCCCGGGCCGGACCGCGGTGGCCGAACGCCAGGTCGTCGCGCTCCTCGCCTGCGGCGGAGCGGACGACCCCCGGGGCGACAGGATCCCGAGGGACGCCGAACTGCACGCCGCCGCCTTCGCCCCGGCCACCGGCGCACTCCTGTGGTCCGCTCCCCTCGGCGGCCGGAGCGCCGTCCCCTGGGACGCCCGGGCGGACTTCGTCTCGGCCGACCCGCTGATCGTGGCGGCTTCGGCATCGGGCGACTCCGACTTCGGCGCCTACTTCTCCTTCGACAGGAACGGCCGCCCGAACCCGCCCATCGACTTCAGCGGTCCCTACGGCGAGATCCGGCGTGAACAGCGGCTCACGGCGGTGACCGACGGCAGCAGGCTCTACGCCCTGACCCGCCATCAGGTGCGGATCAGCCGGTACGTCTACGGCCTGACCGCCTTCGACCTGGCCACCGGAGACCTGGTCTGGGGTGGCGACCCGGACGACGACCGCCTCGACGGAGACACCGGCTACCACATCCAGTCCCAGGACGGGGACATCACCGTCCTCACCTCTCGCCACGAGACGTCCTTCCTCGGCGACCGCGATTCCACCTACAGCCTCCGGGTCCTCGACGGTGCCACGGGCGAGCAGCGCGAGGTCCTTCGATTCCCCGAGGGCGACGATCCGGTGGACACCCTCTTCGCGTACGAGGACCGGTTCATCGGCGCCCGCTACGAGTCGTACGGGGCACGGAACAAGCCCTTCACCGCCTACGAACGCCGCTGACCGTCCACCCTCGCCCCCGTGGCGCGCGGGCCCGCGTCCAAGGCACCGGAGAACGCGGGGAGGCGCCTGGGCGCGCGTGGTCAGCCGTGCCCCGGCGATGGCCTCGCTCGGTGGCAGGCCCGGCCGCCCCCGTATGTCCGGTCGTCTCCGCCAGGAGCGCCGGTGCCCGCCCCCGAAGACGTCGGGGGCGGGCACATGGCTCACAGCGGCGGGTACCGGCTCACGGGGGCGGCCGCCGAGGGGCCGCCGGAGCATGCGGGAGCTCACCCCGAATGCCGTACCACCTCGCCGGTCAGCGTTCCGTATTCTCCCGAGGCTCCGCGGCGTCGGCGTCCACCGCGGCCCCGTCCGGCCCGGCCGGCGGAGCGGGCTCGTCGGTCTCCCGGGCACCGGTCATCGCTACGGTGCCGGCCGCGGGCGGCGCCGCCACGGCGGCAGTCGCTCGATCCGGTCCCCGCGCGACGACGCGCCTCGCTTCGGCGACAGCCGCGTCGAAATCGGTCGCCGGGTTCAGCCGGAGCAGCTCGGTGGCCCTGGCGTGCGTCGCCACTGCCGGGTCCGGGTGCGTCGCAGCCTTGGTCAGAGCGGGCACCGTCAGGTCTCCCAGGGATACGAGGGCCCGGGTGAGGCTCAGCCGCACATGGCGATCCCCGCGGCCGAGCTGCATGACCAGTTCGTCGACCAAGCTTTCCCTCTCGTCCTCGGGTACGAGGGCGACCGCGACCCGCCACGCGGTCCGCGCGAACTCGTCGTCGCTGTCCCGCAGCATGGACCACGTGATCCAGGCCCAGGCGCTTTTGTCACCGATCTTCGAGAGCGTGTGCAGCGCCTGGCTGCGCGCCTGAGGCCGGTCCGAGGCGAGCTCCTGGCGGAGCCGGGGCAGGGTGATCTCCGGCGAAAGGCGGGCCAGGGCCCAGGACAGCGTGTCCCGCACGAAGAAGTCCGGCTCGACCGCGCACCGCTCGACGAGCGGCTCCAGGAAGCCAGGGTCGGGGGTCGAGCCCGCCGCCATGGCCGCCCGTAGCCGGATCGACGCGTTCTCGGCGCTCAGTGCGGCGGTCACCTGGGCGTTCCGCGGGGTTCCGTTGGTCGGGTTGATGGGAAGCACCTCCTTCACTCAAGGGACACCTTGTCACGACGACAAGGGCACGGCGGGCCGGTATTTCGGCAAGGGCCCCTGTCGCCACGACCGTTGCGGCCAGGGCCTGTTGGCGCCACGACCCATTGATGCCGAGGCCCGGTGTCGCCCGTCGCGGACCGGGCGTGCCGGGAACGGGGAGGCGGGTGCACGCATGCCGCCGGGGCGGAACGCGGACGACCTGGGACTTCGCCCGGAACACGGCAGCGGTACGGGCCTGTGCCGGACGCCGCAAGCAGGTGAAGGCACGTGTCCGGTGGCGGGGCGACGGGCGTGTGGGGGAGATCACCGCAGCGACGGGGGTGTCCAGGCGTGGTGACGCAGGATCATGCGTGTGGCGATCCGGGACGGTGTCAGCCGCATCGCCGTGTTCCGCAGGCCGACGGCGAGGGGGTGCGAGAGCTGCCGGCCCATTCTCCCGGCCTGCCGGGCGGCCCGTGCGACAGCCTGGCTGCGCGGCCGGCGCTCGGCGTCGTAGCGGACGAGCGCGGCCTCGACGGTGGACTCGGAGCGGAGGGCGGCGGCGAGGGTGACCGCGTCCTCCAGTGCCTGGCAGGCGCCCTGCCCGAGGTTGGGGGTCATGGCATGGGCCGCGTCGCCCAGCAGCGCGATCCGGCCGGCCGTGAACGAGGGGAGGGGCATGCGGAGCTCGTGAACGTCGTGGTGCAGCACGGCCTCCGGCAGGGTCGCGTCGAGCAGGGCGGGGATCGGGTCGTGCCAGGTGCGGAACCGCCGGCGCAGTTCGGCCAGCGGGTCGGCGAACCACGTTCCGGCGGGGAGATCGAGGGCGGCGTGCCACTCGGCCCTCCCGTCCAGGAAGGTGATGTGTCCGAACTCCGCGCCCCGGCCCCAGGTCAGCTCGAAGTCGGTGTGGAGATCGACCGCGTGCTCGGTGATGGCCCGCAGCACCGTCGAGCCGCTGTGCACCGGGCCGGGATGGTCCGGGAAGAGGTGGCCGCGGACGGTGCTGCGGATGCCGTCGGCCGCCACCACCAGATCGGCCTCCAGGACCGTCTCGCCACAGCCGACGCGTACTGTCCCCTGGCCGGTCTGCCGCACCGAGGCCGCCTCGAAGCCGACGACCAGTGATGCGGCGGGCAAGGAGTCGCGGAGCAGGCGGTGCAAGGTGGAGCGGGGGATGCCCACGATCGGCGTGCCCACCGCTTCCTCCAGCGCCGCGCCGTCCATCCGCGTCAGCCAGCGGCCCCGGGGCGTCCGGGTTCCGCCGGTGTACTGGCCTCGGGACGCGTCCCGAAGTGCCTGGCCGACACCGAGTTCGTCCAGGGCCCGCATGCCGTTGGCCGCCAGGGAAATGCCTGCCCCGGCGTCCTGGAGCACGGCCGCACGCTCGACCACCGTCACCTCCCATCCGATCCGGTCCAGACCGATCGCGGCGGCCAGCCCGCCGATCCCGCCTCCGACCACCACTGCCCTGCTCCCCATGCCGGAGCTCCCTTCTTCTACATCTGTAGAAGAAGGGTAACTCGGCTCTCTACAGGTGTAGAAAGGAGCTATGACTACCGATCGGCGCACCCTTCTGGCGGACGCGGCTCTCGACGTACTCGCCGACGAGGGAATGCGCGGCCTGACGCACCGCGCGGTCGACCGGAGAGCCGCCATGCCGCCGGGCACCACCTCGGCCTACTTCCGCACCCGCGCCGCCCTGCTCACCGGACTCGTCACCCGCCTCGTGCACCTCGACCAGGCGGAACTGCACGCGACGGCCGAAGAGCTCCCACCCCTCCGTAACCGCGAGGACCTGGTCGACGGCATGGCGCTGCTCACCCGGCGGCGACTCACCGGTGAGGGACGCCGTCGCTCGCTCGCCCGCCATGCCTGCGCCGTCGAGAGCGTGCGCGACCCGGAGCTGCGCGACATCCTCGTCCCCCGTGAGAACGCCGGCCGCGAGGCCGTCCGCCGGTTCCTCACCGCGCACGGCGTCCCGGACGTCGAAAACCGGACCGACACGCTGCTGACGTGCCTCGACGGACTGGTCTTCGACCGACTGGTGAACGGTGGGGAAGTACGGCGCGAGGCACTCGAGGGCCTGGCCGCCGCCGCTCTGCGTTAGGGCGACGGCGATGCCCGCCATGCCGCCGGTCCGGACCGGGGGCCGGCGTCACGCCACCGTGGGGGTAGCCCTCGTGGCTCGCGCGGTGGACACCCTCGCCCTCGGCCGCGGGTGGTGGGCCACCTCCGCGATCCGTCTGCCCGCCCACGCGCGACTCCTCACCGGCGACACCGCCGGCGGTCCGCGGACCCCGCGGACGGCGGGGGAGGGGAGGGCCCTGGCGGCAGGTGCGGCCCGCCTTCCGGCCCGCGTTGCTCGCGCTGCCGGCCGGCACCGCCCGGCATGCGAGGTGGCTCACGAGGTGCCGCTGAAGAGGCTGTTCCCGGCTCCGTGTCCTCACTGTGCGCCGCTATGCTCGCTTCCGTGGGCGAGATCGTGGTGGTGCGCGATGGCTCTGGGCCGGAGGTTCTGCTGGTGCATGGCGGTGCCGGTCCGCGGACGACGTGGGGCGCTCTCGCTCCACTGTCGGACCGGTGGACGCTGGCGTACGTCCATCGCCGGGGTTATCCGCCGAGTCCACCACCGCTGGAGCGCCAGGACTTCGAGGTGGACGCCCGGGACCTGGCGCCGCTGCTCGCCGGCCGCCCCCACGTGGTCGCCCATTCCTACGGCGTTCTCGGGACGCTGCTCGCGGCCGCTGCCGCGCCGGGCGGCATGCGCTCACTCACCTTGATCGAACCGCCGCTCAACCACCTTGTCCCGGACGATCCCGATGTGGCGCGGCTCGAGCGCATCGGCGATGCGGTCCTCACCCACGGAATGGGTACGGACCCGACCGAGCTGCGCGAGTTCCTCCGTCTCGCGGGCGCGCCCATCGGCGACGGCCCGCTCCCCGAAGGCGTGGTCGCCGGCGTCCGGCGGGCGCACGGGAGCCGGCCGACCAGCGAGGCGCGCCCACGGCTCGAGGTGATCCGGGACACCGGCGTTCCGGTGCTCGTCGCGTCCGGGGACCACTCGGCCGCGCTCGAGCGGATCTGCGACGCCCTCGCGGATGCGCTCGGTGGCAAGCGCAGTGTGCATCCGGGCGCCGGTCACTTCGTCGCCGCGGCGCCGGGGTTCGCCGAATACCTTGACGCCTTTCTGCGGAGCGTCGCGCATCGAGGGTCCGGCGGCCACTGAGGACGGCGGCGAAGGCGCTGCCACAGAACGAGCGGGGCGGTACAGAAAGCTGTACCGCCCCGCTCGCGTTCAGAGGGCGCGTCCACGCGGGTGGCGTGCCCTGAGCCCGTCCTTCATATGCCGCCCGGCCGGACTCCTAGACCAGGCCCGGCGGGTACCCGTAGTGCTGTCCGCCTCGTGTGAAGGCGCGCCAGGACTCCTCCGCGCCGGAGCGGTCCGGGAGGACCTCGACCCTGAACCCGCGGCTCGCCTCCAGGGTCAGTGCCCCTGCCGGGCCCTGAAGGACCGTCTCGACCTGCGGGCAGGCCCCGCCGAGAACGCGGCTGAGGAGCGCCGCGCGGTCGTCGTACACGGTGGCGAAGGTGTCGAAGGCCTCCGGTTCGGCGCGGCCGCGCGCATACGTCATGTCGCGTGAGCCCAGCAGTACCTGGCCGTCGTGGAGCACCCGGAAGGCGCACTGGATGTGCAGCGCGAGGTCCTCCCCCTGTCCGCCCGTGAGTTCCAGCACTCCCATGTCCGCGGCGCGGCCGACCGAGCGGATCACTGCTCCGGTCAGCAGCCGCCGGACGCCGGTCGACTCCATGTCAGCATCCACCGAACAACCCCTTGGCCTCATCGATGATGCGATGGTAGTCGTACCCCTGACCGGTGATCCGGTCGTGCAGGGCACGGCGCTCGGCAGGGGTCACCTGGCGGCCGAGGTCGCGCTCGATGGACCGCAAGGCGTCCTTGAACTGCTTGTTCTCCGCCTGGTTACCGCGAGGTGAGTGGTGGCCGTCGTCGTTCTGGTTCCCCGACTGCCAGTCCCGCTTGAGCTCCTCCAGCCCCTTTTCCCAGTCGAAGCCGCCGTCGTTGTGCACGAGGACGGTGGTGGCGCCGGCCTTCACGTAGAAGGTGTGGGTGTGGGCGACGGTGAGGTTGTAGACCGTACGTGTTTCCGCCCACGCACGTGTGGCGACGACGGTACGGAGCTGCCCGTCGGCACTGCGGAGCCGGTCGCCC
The DNA here is from genome assembly GCF_043077235.1 of Streptomyces sp. NPDC016309. Lineage (NCBI taxonomy): Bacteria > Bacillati > Actinomycetota > Actinomycetes > Kitasatosporales > Streptomycetaceae > Streptomyces > Streptomyces sp. NPDC016309. The sequence continues at coordinate 72,568 of NZ_JBIBSG010000015.1, read as the reverse complement.
GGGCGTACCTGCCCGGCCTCGACCCAGGCACGTCGGTCGACATGCCACAGCGGGTGGTTGTCGGTCGCCGTGAACGAGCCCGTGGCGCCGCCGCTCGGACCATCGGTGTCCAGGGTGAGACGGACGAGGCTTTTCGGCCCGGTACCGGTGATCACTCTCTGTACCGTCTGCGGCAGCGTCAGGCCGGAGCGCGGGTCGGTCGCGAGGACCTGGTCCCCGAGTCGTACGTGCTGGATCTGCTTCTGCGTGCCGTCCGCCATGAGAACGGGTGTCCGGGGCGTGAAGCTGTTGGCCCGGGGCACCGGGCAGACCTTGGGCTTCTTGCCGAACATGCCCTTGAACATGCCGTAGGCCTTGTCACCCCACTTGCCGAACTTCACGGCGGAGGCCCCGTAGCCCGCCACCGGAACGGCCGAGGCGCAGGACAGGGCTGCGTCGACAGCGTCGCCCTCCGCCCCGTACCAGGCGCAGTTGGCGCCGTCGGCGAACTCACCGAGGCCGGGGACGAGGCCGGCGACGTCGAGCAGCAGGTGTCCGCTGTCGGACCAGGTCCACTCGTCGGCCCGGGCCTCCTCCTCGGCGGTCTTGCGCAGCGCCTCCTCGCGGGCCTTGCGGGCCTGCTCGTCCCGGCGCCGGGCCTCTTCCTCGGCGCGCCTCTTGGTCTCGGCGATCGCCTTGGCCTCGGTGGCGGCCTTGTCGGCTTCCGCCGCGTCCTTCCCGGCAGCCTCGGCGGACGCACGCGCCTGCCGCGCGGACTCGGAGGCGTCCTCGGCGGAATGGCGGGCCCACGCGGCGGAGGTGCGCGCCTTCCCCGCCGAGAGCTGTGCTTCGGCGACGGCCTTCGCGGCGTCCGCCTGCGCCTTGCGGGCCGCCTTGGCCGACTTCTGGGCCTCTGCGGCCGACGAGGACGCCTGATTGGCGGACTCGCCGGCTTCGGCGGCGTACTTCTTCGCCTCCTGCGCCGATGCGCCGGCCTTGTCGGCCCACGTCTTGGCCTCGCCCGACTTGCTCCGGGCGAGCGCGGCCACCCGCTGCGCCTCGGCGGCGTTCTGCTGGGCGGTGGCGGCGGCGGCGGCCGCCTCGGCGATCATGTGCTGGATGTCGGCGATGTGCGTCGCGGCCAGCGCATCCTGGCGTCGGGCCCGGTGCTGGCCCACCGTGATGAACTGGTGCAGTACCTGGGGAGTGCCCTCGACGGCGACGCTCGCCGCGGCCTTGAGCTCGGGGCCGCCGGTGCTGGCGAGCCGCGAGGCGCCGAGTTGCTCGTCCTTGACGCGCGCGGTGTATTGACCGGACGTGAGGAACGTCCGCAACGTGGTCGTGTTGCCGTCCAGGGCGGCGGTGGCCGCCTCTTTGGTGGCCACGTCGCCGGTACTCACGAGCTGCGAGATCCGCAGCCGGTAGTCGTTGGCCGCGGCCTCGTGCTGTCCGGTGGTGAGGAAGGCGTGTATGCGTGTGGCGTCCGTGCCCAAGGCCTGCTCGGCGGCCTTGCGCACAGCCGGCGACTCCGCTTCCTCGGCCAGGCGCTCGACACGGGCCCGCTCGTCCCGTTGCGCGGCCTCCTTCCAGCCCGTACGCATGTAGGCGACGACGTCCTCGTCGGAACCCGCCAGGACGTCGCCGGCCGCGGTGCTGCTCCACGGGCCGCGCGTCTTCATGGTCACCAGGGCGACCCAGCGGCCCTTCGCGACGATCCGTGACCGGTCCGCGTCCGGCCGGGCGGCGTACTCGGAGACCTGGTCGACCAGGGTGTCCAGGCCGTCCAGGGCCTTGGCGTTCTTGCTGGCCTGGGCCGCGTTCCGTTCGTAGGCCGCCCGGCTCTCCCGTGCGGCTTCCAGAGCCGCGGCGGTTCGGGCGGTGAGTTCTTCGGCCTCGCTCTTGCGGGTCAGCTCGAAGGTCTCACGCGCCTGCTTGACCGCGACTGTCGAGATGTCGGCGGCCTTCTTCGCCTCGTCGGCGTGAGCGGTGGACTCCTTGGCGGCGTCGGCGGACTTGCCGGCCTGCCTGGCCGCCTCCTCCGCCGCCCCGGCCGCGTTGTCGGCGTGGTCGGCGGCGCTGTTGGCGGCGTCCCTGGCCTGGTGGGCCGCTGCGGCGGACTCCTCGGCGAGGCTCTGGGACACACCCGCGGCGCGGGCGGCCTCGCGGCCCTGACGGCGGGCGGTGGCGGCGGCCGCGTCGGCCTCGGCGGAGCTCCCCCCGGCCGCACGGGCGAGAGCGCCGGCACGGTCGGCCTCGCGGGCGGCCTCGTCGGCGTTGCGGCCCGCGCTCGTTGCCGACGCGGCGGCGGAACCGGCGGCGAGCGCGGCGACTCCGGCGGCCTGGGCCGCGAGCGCGGCCTGACGTGCCTGCTTCGCGATGGACCGTGCGTCCTCCGCGGCCTTGCGGGCGGCGGAGGCCTGGCCGGCGTCGGTGGCGGCCGCTGACGCCGCCCCTCGGGCGCGGGCGGCCGCGTCCGCGGCGCCGGCCGCGGCGAAGGCGGCCTGCGATGCCGCAGCGGAGGCGACCCGTGCGGCGGCGTTGGCGGCGCGGGCTGCGGCGATGGCCTGCTGTGCTGCCGCGGCAGCACCCTTGGCGGCGCGGGCGGCCCTTCCGGCGGCGGCGGAGGCGAGCTTCGCATCCCTGCCGGCCGCCGCGGTTTCCCTGGCGGCCTGGAGCGCCGACTCCTTCGCCAGGGCAGACGCCTGGACGGCTCGGGCCGAAGCCTCCTTGGCGGCATCGGTCTGCTGCTTCGCCTGCGCTCCGGCCGCCTTCGCCCGTTCCACGAGCTCCGCGACGGTGGCCCGCTCCTTGTCCCTCGCGCGGGCGATGTACTGCCCGACCTGGAGGAACTCCCGTACGTCCTCGATGGTGCCGTCGACGGCGGCCATCGCCGCCGCCTTGGTCGCCGGCCCACCGGTGCTGACTATGCGGGAGAGAGCGAGGCGGTCGTCCGCCTCGGCAGCGGTGAACTGGCCCTTCTCCAGAAACTCACGGACCTTGTCGGGCCCCCCGTCCAGCGCGGCGACACCGGCGGACTTGACGTTCGGGCCGCCCTCGCTGATCAGCTGTGAGATCCGTAGCTGTCTGTCCTGCTGCAGCGGCTCCCGCCAGCCGTCACGCAGGAACGCGCGTGCCTGGTCGGCGTCACCGCTGTCCAAGGCCTTGACGGCCGTTTCCCGCACCTTGGGTCCGCTCACGGAGTACAGCTGCGAGAACAGCATCTGCACGTCGTGGCGTTCCGCGACGGCCTGCTCCTTGTCGAGGAACAGCCGGATGTCGGCCTCGGATCCCTGCAGGGCCACCTCTGCGGCCGCCCGAACGGAGGGGCCGCCGGCATTCCAGGCGTCCAGGATGCGTTGACGGTCGGTCACGGGAGCCGTCGCGGTGGCAGCCGGTGCGTCGTCCGCGTGCGCCGGCGCCAGGGCTCCCAAGGTCAGCGAGAGCGTCAGGGCGCCGAGGCACACCGTACGCATGCCCCGCGCCCGCCTTCTCCCAGCTCTATTCACGTTTCAGTTTTCCATTCAATAAACCTCGCCTGGTCAGGGCGAGGTCGCCGAATATCGGCCGACGCAGCATATATCTCAGGACGCCGACGTCCCTCACGAAATACGGAATAGGAAATTCCGGGGGGTGACGGGTTGTCACGCTCCCGCGTTCCATTGGTCGGTCATCTGTTATGACGTCGTTATGCTGGCCGAAGGTGTGACGGACCGGTGAATGGAGGTGATACTTTTTGGAAAGGCCCACGCGATCGGGCCTTCTTTGCGGCTGCCGTCTTGCGCCGCGTCCTTCGAAGGGAAAATCTCGTGATACTTGGCGTGCGTAAAATGATGCTCGCGGGCGTCGTCGGCACTGTGTTGACGCTCACCGGGCTCTCGGCGCTCACCTCGGCGAACGCCGCTCCACGGACCGCGCCGACGGCCCTGGCGGCCGCGAACGGAGCAGAGGCGGAGCCGCCCTTCGCCGTAGAGGACTTCACCTACCCGGACGCCGAAGGGATTCTCAAGGAAAAGGGAATCCGGCTGCACCGCGGTGACGGTCGCATCACCTTGACGGACTGTTCCGCCCCGCATCAGATCCAGGTGTGGACCCTGCAGAACACCGAGGGCCGGTACTGCTTCAGCACGTCGGGAAAGACCGGATATCTCAGCCTCGAAGTCGATCGCGTCCACGCCATCCGGACCGACGACCGTGCCGTCCGGGCCAGTCTCACGGCGGAGGGGAAGACCACGACCGTCGATGTCCCCAAGGACGACTACAAGCCCGTGGGTGAGGGCGACGAAAAGGACCCCCGCCCCGCGGTGCTCGTGGAACTCCGGGTGACGGGCTGAGGCCTGCCTGCGCTTGCGGTGCCCTTCCGCCACCAGGCCGGCCCTCCGCCCCTAAGAAGGGCACTCATCCGGCCGCCGGTGCCGCCGGTGCCGCTCACGGCCCGTTGGCCCCGCCCACGACAAGAAGATCACGGCGCTCGCCGAGCCCGAGTCGTCTCCTGACCCCCGCCTCCCGACGGTGCCCCGTGTCTCGCGGGACCGTAACGGGGCGGTGTGCCGTTGCTGCTCGGTTCGGCGCTCTCCGGCTCGGCTCTCCCCACTCCCTGCAGAAGGAATGCTCATGTTCGATACGCGTCCGCGGCGTCCGTGGATGGCGGCCGGTCTCACGCTCGCCATAGGCTGCAGCCTCCCCTTCGCCATCGGCTCCGCCCACGCCACCGTCGGCACCCCGGACACCGGTACGTACGCCTACACGGCCCAGCTCACCATCGGCGACGAGGCCCACGCCCGGGGGTGCTCGGCCACCCTGATCGCCGCCGACTGGCTCCTGACCGCCAAGAGCTGCCTGGGGACGGACGCCACCGCCGGGGCGTCGAAGCAGCCGATCAAGGCGACCGTGGGCTCGACGACCTACCGCGTCACCGAGCTCGCTCCCCGTACGGACCGGGATCTCGCCCTCCTGCGCCTGGACCGGCTCGTCACCGACGTCACCCCGGCCACGCTCACCTCCGCCGCTCCTGCCGCCGACGCCGCGGTCACCGCCGCCGGCTACGGCCGCACCAGGACCGAGTGGGTCCCCGGCAAGGTGCACACGGCCTCGTTCAAAGCCTCCGCCGGTACCGCCACCACCCTCACCCTCGACGAAGCCGGGCCGGGCGGAACCATCTGCCAGGGCGACGCCGGAGGCCCCGTTCTGAACGCCGGCGGCGAACTCGTCGCCCTCAGCAGCCGCTCCTGGCAGGGCGGCTGTCTCGGCACCGACCCCGCCGAGACCCGCACGAGCGCCATCGCCGTCCGCACCGACGACCTGCGCGAGTGGATTCTCCAGACCCGTTCCCTGGCCACCGGCTGGAAGACCGAGACCCTCGTCCAGGCCGGCAACACCGTCTACCAGAGCATCCGTCTTGCCGGTGGCGACTGGACAGGCTTCACCGACGTCCAGAGCAAGGCCGGTGACATCGGTGGCATCCGCGCCGCCGCCTCCGCCGGCATCAATGGCGACACCCACGTCCTCGCGATCAGCAAGGACGCCCGCCTGTTCCACACCATTCGCAAGGCGGACGGAACATGGGGCACCTTCGGCGACGTCGGCGCGGTCGCCGGCCGTCTCGGCAACCTCACCCAGGTCTCCGCCGTCTCCATCGGCAACGACCTCCACGTCGTCGCCCTCGCCGACGGCAAGATGTTCCACACCGTCCGCAATGCCACCGGCCACTGGACCAGCTTCGGCGACATCGCCGGCGCCGTCGGCCCGATCGGCAAGGTCACGGCCGCCGCCACCGCCAGCGCCGGCGGCCAGCTCCAGGTCACCGCCATCAGCGGCGGCAAGGCCCACCACACCATCCGCAACACCGCTGGTCAGTGGACCAAGTGGGGTGACGTCGCCGCGGCCGTCGGCTCCCCCGTCGGCCCCATCACCTCCGTCGGCATGGCCGGTACCGCCAACGACGCCCACATCGTCATCGCCACCGACAACGGCACCCGCCAGTACCACGCCATCCGCAACGGCAACGGCACCTGGACCCCCCTCGGCGACCTGAAGGGCATCCTCGGCACCGTCACCGCCACGTCCGTCTCCGCGGCCGCCGTGGACGGCGAGCTCCAGCTCGCCGTCACTACCGCCGACAACAAGGCGCTGCACACGGTCCGCCACACCGACCGCACCTGGACCGCCACCAGCCAGGTCGACCTCCGGGGTGTCCCGGCAGTGCCCGGCGCCATCGTCCTTACCGGCACCCTCTGACACCCGCGCCTTGCCCGCTGCCCCTGGCGTCTCCGGGACATCAGGGGCACCAGGCGCCCGTCGCGGGGCCCATCGTGAAGGAAAGCCCATGACTGATACCCGTCCGCGCTCGGTGCGGATGACCTGCCTGCTGGCCACGGCCACCGCGGTGGCCGCAAGCCTGGTCTCGGCGGCCCCCGCCCAGGCCCTCGCCGGTTCCGAAGCCCCGTCCGGTCAGTACGCTTCCGTCGTCAAGGTCGACATCGGCGACGAAGCGAACAGCCGGGCCTGCACCGGCACGCTCGTGGACGAGTGGTGGATCGTCACCGCCGCGAGTTGCTTCGCCACGAGCGCGGGCGGGCAGGTCCCCGCGGGGAAGCCCGCTCTGCCGGCCACCGTGACCCTGGCCGGCGGGGAGACCCGCGAAGTCACCGAACTCGTTCCCCGCGCCGAGCGCGACCTGGTCCTGGCCCGTCTCATGCTGCCGGTCAGGGGCGCGACCACGGTCAAGGTGTCCGCCACCGCCCCGGCCCCCGGTACAAGCCTCAACTCCGCCGGTTTCGGCCGGACGAGGACCGCTTGGGTGCCGGGCAAGGTCCACACCGGTACCTTCACCCTCGACTCCGCGGACGCCACCACGCTGGCGATCACCGGCAAGGGAACCGACGCCCTCTGCAAGGGAGACACCGGCGGTCCCCTCCTCGACACCGCGGGTGAACTCGTCGGCGTCAACAGCCGCTCGTGGCAGGGCGGCTGCCTGGGCACCGACCCGGCCGAAACCCGCACGGGTGCCATCGCCGCCCGCATCGCCGACCTCGCCCAGTGGATCACCAAGACCACCGAACCGCGGCGTTCCGCCGCCGCGAACGAGGCCGGCGGCGCCGACCAGATCCGCTTCGCCGACTGGGACGGTGACGGCAAGCCCGACTACATCAGCATCGCCGCGAACGGCAACGTCAGCGTCTGGCTGAACCGCGGCCCCAACGCCTGGTCGGGCATCGGCAAGGTCGCCAGCGGCACCACCACCGACCGCTCGCGCGTGCGTCTCGCCGACTACGACGGTGACGGCAGGGCCGACTACTGGGTCATCAACCCCAACGGCTCCGTCAACGTCCACATCAATCGCGGAGGCGATGGTGGCGGCGGTTGGCAGAACCGGGGCATCATCGCCTCGGGCATCACCAGCAAGCACGATCAGGTCCGCTTCGCCGACTGGGACGGCGACGGCCGCTCGGACTACCTCACCATCCTCGACGACGGCAGCGTCAGCGTCTGGCTGAACCACGGCGACAACGCCTGGGCGGGCATCGGGCGGGTCGCCAGCGGCACCACCACGGACCGCTCGCGCGTGCGTCTCGCCGACTACGACGGTGACGGGAGGGCCGACTACTGGGTCATCAACCCCAACGGCTCTGTCAACGTCCACATCAACACGGGCGGGGACGGACACGGTGGCTGGAAGAACCTCGGCCAAGTCGCCTCGGGAGTCACCACGGAACACGGCCGCGTCCACTTCGCGGACTTCGACGGCGATACCCACGCCGACTTCCTGCTGCGCGGCAGTGGCACCAGCACCGCCTACAGTGCCTGGCTCGGCAACGGCAGCGCCAACGCGTGGAACGGCATCGGACAGATCGCCAGCGGTGTGTAACCGTCCCGGGACGGCAGGCGGGTCGGAAAGCCCGCTCAGCCGTACGTCACGGACCTGACGGCGCCCCGGGGACGGGCTCGTCCCCGGGTTCCGGGGTGTTGCTTCCCGGCGAGGCGGCACCGCCCATGGCGCTCACCGCGGTCCGCGCGGCGGCCACGAACGCGGCGATCGCCGGGTGCGTGCCGCCGCCCGCGCGGTAGGCCACCCGGGAACGGCGGAAGAGGGGCAGCCGGATCAGGACCACGCCGTCAGGTGCGTGGTCGGTGGCCATCTCCGGTACGAAACCGACGCCTTGCCCGATCGCGGCCAGTGCCAGGACCGTACGGAAGTCGTTGACCTGATGGCGGATGCGCGGCTGGAAGCCGGCCGCCTGACAGGCGCGTACGGCCATCGCATGCCCGGTCGTACCGTCCCGCGCCGTGATCCACGGGGACGCCGCCCACGGTCCGAGCAACTCCGCCAGCGTGCCACCGCGGGCGGCGGGACGGGCGGCCTCACCGGGGTCGCCGGCGGCACCCGTGGCCAGGAACACCGGCTCCTCCAGCAGCGGCACCTGCTCGACCGTGGTGTCCGGCGACGCGGGGACGAAGTCGTAGTCGTGGACGAGGGCCACGTCGAGCTCGCCGGCGCGCAGCCCGTCGGAGACCCGAGCCGAGTCGATCTCCCGCACCATCGGTTCCAGCGCCGGGTGCCGCAGGGCCAGTTCGGCCAGCGCGGCGGGCACGATCGCGGGACCGCCGGAGGGGAACGTACCGATCCGCAGCGAGCCGCCGATGCCCTCGCGCGCCCCGGCCAGCTCGCAGACCGCCCGCTCAAGGCGTTCGAGAACGGCGTCGGCGTGGGCGGCGAGGGTGCGCCCCGCGGGCGTGAGCACCACCCGTCGGCCACTCCGCTCCAGCAGGGGTACTCCCGCCTCGCGCTCGAGCACGCTCAGCTGCTGTGAGACGGCCGAGGCGGTGAAGGACAGGGCCTCGGCCACGGCCGCGATGGTGCCGCGTCGGTCCAGTTCACGCAGCAGGTGGAGGCGTCGCACATCGAGCATAAGGACAGCTTACGCATGAGCCAAGAAACCTGAACTGGTTCTACTGCATCTGGTCGTCCAGGCTGGTCGCATGAAGACCGACGTCACACTCCACGGCCTGTACGTCCCCCTGGTGACACCGTTCACCGACGACCTGCGCCTTGCCCCGGACGCGCTCGCCCGCCTCGCCGACGAGGCACTCTCCGGCGGCGCACAGGGACTCGTCGCCCTGGGAACGACCGCGGAGGCGGCCACACTGACGGCCGAGGAGAAGCAGACCGTGATCCGCGTCTGCGCGGCCGCGTGCCGAGCCCACCGCGCTCAGCTGATCGTCGGCGTCGGCACCAATGACACGGCCGCCGCCATCACCACACTTCGCCGGCTCGCCGAAGGCGGCGAGGTCACCGCGGCCCTGGTGCCCGCCCCGCCCTACACCCGGCCCGGTGAGGCGGGAACACTGGCGCACTTCACCGCGCTCGCCGAACACGGAGGCCTGCCGCTGGTCGTGTACGACATCCCCTACCGCACGGGCCAGCCCCTCAGCCCCGGCGCGCTCCACGCACTCGCGCACCTGCCGGAGGTCGTCGGCGTCAAGTACGCCACGGGCGCGATCGACGCCGCCACGATGGAACTGCTCGGCCGGCCGGCTCCGGGCTTCGCGATCCTCGGCGGCGATGACGCCGTCATCTCGCCGCTGCTGGCCGCGGGCGCCCAGGGCGGCATCCTGGCATCGGCGAACATCCGCACCGCGGACCACGCCGAACTGATCGCCCTGTGGCACCGCGACGCCACCGGCCCGGCCCGCCGTCTGGGAGCCGAACTGGCCCGGCTGTCCGCCGCGCTCTTCGCCGAGCCGAACCCGACCGTGATCAAGGCGGTCCTGCACGCCCAGGGCCGCATCCCCACCCCGGCCGTCCGCCTCCCGCTGCTGGCCGCCTCCCCGGACGTCGTCCACCGGGCGCTGAACGTGTGCGCGGCCCGCACCCATCGGACCGGTGACGAGACCGTGTCGTAACACCGCCCCCCTGGGCGTCCGCCCGCAGCAGAAGGAAGCCGACCCCGCCCGGCGTTTCCGACCCGCACCGGCGGCGCTCCGTGCTCGGCGACGGCCGGCGGAGGGCCGGCGGACGTCCGACCGAGGTCCGGCCGACACCGTGCGGTTCGCCCTCACCGGGCCCTTTCCTCATCCCCTCCGCGTATCCTGCTGGCCGCCCGCGGGATCCGCGGGTGCCGTCGCCCCACGGGTGGGACGGCAGGAACGGGGGAGGGCACGTGAAACCGGTGGAGGCGACGGACCCGGCTGCCGTCGGGGGATATCCCATCCTGGCCCGCCTGGGCGCCGGGGGCATGGGCCAGGTCTATCTGTCCCGTACGACGTCCGGACGGCCGCTCGCGTTGAAGACCGTTCGCCCGGACCTGGCCCAGGCCCCCGACTTCGAGGCGCGCTTCGCCCGAGAAGTACGCAACAGCGACCTCGTCCGCTCGCCGTTCACCGTCTCCGTGATCGACTTCAGTCCGCCCGGCCACCGCCCCCAGTGGCTCGCGACCGAATACGTCCCCGCCCCGTCGCTGGCCGACTGGGTCGTGGCACACGGCCCGCTCGCGGCGGTCGCCCTCCGTGCGCTGGCCGGCGAACTGGCCGCCGCCGTCGCGGCCGTTCACGCCTGCTCGCTGGCGCACCGGGACATCAAGCCGTCCAACATCCTCCTGGGCAGGAAACGGCCCATGCTCATCGACTTCGGTATCGCGCGGGCGGCGGACGACTCACGGCTCACCCACAGTGGCGGCGTCATCGGCTCTCCGGGTTACCTGGCCCCCGAGCAGGTCTCGCGAGGCATCGTGACCGAGGCCGGTGACGTCTTCTCTTTCGGCTGCGTCCTCGTGTTCGCGGCGACCGGACGCAGCCCGTTCCAGCATCCGGGCGAGGAGGTCTCGGCGGCCTCGCTGCTGTACCGCATCGTGCACGAGCAGGCCGACATCGATGATGTGCCGCCGGATCTGTTGCCCGTCGTGAGACGCTGCCTGGCCAAGCAGCCGGAGCAGCGTCCCACCAGCAGGGAACTGACCGACCTGCTGCCCCGCCCCTCCGGCTCGACCTGGGCCAAGACCCTGCCGGCCGGGCTCGACGACGAACTCGCGGCCCGCGAGACGGAGATGACGCGCCTGATCACGGCGCCCATGGCGCCCATGCCCACGGCACCCCGCGTCACGACGGCCGCGCCGCCGCCCGCCCCGCCCGCCACCCCGCCGGCTCCGGCTGTGGCCGGCCCCGGCGGAGTCTTCGGACCCCCGCCCTCTCCCGGGGCGAATCCCGGCAGGCCGTCGGGCGGATGGCCCGCCGCCACCGGTACCAGCGGGCCTACGGCATCCACGTCACGCACCGGGTGGCTCGCTGCCGCCGCAATGGCCGTCACCCTGACCCTGGCCGTGTGGCTGTACCCGTTCGACGGAGACGACGACCGGACGGGAACGGATGCGAAGGACGGCGGGCGCCCCGCGCCTTCCGCCTCGGCGACCGTGCCGACGCTGCCGCGCGAGTGGGCGGGGGTCTGGACCGGCACCGGCCCGGGCAACCCTCGTGCCGATGGGCGACTCGCGCCCCGTACCACGTCGTTCACGGTCACCCTGACCCTGCACGCCGCCGCTGTCGGCGAACTCGCCGGCAAGCAGGTCAGCAACGTCACCGAGGCCGGCACGCGACGGGAGGTGGGCTGCACCGAAGCCCTCGAACTGCGGGGCGTACGGGGAGCCACCGTCACCCTCGAGGCGGTGACCAGCCACCCCACCGACCGCTCGGCCTCCCTCCTGACCTGCGAGAAGGGCCACCTGTACGTCGTCGAGCTGTCGGGCGAGGACACGATGACCCTCGGCGAAGAGGGCGCCCAGTCCGCGGGCGCCCCCTCCCGCCTCCACCGCAGCACCGGAACCCGATGACCTCTTCATCCGGCTGACCGCGTCACACCGGCGCCCGCTCCATCGCTCAGGCCGGTGACCGGGCCCCGTCAGGCCAGCTCGATCTGGTAGCGCAGGAAGCCGCGGTTCTCGGCGACCTTGTCGTAGAGCCGCCGCGCCGTCGCGTTGGACTCGTGGGTGTTCCAGTACACCCGTACGCAGCCCTGCTCGCGCGCCCAGTCCGCCACGGCGGCGATCAGCGCCCGCGCCACACCCCGGCCCCGCACCGCCGGGTCGGTGAACAGGTCCTGGAGGTAACAGACGTCCGGGCCGGAGGTGTTGGCGTGCACGAAGAAGTGCGTGATGCCGACGACCCGGCCGTCGAGCCGCGCCACGCGCGCGTGCATCCGCGCCCCCGCCAGGAACTCGCCCCAGGCCCGCTCGTACATCGCGGGCGGCTCGACCCGCTGGTAGAAATCGATGTAGGCGCGGAACAGCGCTTCCCAGGCTTCCCGGTCGGCCGGCTCGGGCTTCTCGATGGTGATCATGCCGCCACTGTCGCACGGACCCTCCCTGACGTCACAGAGCGCGGACGGCCCGCTTCCCGTCCCCCCTCGCGCGGCCGCCCCCTTGACAGCGCGGCCCGTGTTGTGGCTGGTCAGGGCGGTGAAAAGGCCCTTCTGACCCTCCGTCATAGTGGGCGCCATGGACTATGACGTAGTGGTGGCCGGAGCCGGCCCGGTCGGACTGATGCTGGCCTGCGAGCTCCGGCTCGGAGGCGCGCGGGTGGCCGTCCTGGAGCGCCGCACCGAAGTGGACCCGACGATCAAGGGCGGGGCGATCACCACGCCCAGCGCCGAGGCGCTCTACCGCCGGGGCATGCTGCCCGCGCTGGCCGAGGTGCAGCGGCAGACCATGGACCGCTTCCAGGCGTTCCTGCGCGAGCGGAACGGCGGGGACACAGGCGGTGCCGCGGGCCAAGGGCTCGAGTTCGTCGGGCACTTCGCCGGAATCATGCTGCGCGCCGACCTGGTCGACCGTACGGCGCCGGGCCTCGGCGACGCCGGACCCGCCGCCGAGATCGCTTTCGTGGCGCAGCAGGACATCGAGCGGCTGCTCGCCGGGCGGGCGGACGAGCTCGGCGTCGACATACGCCGGGGAGAGGAGCTGACCGGCTGCGACGCGTACGAGGAGGCCGTCACCGTGCGGACCGGCCACGGGACCCTACGCGCCGGCTGGCTCGTGGGCTGCGACGGCGGCCGCAGCGCGGTCCGCAAGCTCGCGGGGTTCGCATTTCCCGGTACGGACCCGGAGATCACCTGTCACCAGGCGGTCGTGGAGATGACCGGCGCCGAGGACCTGAAGGTCGGCTGGACCGCCACGGACACCGGGGTGTACGCCCACGGGCCGATGCCGGGCCGCATCGTCACCGTGGAGTTCGACGGCCCGCCGGCCGGCCGGGACGTGCCGGTCACCACCGAGGACCTCCAGGCGCGGCTGCGCCGTGTGTCCGGTGTGGACGTCACGATCACCAGGGTGCGGACCGCGACCCGCTTCACCGACCACGCCCGTCAGGTCACCGAGTACCGCAAGGGCCGGGTGCTGCTGGCGGGCGACGCGGCGCACGTGCACTCCGCCTTCGGGAGCCAGGGGCTGAGCCTGGGAATCGGGGACGCCATGAACCTCGGCTGGAAGCTCGCCGCGGTGATCGGCGGCCGGGCGCCGGAAGGGCTGCTGGACACCTATACCTCCGAGCGGCACCCGGTCGGCGCGGGGGTCCTGGACTGGACCCGGTCCCAGGTCGCGGCCATGCGCCCGGACCCGCGGTCCCGGGCCCTGCGCGAGATCGTCAGCGACCTGGCGGCCACGGTCGTGGGCACCACGTACTTCACCGCACGGCTCAACGGTGCCGGAGTGCGGTACGAGCTGCCGGGCGAGCATCCGCTGATCGGCCGCAGCACTCCGGACCTCGAACTCACCGACGGCGGCCGCCTCGCGGACCACCTTCACGGCGGCCGGGCGCTCCTGCTCGACCTCACCGACGACCCGGAGCTCCGGTGCCTCGCCGCGGGGTACGCCGGCCGCGTCGACACCCTGACGACCGGCTGTCCGTCCCGCCCGGAACTGGCGGCGGTCCTCGTCCGTCCGGACGGCTTCACGGCCTGGGCGGCCGACGCGGGCGCGCAGGCACCGGCGTCGACGGCCGGGCTGGCGGAGGCGCTGGAGGAGTGGTTCGGCGTGCCGGAGGGTGCGGTGACGCCGGGCTGATCCGCGGCGCTGCCGACCGACTCGAACCCCACCACGGCGGCCGCACCCGGCTCCGGCGCATCGGGCCGAGACCGTCGGGGACGTCGCCCGGCCGCTGGACCGACCAGTGACCAGTACGACGGCCCCAGCCACAGAAGTACCTCTGTGGCTGGGGTCCACCTCCGGGGCCCGGGCGCCGCACAGGCGGTCCTGCGCGAGCAGCCGCCTTTTCGACGCCGAGCGCCGGTCAGTACGCGGTGGGCCAGCCACCGCTCCACTTCAGCAGGTTGATCCCGAGCTTGGGAGCACCCTTGTCCTTGCCGTCGTAGTAGTGGTAGACGAGCAGGTCCTTGCCACCGTCGGACATGATGTCCTGCCCGCCCGGGCCGATCACGGATCCGTGTGACGACATGACCACGGTGCCGCCGCCGCGGTTCATCGCGACGCCGTTTCGGTCGTAGTAGGGCCCCGTGGGCTTGGTGGCCCGGCCGACCTTGATCTTGTACGTGGAGGTGGTACCGCTGCAGCAGGTGTCGTACGAGGCGAAGAGGTAGTAGTACCCGTTCCGCTTGACCACGGTCGGGCCCTCCACCGCCCCCGGCGCCGTGGGGCGGGAGGCGAGCGAGTGGCGGGTGGTGTCCCCCGCGTACTGCTTACCGGTCTTCGGGTCGAGGCGGATCATCTTGATCCCGCTCCAGTGGGAGCCGAAGACCAGCCACCACGTGCCGTCGCCGTCGACGAACAGGTCGGGGTCGATGGCGTTGTAGTCGCTGCCGGACGTGGAGGAGTGGACGATGCCCTGGTCCTTCCAGCTGCCCGGCTTGCCGGTCGTGGAGGTGGCGAGGCCGATGGCCGAGTTGTTGGAACGGAATGTCGAGACGGAGTAGTACATCAGGTACCGGCCGCCATGACGGGAGAGGTCGGGTGCCCACGGGTCGTTCTCCGGCGAGTAGCGCGACCACCAGCGGGGCGGCGTGGAGAAGGCGTTGCCGTTGCGGCTGAAGGCGACGCGGTCGGTGGAAGTGCGAACCTCCAGGTGGCCGTGGGTGGAGTGGAGCAGGTAGCGCCCGTCCGGCGCGCGGAGCATGGTCGGGTCGTGGACGACGACGTCGCCGGTGACCTTCCCGGGGCCGGGGTAGGGGGAGGCGCTCGACGGCACCGCCGCGGCCTTCGGCTGCGCGTCCTCTCCGAACGCTCCGAAAGCCGTGCCGTAGGCCATGACCCCGGCGGCGGCCAGCGCCAGCGGGATTCCTGACAGCAGGGCCGTCTTCCTTCTGCGGTGCCGCGCCTTGCCGTGGCCGTGCAGCTCAGTCATGCGTGCTTTTCCCAATCTGTACATGCGTGGGGGGCGCCTGTGAGGAACGGCGCTGCTCGACAGTTGCCGCCGAGTCGAGGAGGGTTGCCGTCCCGTCGAAATACGTGCCTCCGGCCGCTGCCCCCGCTCCCCGGCACCGCCCCGTGGGCGGGAGGCAGCCCGCCCCGGGAGGCGGCCGGTAGAGTCGGTGCGGTACGAAGAAGCTGCTCAGGCTCAGGGGGTGGCGTGTGAAACGTCCCCGGATGCCGGCGGAGCGGGGGTTCGCCGCTGTCCACACCCGAGCGGGCGCCGTCCGCGTCTCGGCGGCTCGCTGCGCAGGCAATGTCCTGCGAGACGACCGATCGACAGCGAGGTGTACGGGATTGGGCCGGCGTGGCCCGGCCGGTTTCGGGAAGGCGCACGACGCCGATCCGCTCGCCGCCTGCTTCGATCGCTCCGGCCGGCAGGCGTACGGCCGACGACCTGCGCGAGGGCCCCGCGCGGGCTGTCGGTAGAGTCGGGCCCATGCAGCGTACGACCGTCGATGGTGTCACCGTCCTGTGGGCTCCGGGCCCGGCTCCGCTCGGCGCGGCGCTCACCTTCGGGTGCGGGGCCCGGGACGAGACCTTCCGTACCATCGGGGTCACCCACCTCATCGAGCACCTGGTGATGAGCACGCTGCCCCGCCTGCACCACGAACACAACGCCTCCGTCGACCTGGAGGCCACCCGGTTCACCGCTTCCGGACGCCCGGACCAGATCACCGACTTCCTGGCAGCGGTCTGCGCCGCCCTGTCCGACCTGCCGCTGGACCGGATAGGTCACGAGGCGGGCGTTCTCACCGCCGAGGCGTCCTCGGTCACGTTCCCGGCCGCCGCCTTCCTGCTCAATCAGCGGTTCGGTGCCCGAGGGCCCGGCCTCGCGCCGTACATAGGGCCCGGATACGACCGGCTGTCCGCGGACGCCGTCCAGGCCCACGCTGCCGCGTACTTCACCCGCGCGAACGCCGTCCTCCAACTCACCGGCCCCCCGCCCGAAGGCCTGCGGCTACCGCTGCCCGAGGGCCGGCCGCCGCACCGCACGGCCCCCGCCGCACGTACCGGCGCGTCCTGGGACGAGGCGGCGATCGAGGGCGCCGGCATCACGCTGGCCACGCCCTTGGGCTCACCGGCCGCCGCCCTCGGCCTCGCGCTCCTCGAACACCGGCTCACCGCCGTCGCACGGCACCACCGCGGCCTGAGCTACGCGGTCCAGGTCGAGTCGAGCCTGCGCGACGAACACACCACGGA
This sequence comes from Streptomyces sp. NPDC016309, assembly GCF_043077235.1. Taxonomy (NCBI): domain Bacteria; kingdom Bacillati; phylum Actinomycetota; class Actinomycetes; order Kitasatosporales; family Streptomycetaceae; genus Streptomyces; species Streptomyces sp. NPDC016309. Next base: position 55,982 of record NZ_JBIBSG010000015.1, on the reverse strand, counting down.
CGCCGTGCTCTCGCTGGACTCCCGCCCCGGGCACGATGCCGAGATAGCGCGGCTGCTCTGGCAGGAAGCACTGCGCCTGGGCCGCGAACTGCCCACCGAGGACGAGCTCACGGAGGAGATCGAGGGTTTCCGGGAGAGCTACGAGGACCCGCGCGCCGTCCAGGCGGAACTGGACCTGGCGGCCTGCTGCGAGCTGTTCGGACTGCCGCCACGGGACGCCGCGGCCCGGCTGGCCGGCTTGCGCTCCGTCACGCCCGAGGATGTACGCGCGTGCTTCGCGCGGGCGCTGGCCACCGCGAAGCTGGCCGTCGCGCCGGGCGTCGAGCCCCGGTTGACCACCCTCGACGGCCGGCCGCTGCCTCGCGGTGGCTGCTGTGAGCCCGGCGAACCGCCCGTGGGCGAGGTGTTCCGGCCGCCCCTGCTGGCGCGCGCGAGGTACGGCGCTGCGCGCCGGTCCCGGCTGGTACTGACCAGCGACGGCGTGGCGGAGGTCGACGGGGACGGGCGACCGCACCGCATGCCCTTCGGCGAGATCGTCGGCGTGGAAAGGGACGGTGACGACCGCACCCTCTTCGGGGCGTCCGGTTGCCTGATCGAGCTGTCGCCCCAGAAGTACAGCGGCTGCGGCAAGGCCATCCGGGCGGTGGACGCGGCGGTGCCGGCCGGCCTCGCGTACGAGGTCTCGGACCTGACGCCGCAGGAACGCGAGGAGACGCAGCGCCCGAGCCCGGGCCGGCCGCCCAGGACGTGAACGCGGGCCACTGGACCTCTGATCCGTGGCGCGGAGGAGGATCACTCGGGTTCGGCAGCATGGTCCCGGCGCCGGGCGCCGTGAAGGGTGCGCGCCGTGGTGCAGTGGCTGGGCCGGACCGGCGGCTTGCCGTGAGGACGTCGTGGACGGTGCCCGAGCGGCGTGGCGATGGAGCGCGACCCGCCGGGTGACGGTGGCGGTGGCGGTCCGGGAGACGGCGGTGCGGCGCCGCCGTACGGTGGCGACGGCGCCGACGTACGTCAGTCAGGATACGACTCAGTTGTACGTGATGTCCGATGCCGAGAAGCGGCACGCGGTGCCGTCGGGGCCACTGCCCAACTGGGTGGGCTCCTTGCCGGTGTTGTTGCCCTTGAAGCGCACGCAGGTCTTGATCTTCTTCTTCGCGTCGCCGTGGATCCGGATCTTCGACAACGTCGCGGTGTCGCCGTAGTTCTGGTTGATGCCGACGATCGACTTGCCCGGCGCGGTCACGTCGATGTCGCTCAGCACGATCGTGCGCTTGTGCTGCGTCTTGCAGTTGCCGCACGAGCGGACGAGCTTGCCGAAGCCCTCGACCTGGAAGCCGGTCACGGTGAGCTTGCCGGCCCCGTTGAACTGGAGGACCTTGTCGTCGGCCTTCTTCGCCCCGCCGCCGATGACGTTGTACGTCGCCGACGCCGACTTGCCCTTGAAGGTGGCGGCGTCCTCGCCGACGTCCAGCCACCACACGTTCCGCAGCGTGCAACTGCCCTTGCAGTGGACGCCGTCGGCGGCGGGTGTGCCGATGATGACGTTCTCCAGGACGGCGCCGTCGGCCAGCTCGAACAGCGGGGACTGACCCTCGTCCTGGCCGCTGCCGCCCAGGGCGCCGGTGCCGTAGAACTTCTTCATCCCGCCGTCGTACTCACCGGAGACCGGGATGGTCTTCGGCACCGGCTTGCTGCCGGTGTCGGAGGGCCAGGACGCGGCGGCCCCGGCCGGGGACAGCATCGTCGTGGTGACGATCGCCGCACCGGTCAGCCCGAGGGCGGCGGCTCCGCTGATCACGGCCCGGCGCGTGGTGACCCGGCGACGGTGGCGGACGCGCTGTTCAGTTCGTGCAGTCATGCCCATTCCTTGCGTGGGGAAGATCTTGCACCTTCTGGCCGCCACGGGTGGGAGAAAGGTTGCCGCGTCCACGGGGCTGTCCGAGCACAGTGGTCCGTCCTGCTCACCGGCGGCGGGCGCGCCCGGCATCGGACCCGCGCCAGGGGGAGGCGTCCGCGAAGTCTCGCCCGGGCCGCGGTGTCCTGCACGAGCGCTCGCGGCGTTGTCGTCGGTCGTCATGGCGCATGGCTTCGCCATGACTCCCTCCTCCGCCTCGCGATCGCACGCACCGGACGCCGTGGTCCCCGCCCTCCGGGCGGACGCCGATACTTCGCGGACTCTCCTCAGGTCCGCTGGGGGCCGTGCCAGTCCAGACATACGGCGGTGGCATCGTCCTCGAGCCGGCCGTCGGCGGCGTCCCGGACCGCGGACGTCAGCGCCAGCGTGGTCTCCCGCGGGTGCAGATTCCGGGTCTGCTCCAGCAGGGCGGCCAGGTCGACCTTCTCGCCGTGACGTTCGAGCATTCCGTCGGTGAACATGAGCAGACGGTCACCTGGCCGAAGGTCGAGTTCCTGCACACGGTAGGGGTGGGGAGTCAGCTCCGACAGCCCGAAGGGGTGGTCGACGTGGCAGGTGATCGCCTCCACAGCCCCGTTGCGCATGCGCAGCGGCCAGGGATGACCCGCGTTGACGATCCGGGCCTGCCCGGTGCGGAGATCGATGCGCAGGAGCTGTCCCGTGGCGTGACCGTGGGCGTGGGCGATCAGTGCCTGGTCTGCCCGGTGGGCCTGTTCGGCCAGGTCGGCGCCGGCCCGGCGGGCGCCACGCAGGGCGCACACCAAGACCGTGGCGGCCAGGGCGGCGTCGATGTCGTGGCCCATGGGGTCGGTCACCGACACGTTCAACGTATCGCGGTCCACGGAGTAGTCGAAGGTGTCACCGCTGAGGTCCTCGGACGGCTCCAGGTTCCCGCACAGCGTGAACTGCGCGGCCTCACACGACAGCGAAGCAGGCAGCAGCTGGTACTGGATCTCAGCCGCCAAGGTGGGCGGCCTGGAGCGTTTGCCCCAGGTGTAGAGGTCGGTGAAGCGACCGTTGGCGATCACGATGTAGCCCAGTACATGTGCGGCTTCGCCGAGTGCCTCAAGGACGGCCTCGCCGGGGGCGGCCGGCAGCAGCAGCTCCAGCAGCCCGATCGCGTCCCCTCGGTTGGTGACCGGGACGATCACCTGGTGCCCCTGGCCGGTCGCCTCCAGGTGCAGGTGCTGGGTGCGGATCACATCCCCGTAAACGCTGCCGAACAGGGGAATCCGCTCCGCCTCCCGACCGCCCGGCGCAGCGGAGACGGACAGCCGCGCCACCGCCTTGCCCGTCAGGTCCAGGATGAGGAAGGAGACGTTCGTGGCGTTGAAACGCTGCTGCAGGTCCTCCGCGACGACGTCGACGGCGTCCGCCGGCGCCGCCGTCTCCGCTGCGGTCAGCAATCGGGGCAGTCTGCTCTGTCCACCACTCACGACCGCGGCCCCTTCCACCTGCCCCCTCCCACCAGCTTGGGAACCGCCGCGGCGAGCGTCAATCGGTGAGCAGCCGGCTGGCCGAGCAGGAACACCTCACGCGTCGGAATCCACCTCCTTCCTGGTCTCCTCGGTACGACGGCTACCGGGCGCCACTGTCGGCCCCGGCCCGGCCGGGCGGTCCGGTGCCGCCGCCGTCCCGGCGCGGCGGCGGATCCAGCGGCACTTCCCCGACCTCGTACACAGGCAAGCGCAGCGCGTCGGTCCAAGGCCCACCTCCGCGAGCTGCTCGCCCTGGACCGGCACGTCGCACGCACCACCGGGGCCGGCACCGCCCCCCCGAGCGCGATGACGCAACGAGGTACCGATGAGCAGAACGACGGTGCGGCCGAGCTCCCGCTCGACCGCACCACGCTCCGTGGCCACCGGTGTACGCCGCGCCACCGGCCGCCGGCCCGAGCGCCGCGCCGCCCCACTCTCTCGGGCCCGTACGACCAGGTGGCCCTGCCCGTCGCTGTCCCCGGTGATCTCTCCGGCCCCGGGCGAGCGGCGCAGCCCCTTGATCCGCGGCCCGGCGCGGAACGTGCGGCCGGCGCGCAGGCCCTTGACGGAGGCGGCCACGGCGGCGCCGCTCGCGAATGGACGTCTTCCGGCACTTCGAGTCGCGAGTCGGAAAGCCGCTGTGATCACGCGGTGGTGTCGATTCGCGCGGCGGCCGTAAGACGGGACCCTGGGAACCTGCCGGCGAACTCGCTGATGACCCACATAGTCGCCCCCGACACGCTCCACCTCCCCCCGTGAGGCTTCGTCCCCCGGTGCGCCCACCGTGTCCGCACGGCGGGCGCACCAGTCCGTCCGGCGTGCGGGGCAGGCCGGCAGGTGGGCCGAGCCCGCGGCCGGGGCCCCCGGGGCGATTCAGCCCGCATACGACCACGTACGACATGGGGCCCGGTCACTGGCCCGGTTGCGGGCCTGCCCCATTGGCCTTGAGCCGCACCGCCGCACCCTGCGGGTGATGTCCGCCCGACCTCGGGGGGCGCGTTTTGTCCGCCATGTGCCCCCGGCAGTGCTTCCTTCCGCCCCCTCCGGCTTCATCCCCTGCGCGGTTCTGCGTATGCCCAGCACCTCAAGCCAACGAGTATTGACCGGGCCGCGTCCTGGCGGCGGTGGAAGGGAGGCCCGCGTGAGCGACGACATTCAGGTGAAGCCGCCGGAGGGACAGTCCGCCCAAGAGGTCACCGACCTTTTCATGCAGGCGGCCGACACCCAAGGGCTCGACAGAGAAGGCTGTGCTTCAGGACCGTGACACGGTCATCGTGCCGCGCTCTCTCGCCGTGCAGATGGGCAGCAGGGGCGGGACCGGGTCACCACCTCAAGGGCAGACCTGCCAGGTCAAGGAGCCGGTCCAGCCGGCTGACCCAAGCAACTCGGATGCCCGCTCCTGCGGGACCGGTGACTGACTGACCGTTACCGAGGAGAGAGCAGAAAGCAGTCCTTCACGGGCGAGGGCGGCCCGCACCTGCTGCCCGAGGCAACCGGTGCCCACGGCTGAGCCACTCCTCGCGCCCCGCACCGATGTTCGGACTCCGGTACCTGGGCGTGGACCACCCAGGGAGCATGGGCCTTACTCGATCGCTGAAGGTGTTCGCCGACGCCCCCTGCGAGACGGCGTCCTCTTCTCCATCCCGCCCCACAGCAGCTTTCCCCGTTCCGGGATGCCGGTTCCCCGCAGCTCAGGCGCCCGGAACGGCGTATCTCCTGTTTTGTTCCGTATCGCTGAAAGGTGTACGTCATGAGCCGAGGCTTGATCGTCGTGGATGTCCAGAACGACTTCTGTGAGGGAGGCAGTGTCCCGGTTGCGGGTGGAGCGCGAATCGCGACCACTGTCGCCGATCTGGTGGAGCGCAGTGCGGGGTCCGACTATCGGTACGTCGTCGCCACCCGGGACCACCACATCGACCCGGGGGGCCACTTCTCGGACAACCCGGACTTCAAAGACAGCTTCCCCGTCCACTGCGTGGTCGGCGATGAGGGCGGTGAGTTCCACCCGAACTTCGCCCCCACGGCCACGGGCGGCAAGGTGGACGCCGTCTTCTTCAAGGGAGCCCACAGTGCCTCCAAGAGCGGCTTCGAAGGCGCGGACGAACACGGCACGCCCTTGGCGGACTGGCTGCGCTCGCGAGGGGTGGAAGACGTCGATGTGGTGGGCATCGCCACCGACCACTGTGTGCGCGCGACGGCTCTGGACGCCGTGAAGGCCGGGTTCCGTGCGCGTGTGCTCCTGGACTACTCGGTCGGTGTTGCTCCGGACACGACGGCGTCGACCTTGGAGGACTTCCGCCAGGCGGGCGTCGAGGTGTCCGGCGAGGTACCGGTAACCCAGTAGTCCGGTACTACGTGTCCGACGCCGTTCGGAGCCGGTCACAGACCGGCCTGCTGACCCGTGTCGGAGGGCGTGCGGTGCTCCAGTTTCCGCCCGCCCCCGGCCAGCCCTTGCCGGCCCTTGCTATGGGAGATGCCGTGTCCCGAATCGGTCCTGTCATCAACGAGTTGGTCGCCGCCGCGCGCGAGGCGCCTGGGGAGACAGTGAGCCGACTGCTGAACAGCACAGATGCCGCTGCGGTCCGTCTCGGTCGAGCGATCCTGGACCTGCAGGACGTTCTGCCGAAGCCGCCGGATCCGGACGCCGACGAGGGAACGCATCCGATCGACCCGGTGACCCATGACCCCGCGTGGTGAACCCCGCGGGGAAAGGGGCGGCATCGCCAGGGTGCTGGCCGCCGATCTGGACGGCACGCTGCTGGCCGGGAGCCGACACGAGCGGCGCCTGCTCTCCGAAGCCCTGAGCGAGGACCCGGATACAGTCGTTGTCTTCGCGACCGGCCGCGGCCTGCCATCGGTCCGGGCACTTCTGCGCGAGGACCCCCTGCTGCCTCCTCCGCAATGGATCATCGCCGACGTCGGGTCCAGCGTCATCGACGCCACCCGCATGACGCACGACCGAGCCCTGGAGGCAGAGCTGCGTGCCGGATGGCCGGGCGCGGGACCCGTCCGGGCGGCGCTGGCAACGTTCCCGCACCTCCTCTACCAGGAGCACGTACCGCAAGAGGGCCGCTGCTCCTTCTACCTCGCCCCGGAGTATTTCTGCGACGAATTGATCCGGGCGGTTCAGGCGCTGAGCTGCTCCTGGTCCTACGCTTCGAGCCGCTACTTCGACGTCCTGCCGCCCAACGGCGGCAAGGGGCGCGCGCTGGAACTCCTCGCCCGAAAGCTCGCTTGGCCCCGCAGCGGGGTGCTGGTGGCCGGGGACTCCCTCAACGACCTGTCGCTGTTCCGCCTGGGCACGCCCGGCGTGGTCGTCGCCAACGCGGAGCCCGCCCTCAGGGCACAGGCTCCGGCCAGCACCCTCATCCACCACTCGGCCCTCGACGGGGCCGCCGGCGTCCTGGAGGGGCTCGAACGCCTCGGCCGGCCCGCGAGGCACCCGGTGGTGGTCGGTTACCACCGCCCACCCGTACGCTGGCTCGACGGGCAATGGCAGCCGCCCTCCAGCCCGAACGGCGTCCTGCCAACCCTGCAGGCGGCCTTGGCCGACCCAGACCTGAACGCCGTGTGGGCCGCCGCCCACGTCGGAGAAGCACCCGTGCCGCCACCGCCACCTCCTGCGGCTGCCGGCGGCATGCTTTCCCTCCTGCCGATGCCGCCCGGCCGGTGGGCCGGCTACTTCCACCGCACCTGCAAAGAAACCCTCTGGCCGGCTCTGATGTCCCAACCCGACCTCATCCGTCACCCTCGCGCGCACTGGAGCGACTACCAGGCCGTCAACACCGCGTTCGCCCGGCACATCGCCTCCCTCGCCGAACACGGCGCAACCGTCTGGCTCCACGACTACAACCTGTGGCTCGTACCCGCCGTCCTCAAAGCCGACCGGCCCGACCTGACCATCGGCCTGTTCCACCACACCCCCTTCCCCCACCCCGACGTCTTCGGCCGCATCCCGCAAGCCGACCAGTTACGCGACTCACTCGCCCGCCTCGACTGGGCCGGCTTCCACACCCCCGACTGCGCCGACCACTTCCACCGGCTTCTCACCCCATCCGCCGGAGCCGCCCCGCGCATCGGCGTGCACCCCCTGGGCATCGACCGCCGCGCCGTCACCACCCTTGCCCGCGCCCGCGCCGCAGCCCGACCGCACCACCGCAACGACCCCACCCAGCTAATCCTGTCCGTGGAACGGCTCGACTACGCCAAAGCCCCCGTCCACAAGATCCACGCACTGGACACCCTCCTCACCGAAACGCCCGCACTGCGCCACAAAATCCGTTACCGGCTGATCTGCCCACCCCCCGAGCCCGGCATCCATGCCTACGACACGACCCGCACCGCACTCGAGACCGCCATCACCCGTATCAACCGACGCTGGGGCACCACCGGCTGGCAGCCCGTCGAGTACATCCCCCACAAACTCGACTTCGCCCACATCGTCGACCACTACCTGGCAGCCGACGTGTTCTGGGTGACCTCGCTCGCCGACGGCATGAACCTCACCGCCCAGGAGTACATCACCGTCCACCACGCCACCCGACGCCCGGGCGTCCTGGTCCTCTCCCGCCACGCTGGAGTGGCCCAGCACCTGGGAGACACCGCTCTGCTGACCGACCCGCTGGATCCCCACGACTTGGTGGACACCCTGCGCACCGCGCTCACCCTGACGCGGCAGGAGCGCGCCGCCCACATCTCCCGCCTGGCCGGCTCACTGAACACCCCGGAACCCGCCGCTTGGGCCCGCATGGTCATCACCGCCATCCGGGCCAGCGCCGATACGCATACAGGGGCACGTGAGAGCTGGAGAACGAGCGGTTCGACTCACCCGGCGTAGTGAGTGAGGGCAAGCACGGCGAAACCGCCGAAGGCGGCGGTGATGATGGGCCCGGGGGAAGGGGAGCGGCTTGCGCCGGCCGGCCGCAGCCCGCTTCAACCCCCACCAACACCTCCAGCGGCCCGCCAGGGCTGCACCGCCGTGGCCCACGCGCTCGCACCCGTGAACCTGAAGCAGGCCGGGACCGACAGCCCCATGCAGCCAGCCGTGACCGCGTGCGATTCTCGACGGATGAGCGCTTGGCCGTGGCCCGGTGTCCACTCTTGCGCCTCGTGCGGGGGCTACCGGCCGTCAGTGGCGTTTCAGGCGCTGTTCTGGCAGGCAGGGTGAGGGACATGGACATCTCGCCGTTCCTGCAGCGCAAGCTCGCCCGCCGCTTCGCCACCTTCGACACCAACCATGACGGCTATATCGACCGCACCGACTTCGAGTCGGCTTGCGACCGCCTCGCCGCCGCCTTCCAGCTCGCGCCCGAAACCCCCGCGCTCAAGCACATGCGGGAGCTGAGCGACGGCCTGTGGCAGCACTTGTCACAGGCCGCGGACACGGACGCCGACGGGCGCATCAGCCTCGCCGAGTACCAGGCGGCGTTCGCCGCCGGGTTGCTGGTCACGCCCGCTTCCTTCGACGCCGGGTACGTGCCGTTCCTCGATGCGCTGATGGACATCGCGGACCAGGACGGCGACGGGAAGCTGACGCGGGACGAGCAGGTCCGCTGGTCCGGCGCTCTGATGGGGCTGCCTGAAGCGGACGCTCGCGAGGTCTTCGGCCGCCTCGACCGGGACGCCGACGGCCTGATCAGCCGCGACGATATGCTCCAGGCCATCCGCGAGTTCTACTTCAACGAGGAGCCCACCTCCACCGGCGTATGGCTGCTTGGACCCCTGGACCCCGTCTAGCGAGAAGACGTGTCGCCCGAACGACTGGTCGGTGACCCAAGGCTGTTGTCAAAGTCTGCTCGAACCGGCCGTACGGGGCGATCGGCCCAAACGCTCACCCACGGCCCACGCCCCCGTACGGCTGCCGTCCCGCCGCCGGGCTGCGCCCGCGCAGCCGTCGTGCCGCCGCGTAGACTCGCCCACCATGGAAAAGATGTTCGAGCTGGGGGTCATCAGCTGCCCGTCCGGCACCCTAGTGATCATTGACGGTGGTCACCTGGGGCTGTGGAGCGGAGGCCGGTCGCCGGCGGACATCGATCCTGCCTCCTTGGGCATCGAAGACCCTGCAATGGCCGCCGACGTCGCGAGCGCCATCGACTTCGTGGTCACGGGTCCGGACGCCTCCGCGGCAGTTCGGACCTTTGACAGGCAGCCAGGCTCCAGGCTCCACGACGTTCCGGCCTCGAAGGCCGCCGCATTCGAGGCGACTTTCGATGGTCACTGCCGAAACGCCGGCCTGGATGCGCGACTGGAGGCCCTGCCGGTCCGGGAGGCCCATGCGCACAGGGCCCGCCGGACAGCCGAAGAGGGCGGCGGCAGCTTTTCGATATTCGGGGTACCCGTCGTTGCCGTGGGTGGCGTACCCAGAAACCGCCACCTGCCCGTGCTGGCTACGCAGGTCGACTTCGGCGATGGTGTCGGGGCTCGCTGGTCCGAGATCTCGATCCGGATGCGCGAGGGCCAGGTCGCGTCATCGGTTTCCTTGGGTGACATAGGAGTGGACTGGGCACGTGTGCTTTTCGGAGATGTCGACGCCCTGAACTCCTGGCAGCACGATGAGCCGGTGGACGGCTTGGCCGACGTGGCGTTCTGGGGTGGTGCCGCGGCAGACGAAGCCGCCGCGACGTTCGCCGCACCCGAACTGGGAGAGCCCGGCGAGGACGGTGTTCGCGGGTGGACCGCCCTGCCGGTCCCGGAGGCCGTGGACAGAGCCCGTGCGCTGACCAGATGGAAGGACGAGACCGGACGCCGCATGGCAGTGGACTTCCGCCCCCACTCCCATCACTGGCAGATCATGCGGGAGGTACGTGCCTCGCCAGTCGAAGCCGGATGCGTGGAACTTGGTGATGCCCGAGTGCTGTGCGCCATGACGAGCTGGGGTGACGGCTTCTTCCCAGTGATCGCTGATCTGGATTCGTCGGGTGACCTACTCGCGGTGCGAGTGCGCTTCTCCCACACGCCCTGAACAGTCGGCCCAGGGCGCCCGGGACGGGTACGAAGCCCCGTACCTCGGTCAGCCGTGTACGCCGCCGCCGGCCCTCGGGTTCGGGGCCGGCTCGCTTGTCCAGATACTGACCTCCTCGGCGACGGGGTTACGGGCCCCCGAGGCGGATGACGGTTCCTCAACTTCCCCAAGAAAGGGGAAGGATCGCTTCTGATGTCCGAATTGTGGCGATATTTGTATCGCGAGACGGCTTGACGAACACCCGCAGGAACCTCTTAGGTACGCCTTACCTAATGTTTATCCGAAAGATTTCAGCCATGCCGAGACCTGCCCCGTTCTCGCTCCTCCTCGCCGCCCCGCCCGGGTTCGCCCTGACGGCCCGTGGCACCGTCGACGCAGGCAAGACCGCCGCTGCCAAGCCGCGGGCGAAGGAGACCGCCCCGGCCGGAGTGACACACCAGCACACCGTCCTGGAGGCGCGGATCGCCGCCGACGGCGGGGAGGCCAAGGTCGGGGAGTACCGCGGCGGCTGCATCGCCGAGGCGGCCGAGCCATGGTTCCAGGCGGAGCGGGGCGGACAGGGCGAGCACTCCGGGCACGGCAAGCTCGTCAACCGCGAGCCGACCAAGGACGAGACCCGCCACATCGAGGTCATTCCGATGGAGGCCGCCACCGGCCGCATCGTCCCGGGTGTCCCGATCCGCCTCGAGGTCGTCGACGCCCAGGGGCAGGTCGCCCAGGCGCGGGGCCTGAACTTCTACCACGCCGAGTTCTTCCACAACGCCAACGACTTCTCCATCCCCACCGCCGGGAAGTACGCCCTGCGCGCGACCCTCCAGCCGTCGGCCTTCCTGTGGCGCGGCGCCAGCGGTGAGAAGCCCGCGCCGAGCGAGTCCGTCACCGCCACCTTCGCGAACGTCGAACTGAAGCCCGAAAGCTGACCGATGGCCCTCAGTACGGAAAGGCCCCTGGTCGCCGCTCCGGCGCCGCTGCCCGTCAGCGGCGGGCGGGAGCGGGCAACGCCCCTGTGGGTCCTGATCGCCCTCGGCGTCCTCAGCTCCGGCGTCATCGCCGGCGCCTGCTGGATGTCCGGCCACGTTCACCCCGACACCACCCTCCAGACGGTGGCGCGCTTCTTCCATGTCGCCGCCCTTATCGTTGGCCTCGGGGCCGTCCTCGCCGTCGACTGGTTCGGCATCCTGTGGCTGCTGGGCAAGCGCCGCCTGTCCGACATCACCGGCACCGCATGCGCCCTGCAGATACCCATCTGGATGGGAATGTCCGGTCTGGTCGTCACCGGTCTGTTCCTGCGGCCGAATCTCGATTCGCCCCTCACCCTGGTCAAGCTCGGCCTCGTGTTCGCCGTGACCGTCAACGGCCTGTACGCGCACTGGCTAGGCCAGCGCCTGGAGTGGTACAGGGACGACGCGTCGATACCCCGCCACCTGATGGTGCAGTCGGGCCTGGCCGCCGCCGTCAGCCAGAGCGGTTGGTGGGGCGCTACCCTCATCGGCTTCCTCAACAGCCAGTCCTGACTGGCGCCAAGTCGACGGGTTCGTGGATTCCTGGAGGGTAAATCCGGGGAACCGGAGGGTGGCGCAGCTCCTGAAGGCCGGAGTCGCCTGCGGGTTGCGGGCTTCCCACTGGCCTGGACAGTGTGGGCCGGCTCCCAGCCGCCAGTGGGATCCGGCCCCCCTCAGCGATCATTCGGGCATGATCTGTACGTGTGATTCCGGCCCGCCCCCACCTTCGCGGTTGGTGCGCAGTGCTGGGGTCGGTCATGCCACATGGGGGAGACGTCGGCGATGGGGAGATGCGCGTGATCGTCTGGGTGAACGGTGCGTTCGGCAGCGGGAAGAGCACGCTGGTCGATGAACTTCGTTCGCGGTGGCCCGCAGCGCTGGTCTATGACCCGGAGATGGTCGGTTTTGTGCTGCGCGAGATCGTGACTGTTCCGACCGGCGACTTCCAGGATCTGCGGTTGTGGCGGCGGCAAGTCGCGCATCTGGCTGTGGGGCTCGTCGAGGAGTATCAGCGACCCGTTCTCGTACCCATGACGTTGGTCGACCCCACGTATGTCGAGGAGATCTTCGGCGCGCTGAAGGCCGCGGGAATCGTCGTGCATCACTTCTTCCTCAAAGTCTCCGAGGAGGTCCTGGTGAAGCGGATCGACGGACGAAGCTTCACTCCGGACGATCCCGCGCAGGATGAACGGGTGCGGCAGTGGTGCAAGACCAAGATCGAGACGTGCGCGGTCGCACTGGACACGCTGCCCAGCGACACCGTACTCCTGGACGGCGAGCTGTCCCCCAAGGAGTTGGCCGACAACGTGCTGGCCCACGTCGGCGGACCCATCGCTGAGTGACGAACGGGGCAGCGAACCGGCCGGCTCGTCAGGCCTGGGTGGGGTCCTTGATGAAACGGTGCGGGTGGGCGGCGGCCACGCGAAGAAGCTGTCGATGTTGACCATGTTCTGGCGCACGGCATGCCTGGAGCAGCCGGGAGCCGGGACACCTTCGGTCCCCGGGGCGCCCTCGAGCCGGCGGGGGAGTCAGCGCGGACAGCGTGATCGACCCGGGAGCGCGGAGGCACCCGTCGCGCTTGGTTGCTCCTCACTGGGCCCGGTCGTGACGTTCCCGCCTGCCGTGTCAGGTGACGGTGGGGGCAAGGTGGTGGTCGACGCGTGTCCAGTGCTTGTCGAGATGGTGGAGGGCTTGGTGCCGGTCGCCTGTCGTGCAGGCGGTGAGGAGGGTGTCCCAGTCGGCTTCGTGGACGGTGGTGGGAGGCATGTGCAGGCGGTGTGCCCGTTGCCATACGGGGGTGAGGTGGGTGACGGCGTCGTACAGGGGCCGGTTGGCGCAGGCCAGCACGAAGGTGTCCCAAAGCGCCAGCTCGCCGGCGAGGGCATCGGCGATCTCGTTGCGGGTGGCAGCGCGAGTGTGAGCGGTGGCGCAGTTCCGCAGGGCCTGGAGGTGGTCTTCCGCCAGGGGCCAGGAGGTGGTGGTCAGGGCGGTGCGGTACAGACCGTGCAGGACGGTGGCGGTGTGCCGGCTTGCAGCGCTGTCGATGCTCGTCACGCGTGCGGCGTCGGGGCCGGTGTATTCGACCAGCCGCTGGGCGGCCAGCATGATCAGGGCTTCCCGCACCCGGGCCTTGGGGACCTGCAGGCGCTGGGCGGTGTGGGTCTCGTCCAGACCTGTGCCCGGCGGCAGGGTCCCGTCGACGATCTCGATGAGCAGGGTTTCGTGGATGCGTAGGCGCAGGGCATGCGGATCGTCGGCGCCGTGGCGGAGCGACAGGGGGATGCGTGCTGTAGGGGTCATGGCGTCCTCGTGAAGGGTGGTTGGTGCGGGGCGGAGGGTGATGGTCAGGTTCGACCGCTTGTCCGGCCGGAGGATCAGTAGCCGGTGGGGCGGACGAGTCCGGTTTCGTAGGCGAAGACGGCTGCCTGGGTGCGGTCACGCAGGCTGAGTTTGTCCAGGATGCGGCTGACGTGAGTTTTGATGGTCTGCTCGGCCACGACGAGGTGGGAGGCGATCTCGGCGTTCGAGAGACCCTGCGCGATGAGGGCGAGTACCTCGGTTTCGCGTTCGGTCAGGTTCGTGGCGCGTTCTTTCGCCGGCGCTTGTGGGGTGTGAATGCGGGTGAACTCGGCTATGAGGCGTTTGGTGATGTTGGGTGCCAGGAGCGCGTCCCCGGCGGCCACGACGCGCACGGCTTCCGCGAGCTGGTGTGCGGAGGCGTCCTTGAGGAGGAAGCCGGAAGCTCCGGCACGCAAGGCTTCGTAGACGTATTCATCGAGGTCGAAGGTGGTCAGGACGAGGACTTTCGTGTCGCTGGCGGGGTCGGTGGTGATGCGGCTGGTGGCTTCGATGCCGTCGGCGCCGGGCATGCGGATGTCCATCAGGACGACGTCGGGTCGCAGTTCACCGGCCTTGGCCACGGCGTCGTTGCCATCGACGGCCTGTCCGACGACGTCGATGTCGGGCTCGGCGCCCAGGAGGACGGTGAAGCCCTGGCGGACCATCATCTGGTCGTCGGCGATCAGTACGCGGATCGGGGTCATGCGGTCTTTCCTGTCAGGGGAGCGTTGTCGGCGGGGGTGGTGAGCAGAGCGGTGAGGGGCAGGCGGGCGGTGACTCGGTACCCGCCGTCGGGGGTCGGCCCGGTGGTGAGATCGCCGCCGAGCATGGTGACCCGCTCCCGCATCCCCAGCAGGCCGTGCCCGGCGCCGGGGGAGGGGGCAGCGGGCCGGGCTGGGGCCGTGTTGGTCATGTCGATCTCCAGCCCTCGCACGGTGTGGTGGAGATGGAGGCGGACGTGTGAGCCGGGGGCGTGGCGCAGGCAGTTGCTCAGGGCTTCCTGCACGATGCGGTACACGGACAGTTCGGCGCCCGGCGCGAGCGGCCGCGGCGGCCGGCCGGTCGTCTCGGTCGTGACGGACAGGCCGGCTCCGCGGACGTTGTCGACCAGCGTGCCGAGGTCGGCCAGGCTCGGCTGCGGAGTGTGCGCGGCGTGCGGGTCGGGGGCGTCCTCGGACCGCAGCACCCCCAGGACCCGGCGCAGTTCGGTGAGCGCGTCCAGAGCGTTGCTCCGGATACCGGCCAGGTTCTCCTTCAGCTCCGGCGGATTGTCGATGAGGTGAGGCGCCACTTGGGCCTGGATGGAGATCACCGACATGTGGTGGGCCACCACATCGTGCAGCTCGCGGGCGATACGGCCGCGCTCCTCGAGCAGGGTGCGCCGGGCACGTTCCTCGGCCGTCAGACCGGTCTGCGCCTCCAGCCTCACCTGGGTCTCTCGCCGCCCGCGCAACGTGACCCCGATCAGCACGACCACGGAGAACAGGACGAGGGTCAGCACGGTGGTGGAGCGGTGAGCGGCGCCACCACCGGTGACCAGTTCGACCCCGCCGGGCAGGAGGACGGACAGGGCCAATGCCGCGCCGGCCGCGCGGGTACGCACACGCAGCGCGAGCAGCAGGAGGATGCCGGCATGGGCGCACAGTCCGGGGATACTCCAGGGCCAGGGGGTGTTCCACAACAGGTACGGTGCGCCGGCCGCGGCGGCCACCACGGCTCCCGCCAGGGACAGCCACCAGGCGAGCACCGGGCGGGCCAGGGCGAGGAGCAGCGCACCGCCCTGCAGCAGGGCAAGCAGGAAGCCGTACCCCAGACCGAGCTGGTTGCGGTGGCCCAACTGGTCGCTGTCGGCTATGACCACGACGACGGCCGCGACGGCGACCAGGACGTGGGGCAGCCTGCTCAACCACCGCGGCCGGCCCAGGGGCGGCAGCGGGTCGGCCCTGAGGACCAGCAGATCCTCGCGTATCCCGCGCAAGGCGCTGATCACTCTGCTCTGGTCTCGTTGGTCAGTCATGTCTCATCCGGCGAGCGTCGGTCGGGGGTCATGATGATGGAACGCGAGGCGGCCCGTGTGGCTGCGGTCGGTCGCGAGCGGGGCAGGGGAGACGGGCGCGGCGGACCCGGCCGGTGTTCGTGGTCACGGAAGGCCGACCAGCACACCAGGAGCGCGGCGGCGAACACGGGCAGCCAGAGCAGCCGCGCTGCCACCCATCCCGGACCCTCGGGCACCGTGTGCAAGCCGGGCACGGGTGCTCCCCACAGCAGTGCGGTGGCGGTGACGGCCATCATCGCGGTCTGGTGCCACAGGAAGACGGTCATGGCCGACAGGTTGGTGAGCGCGACCGCCGTCCAGGCCGCCGGCCGCCGCATCAGCCGCGCCAGCAGGTCTCGGGCCAGCAGGGCGACGGCGCACTGGGCGAGGCCGAACGCGACGACGACCAGGCTGGGGGGATCGAGGTTGGAGGTCTTCTCGCCGTCGACGCCCACCATGCCGGCCGGGTAGCCGCACCATCCGACGAGCAGGGCTGCCGCCGCACCGGCGCCGGCCAGGAGCGCCACCAGCGGAGCGCGCCGGGTGAACGCGCCCCGTGCCCAGGCCGCTCCCAGGCACCAGGGGACCAGCCATCCTGACACCACATTGATCCAGCCGAGCCACGCCGGGGCACCGAGGCCGAAGCGCCCGACGTCCACCAGGGCGACGACGGTCAGCGGCCACAGCGGGCTGAGACCGGCGACCACCGGCGTCAGAGCCGTCAGCAGCGCGAACACCACCAGGAACCACAGCGGCGACAGGGCCAGCTTCAGCAGCGTGCGAGCCGTCTCCACGCCGGCCCCCAGGACCAGCATGCCGACGACGGCGACCGTCCACCAGCACACGAGTACGGCGGCCGGTCTGAACAGGCGCCCCAGCCTCCGGGACAGCCACCGCGCATAGCGCTCCCCCCGGGCGCGGGCCGACAGGTAGCTGGTGGAGCCGGCGTGCCCGCCGATGAGGAAGAACACCGCCAGAGTCTGGAGAATCCAGGAAATGGGAGCCAGGTGGGGCATGTGCCGCAGCGGGCTGGTGGAGCGCAGCGCACCATCGGCGGTGGTCAGCGCCGTGACCAGCCAGTGGCCAAGGACGACACCGAGGATCGCGAGAGCCCGGAGCGCGTCGACCGCCCGGTCGCGGTCGGGCGGCGTGCCCTCTTCGACCCTTCCCGCCGGCCACGAGAGGCGTATACCGAGATCAGGCACCCTCGGGCTCCGTGCTCGTGCCGAGGACGATCCGGGCGAGGCTTCGCAGGGACACCGATCCGGGCCGCAGGTAGCCGCTGTGGTCGGCGTCGCCCGCCGCGAACGGCCGGGCCCCGAAGGCGGGATCGGCCGGGTCGGCACCGAAACCGACCTCCGTACCCAGAAAGGTGAGGCGGGTGTGGGGCACGTTCGCGATCCAGTCGCCCCTGCCACGGCCGGCCCAGATACGAGCCGACGAGCGCAGCTCCGCAGCAGTCTCACAGCCAGTACCGGGGCTGCCGTACAGGACGATATCGGCCACCTGAAGCCCCGATGCCGCCGGTCGTCCGTGGGGTCGACCACCGTGGGGGAACCCTGATGTCCTACCTGACCGCCCGCACGAAGCAGGTCGTGTTCGTTCCAGCCGTGGTCAACCTGCCGCTGCGCCCCCCGGCGATGCTGGCGAAGGCCGCCGCCAGCTTGGATCTGTTGTCCGGCGGCCGCCTGCGCCTCGGCCTGGGAGCCGGGGCCTTCTGGGAAGCCATCGTCGCGATGGGCGGTCCCCGCCGCGGAAAGAAGGAGGCCGTCGACGCGCTCGCCGAGGCCATGGAAGTCATCCGAGCGATGTGGAGCGGGCACCGCTCCGCCCGTGCAGGCGGCGGCCACTACAAGGTGGCCGGCGTCCATCCCGGCCCGGCACCGTCCGCGGATCTGGGCATCTGGCTTGGCGCCTACGGGCCCAGGATGCTCACACTGACCGGCCGTAAGGCCGACGGCTGGCTGCCCACGCTGTCCTTTCTGGGCCCGGACCGCCTCGGCGAGGCGATCCAGCGCATCGATGACGCCGGACAGCAGGCAGGCCGCGACCCTGCCGCGATCCGCAAGGTCTACAACCTCAACGGACTGATCACCCCGGCATCGAAGGGGCCCTTCCACGGTCCGGCGCAGCAGTGGGCGGAGGAGATCACAGCGCTGGTCCGCGACCTGGGGATGAACGGCTTCGTGTACTGGCCCGACCAGGACCACCAGCGCCAGCTTGCGCTCTTCGCCCGCGAAGTAGTGCCCGTCGTCCGGCGGAACCTGGCCACCTGACCCCGGCCGGGCATCTCCGGGGCTTGGGAATCGCCCCGTCAAAGCGTACGTTGAGAGGAAAAATTGGCCGACCATTGAACAGACCCGTTAGCCCTGATTGGTCCTCTGCCCTGCGCGGACCCGCTGGGGGGAGGATCAGGAGCGTCCGGTCGAGTCGCTGGTTGATGGCGTTCAGGAATGGCGTTCAGGACAGCTCATGGGCGGCGGATGCCTCCGGCGGTTGGGGCTCGTTCGCGGTCGGCGGTAGCCCCGTGAGGAAGGTGCGTATCTCGTCGGCCTCGGGCACGACGAGGGCGGTGTAGAGGTCGAGCGCCTGGCGGGCGTGGTCGCGGGCGAGGTCGATATGGCCGAGGTCGCGGTGGACGTGGGCCAGGCCGTCATGGGCGCGGGCCTGCTCGGGGCGGTAGCCGGACTCGCGGGCGAGGGTCAGTGCGGAGTCGTGTTCCGCCGCGGCCCGGTCGAGGTCACCCATGGAGCGGGCGGCTTCCGCGAGGGCGTTGAGCGACTCGGCTTCGTCTCCGGGGAAGTCGAACCTGCGGCTCAGCTCCAGGGCCTGGTGATGATGACGCCGGGCCTCGTCGTAGCGGCCCTGCCGTTGGTACACCAGCCCGATGTTGTTCAGCACGACGGTCTCTCCGATGCGGGATCCCGTCTCGCGGTGGACGTGCAATGCCTGCCGGTGGTTCTCGTGCGCGTCCTCGTACCGTCCCTGGCGTTCGTGGACGATGCCGAGGTAGGTCAGGCATCTGGCTTCACCACTACGGTCCCCCAGCTCACGGAAGAGCATGAGGGCCTGCGCGCCGTGATCACGGGCCTGGTCGTATTCCCGTCGCCGCGTGGAGACGGCACCGAGGGCCTGCAGTGCATCGGCCGCTGCCCTCCGGTCGCCGATCCCGCGCGCGAGGTCCAGGGCGTGCCGGTAGTGCTCGGCCGCCTTCTCGTAGGCGCCGTGCCACCAGAAGTGCACCTGGCCGAGGTCGATGAGCGTGCGGGCTTCGGCGGCCGTGTCACCGCTGTGGCGGGCGGCTTGCAGTGCCAGATCGTCGAGGGCCAGCGCGTCGGCCTGGTGGGCGTGGCCCAGCAGGTAGCGGTGCAAGGTGGCGGCCAGTCGACTCGTGTGGGACAGCCAGCCGTGCTCGGCGGCGTACTGGCCGGACGCCATGAGGTTCGCGCGTTCGCTGTCCAGCCAGCCGAGCGCCTCGGGCTCGTCCCGTGGGGGCGAGGTCGGGAAGTCCGGGGCGGGGACCCGCGGCCTGCGGTTCTTGCCCTCGGGGTAGAGGTGGTCGACAGCCGTGACGGCGGTGTGGAGATAGTGGTGGAACAGTCGGCCGAGGGCCTCGCGCCGGGCGTCGGGAGCCTCCTCGGCGGCCGCGGTGGCGAGGGCGTGTTCGCGCAGCAGGTCGTGGAAGGTGTAGCGGCCGAGCTGGTGCTGGGTCAGGACGTGGGCGTCCAGGAGGTCTTCCAGGAGCGTCTCGGCGTCGTCGAGCGGGAGGCCGGCCAGCGCGGCTGCCGCCTCGGGGGTGATGTCCCGGCCCGGCTGGAGCCCCACGAGCCGGAACATGCGCTGCTGGTCCGGGGTCAGCTGCTCGTACGACAGCGTGAACGCCGCCGCCACCCCCCGCTCCGCCGTGGCCAGCTCGGAGAGTCGGCGGCGCTGGTCGCGGAGCCGGTCGGCCAGGTAGGCGACGGTCCAGCGGGGGCGATGGTGCAGACGGGCGGCGGCGATGCGGACGGCCAGCGGCAGGAATCCGCACAGTTGCAGGACATCGAGGACGGCCAGGGGTTCGGCGGCCGCGCGCTCGCCGACGATCGCGGTGAACAGCTCCACGGCGTCCGCGGCGGGCAGCACGTCCAGGGACAGCGCGTGCGCGCCGTCCAGGTCGGTCAGCCGCCGGCGGCTGGTGATCAGGACGAGGGTGCCGGAGACCCCGGGCAGCAACGGGCGGACCTGGTCGGCGCCGAGAGCGTTGTCCAGTACGGCCAGCACGCGGCGGCCGGAGAGTTCGGACCGCCACAGGGCGGCGCGGTCGGCGAGCGATGCGGGTATGTGCTGTGCGGGCAGGCCGAGTTGGCCGAGCAGGATTTCGAGCGCCGCACCGGCGTCGAGCGGCGCCTGGCCGGCGGTGTGCGCCCGCAGGTCGACGAAGAGCTGTCCGTCCGGGAACCGGTCCGCGAGGCGGTGTCCCAGGTGGACGGCGAGCGTCGTCTTGCCGACCCCGGCCATCCCGTCGATCGCCGAGATCGTCACGACGCCGGCGTTGTCGCCCGACCACAGGCGGATCAGCCCGTCGAGCTCGTCCTCGCGTCCGGTGAAGTCCGGGACGTCGTACGGCAGGAAGCTGATTCCCTGCGGCTTCGCCGGAGCGGTGACCGGCGGCCGCAGATCGGGGGCGTCCCGCAGGATGTCCTGTTCGAGCTTGCCGAACGCTTGTCCGGGGTCCAGTCCCTGCTGGTCGGCCAGGGTCTCCCGGAAGGTCCGCGCCACATGCAGCGCGTCCGTCTGGCGTCCGGCGCGGTGCAGGGCGAGCATCAGCTGGCAGCACAGCCGCTCCCGCAGGGGGTTGGCCGCCGCGTGGACGGACAGTTCGTCGATGAGGTCGTCGTGCCGCCCTCGGGCCAGTTCCAGGTCGGCCAGGCGCTCGACGGCGGTCAGCATCTGCCCGTTCAGACGTGCTCTGGCGCTCTCGGCGTAGTGGGCGGTGATGCCGGCCAGCGGCTCTCCCCGCCACAGTGCGAGCGCGGCACGTATCCGGTCCACGGCGGGACACGGGTCGTCGGAGGCGGCCGGTGCCTTGGCGGTCAGGCTGGTGAACTCGTCCAGGTCGAGTTGTCCCGGCTCCAGCGCGATCACGTACCCGGCCGGGCGTGTGGCCAGCAACCGGTCGGCGTCCGCGGCGCGCAGCATCCGCCGGATCGCGGCGATCGTGGTCTGGATCTGCGCGCGGGCGGAATCCGGCGGCAGCGGCCCCCACATCGCGTCGATCAGGCGATCCGTACTGATCACGGACCCGGCGTGCAGCAACAGATAGGCCAGCACGGCACGGTGCCGAGGGGCCAGGCCGGGCACGTCGGAACCGGGCGCCACGGCCTCCACCGGGCCGAGGATCGTGAACCGCATGCCGTCACTCCAGGGTTCGCCATCGCGTGCATCGAAGAAGCATCGGGAATGTATCAAGATCCACCGGCAGGGTTACCGGCATGAAAGCACTCCACACCGTCGAACCGGAGAGCGCGACCGGTGAGACCGCGGCCCTGTTCACCGCCACGCACCAGGCCCTCGGGCTGGTCCCCAACCTGGCCAGAGTGATGGCCAACAGCCCGGCCGTGCTGGAGGGGTACCTGGGCGTCGTCACCGCCCTGAATACGCGGGGAACCCTGCCGGCGGACGTGCGCGAGAGGATCGCGTTGCTGGTGGCACAGGAGAACGGGTCCGACTACTGCCTGTCGGTGCACGCCTTCTGCGGAACCAGGCTGGCCGGGCTGAGTGCCGCCGAGGCCACCCGAGCGCGCCGGGGCACGGCCGACGACCGCCGGATCGCCGCCGTCCTGGATCTGGCCGCCGTGGTGCTCCGTGAGCGCGGGAGCGTCACCGACGAGCAACTGGCCGCGGCCCGGCGGGCCGGCCTGTCCGACGGACAGGTCGTCGAGGTCATCGCCCATGTCTCTCTCAACGTGTTCACCAACTACCTCGCCACGGCTGCCCGAGTCGACATCGACTGGCCGCTCGTGCGCCACACCGACTGAGAAAGCGCGGCGCCGACTCGCTCCGAGCCGGACCGCCTCACTGGGATCGCCCGAGCCCCTCGACCACGAAAGCCATCACCTTGACCACTTCCGTACACGTCCATTCGCTCCAGCGAGTCTCGCCCGCCGAGGCCACCGCATGGCATCAGATCGTCGCCGCCTCGACGGCCCACGATCTGCCCGGAGCACCGGTCCCCGACCTCGGACAGATCCACGCCCGGCTCACCGGGCCCACTCTCCGCAGCCGCCTGCTGACCTGGCTGGCCACCGGGGCGGACGGCATCCCGGTCGGCGTCGCCGGCCTGCGGCTGTTCACCTCCCCCGGCCAGGAGCACCTGGCCGAGCTGGAACTCCACGTCGACCCCGCACACCGCCGCCTGGGCGCCGGCTCCCTCCTGCTGTCGGCGGCCGTGGCGGCCTGCCGGGCCGAGAACAGGCGCAGCCTGATCACCGCGGTCGCGGCCGACGGTCCGGGCGAGGGCTTCAGTGAGCGCCACGGCTTCCGCCGGGCACTCACCCTGGACCACCTCGTCCTGCGCCTCGACGAGCCGGCCGTGGCCGGCCTACCGCGGATCGCCGAGGCCGAGCACCCCGGCTACCGCCTGACCGGCTGGACCGGAACGGTCCCCGACGACCTCGCCGACGCCTTCGCCGAAGCCAAGAACGCCATGAACGACATGCCCGTCGGTGACCTCGACTACGGCAGCGTCGCATGGGACGCAGACCGCGTGCGCGCCATGGCCGAGGTGGTCGCCGGCCGCGGCGACACCCTGCTGACCATCGCCGCCGTCCATGACGACGGCACCATGGCCGGCTACACCGAGATCCTGCTTCCCCGGGGCGCCGGGCCTCGCGCCCAGCAGTACGACACCGCCGTCGTGCCCGCACACCGCGGCCACGGGCTCGGGTTGTGGATCAAGGCCGCCATGGCGTGCCGGCTGCGCGCCGAACATCCCGACGTCGTCGAGATCGAGACGGACAACGCCGAGGACAACGCCCACATGCTCGCGGTCAACCGTGCCCTGGGCTTCCGCTCCTACCGGCGCACCCGCGAAGTCCAGCTCGACGTGCCGGCCGCCTGATCCGTACGGCCGGATTCTCACAGCAAGATCGTTAAGGCATGATCATCGAAGGTCAGGCCATTCGGCACGGCCATGACGGCCCGCCACGAGACGGGATCCGCCCCGATCCGTCCTCCCTCTCGCAGGATCGAGCCAGTCCATGCGCAAGCTGACCTACTACATCGCCGCCACCCTCGACGGCTACATCGCCGGTCCCGACGACCAGTACGACTTCTTCCCCTTCGAGCGTGAGGAAGCCGCCGCGATCCTGGCCGACTTCCCCGAGACGCTGCCCGCACCCGCACGCGAGCCGCTGGGCATCGCCGATCGCGCCGCCGAGCGCTTCGACACCGTCATCATGGGCCGCGCGACGTACACCCCCGGCCTGAAGCTGGGGTGGACCAGCCCGTACGCCCACCTGAAGCAGTACGTCGTCTCCCGCACGCTCACCAGTCCCGATCCGGCGGTGACCGTCGTCGACGACCCGGTCGCGCTCGTCCGTGAGCTCAAACAGCAGGACGGCATGGACATCTGGTTGTGCGGCGGCGGCAAGCTGGCGGCGGTACTGCGCGACGAGATCGACGAACTGATCATCAAGCGGCACCCCATCGTCCTCGGCTCCGGCATCCCCTTGTTCGACGGCCCCTTCACCCCGACGCGCTTCGTCCCGGCCGGCACGCGCGCCTTCGACTCCGGCCTCACCATCACCCACCTCACCAAGGACCCGTCATGAACGTCTCCTCCTCCACCCTCTCCCTGACCGTCGCCGACGTGGACGCCTCCCGCGCGTTCCTGTGCACCCACCTCGGCTACGAGGTGGCCATGGCCGACGACGGCTTCGTGTCCCTGACCCGCGGTGACGCCGCCGTCGACGTCGTCCTCCTCCGCAGAGGTACGGACGTCCTCCCGCCCGAGCAGCGCGACCAGCGGGCGACCGGTCTCATCCTGGCCCTGACGGTCACCGACCTCGAGGCGGAGGAGGACCGGCTGCGCGCGGCGGGCGCCCCCATCACCATGCCGCTGCGTGAAGAACCGTGGGGCGAGCGGCTGTTCCAGATGACCGACCCGAACGGCGTCGTCGTCCAGCTCGTGGAATGGGCGGCCACCTCCGACGCCGCTGGTCCGGCCGATCCGGCCGAACACGACGAGAGCACCGCCGCGATCGTGATCACGCCGTCCACCGACCACGTCACCGTCTCCCCGAACGCGACCATGGCCGGTCTGGCGGCCGCCAGCCGTGGCGGCACGGAACTCAGCACCTGGACGGTCGCGATGGACGCCGGCGCCACCGGACCCGAGCACTCCATCAGTCGTGAGCAGGTCTGGACGGTCACCGCGGGTGTGCTGGAAGTGACCTGCGGCGGCCGTACGGACAAGGTCATGGCCGGCCAGACCCTGATCCTGCCGGCCGACCGCCTCCGCCGGATCCACGCCCCGGAACAGGCCGAGGCCCACGTCTCGATGCGCTCCGACGGGGTCGCCTCCGTTCCCGGCACCGAGGGCACCCGTGAACTGCCCTGGGCTCGGTAACTCAAGAAACACAGGTAACACCATTCGCTACCCGGGTCGTACCTCAGAATGGCCGGGGCCAAGGAACCACGGAACACAGGAGATTCAAGAAATGCGTGTGCTGTTGTCGACATATGGGTCGCGTGGCGATGTCGAACCGCTGGTGGGGCTCGCGGTGCGGCTGCGGGAGCTCGGCGCCGAGGTGCGGGTGTGTGCGCCGCCGGACGAGGTCTTCGCGGAGCGGCTGGCCGGGGTCGGGGTGTCGGTAGTGGGTGTCGGGCCGTCGGCACGCGCGCTGATGACCGGGGCTCCGCCGCCGTCGAAGGCCAACCTGCCGCAGCGCGCGGCCGATCTGATCGCCGGCCAGTTCGAGGTGATACCCGCGGCGGCCGAGGGGTGCGACGTGCTGGTGGCGACCGGCGCGATGCCGGCCATCGCCGGGGCGCGGTCGGTGGCCGAGAAGCTGGGCATCCACTACGTATCAGCGATCTTCCAGCAGCTGACCCTGCCCTCACCGCAGCGCCCGCCGCTGGCGTACCCGGGGCGGCCGTTCCCGCCGGAGGTGACCGACAACCGGGCGCTGTGGGACCTGGACGCCCAGAGCATCAACGCGCTGTTCGGTGAGGCGCTGAACACCAACCGGGCGTCGATCGGCCTGCCGCCGGTGGACAACGTCCGCGACTACGCCTTCGGTGACCGGCCGTGGCTGGCGACGGACCCGGTGCTGGACCCGTGGCTGGCGACGCCCGACCTCGATGTCGTGCAGACCGGCGCCTGGGTGCTGCCCGATGAGCGGCCGCTCCCGGCGGAGCTGGTGGCCTTCCTGGACGCCGGCGCGCCGCCCGTGTACGTGGGCTTCGGCAGCATGGCCGTACACGCGGGGGAGGACGCGGCCCGGGTGGCCATCGAGGCGGTTCGCTCCAACGGCCGCCGGGTGCTCGTCGGGCGCGGCTGGGCGGACCTGGGCCTTGTCGACGACCGGGACGACTGCTTCGCCGTCGGCGAGGCCAACCACCAGAAGCTGTTCGAACGGGTGGCCGCCGTCGTCCACCACGGCGGCGCAGGCACCACGACCACCGCCGCCCGGGCCGGCACACCGCAGGTGGTGGTACCCCAGTTGGCGGACCAGCCGTACTGGGCCGCCCGAGTGGCCGAACTGGGCATCGGCGTAGCCCACGACGGCCCCGTTCCGACCGTCGAATCCCTGTCGGCCGCGCTCGAGACGGCCCTCGCTCCGGAGACCAGCAGCCGGGCGAAGTCCGCGGCCGACACGGTCCGCACCGACGGGGCAACACTGGCGGCGCGACTGCTCCTCGACGCCGCACGCTGATGAACCCGCGGCGGGACCTGGAGACCGGGTCCCGCCGCACCCTTGCCGACCAGGCCGGCGCCCACGGCAAGGAGACGCACGACATGCGTGTGTTTCAGTTCGAAGGTCTGTTCGGCAGCGAGTGGTCGTCCCGTCCGAAGCTGACTCTGCTGCCCGAGTGCTTCCTCACCACGCCGGAACTGGAGGAGCGCACCACCGCTGTCGACGTCCCCAGCGCGAGCGACCCGTCAAACGCCACCGTCCGCTCCACCGTCCACCCGGCGGCCGGCCAGGCCCAGGGACTCACCACCCAGGTAGTGCTCGTGGCGGACCTGCTGGACAAGCAGGGTGCTACGGATGACCGGCCGGGCAACGGCAAGATCGTTGGGCCGTCCTGAAAGCGGCGCGGACCGGCGAGGCGGTCCGGGCCGGCTGCCAGGCTACGGAGTGACAGTGCGCAGGGAAGGGGCGAGTTACGTAGCCCACGTTTCAGTCGCCGTTTGAGCAACGGCGCGTGGTGATCCGTTGACCCCGGTAACCGGCGACCATCCCTGAGCCGGCGAGTGAGCGAGGTTCGCACATGTCCAGCACCCTCCAACGCAGCGCCCGGCGCTGCTACGTGGCCGCGGGCAGCCACCCAGCAGGCCGACCGGGCAGAGCTGACTTCCAGCGACTCGCGCACTGATCGGTCGGTCCCATGGACTACTGCGTTCCTTGCCGCCGCCCTCTCAACAACACCGTGACGTGCCCGGAGTGCGGGGCGTACGACGATGACATCGCATTGCCGGGCGGATCGGGCGACGGCGCTCCGGCGGTCGACACTGCGGCGATGGAAGCCTCCTTCGGCCTCGGACCAGACCCCGTCGAACCACCCGCGCCTTCCCCGGCGATCCCCACTCCCCGGAAACGGGCCGCCGAGAGCGAGACCGCCCCGGCCCCGGCCCCGGCCCCGGGCCCGGCTTCCCCGGCCGACGTGCCCGAGGGCCGGCGCCGTCACGGCGCGCCGCGCTGGAAGAAATACGGCGCCCGTACCCTCGCCGCGGCCGCGTTCACCATGCTGGGCGGCATCGCTGCCGGCGCGGTGTTTCCCGACCCGACAGCCAGGCCCCAGTCCGCTGACCTCCCCGACGCACCACCGGGCCCGGAACAGTCACCCACCGAACCGCCCCAAGGGCGCGCCCCCGCACCGCCGCGTGCCTCAAGTCCACCGGAACGTGCGGTCACGCACCCCGCCAGAGGCACCGGCCGGGATCGCGCTGGCGAGGTGACCCGACCGCCTCGCGCGACAGTCACGCAGCCGCAATCACCCTCTCCCACGGCTCCTCCCGCCACCCCGACTCCGCCGCCCGCGACTCCAACCCCGGCCCCCCGCCCGTCCAGCGGCCGCCCCAGCCCCTCGCCTACCCCGACGCCACCATCCACCCCGCCGCCGACTGCCACACCAAGTCCGAGCCCGAGCAGCAGTACCGGCACCCCACCCACGGCCGACCCCACCCCGAGCCCTACCGTCAGGCCGCTTGCCGATGCGCTGCGCGGTGGTACGGAGTGGCTGTTGCCGCGTTGACAGGGGGAACCTCCGACGAGGTCCGCAGCACCCGCACCCGCCGCAACGAAGCGCCAGGCGACGGGTCGCGGACCTCGTCGGCCCAGTACAGCGCTCTTGGCACCAACACCTCGCCCTCCGCGCCGCAGCACGGTCGGGAGCAAGCCCGCGAACACGCACCCTCACGACGGAGTCCGGTCACCGACTCGCCCGCCTCCCTCCCCTCACCCAGCCACGCCGTGCACGGCGCCATGGCCTGCTCCAGCATCGGCTCCTTGCGGTCACCCGCCCCATGGCCGGGCCACGCCGGCCCCCTTGACCGGCACCGCGGTGCTCGGTCGCCGTCTTCCTCGTGTAGTCGGCGGCGCGCTCGTGCTCCTGATCCTCGCCGGTCCTGGTCGGTCCTGACGCCGAAGGTGCCACCCTGGCGAGGCCTGTGGCGCCGGGCCGGGTGGCGCCACTCCTGAACCGGTGGCGGGGATGTTGCACGGCGCGGTCCGCATGCGGTCGGCGGGCGATACCAGCGACCCCGTGCCGGGTTCCCTTGACGGCTTCGGAGATCAGAATCCGTTGCCATACCGATCATGGAGTCTGTCGATCGAACGGAGGTCTCGATCGGGTGATCGCGGGCCCTGCCCGACATGAGACCAGGGCCTGGCGGTATACGGGGAAAATCCAGGGGAGCGGACGGCCGCGCGCTGCTACGGTCGGGCGCCATGAGCTGGCTTCCCGATGACTTCGTCCACCCCGTCCTGGTACCGCTGCCGGGCGGTGGCCATCACCTGCGGCCGATCCGGGAGGCGGACACCCCGCTCGACTATCCGGCTGTGATGGGTTCGCGCGAGCGGCTGTGGACCATCTTCGGCCCGGCCTGGGGCTGGCCCGCGGCCACCATGACCTACGAGGCCGACCAGGCCGACCTGTTGCGGCACGAGAAGGAGATCGCCGCACACCAGTCCTTCAACTACGCGCTGTTCGACGCGGCGGAGACAGCTCTGCTCGGCTGTGTCTACATCGACCCACCGGAGAGGGCCGGCGCGGACGGCGAGATCTCCTGGTGGGTGGTGGACGAGCTGGTGGGCAGCAAGGTCGAGCAGGCCCTCGACGCGCTGGTGCCGCAGTGGATCGCCGCCGACTGGCCGTTCGAGCAGCCGCGCTTCCTCGGCCGCGAGATCTCCTGGGCGGACTGGCTCGCCCTGCCGGAGCATCCCGACACGTAAGTGGTTGTTGCCCGTACGATCGGGTGATGCGGCGGCTTCCGCGCGTGAAACAGGGCCTCCAGGTAGCTCGGGGGTGCGATCTCATTCCGAGTGGTTCCCGGAGGCCCTGTTGTCTCAGGTTAGTACGCCAGTACGCAGCCACCAGAAGCACCGGGTCCTCCAGCGGAATCCCCCACTGTCGGCCCCGCCGAGCGACGTCGGCGCCTTCCCGTCGCAGGGCACGCACCACCCGGTTGCACTGGCGCGGAGCCACACCAGTGAACGGGGGGCTATCCAGGACGGCTCCGACGCTGTGATCACGCGTGACACGGTCGAGATCATCGCAGAGCAAGATCCCCTACGGGACAGCCCATAGCCACTGCTCGGCCACAGCTCGGTCCGTGGTCGTTGGGCACAGCGTCCACGGCGGCGCCGGGGCGCGCCCGGTGAACAGCTCTTCCAGGATGGTGCGGCGCTCGGCCCGTTAACCACACCGGTGACTCCGATTCCGGAGCGAGCTGCTCCATGTTCCCGTGTCTTGCGAATCAGGCGCACCATGACGTCTGGCACCGCGCCGCCCGCGTTCCCCTTTCAGCGGGCCGCCCACGGGACACGGCAGCGGTGGGAGGCCGTCCCCTCCGGGCACAGGGCCGCGATCACCGCGTTGCGGAGGGTTCGACGCCTCCGAAGGGAACACACCAAGCGGACACGCAACTCGATCGGCTGCCGAGCGCCACTGCTGCGGGCGGGATGTTCCACGGCCCACTGCTGCGCCAGGAAGTCGTACGCGTCGGCGGGTGACGTCTCGCTCACACCGACGATCCGGGCGCCGAGGGAGCCCACGGCGTCCTCGACAAGCGTTTTGACCCAGGCCAGCCCCTCCGTATCCGCGTACAAGCCGAACGTGAGGTCGCGCGTCCTCATGCCGCCGCCCCTGTGAACCAGGAGTGAACCGGCGCGAGGGTGGATGACGGGGGCCATCCGTTGACCGTCGCCAGGAGCTGCCAGTAGCGCTCCACGAGCGGGTCGGTGCTCGTTCGCAGGCGGGCGAGGAGCCAGCCGCCCAGATTGCTCTCCTCGGCATGCTCGAACGCTTGGGCGTAGAGCTCTGCCAGTAGGTCGGCTGGGGATGAGTCTGCGGCGGAGGCCGGAAACAGCCCGGCAGCCACAGCCTCGTCGATCCGCTCGCGCATCGCCGGGTTGAGGGCCTCTTGCAGCGCGATGCCGTCCATCCGGGAGAGTTCTTCCGCCTGGTCCTCGGCTGTCCGCCGGATCGCACGACGGAAGTCCGCTGTCTGGCAGAGTCCGGCAAGTTCCACCCACGCATCGACCTGCTCGGGCGTGGGGCCTTCGGGTAGTTCAGGCAGAACCGATTGCATCAGGCTCACGACCTCGGCATTGGTGTGGTAGCCCGTGAACGCTTCGTCGATGAAGTCGGCCACGAGTCGGTGGCGTTCGGTCCGGGAAAGTGTGGCAAGTCGGTGCACGAGGTCCATCTCCAGAGGAGTAGGGCGGCTGCGTCCGGCAACCGCTCGAAGAAGGGCGCGGCGCAGGCGCAGGGTACGGATCTGCACGTCCAGGGCGTCGGCGTGCGCTTGCATGACCTCCGACAGGGACGCCTCCCGGTCCAGTACCTTGCGCACCGTGGCCAGGTCGAGCCCCAGTTCGCGCAGTGTGCGGGCCAGCTCGAGGCGCGTAAGTGCGTCCGGACCGTAGAGCCGGTAGCCCGCCGGGCTCCGGTCGGTCGGCGGGACGATGCCCCGGTCGGAGTAGTACCGGATCGTCTTCACCGTCAGTCCGGTTCGGCGGGACAACTCTCCGATGTGAAAGTGCGTGTCGCTGCGCATGCCCCCAGCCTTTCGTCTCCCCCTACGGGAGACTCAACCGGGGCGGACACAGAAGGGCTTAGGCCGCCTCCTTGCTTCACCACGGCTGCTTGCACCTCGCCGCACTTCATTCCGCCCCCATCCTTTTCTGGACCGCCGCGTGACCCAGGGCGGCGACCAGGTCGGGGAAGTGATGCTGGCCACCGGCGCGGGGGAGTGTCTCGCGGGCCTCGGGGAGCCTCGGCTCCACCGGCGGCCGCAGCACCATCTGCCGTTCCCCTTCGGAATGTCGTTGCTGGTGCCCGCCCCTCATGGGGCGTCAACGGGGGCGGGCACCAGCTCGCGGGGCGGGCCCGAGAGCTCCCGTCCTGGCATCACGAACCACCGGGGCCGTACCTCCGGCCTACGCCGCCGGGGCGGGCCCGGCGAGAGGTGACGGCGCGTCCGGCTCCACCACGTCCCTCGTCCGGGTGGACCGGGCGGAGGCGGCGAACCGATTCCCCGGCCCGGGCCGTCGCTTCAGGACATGGACATCGGCGAGGCAGACATCGCCGAGCCGGGGCTGGTGGCCCTGGACGTCACCGCCGACGAGGACACCGTCGCCGAGGTGAGGGAAAGCCCTCCAGCAGCTATGGCCGACCTCCGGCGTCACCCTGGTGTGGCGGACCCCCGGCGAGCCGGGAGCACAGGCCCGGGTGTACGCCGACGTACGTCCCCACCCCGGCGACGCCTGAAGACGCGTGCCCGGCAGCGAAACGTAAGCAGAACGACCGGCCCGTGCGCCGGAACGTCCATCCGGTGAACCTCCCGGCCCGCGCGAGTGAGCGGTCCTCGGACCTCTATGCGAGGAAGGCGTCTGCGCCACACGGTTACGTCGATGACGCTGTCGCAGTGAACCTCGCCTGTCGGCGTGAGCCGCGGAGCAGACAAGGGGAACCCCATCCTTCGACCGGACGGAACGGTCCGTGACCATCGCACAGGAGGAGAAGTCCATGGCGAAGCAGACCTTCGATCCCAATAGGCTCACGTTCGAGCAGGGTGTGGAGCGCATCAAGAACGCGGTCCGCGAGAGCGGACTCGACGTCGAGGGCCGCATCATCACGTCGAGGGATCCGGGCGTCGAGAAGGCGCTCAAGATTCTCGAAGTGGACAATGTCCCGCCGGGATTCCGCAAGTGGCAGCTTCCGGTGTACCTGGCCTGTGAGTCCCAGCTTTACATCACGGTTGCCGAGCCAGGTGCACAGGCATCCCCACACGCGCACAACGACGGTGCCGGCATCCGGTTCATCGCGAGCGGGTCGATCGCCTACAACGGCCATGAGCTCACGGCCGGGGACTGGATGTACATCCCCGCGGGGACGGAGTACTCCTTCGAGGTCGGCCGTTACGGCGCGCTGATGTGTTACTGCTACTGCTGCTCTTGCGCCTGAGCAGGGCCTTCCGTGCCGCGGGCGACAAGAGGGCCCGGCACTTGTTCAACACCTGATGCGTCAGCTCGCTGCCCGATGAGGCGTCGGGGCGCCGGGGATTTTTCGTCCAGTCGGTGCGAGGGCCTTTGCGGTCAGTCCGGGTGGCGCGGGTGGCCGGCGCCGAACCGGCTGCCCGGGTCCGGCCGTATCCCTGCCCGACGCGAACCGCGCGCACCCCTGGGCCGCATCTCCCGCCGGTGATCCGCCCGCCCGGCCGCCTGCTCGCACGGTCCGCGGCCACGGACCGGTCAGCCGGACTTACGCCCGCTCGGCCCTCGGCCGACCCCCGTGGTGTGGCCCGGGTTCGCGTAGCGGCGTGGTTGCGGATATGGGCGGACAGCACATCGTCACTCTGATTGCAGAGAGTTACTTTCCGCTTCGTCGTAGCTTCGGAAGAGCAGGGCCGGGTCAGCCCTGCTCCTTCGCCCTCGCCGCGTAGACGGGCACGTACTCCTGGCCGGAGACCTCTGCTATGGCCTGCACGATCAGGTCGGAGACAGCCCTTCGGGCACCGGCGTCAGCGGCGGAGTCCTCGTACAGGGAGAGGTCGACGGGCTTACCGAAGGTGACCTTGACCTTGGCCGGACGCGGAAACACGCGCCCGGGTGGCAGCACGCGGTCGGTGCCGCTCATGGCCACCGGTACCACGGGCGCGCCGGACTTGAGAGCCAGCCATGCCACGCCCGTCTTGGCCCGGTAGAGCCGGCCGTCCGGGGAGCGTGTGCCCTCGGGGTAGATGCAGAAGACGCCGCCGTCCTTCACCACCCGAAGACACGCGTCAAGCGAGGCCACCGCCGCCCGCTGGTTCTCGCGGTCAACTGGAACCTGCCCACTGCCCCGCATGAAGGACGAGACGATCCGCGTCGGCCAGGAACCTCCCTCAAAGTACTCCGCCTTCGCCATGAAGGTCACCTGTCGGTCCAGCACCAGCGGCAGGAAAGTGGAGTCCACGATGGACAGGTGGTTGGACGCGAGAATGACGCCGTTCGACTGAGGCACATTCTCCAATCCCACGGCTTCGAGCCGCGCCGCGATACGCAGCACCGGTCCGGTCAGCCGCTTCAAGTGCTCATACATCAATTCGTTCCTCTATTGGATCTGTGCCGGGCTCGCGGCGTGCGAACGCTGATGCAGGCTGGGCTGCGCCACCAGCAGAACGGTGCCGTCCAGTGCGACGATCACCGCCCCGGCCACGCTGACGAGAAGCGGGACCGAGCGTCACAGCCGCCTGGTCATGAGGCCATCGGCCCGAGATGGGCGTCCAGCGCAGCTTCGATCAGCCGGCCATGACTGTCGGAACTCTCGCCGCCGTGGGCGAGTTGCAGGCTGCCCCAGGACCACAATTGGGCGATACCGTGCAGGTTCGCCCACAGGGCGGCCGCGGTGACGGCCGCCGAAGGCTCCAGCGCCTGCGCCCGGCACCGAGCGACGAGCTCGGTGACGCGCTGGAACATCGGGAGCGTCGCCTCCCGCAGCCGAAGCCCGTCCGGAGTTCCACGCTGCTCGCCGCTGTCGAGCAGGTCGTGACGGAACATCAACTCGAACATGCCGCGCCGTTCCAGTGCATAGGTGACATACACCCGCGCCAGCGCCGCCAACTCATCACGTGGCACGGTAGTCCCGGCCGTGGCTGCGGCGGACCGCGCGCCCAGCTCCTCGAAGCCTCTGCGCGCGATGGCCGACAGCAGCGCCCGGTGTGTCGGAAAGTAGCGCCGCGGCGCACCGTGCGACACACCTGCCCGGCGGGCGATCTCCCGAAGACCAACCGAAGCGGTGCCCTCAGACAGCACCAGCTCTACGCCGGCATCGACCAGTCGTTCCCGCAGGGGCCGTTCAACATCCATAGACAGTGTCTACCAGACATTCGTAGACAGCGTCTACCGGTAACTCGTCGGCGCAGACTGAGGAGGTTCGCGTGGTGCCGTGGTCAACGCGAGACCACGCGCTGAAGCCGCGGGAGAGTGTCGAGGGCCTTCAGCGCGGCGCGACGCATGACGGGACGCCGGGTAGCGGCGCTGCGGAGCCGGGTCACTGCTTCCATCTGTGCCCGGCGCGCCTTGGCCGCAACGGTGGGGCGCTCCACCCAGCCCTCTGCGAGAGGGACGTCGGAGGTTTTGATGGTGTTCTTGAACGGCTCGGTTCCTTTGCCGAGGTCGATGCGCTCGATGCCTGCGGATGCCGCGGCCTCCGCCACCTTCATGCGCAACAGCATGCCTGGTGAGAAGTGGGCTGCGGCCGGGTCGTAGGTGGAGAACCAGTCGTGCATCAGACGCCTCGATCGCAGCCCGAAGAGCCAGGCGATCGGCCGGTCGCCCGCGTAGAGCACAGACAAGATGCCTGTGCAGGTCGCTGCCTTGGTCGAGCGCAGTTCCCGCAGCAAGGCGACGGTACCGGGCCGGGAGAAGAGGTCCACTTGACCCTTCGCCCGGTAGTGGGCGGACTTGTTCCGCATGAATGCTTCAAGGGATCCGGGACTGTGGTCATCGAAGACGAATCGCACATCGCCTACCTGGTCGCTCAGTTGCCGCTCGGCACGCCGCAGTCTCTTGGTCCTGTTCGCCGACCAGGCGAGTGCGGAGAGGTAGGCATCAAATCCTCGCCAGATATCGATGACGGGGGAGCCTGTACGCAACTCGACGCCGGTTTCGAAGGGCGTCTGCTCTTGGGTGAGATGGTCGTAGCGCCACAGGGTCAGCCTGCAGGAGCGGAGCAGGCCAACAGGGTCCCATTCGAGCCCGGGGTCGTGGATCAGGCCCTGGCAGTCACACACGCCACTGCCGATCGGCAGTCCCAGGCCGAAGGGCCGGCACTCGAACGGGAAAAATCCCACCGGTCCTGCTGCTTCGGACAGGACCGCTACACGGGCGCCGCGCCGCCAGTTGCCCACGGCCTGAGCGAACTCGGGGGAGAGGAAGGGGCTCTCCAGGACGGGTGTTGCCTCCTGCATCGCCCGCCAGGCCGCGGACTCGGCGGCACCGAGCTCGTCCGGGGCGATGACCGTGATATCCATGGTTCGGCTCCTCACGTAAGCTGTTCGATGACCTCTGCGTACTCCTTCAGCGACGAGCCGGGAGTCCCGTCGTAGAGGTTTTTGTCGAAGGCCCACATGAGGCCTCCCAGCCCACAGGACGTCATCTGGTGTGCGGCGTCGTTCATCACTCCGTCGTAGTAGGGCTGGACCTGCGGCCCGGCGCTCTCCCCGTTCATGGCAAACCCGTAGTAGCGGGCCAGGTTCGCGATCCATCGCACGGATGACCAGTTGTGGATGATGTCGCTGCGCGACGGGTCCAGAAGGAGGTGCTCCTGGTCGGATGGGGAACACCCGTTGTCACGCGGTTCGCCCGATCCGTCCACGAGCGATGTCGAGACGATTTCGATGTTGTGGTTGTCGTGGATAGCCGCGAGACTCCGGAAATAGCCGACTCCCCGCCCTGCCAGATCCGGCAGAGCAGAGCCGTCCAGGTGACTGTCGATGACTTCCTCGTACTCGTACGGGCGGATGCCGGTGCCCGGCAGCAGGATCTTGATCCGCCCCTGGTATCCGAGGGCCTTGTAGTGACCGATCTGCCAGTTCACGGCTTGGGCGAGGGCATGGTGGTACCAGTCGAACCAGGCGGCCACGTCTGCTCGCGTCACGGTTCCACCTCCCGCTGTCCGCTCGCCCGGCCCCCAGCCGGGAAGCGGGTTGGGAGGGATGGCGGGGGGCCTGTCTGCGGTTCCCGGCGCCCCTTGAGCTCGGGTGTCGAATGCCCAAAAGGAGTTTTTGCGGCCTTCCTCCACGGAGGCAGGCGGATAGCTGAACTCTCCTGTCTCGCTCACACCGATCCGGATCGCCCAGAAACTGTCAAGTTCCAGCTCTTGGGCGAACCTGTCGATGTACTCCTGGACCTCAAGCCGTACGGACTGGCTGAAGACCACGTTCGGTGCTCCCGAGAAGCGGTCCCCGTACTGGTCGACGAAAGCGGCTTCTGGGCGTTCCTGGAGCCACATGGGCGGAGAGTGGATCGTGATGCCGGCCTCCACCTCCATGCCGGCCTTCTTGAACGCACCTAGCGTGCTTTTGAGAGTGCTGACGTAAGCGGTGTCGAAGAGGTCGTCCTGTGGCTCGAATCGGTCCCAGCGCACTTCCAGATGCGCCACCTGCACCCCGCTGCCGGCTTCCGTGTGCGCGCTGGCCGGGTCCGTCAGCAGCGTTCCGAAATGGTAGTCCGCGTCCCTGGCCGGCCGCAGAATCAGGGCCACCGAAGCAAGGACGGCGAGAACGGCGACCACGACCCCGCCACACTGCACATAGCGCTGGGCGCGGAGGGAGAGGACGCTCATGGCCGCTGCGGCAAACGTTCGGCAGCGGCGGATGGATCCGTCAGGGGCAGGCGGTAGACGGCGAGTGTGCCGTAGGTCCGGCCGTTGAAGGAGAAGACGAGCTGGCCCTGAGCGACAAGTCGCTGAGTACGGCCCACCGTGAGGAAGGCATAGCCCTCCCGGACCTCCTTCCAGGGGACAATGACGTACTGGACTCGCGCCGCGGCGCGGGCCTGGGGGGTGACCCACCTGCCTATGCGGTACCGGTCCTCCAGGACACTGGTCCGGCCGTCTCGTTTCGGTGACAGGGAGGGCGTGCCGTCCACGACAGTGATGGCGCTACCCGCCGGGATGTGCTTGGTGACATAAGCTCTCAGCCGTGCGTAGCCGTCATCCGGCTCCGTTCTGCCCACGAAGTACGACGTACTGGACAGACCAAGCACCACCGCCAGACCAACGACGGCGATGCTGTGGCATATCCGCGCAGAGTTTCCCTTGCGCGTCCGCAGCACAAGGCGCACAGCCACCGCCACCGCAGCCACGCTCGGCACTGAAAGCAGATACAGATAGTGCTCTTCCAGCGTCCCGAAGAACACGGCGTAAAGCAGAGCGCAGACCCCTGACAGTTGCCACAGCCCCACCATGCGTTCGGCCGGATTGCCGCGGAACAGCAGCACCACCAGCGCCACCGTGCCGGCGACCAGCAGCAGGTACGCGCCGGCGAAGGTGGGCGCCTCCTCGATGAGGCGGGACACCACGGACGGCGACTCCGCCGAGTTGAATCCGGTTGCCTGGACCGCTCCCAGCAGTCGCTGGATGCCTTGCCCCTTCACTTCCAGGAACCAGCCCAGCTGCCCGCTGAGAGCCACGACGCTCACATAGACGGCGTAGGGTACGGCACTCAGCCCTACCGCGCACAGCAGCAGCCGGCGCGGCGGCTGTCTGCCGATCGCCGTCGCGAAGAGCACGGGCACGATCGTGACGAACACCGCCCAGTCCTTGGTCAGGATGGCAAGGCCGAACAAGAGCCCCGCACTCGCCGCTCGCAGTCCCGCACGTCTTGGCGGGGGATGTGCGAACAGGGGGAGCAGCACGGCGAAACCGGCCACCACCGGCAGCATCATGGAGGTTTCCAGCAGCACGCGGCCGTTTTGCCGGATACAGAAGGCGTCGAGGGCGAACAGGGCTCCGGCCGCTGCTGCTGCCGGCCAAGAGCGGGACACCCGAGCCACCAAAACGGCCAGGGCAGCCGCCGTGGCTCCGGCGAGGAGCGCGTTGAGGATCCTCATGTCGTACACCGACGCGACCGGGTCGCCTTGATGGCCCGAGAGGAACTCCCAGCCGGCCAGAAGGTAGAAGAACCCCGGTGGATGCAGGAAGAACGGGTGCCCCGACTCGTTCGGGTAGCCGAGCACAGCGGTGCTGTGGCCGAGGTCCCGGTAAAGCACCTCGTCGGTGAAGACGTCAGCGGAACTGCCGATGTGGACCAGCCGGAGCCCGGCAGCGAGGGCGAACACGACGATGGCGACGGCCCAGACAACCGGAGCTCGGAGGGAGGAGCGCCGGGAGGCGGAGGCAGGGGCGGACGGCGCCTTGGTGCGTGTCGCGGTGCTGCTCATCACCGGCCTCCTGGGTACAAATAGGTGTCCGGCACAAGCGGGACCTGCCCCGAGGGAAACAGAGCATCGTACTGCGTCCGGTACCCCCGGATCATGGCGGCCTTGGCCTCCGAACCGGGCCACCACCAGGTCGTCATCAGTGCATGGCGGCGAGCGAAGTCGGCGCCCACTGGGTGGTGCTGGTTGTAGGGAAAGTCGCTGTAGTAGACGACAGGGCGGCGGCTCAGCTCAGCGGCAGTGCGGACCAGTAGATGGTCGGCGTGCCCGCCGACTGCGAGCGGGGCCAGGACAAGCCCCGGCTGGGAGCTTGGAGCTTGTTCCTCCAGGAACTGAACGACGTGCCGCAGTACGTCTCGGTCATACGGAGAGACGCGCCCTGCCGTGAGGTGGATTCGGTAGACCGGGTAGACATGGGCCAGCTCGGGCAGCATGCTGCTGACACGCCGGGGCCCCGCCGGCGCCCAGCCCGGCTTCCTCCGGAACAGCCCCTCGGTGAGACCGGCATGCTGCCATGCGATGCCCGCACGCTGGAGCACTTCACAGTCCTCGGCACGTCTGGCTGCATACAGCTCTTCCGCATCATGCGCGCCGAGCAGATGCAAGTGACGCCGCGCCGAGTGCGTATAGGGCGGCGGTGCCCCCTCGGTGAACACCGTCGCAACGGTGACCGGGACGCGATGCCGGGCATGCTGCAGCAGGGCACCACACGACAGGACACCGTCGTCAAGATGGGGTGACAGCACGAAGAGCGGGGTGCCATCAGCCATGGCGGTAGTCAGCGGGTCAGCAGTCACGGCAGTCTCCCGTCGGCGGCACCGGCAGTTGCTGCACCAGCTTCAGGTAGCGATCGGTCATCTCATCCCAGCTGTAATGCTGCGCTGTCACGTAGGCACGCCGGCCGAGCGCGCGACGGGCTGGTTCGTCCGAGGCGAGCCGGTCGATCTGGTCGGCGAAGCACTTGACGTCGAAATGCGGCACGGCGACGTCTCCCCTGCCCGACATCCACTGGAGGGAAGGCAGGTCGAAGTGCACCACCGGTTTGCCATACGACATTGCCTCGAGCGCGACCAGCCCGAAGGTCTCCTGGCGTGAGGGCATGACCATGAAGGCACACCGCGTCAACAGGCGGTGCTTGCCTGCCGCATCGGCGTAGCCGACCCAGCGGACATCGCGCGTGGTCGTGGCCAGCAGTTCCACCAGCTTGCGCTCCTCGGCTGGTGTCCCTTGTCCGGCGATGATCAGCGGCATGTCGGTGGTGGCCTGCCGGTAGGCGGAAACCAGCAGGGCGATGCCTTTCATCTCCGTGTCGATACGACCCAGGCACACAATGCAGGTACCGCAGCCGAAGTCCGATTCAGCGATGTCTCGCCGGTCGACGCCGTTCTCGATCAAGTGCACCGTGGCTCTCGGGCTCTGCCTCCGCAGATCGGCGGCGTCGGCCTCGTTGAGGACGACCAGGTGCCGGTAAAGGTGGAGCCCTGCACGCTCCACGAGGAACGCCGGGACGCGATACTTGCGCCACATGAGGTCCCCGCTGCGGCAGTGGGACAGACCAACGACGGGCGCTTTGGTGAATAGTGGCAGGAAGCTCGTGCCGAACGGTGGGGAGAAACTCTCCAGCCAGACGTCGTGGGGAATCCGGCGGGCCATAAGGGGAAGCGCCGCCTGGAACAGCACCTGCCCAGCCCGCGGCCCAGCCCGCCCCACCCCGAGGTACCGACGGCGAACTCCGTCGATTACCTGGGTGCCGCCGTGCTGGGCTGCCGAAAGAATCAGCACGTCGAACTCCTCCGACAGCCTGCGCGCCACCTTGTCGATGACGACGGCGCCACCGCCGTGGTAATTCTTGTTGTCCGTATAGTCGAACGTCGATATCACCACGCGCCTGCGCGGAGCCGTACCAGGGCTTTCCGGGGGAGCTACCGCGCGTTCGCGGACGAACCGCACCACCGCGAGTCCTCCGCACATCACAGCGGCGA
Organism: Streptomyces sp. NPDC016309; assembly: GCF_043077235.1. Classification (NCBI taxonomy): domain Bacteria; kingdom Bacillati; phylum Actinomycetota; class Actinomycetes; order Kitasatosporales; family Streptomycetaceae; genus Streptomyces; species Streptomyces sp. NPDC016309. The sequence goes on along the minus strand of NZ_JBIBSG010000015.1, from coordinate 16,416 downwards.
CAAGCCACCAGACCGGCAGGGAGCGGAGCGCGAACAGGGCGCCGACGACGACGACCGGCTCCACCAGCGGCAGATGGGAGACCAGAGAGAAGCCGTGGGCCCGCGCCAGCCGGTGTCCAAGGAGCACCATCGCTGCTACGGACCCGAAGGCACCGCCCACGGCCAGCCCGCGCACCCCGCCGAGCTGCCAGCCGGTCAGCAACGCCGCCATGAAGATCACCAGCCCGGCAGCCTGGATGCGCAGGCACGTACGGTCGTTGACAGCCTGGAAGAAAGTCGAGATGAGGTTGATTCCCCCCAACGCGAACCCGGACACCGCAGCGAAAAGCAGGAGTGAGCTCATCATCGTGTAGTCGGAAGGAAACACGCGGGCGATAACGGCTTCAGGAGCCGTGGCACACACCGCGGTCACCGGCAGGGCGATGCTCAGGTACATCCGCACGGCGTTTCCGGCCAACGGACTGCCCGCACGGCGTCGGGACAGAGCCGGGAAGAACGCCACGGAGACGGCGCCGGCCACGAACAGCGGTGCGCGGCCCATCATCATGCTCGCCTGAAAGCTCGCCGCGGCAGCGCCGGCTGCCGGCAGGAGGGCCACGAGCACTACGTCCACGGTGGCCATGAGCGCCACCATTCCCTGCACCGAGCTCAGCTCGAGGGCGCGACGCCACAGGTCACGGTGGGCAGTGATGTCCAGCCACCGCCGGTCAGCTCCACGGGCCCCGCGGAACGGCCACCACACGACAAACGGCAAGACCGCGATTCCAAAGGCTGCCAAAGCGCCAGTTTCGCCCCAACCGAGAGCGGACACCAGCAGCAGCCCGACGGTGAGCTTCAGCACCGCCTCCGCGGTGACGACACCGGCCAGGGTCAGCATCCGCTCAGTGCCCTGGAGCCACCCGTTGGTGACGCGGGTGACGTAGATGAGCAGGGTTACACCTGCCAGCACCAGGGTCGTCACCCCTCCGGCGAACTGTGCCGCCACAGCCGCCACGATGCCCCCGCACAGCACACCACCGGCAACAGCGATCACTATGGCGAACCGGATGGCATTGGCGCGTTCCGCCTGCGAGGCCGCACGGGCCAGGGCCTGGGCCAGGACCCATGGGACAGCAACGACGGCGATGGTGGCCGCGCACTGCACCATGCCTTGGCCGGCTGCGAATACGGCATAGGAGTCGGCGTCCAGCAGACGCGTCAGCAGAAGTGCGTAACCGTAATTCAGGGCGCCCACCACGATGGCGGCGGCAGTGATCCAGCGCGCCCCGCGCACGGCCGTGACATGATCCGGCCGAGAAGGCAGCAGACGCGGATCCGCCGCTGTGTGCTCAATCGTCACTGTTCTTGCCCTCCGACGAGAACGTCTGTCCCCACCCCAGGCCGACCGGATGCCACCCTCGTGAACAGGGCGATGCCCGCCCCACACCCCCGAGCTGCGCCCCACTCATGCCGCAGGCTCCGTGTGACCCAGCAGGATGTCGCGTCGTGTCGCCAGGCTCACCGAAGGCTGGGAGACACCGAGGCGCCGCAGGACCCTATAGGCACGGAGCTCGTCGCAATCGTGCAGGAGCAGTCCGAACGAGTCGCCACGGCGCGTGTAGTCGTCGGTCCGCCGCAGGTCATGAGCGAGAACGTGCTCCATGGCGTCCGCATCGGTGCTGTGGAATCGACCTCTGGCCGAGAGGTTTCCCGGCTGCCGTCGTGAGTGCACTCGGCGGTGCACCCGCCGTATCTCCTCGGCGACCACCGCGGCCAGGCGGTCGGCGCTGTCGTCCCACGAGAATTGCTCGGCCCACTGGCGGCATTCGACAGCGAAACGCTCCCTCACATCAGGCCGACGCAAGGTGTCCAGGGCCCTGTTGATCCCATCCGCAAGGGCCGAATCGGGCGGGAGCAGCCAGCCGTTGCGCAGGTGATCCACGGAGTCGCGCAGCCCTGGTACGTCGTAGACAAGTGCCGGGGTGCCCACGGTGTTCGCCTCGATCACCGTCAGACCCCACCCCTCCGCCACGGAAGGAACTACCGTCATCCAGGCACGGGCGAGCAGTTGTTGTTTGACCTGTTCGGTTACGCGGCCGTGGAAGGTGACGGCACGCGTGATCCGCAGGCGGTCCACAAGTGCACGCAACACTTTCAATTCCTCACCGTCTCCGCAAATGTCGACGCGAAGGTCTGGAACCTGCTGCAGCACGGCGGGCACAGCGCTGATGAGCAGGTCGACACGCTTGTGCGGCACAAGTCGGCTGATCACGGTGATGTGAGGTCTTGCGCTGCGGGCCGGAGGGGCAACCGCCGGTGCTGGGGGACTTCCGTTGGGAACGATGTGAACGGGGTTGTGCATGCCCAGCTCGCGACGCGTGCCCTCCCTGGTGGAAGGCGATACGACCACCACGGGGCGGCCGCGGTACACGACACGGCTGACCTGCTTCTCCAACAAGCGTCCCAAGGAATTGACGGGCCACCGGAAACGCAGGTCGAATTGCTGCTGGTGAATGTGGTGGATGACACAGATATCTGCAGTCCACCGGGGAACGAAGAGTGGGGAGAAGAACGGGATTCCGTTCTGGAAGTCGATGACCGCGTCGTACGTGTGCGGATTGCGCAGCAAATGACGCGCCGCTGCGGAGTACACGCTGAACGTACTGCCGTGGCGAACAACCCGCACACCTTCCTGGACCTCGGTCTCGGCCCCGCCGGGATACCGAGCGGTAAACAGCGTGACGTTCGCATCGGCCGCAGCGAATCGCTTCGCGATCTCAAAGCAGTACGCCTCGGCTCCTCCCGCCTGTGGGTGTGAAGGGTCGCGCCAGTTGAGGAACAGAAGATCCGTGCGGGCTAGCTGGTCAAGGGCGTGAGCAGCCATGGCGGTCACCCCGAGTACGACAGGCGTAGGAGGTCGGCCATTGACCGCAGGCCGTCGCGGCGGGCCGAGAAGGTGGACCCGGGCATATCCGACCACGCCACCGGCAGCTCCACCACCGGCAGATGCCGCTGCGCGAGGCGGCACAAGAGCTCGACGTCGAACGCAAAGCCGTCGACATGGCATGTCTGAGCGATCTCGCGGATAAGTGGCCCGTTGAAGAACTTGAAACCGCACTGAGTGTCGGCGATGCTGCGCACCTCCGGCGGAGCGAGATGGTGGAACAGCCACGTGCCGAATCGACGCCCAAGAGATTGTTCTATCTCATATATGGCTCCGGTCGCACGACGGGAGGCGATGACGGCTGCTGCCCGCCCGTCGACCAGGAGGGGCATGATTCTGTCGAGGGTTTCCACGGGTGTCGCGTTGTCGGCGTCGACGAATCCCAGGAAATGAGCGCTGGATGTCATGATGCCACGCCGCACGGCCGCGCCCTTACCGTGGTCACTGCAACCGATCACGTGCACGGGGACGTGGGTGCCGCCGAAGCGTGAAGTCACATCGAGCGTGCCGTCGGCACTGTCATTGTCGACGACGACTACTGCGGAGGACCAGTTCTTGTCTCCGAGGTAGCTTACTGTGGCAGCAATTGTGTCGGAAATTCGCCGTTCTTCATTGTATGCCGGGATAATGACTTCAAGGTCTACGGGCGGGCGCCGCAAAATGGCGGGCATGCTTTCTGGCTCGAAAACCTGAGGCATGGCCGCTTCGGGAGCTAGGGTATCGTGGAAAGGAATGAATCGTGCGGGCATCATGGAGACCCGCCTCCTTCACATGGGGAGCGGAGATTTTTGTACGGGTCTGATGCCGCAGAAATTTTTGACCAGGTCTTGACTGCTTGTCTCCCGCCACGTACCTCAGCGGGGCGCGCGCGAGCTGATCCGTTGGAATCCGCCGGCTCGGAGCGACCGCTTTGACGGCCGGCACTGTGTCGCACTCGCCGGCCGGCGCTGTTTCGCACTCGCGGTGTACGCGCGCACCGGCGGTGGGGCCCCTGGTGCCTGCCGAAGGCAGCCAACCTCACATAGGCCGAGCGGCGAACCTGGTCGGACGCGCGGCGTGCAGGGCGCGGACGGCGGGATCGTGCGGGAGCCGTCGAACGCGGCCCCGCAGCAGCAGGCCAGTCGGTCGCCCGCCGCACTGGGTGCGGAGCGGAAACCGAGGAGGTGGTAGTCATGGAGAGGAACACGAGGCCTCTTCCCGCGTGATGCTTGGTTTAGCCTGCTTTCCACACCTAGCATGGAATGCAAATTCCGTCAACACGGCTCAGGAGTGCGGTACTCGGTGGCCGGTCAGCAGACGGGGAAACGTGTTGCGTGGACGCTCCCGCCAGAGCAGGGCAAGGACACGGATTCCGTCCTGGAATGTGTGCCGCTGTACGTGTACCTCTCCAGGCATCTCATGGCTCGGTACTTCGACGACACGCAAGCCATAATGCAGCGCGTGCACCACTGTCTGCGGCCAAATGCCCACCGGGTCACCGTGCAGGGGGAGAGCTTCCAAAAACGGCCTGCGGAATGCGCACATTCCTGACCACAAGTCTGTCAACTGCTGACCATAGAGAATGTGGGTCAGCCGCAGCAGCAATCGGTGCGCGTAACGGTGTGTAAACGGGTGACTCAGGCTCTCTCCGCCGGCTATGAACCGGGAACCCTTGACCAGGTCGAAGCCGGATCCAAGGTAGTGCAGGTAATGGGGGATGTCATGAGGCGACATGGTGCCGTCTCCGTCCATCAGTATTATCTGCTCACCCCTGAGGGATCCGGCATCCCCTGGCCAGGTTGACGGGCCGTCAGGTGCTGTATTCACCACAACGACTTCATCGACAAAATCTGGCAAGCCATCCGACAGCCATGCAGGGCCTTCCATCCCTGGCCTGACCACGACCACGAGGCTCACGTCGATGCGTGGCTGAGCAGCATGGCCCACGGCGTTGGGCTTCCAGTCGGTGGACCGGCGAAGCGGATGAGTGATCATGAGATCATCCCCGACAGTGCAGAATCTTCCTTCGCTATCCAGCCTACAGCACCACCCCTGACGCAGTACGGCGCGAGTAATTCAGGCGCTGCGCCGAACAGCCCTTGTGCCACGACCCGCAATCGCCTCACTCTGGACATGCACATTCTGCTGCGCACCGAAGGCCCGTGATGTCAATCCCTGTTGTGTGATGTGCTTTTCGGGTCTTTGTTCCCTCCAGGTGCGTGCTTAATGGCCGGGTTCTTGGTGCAGTTGTCAAGGTGGCTGCTGATGCGTTCCTTGTGGTCCAGTGTTCCTTTGCGGGAGATCATGGAACGCCGTCATGCGGCACTGGTAGGCGTCGTCACCCAGGCCATGCTTTGAGGAGTGCTGGCCGGCCTGACGATTCGCAACCCGGGCAACCCCCTTGACTCCCATCGAGGTTCCTAGCTGGTCGATAACATGCTGGTCTCGATGAGGGCAAGGGCCGGCACGGTCAGCAAAGCTGAGGAGATTCCCCCTACGGCTCCCGCCGTCATAACCGTCCGGAACGTGGTGCCGGCCTGGTTCGCATCATCGCTCGCACGTAAACTGCCGAGTACCCCGCAGCAGTCGCAGAAACAAGATGAAGAGGACTTCACCGAGGACAGCTGGTCCAGCGGTTCCGCCTGTCCGTTACGCTGGTAGGGGGGCCGTGCACCGCCGATGTTGTGGCGTGGTGAAGATGGCACTTCCCGCTGACCCAGCCCAAGCCTTCGTGGGACGGAAGGCCGACTGCGGCGGTCGCTCAGGCGGCCCGGCCCGACGGGTGGCGTCGACGTGAACGATTGGCGCTGAACGTGAATACGCTTGCGCTCGGACCGAGCTGGCTGGACCCGGGCTACCTCATCGAGACCTTCGGCCTCATCGGCGTCCTGGTCATCGTCTTCGCCGAGTCCGGACTGCTGATCGGCTTCTTCCTGCCCGGTGACTCACTGCTGTTCACCACGGGACTCCTGATCGCCACCGGCGTCCTCGACACCCCGCTGTGGCTGGTGTGCACCCTGGTGGTGCTGGCCGCGGTCATCGGCGACCAGGTGGGCTACCTCTTCGGCCGCAAGGTCGGACCGTCCCTCTTCAAGCGGCCGGATTCCCGTCTCTTCAAGCAGGAGAACGTGGAGAAGGCCCATGAGTTCTTCGAGAAGCACGGCCCCAAATCGCTGATCCTCGCCCGGTTCGTCCCCATCGTGCGGACGTTCACGCCGATCATCGCCGGTGTGAGCCGGATGAACTACCGCTCCTTCATCACCTTCAACCTCATCGGCGGCCTGCTGTGGGGCACGGGTGTGACGCTGCTCGGCGCGTCGCTCGGCAACATCGAGTTCGTCCACAAGAACATCGAGGCGATCCTCGTCCTCATCGTGCTGGTCTCGATCATCCCGATCGTGATCCAGTACCTCCGGGCCCGCTCCCGGAAGAAGAAGGAGCCGGCCGCAGAGGACGGCACCCCTCCGACCCAGCGCGGCCGCCACGCCAAGCGCTGACCGCAACGGAGACCCCACCGGGCTCGGGAGACGATGTCCGGCTGTCGTCCGGCCCGCGGCGCGTTCCGCTTTGCGGGTGCCTGTCCCGTTGGCGGCCGCAGGCCTGGGCCATTGGGGCCGTTGTTGCCGGTCGCGGTGTTGGGCCGGCCGTCGGTGTCGGCGGCGGTTGATCGACGGGATCCGCTGGCGGATGCGGGCCGGAGCCCCGTGGCGTGATCTGCCGACTGAATACGGTCCGTGGCAGACGGTCCTATGGGCTTTTCCGCCGCTGGCAGCGCGATGGTGTCTGATCGGCGATGTTGACCGGGCTGCGGGCCCGGGCGGACGCGGCCGGGCTGATCACCCGGGAGGTCGACGTCGACTCGACGGTCTGCCGGGCTCATCAGCACGCGGCCGGTGCGCGGCGGGACGGCCAAGCCCAGAAGGAACCGCCGGGCGGCAGCCAGGCCGAACCCGACGACCATGGGCTGGGCCGGCCCCGCGGTGGCTGGACCACAGAGATTCGCCTGGTGTTCGAACAAGGGCAAAGGCCGTTATCGCCGCTGATCAAAGCCGGTCAGCGGGGAGACAAGCCCCGCAGTTCACGGCCGTGCTGGAAGCCATCAGGGTTTCCCCGCCTCGGACTGGGCCGGCCCCGCGTTCGCCCGCCGCGGGTGCGGGGCGACTAGGGCCTGTTGGGAAAGGGCTGGTCATAGCCTCGTTGATGGCTGCGACCGGCGCGGTCGCTGCGTAGCGGACGGCGAGTTTGTCGTACCGAGCGGCGACGGCCCGGTGGCGCTTGAGCCGGTTGGTTCCGCACTCGACTGCGTGCCGCTGCTTGTGGTCGTCCTTGTCGAACGAACGTCGGAGGTCTCCGGCACGCGATCCGCGCTTGAGGCGGTTACGGAACCCGTGCTGATCGGGCTGGACATCGACGGCAGGAGCCAGCTGGTGATCCCGAAGGCCGTGCAGCGACGTCCAGGACGAGACCGTGACTGTGCCGGATACCGGGGCGGGCGACTGAACGAGCGGATACGGTTCCCCTATGACGAAAACCGCCCGGACCATGAAACGTACGGGAGCCCTCGTCGCGGCAGCCGCCGTGGCCGCGCTCGCCTTCCCCGCCCCGGCCCACGCCGCTGCCGTCGCCTGCGGCGGCGGGGTCTCGACGCAGAACATCGGTGCCCGGGGCTGTATTTCCGCCGAACGCTGGAAGGACGGGAAGATCTTCTGGCGCGACATCACCGCCCACGCCCTGATCACCAACTCCCGCTCCCACGCCTCATGGGTCGAGTACGAGGCGTACCTCCACGTGCAGGGGGACGGCGACGACTGGATGAAAATGGGCAGCGGCCGGACCATCGTGCAGCGGCGTTCCACGGTCGGCCCGATCGCCATCGCCACCTCCACCCGCATCTGTGGCCCGGTCAAAATCACGATCCGCGTCCACGTGAGGCCGGCGGGGGGCGCCTGGTCGAACTGGTCCAGCGCGGTGACCTCGCAGTGCCAGACCTGACGCTGCCAGACCTCGCACACCGCAGCGCCCCTGCCTCCGCGACCAGGAGGACGGGCTCCGGGTTCCCCGGCTGGGGTCTGGCAGGCCGCGCAAGCGCCCGGACCGGGTGCGGGCCGACAAGGCGTACGACTCCCGCGGTAATCGCTCCTACCTCTGCGTAGACGCGGGATCCAGGCCACCAACCCGGTTCCGGCGGACCGGGACCGTAACTGCCCAAGCGCGGATCGCGTGACGGGAGACCGCCGACGTTCGACAAGGACGACTACAAGCAGCGGTACGCAATCGAGTGCGGGATCAACCGGCTCAAACGCCACCGGGCTGTCGCCACTCGGTACGACAATCTCGCCGTCCGCTACGCAGCGACCGCGCTGGTCGCAGCCATCAACGAGTGGCTATGACCAGTACTTTCACAAACAGACCCTAGTGCTCGTGGCGGCCCTGCCGGACGAGCAGGGCGCTACGGATAGCCGGCCGGGCAACGGCAAGGTCGTTGGGCCGTCCCGAAAGCGGCGCGGACCGGCGAGGCGGTCTGGGCCGGCTGCCAGGCTACGGAGCGATAGGACGCATGGAAGGAGAAACGGCCCGCCCTCCGAGCGTCTCCTTTCGCTTCTCGGTGTTGAGGGGCCACCGCGACCGCATCGGCCTCCGTCGAAAGGGGGCCGGGCGGCACGGAGCCTCCGTCACGCCCGGGGCTGGTCAGAAGCCCAGGAGGATCGTGATGGGCCGCCGGGGGTCGTCGGCGCTGGTGTGGATCTGCTCCTACCGCCACTCCTACGCCCAACGGCACGCCGACGCCGGAGCCTTGCCCGACGTGCTGCGCGAGCTCATGCGGCACCGGTCGTTGCAGACCACCCAGGGCTACCACCGGGTCACGGAGAAACGCACCCGGGCCACGGTCGACACACTTGTCTCGCACCAGTTCGACCGGCACGGCAACAAGATCTGGACCCAGGCCCGCCAGCTTCTGGAGCACGAGCATGCCCGCCTGCGGATCGGCCAGGTGTCCGTCCCCTACGGCATCTGCGTCGAACCGAGAAACGGCAAGGTCGGCGGCCACGGCTGCCCGTTCCGGTTCCGCTGCGTCGGCTGCGACCACTTCCGCACTGACCCGTCGTACTTGCCGGAGCTGCGGACCTACCTGGACACCCTGCTGGAAGACCGCGAACGTCTCGCCGCCGCCTCGGACCTCGACGCCTGGGCAAAGCGACTCCGTCCGACGAGGAGATCAAGCGCTTCCGCACGCTGATCCGCCGCATCGAGACCGACCGCGACGGGCTCACCGAGGACGAACGCGAGCAGATCAAGGACGCCACCCGGGCACTGCGCAAGTCCCGCACCGTCTCCCTGGGCATGCCCGGCATCCGTCCGCCCCGAGCCGGACCTGCGGCCGGAGCGTGACGCGTCAGCGCATCACCGGACCACCTGACCCGAGCGCGGGCCGCTGACTCCGACCGTCGAAGAACCCGAGTGTTCAAAGTCCTCGACCAACTGGCCTACGCTGGAGAGAAGATCAGCTTTCATCGGTAGCCCGTGCCGCCGGCGTTCACCGCAGCCTGATTCACCGCCACGGTGATCCACCCGCAGCCGCCATCGCCCGCGCGGGCCAGCCCCCGCCCAGCACGACTGCCGGAACGCAGGTCAGCCGCACGTCGCTGCTGGCCGATGTCGCGAACCTTACGGCCCGCAATGGGAGACTGGCCGCACACATCACCCGGCTCGAACGGCGCATGTCCGAGGCTCTGGGCCAGACGGCTTGGGAAGCATCCGGCCTCGGCGCCCCGGCCGACATCGAGACGCTCGCACGCCGCGCCACCGAGCTGGAACAGCAGATTTGCGACCTCCGCGGCGAACTTGCGGAACGGGGCGAAGACCTCGAAGCCGCCCGCGCGCGGGAGCTCACAGCCCCGTCCACCCCGGTGACCTTCACCGTCGGGGACGCACTGGACGAGACACCCCTGGCCCGTCATCACATGTGTTGCCACCATCCATCACCTGCCGTTCAGCGACGCCCCAACCCGCTTTCGACAGCACCTGGCGCCCGGCGGAACCCTGGTCGTCGTCGGTCTCCACCGCCCACAGTCTCGGAGCGACTACCTGATCGACGCCGTCGCCATTCCGTCGAATGTCGCCATGGCATGGAGCAAGAACAAGGGCCGCAAGTCACCGCGACCGACCTCGATGACTGCCCCGACCCGGCCGGCGACCATGAATTTCGCAGACATCGTGCGCGAGGCTCGCCATGAACTACTCGGCGTACGGCTGCGCCGGCGACTGCTCTGGCGCTCCACGCTGGTCTGGCACCAGCGCTGAACAGCCAACGCGCCACGGTCCGGCATCGGAACGGGCCAGTATCCACGACACCTGTCGCGCGCACGGCACCGAACGAGTCATGCCGCTGAGCCGGGAAAACGTGGATCAGTCCTTGGACGGTGATCTTGCTGGGCTGGGCGGCTCGTACACTGACGAAAATGGAGGACCACACGGCCACCGGGATCGCTGCACGTCCGGCGCCCGCCTTGCGGCAGTACGTCGACTCGTATGTCGGTTTCGACCTCCGCGGGCTCCCGGCGGGGGTGCACTGCGGCCCGCCGAGCCGAGCGCTCACTGCGGTGATCAGCCTGTCAGATCCTTTGGAGGTGGCGGCGGGCGTTGACGACGGGTCACCGGTCACCCGATTCGGCAGCGTGGCCGGCGGGCTGATGTGCCGGTCCGTCGCAATCCACCACGACGGACGCCAGCAAGGCGTGCAGGTATCGCTGACACCGCTCGGGGCCCGGGCCATCTACGGCATGCCTGCCGCCGAGCTCGCCCAACGACTGGTCCCACTCGACGAGCTTCTCGGAGCGCTTGCCGTCGAGCTGGTCGACCGGCTCCGAGCGGCGACAACATGGACCGCGCGATTCACCGCGCTGGACGAATTACTCCTCCGAGCTGTCGGCCGCCGCGTCGGCGGCGACCGCGTGCCCCGGGAGCGGCCCGAGGTGGCCGAGGCGTGGCGCCGCCTCGTCGCCGCGCGGGGTTGCGTCCAGGTTGGTGCGGTCGCCGCGGAACTCGGCTGGAGCCGTCGATACCTCACCGAGCGGTTTCGCGGTGAGGTGGGCCTGTCGCCGAAGACCTTCGCCCGAGTCTTGCGCTTCGAGCACGCGCATGAACTGGCGGCGGCGCAGGACCCGCTCCCGTGGGCCGATGTGGCAACCGTCTCCGGCTACGCCGACCAGGCCCATCTCGTTCGGGACTGGCGCGAGTTCACCGGCCGATCGCCGACGGCCTGGCGTCGCAGCGAAGTCCTCCTCGGAGCCGGGTAGCCGCCAGCCGTCTGCCCGTCGCGTCGGCTTCTCTTCCCTTTTCTTCAAGACCGCCCGATCGCTCTCGTGGACGATCGTCGGCATGAGACTCGTCAATCACGAACGCAATGCCATGGACCTGCGGACCACCCCCGTACACCTCGGACTGGGATCGAGAGCGAAACCCGTCGAGGGCTTCGCCTGGGACCCGGAGGTGCTCCAGGCCTACAGCGCCGCGGTCGCGGCAGACGGCGCCGAGGGCCGGATGGTGATGATCTTCGACGGCGACGGGCCCGGCGACCATTGGGAGAGCCACCCTGCAGGCGACGAACTGGTCGTTTGCCTCAGCGGGTCCGTGACGGTCACCCGCGACGTGGACGGCGTGCCCGACCGCGTTCTGCTCGGGCCGGGCGAGGCCACCATCAACCCGGCCGGGGTATGGCACGTGGTCGACATGGAGGGGCCGACGTCCATCCTGGCCATCACCGCGAGCCTCGGCACCGACCACCGTCCTCGGACCGACACCCGTCCGACGGAACGCGTCGGCACGCCCGGCCCGGACGAAGCGCCGTGACAATACGCATCGCGTGCCTCGGCGACAGCCTCACCCGCGCGCAGTTCAGCGTCGACTACCTGGATCTTCTCGGACGACGCCACCCTCCCGCTGACGTGCACCTTGCCCGCTTCGGCGCCAACGGCGACTTCGCCTACAACCTCTTGCAGTGCCTCGATAGTGTCGTCACGAACCCACCCGATGTGATCACCGTGTTGATCGGGACCAACGACGCCCGAGCAAGCCTCGCCGGCTACCCCGTCGAGCAGGCCATGAAGCGCAAGCAGCTCCCCGATCGCCCGTCGGCCGGCTGGTTCCAACAGTGCCTGGGAGCCGTCGTCGCACGGCTGCGAGCGGAGACCGACGCGACGATCGGTCTGCTGTCGCTACCGGTACTCGGCCAACAACTCGACGGACCAGCGGCACAGGCATCGCAGGCCTACAGCCGGATGATCGCCGAGGTCGCCGCCACCAACGAGGTGGCCTACCTTCCACTCCACGAACGCCAGATCGAGGAACTGCGCCAAGCGGACCCGCCGCCGATTCCATACCGGGAGGCGACGCCCACAGCGGTCGTCGGCGTTCTCCTCCAGCGCGCAGTGCTGCGCCGCAGCCTCGACACGATCTCACGGCGTCGAGGTCTCGTGCTCACGACCGACCACATCCACCAGAACAGCCGCGGCGCCACCCTTATCGCTGAGGTCATAGACGCCGGTCTGCTGACCCAGAGCGTGTAGCTGGTTCCGGCGCCCGGCCAGTCGGATGCCATCTTCCGCGCGGAGGTGGCTTGAGCAGGTCGAGGAAGTTCGGGTTGTACTGACCGTTGATGGGGGTCGTTGAATCACCGTCGCGGGCCTGGTCGTTGCGGCCGAGGGTGTCGACGATCCGGTCCGCGACGGCAAGGCGTCGCGCCGCGGCGTACCCCTGGGCGGCGGCCAGGTCGCCGTGAGTGTCGCCGTTTTCGTCGGTCAGCGCCGCTGCATCTGCGCGAACCACGGTGGCACATCGTGGGCTCGTCGGGGTCCGGACAGTGTTCGGGAGCGGTGATCGGCTCGGTACGCGGGTGTGCGGTAGCCGGGCGGAATCCGCAGCATGTTGTGCCGCACCGTCTCGCTCGCCGTCCGCGCGACGGCCGCGTACCGGTCCATCGCCTCATCACCGGCCACGTGGACCCACTTGTCCCACCGTCCGCGGCGGCGAACGTTCTCGGGGGCGTCTTCTCCCCTGGCGCGTCGTTCCTGCGTCGCGAGGTGCCTGGTGCCATGCTCCGCTGGTGGAAGGTGCCGTGTCAGGTGCTCGATGTCCCTGGCGCTCGCTCCGTAGTACTGGAGGGGTGACTCTGCGGCGTGCGGAGGAAGAGGGTTCTCAGCGCGTTCCAGCGGCTGATCGCGGACACGCTGCCGCGGAGGTAGCGGGCCGCGTCCTTCAGCGTCCGCTCGTGCGCTTTGCGCAGGGCGCGCACACAGATGTCCACGACGATCTCGATCGGCGCAGGGTTCGCCGGGCCAGCGCCGCGTGGATGAGTCTGGCCGGAGCTTCCGGCTGGCTTTGCTGTGAGGGGCAGCTCCCTGATCGGCTCCATGCGGCACCGGCAAGGGCAGTGACTGCCTCGTCCGCGTAGGGAGCGATGGTCCGCTGGGCATTCGGCCGCTCGCCCTTCATTGCTGGGGCTCTGCGGGTGGCGCCTGGAAGGACGGGGTGCTGCACGTACTGCTCCTGAAAGGCTGGAGGGTCACCGGTCGAGAAGAGTCGGTGGCGACCAGGTAGGAGCGGTTCAGGTGGAGTGGTCCGATGGGGATCCGGTCGGGGGAGAGCACGACGGATAGCCGCTGCGACCACTGACCCTTGGCCTGGCCGAGGGCGACGTCGGCACGAGGGCCGGGAGTCGCCTTGCTGTCCGGTGTGGTCATCACGGCCCATTCATTTCCCGGCCTGAGTCGGATTCGCGGCGTGGACGAGCTGGCGGAGAGCGCCGTGGTAGACCTCGTGGTCCACGACGGCGGGCACGATCGCGGTCAAGTGTCCGGTCAGTACCGGGAACTCATCTGGATCGAGCGCGGCCAGCGCCTGGCGGGTGGCGGCCTGTGCGGCCTTGGGGCCGCGGTGGTCCACGAAACTCGCGCTGCCCAGGGTGAGCAGGTACAGCCGTCGGTAGGTGATGATCGCGTGCTGGGGTGTCATGCCGGCGGCGAGGGAGTCGGCGAGCTGCGGTTCGACGAGCCGTTTGAGGAGCTGGGGGCTGAGCCAGGGGCGGGCGCCGCGCAGGGTGATCAGCCCCGGGTGGGCGGTCAGCAGCTCGTACAGCGCGGTGAACCGCTTCTCCGTGGCGGTGGGCCAGTCGGTGCCGGGCGGGATTTCGGGCAGCTGGGCGGCGAGGTGATCGGTGACGAGGTCGAGCAGTCCGGCCAGGTCGGTGCAGCGGCGCTGGAGTGACGCCAGCGAGATGCCCAGCTCGGAGGCCAGGGTCCGGAAACTCAATGCGTCGGGCCCGTGCCGATCCACGATCAGCAGTGCCTGCTCGGCGATGCGTTCCGGGGTCGCGAGGTCCAGGGAGGTGGATTGCCTAGGCATGCGAGTCAGCGTACGGTACAGCGTATCGTCTTGGTAGGTTCCCTCTCCGCATGGAGGCGACATGCCCCGCGCCACGGCGCTCGATCCGCTGTTCACGGCGTTATCCCACATCCTTCACCGACCGGCATCTGGCCAACCTCGCAGCCGGTACCCTCGCCGCCGTACGCGTCCCCGGCTTCCTCGACATGGCGGCCTGCCGCAGCGCGCTTACGGCGGTGGACCGGCTGCCGATCGCCGACTACGACCCGGCCCGGGTGCCGACCCGAATCGTCCGGTTCGGCCCGGCCCTCGACGACTACCGCGAGGACGGGCGTCTGGACGCCGCCCGGTACTGGCGCGACGCCGAGACCGCCCGCGCTTCTCGGCAGCGAGCCGGGATGCGCCCGGCCCCCATCGCCGTCTGCCTGGCACGGCTCGGCTCCCCTGGGGTGCAGCCATCACCCCGGCCGCCATCGGCGGCCGCGCCGTCTTCGGCGGAACGCTCCGCGAGATCAACGCCGGCGCACTCGTCCACTACGACGACATCAACCGAGAGTTCCCCACCCGCCTGTTCGACCAGAAAATCGTGGCGCAGCTCGCCTTCAACGTCTGGGTGACCGTCCCGGCCACTGGCGGGGCGACCACGGTGTGGCGCCACCGCTGGGAGTCGGCTGACGAGCAGCACCGGCAGGAGTACGGCTACCGGCCCGAGACGGTCGAACACTGCCAGAGGCATAAGCCTCACCCTGCAGCTCGGCGACGCGCTGCTGTTCAACCCGGCCAACACCTTCACGCCGTCGAGCCCAACCCGGCCGGGCGTCGGATCGCCTTCGCCTTCTTCCTGGGCCTGACACCAGCGGCCAGCTCATCGCCTGGTCGTAACCCCTCCCCGCAGGAGCAACCCCGTGCATCAGCTCACCTACGGCGACATCAAGGCCGCCGCCGACCGGATCTCGGGGCGCGTCCGCCCCGTCACCCTCGCCCCCCTGGACCCCGGCGCCATCCGCACCGGCCACCTCGACCCCTTGGGCGACCGCCCCGAACAGCCCTGCGAGGTTTGGCTGGCTCTTGAGTTCATGCAGCACACCGGCTCCTTCAAGGCCCGCGGCGCTCAGAATTTCCTCCAGGCCCACCGCGACGCGGACACCCTGCCGGATGCCGGGATCACCATCGCGTCGGGCGGCAACGCCGGCCTGGCGTGCGCGTGGGCCGCCCAGCAGCAGGGCGTCCGCGCCACCGTGTTCCTGCCCACCACCGCCCCGCAGGTGAAGGCGGCAAAGCTGCGCGACTACGGCGCGGACGTCCGCCTTGTCGGTACGGAGTACGCCGAGGCGCTCGCCGCCTGCGAGGAGTTCGCCGCCAGCACTGGCGCACTCACCTCCCACGCATACGACCACCCGCTGATCGCCGCCGGCGCCGGCACCCTGCTTGAGGAAATACACCACCGGCTTCCCGACCTGGACACCGTAGTGGTCGCGGTCGGAGGCGGCGGACTGTTCGCCGGCATCGCGACCGCGGCCCAGCACCACGCCATCCGTACCGTGGCGGTCGAGCCGACGAACTGCCGCGCGCTCAACGCCGCCATCGAAGTCGGCCGCCCGGTCGACGTCCCGGTCGACTCCATCGCCGCCGACTCCCTGGGCGCGCGCCGCACCTCCGCCATGGCCCTGCACGCTGCCCAGCAAGACCGCGTCCACTCCGTGCTGGTCCCCGACAACGAGATCGTTCACGCCCGCCAGGCCCTGTGGGACCACAGGCGCGTCGCGGTGGAGCACGGCGCGGCAACCGCCCTCGCGGCCCTGCTCGCCCCCGACCAGCTCGTACCCGACCGCGACCTGACGAGCCGGCCCAGGAACCTGAGCCGTAGCTACCGACCCACCAGCGGCGAGAAAGTATGCGTAGTCCTCTGCGGCGCGAACACCAACGCCGGGACCCTCATGCAGCCCTGACTAGGGTCGCATGCCGGAGGTAGTGCGGGAGCCTCCCGGCAGCTTGCCGCGCTGTCAGAATCGGTCTCGGTCCCATGCCGGCGGGGGCGGTCCTAGGGGGCGTCTTCAAAGGTGATCAGGTGATGAGGGATCATGCTTGTCGTGGTGCGTCGTCATGAGCTTTCGGATGCTGAGTGGGCTGTGCTG
>NZ_JBIBSG010000014.1:0-122355 GCF_043077235.1 Streptomyces sp. NPDC016309 | reverse complement strand
ATGGCAGCCTGCGGCGCGGCCACAGCCGTGACGGAAGCGACCGCGGTCACAGTCACAAACCCGCGCGTAACAGCTCTCCGCACCCGGGCGGAGTTGGAGTCGATCTTCTTCATTCTGCTTGCGCTTCCCCCTGCTAGGTCCCCGCGGCCGGTCACCGGTGTGCGGGGTGGTCGGAGGCGCAGTCTGGAAGATCGAAAAAGGACCGTCAAAGTGGAATTGACTGCTCCTGCCCGTTGAGCCGCCACTTTGCCGAGCTATCACGTGACTTGACGCCAATCTTTGACCGAAAGGCGGCTTGTGAAGACTGATAGGAACTCGCCAGTAGATCGGAATCTCTTATTCCGTGCGGAGGGCCGGTGGGAGGCGCGGGCGGTCATGGCTCCGTCCCCACCCCCCAACGACCCCCATGGCGCCTGGGTCGTGGCGGTGCCGGCGGGTCGCCCACCCCCGGGCGGCGCCCCGCGACGACGGGGATGTGAAGGAAAAATGTGGGCGGGTACACATCATGTTCGGTGTTTCTCCGGCGGGTTATCATCCGGCGCCACCGGTCGATGTCACCCCGATGAGGAACCGCGCGGTGGCGTGAATCGTTCGGTGGACGCCACGGGTTCCGAGCGGTCCGGGCCAGGGCGCCGGCCCTCTCCGGTCGGCTCGGCCGACCGTGGACGGCGGCGCCGGAGTACCCGCGTCCCGACTCCGGACCGGACGGGCACACTGCGTGACGCCGACCCGCTCGGGCGGGGCTGAGTACGCCTCATCTCCGGCCGCCCGTCGCGTTGTCAGTGGGGCCCGCTAGTGTCCCGCTCATACCGCAGCTCAGGGGGATTCGGCCCCCTGGTGAACGCTGCGCGCGATCCGACCGGACACGGCGAGGGGGCAGCGAGCAATGGGCTGGCAAGCAGTGGGCGAAGGGTATGAAATCGCCCTGATGGAGGGTCGGGTGACGGCACGCGCCGTAACCGGCCGGGCAGCGGGACGGCAGTTGAAGACGCTCCCCAAGGCCCTGCGCGACCACCCCCACGTGGACCGGTTGCGCCGTCTCGCGGAATGGCTGGAACGGCACGATGCCGCGTGCGTGGCACAGGTGGACGCATGGATGGTCTCCTCCCTGCCCGTCCCCACCGCTCTGCTCGCCCGGGTCTGGCCGGACGAGGCCTGGCAGGGCGCCCTCCGCGACGTCGTGGTGGTCGGCGACGACCCGGACGAGCCGGGCTTCCTGCGCGGCGCCACCGACTCCGGGGAACTGCGGGTGGTCAACCTCGACGGCGAGACCGTCCGCCTGTCCGCCCGTACGGTGACCCTGCCCCACCCGGTGCTGCTGCCCGACCTGGACGACGTCCGCGAGTTCGCGGCCGAACTGGGCATCGTGCAGCGCGTCGAGCAGATCCACCGCGCCACCTGGCACAAGCCCGGGGACCTGGGGGCCACCGCCACCGAGGTCAAGGAGTACGCCGGCGGCTCCTACCCCAACCGGTTCCGTCTGGCGGCCCGCGCGACCGCCCTCGGCTACCGGATATCCGGCGGCTACGCCACCTGCCCCGTGCGCGACGGCGGCCGCGGTCTGGAGGCGGCCGTGTGGATCGGGGAGCCCTACTGGGACGGTGACTCCGCCACCGGGGCCCTGACCTGGCAGGACGACGACGGCCGGGCGGTCCGGCTGCGGGAGGTCGGACCGGTCGCCTGGTCCGAGGGGATGCGGATGGCCGCCGCGCTGTACGCCGGCCGCACGATCGAAGAGGGCGGGAACGCATGAGCACCACCACGACCACCACGACCAGCACGGCGACCGACACGGCCACCACCACGACGGCCGGCACGGCGACCACGAGCGAGGCCGCACTGCTGCTGGACGCCGGCGCGGTCCTGCCCGCCGGCACCGAGGACGCCGGACCCGGCGCGGTGGAACTCACCGCCCGCGCCTACCGCCACCCGGGCCTCCCCGAGGACCGCGTCGTCGTCCGCCTCGCCCCGGCCGAACTCGGCGCCGCCGAAGACCTCGCCGCCGGCTTCCTGGGACTCGTACCGGACGGCGAACCGGCCGTCGTCGGCCTCGGCCGGCGCCAGGCCCTCGGCTTCCCCGAATGGGTGCTCGTCCACCACCCGGAGGACGGCCACCACGCCCTGGCGCTCGTACCCGAACTGGAGCGCGTCACCCGCCAGGCGAGGACCAAGCCCAAGGCCGCCCTGGAAGCCTGCCAGGAGCTGGCCGGCCGGCTGTCCGCCTCCCTCCCGCACTTCCTGCCCGTCTTCCAAGAAGAGGCCGCCCGCATCTTCCTGTCGGTGGAGAACCCCACCTACGCCGCGCAGTTGTTCACCCGCGCCCGCAAGAGCGAGGCCAACCACGGCCTGCCCGTGGACGAGGACCGGCTCGACGCCGTCTTCCTGGAGTTCGCCCTGGCCGGCGCCCTGCCCGTACGGGTCCTCACCTCCTACGCCAAGGAACTGGAGGCGCGCGTACCCGCCCCCCAGGCGTACGAGCGGTTCCGCCGGCTGTGCGTACGCCGCACCGCGGGCGGCATGGTGCCCTCCGCCCAGGTCGCCGTCGCCCTGCGCCGGCTCGCCCGCGCCGCCGGCCTCGACCCCGCGCGGGCCGAACAGGACTACCTCGCCGAACTGCTGCCGCTGCCCGCCACCCAGCGCGCCGCCGCCGGCTGGTGGAAGGCCCACCGGGCCGCCCTGGTCGCCCTCGCCCGCCGCGAGCCCGCCGTGCGCGGCACCCTGCTGAACATGATGCCGCAGTGCGAGGACCACAACGGCGGCGAAGTCACCCTCATGTGGCTGGAGATCCTCGAGGAGTCCGGCGCCACCGCCGGCCTCCACCGGTCGACGGTCCCCGCCGAGGAGCGCAGCGCCGACGGCACCGCCGGCTGGCTGGAGCGCTTCCACACCGCCCGGCACACCGGCTGGGGCCGTCGCGCCACGCTGCCGCTCCTGCTCGACCTCGTGGAGCGCTCCGCCGGACAGCTCCGCACCGAACTGGCCCGGCCCGGCCGCGAGACCGGCCTGCGCATCGGCGTCCAGGACGTCGACCTGCTCGACCTGCTGCTCTGCCTGGACCTGACCGTCGCCGCCCCCGAGGAGCACCACGCACTCGACCTGGAGGACTGGGCCCTCGCCGACGAACGCCGCGACCTGCTGGGACTCGCCGCCGACGAACGCTTCCGGTCCGCCTTCACCCGCGCCCTGTCCAACTGCGGCGACACCGAGGACGGCAGGACCGTGATGCGCCGCATGGCCGGGTCGCCCGGCGGCCGGCCGATCCTCGCCGCCTGGGTCCGCGACGTGGCGCGGGCCACCGCCACCACCGGTCTGCCCGGCTTCCCGCAGGCCGTCGGGCGGCTGACCTGGCTGCCCTCCGAGGCCCTCGTCCTCGCCGCGGAGGACGTGGCCGCCGTGGGCGCCACCGACGTCGGCGCCCTGCTGTCCCGCACCCTGCGCGGCGGCCTCTTCGAGGAACTGGCCTGGCCCGCCTGGGAGGAGGCCCTCGCCGAGCTCGACCCCCGGGGGAACGGCCGGAACCTCACCGTCGTCAGCGCCTGGCCCCACCTCATCGTGGCCAACCAGCGGCAGGTCCGGGTGATCGACGCCCACTCCACCGTGCTCGTCCACGACCTGCGCATCCCCGGCAACGACCAGCGCGCCACCGGCTTCCAGTACGTCGACGGGGCGCTGCTCGTCTCCTGGCGCGCCTGGTACGGCGGCGGGGAGCCCCAGGCCTACTGGCACACCGCGCCCGACCGGGTCTTCACCCTGGACACCGGCGGCAACCCCTGGCGGCTCGGCCTCCAGCTCATCGGCCTGCCGCTGCCCGACGGCGGCCTCGCCACCGGCTCCGGCGTCCTGCACCGGGGCGACACCCGGCTGCCCGAGGAACGGCAGATCATCTCCGACGGCAGGTCCCACTGGACCTGGCAGACGGCCGAGGAGGCCGCCGCCGCGAGCGGCCGGGCCGACCACGACGGCCCGCGGCGGTCCGGCGGGGACGGCGAACGGCCCCCGGCAGGCTGGGTCGAGTACGACCCGTCCGACGGCACCACCGGCCGGCGCTCCCTGCCCGCCTTCCTCACCGACGCCCTGCGGGGCCACCCCCACGGCAGCACCCTGCTCGCCGACGCAAGCTGGCTGCGCCCCGCGCCCACCGTGGCGGACTCCGTGCTCGGCGCACCCGCCGACGGCCTGCTCGGCTGGCGGGTCGTCGACATGCCCGGCCAGGGCTGGCACGCCACCGACACCGCCGGACGCAGCGTCACCGTGCCCCGCGGCGGCGAACGCCCGCTCGCCGCGGTCACCTTCCCCGGCGACGACCGGCCCCGCGCCCTCTCGGTCAACTGGCAGCAGTTCCGGCTCACCGACCCGGACGGCGCGGTCACCGCCGAGTGCCGCTGCCGCACCGGGCACGCCGTCGCACCCGGCCCCGAGCCCGTCCTGCCGCCCGCCGACCACTGGTACTGCCTGCGCCCCCGCGACCACCAGGGCTCGCTGGCCCTCCGGGCGGCCGACCGGGACACCGCCGCCGCCCTGCTCGCCTCGGCCGCCGACGCCACCGACCGCGAGGACCTGCCCGCCCTCGTCCGCGCCGCACTGCCCCAGGTCACCGACCCGGCCCTGGTCCAGGGCGTCGTGAACGCGCTCGGCTTCGCCCTCGCCCAGCGGTCCACCCTGGAGGAGCTCACCGCACGCCTCACGGCCGCGGTCCGCGGCGACACCGGCGCGAAGCTCCCGAAGGGCCCCGCGGACGGCCTGCTGGACCGGGCCCTGGACGGCCTCACCGGTTCGGTCCGCTACGGCTGGTGCGGCACCGAGGACGACGGCGTCTTCCAGGCGCTGTGCGCCTTCGCCGCCGCGGCCGCCGACACCGAGGCGACGACCGCACCCGGCCGGCTGCACACCGAGCAGCCCGCCCTGCCCCACACCGCCCTGAACTGGACCCCGCTGCTGGAGCACCCCGCCGCCCTCGCCCACCGCGCCGCCTCCGCGACCACCGACGAGGAGCAGCGCGCGGCCCTGCTGACCCTGCTGACCAGGATCGACGCACTCGGCCTGGCCTCCGCGTCGAACGGCCGCTGGCGCCGCGTCGTCGTCCACCTGACCCAGCAGGACCTCCGCCGGCCCGACGGCACCGCGTACAACGCCTACCACAGCGCCGTCCTCCCCCTCGGCGGCGGCGCCTTCCTCGCCACCGACGGGACCTGCGTCCAGGCGAACGACGGCTACGAACTCGGGGCGGTCCAGTACGACCCCACGGGCCGGTTCACCCTGCCCGAGCCGTACACCTTCCGCCGGGCGACCCCGCTGGGCGACCCCGGCCGAGAGACCGGCTGGCTCACCCGCTTCCTGGCCGCCGCCACCGAGCGCGGGGCCGCGCCCTGGCTGCCCGGGGCCGCCGCCGAGTTCGCCCGGCTGACCGGAGTGGGCGACACCCTGGCCCGGCTCGTGGTCGCCGGCCTGCCCGGCGTGGACACCTACGAGCGCAGCTTCCTGACCGCCGGCCAGCGAGCCACCCTCGCCGTGAAGGTGGCCGAGGCGGCCGTGGCCCGGGAGGAGCTCAAGGCCCTCACCGCCGAGGTGCGCCGGTCGCTGGTCACGGCCCTGCTGCCGGCCGACCCGGTCCGGCTGTGGACGGAAGGGCCGGACGTGGCCGCCGCCGCCGAGGTGTGGAACCGGCACGTCGGCCGCCGCAGGCCCGTCCCGGAGTGGCTGGTCACCGAGGCCCACAAGGCGGTCCGCGGCTCCTGGCCCACGCTGCGCGCGCTGCCGGCGGTCCTCGACCCCGACGCCAGCCCCGCGTTGAGCACCGACGTGCCCTGGACGGTCAAGGGGGACCGCATCGCGCCCCGCGAACCGGTGGGCCCGGGCGGCTCCGGCGACACGTTCTCGGCGGACGTCCTCACCGGCGCGGTCGCCATGGCGGCCTGGCTGGCACACCGGCTCCCCGCCGGCGACCCGCTCCGCGCCCTGCTGCCCCCGGCTCTCACGGCCGTCCGCCGGCGGCTCGCCGCGCCCGAGCTCATGCTGACCTTCTGCGGGTACGCCAACCTGCCCCGGTTCCGCAAGGCGGCGGGCACCCCGACCCGTACCACCGAGCACTTCGAACAGTACGGTGCCGTGATCATGGCCACGCACGACGACCAGCCCATGCCGGCGGTCGTCCCGGCCCTGCTGGACTCGGCCGGGCGTGACCCGTACCTGCCGCTGCTGCGCCCCACCGACCAGCGGCTGCTGCCCGTCGAAGTGGCCCTGCGGATCGTCGCCGACCCCCGCTTCGCCGCCCTGCTCGCCGACCCGGGCGCCCCGGCCGGGGGAGCGGCCGACGCCGACGGCACGTGGTGGCCGCAGGACCCGACCCGTTCGGTGCCCGAGCTGGTGACCGAGGCGGCGGCCACGTACGGGCTGGGCGCGGACGCCGCCGCCCTGTACCTGATGCTGCTGGCCATGCCCGACCCGACCGACCGCAACACCGCCCGCTGGACCGGCTGGAAGCCGGCCCGGCTGAAGGCCGCCCGAGCGGAACTCGGCGCCACCGGCCTGGTGGTGACGGCCACCCGGACCCGCGCCGGACGCGGCCTGTTCCTGCCCGGCGGCTGGATCGAGACGTCCGCGCCGACGGTGCCGCTGGAGGAGTGGAAGGCACCGCTGTTCGACCTGCTGGCCGACCGCGACCCGGTGCTCGGCACCCTGGCACCGACGGAGCCCCCGGCCGAGCTCTACGGCAGGGCCTGGCAGCGGGTCCGCGAGGGCGACACGCCGCGCTTCGCGGAACTGAAGGTCAAGCGCCGCGCCCGCCGGCGCTGACCGCGCCCGTAGCGGCCGGGCACGTCCGCCACCGTCGTCACGACCCGCCGGCCGGGGTCCGCCCCGACCGGCGGGTCGAGCCCGGCCGTCGCGTACGCCGGGGCACGCGTTCCGGCGCGTGCGCACGACGGGCCGCCCGGGCACACCGCCGCCGGTGTGCCCGGGGGACCCGTCCGGCCCGCGCCCCTCGACACCGGCACCAACGCATCACCGGCACCAACGCACCACCGCATCACCGGCACCAGCGCACCAGCGCACCACTGGCACCACCGCACCAGCGCACCACCGCATCACTGCCACCAACGCACCAACTCACCACCGGGGCCAACGCACCACCGGCACCGACGCCCCAACCACACCGACACCGACACCACCACGACGTCACGCACCACCGACACCGCGACGCAGAGGAAGCCCGATGACCACCACCGAACAGCCCGCCCCCGCCCCGGCAGCGGCACCCCCCGCCCGCCAGGTGCTCCCCGCCGAGGAGCGGTACGCCGCCGAACTCGCCTTCCTCACCGCCCAGGACACCGGCCCCCGCCCGCCCGGCTGGGCCCTGACCCCGCGCGCCGTGGTCACCTTCGTCTGCGGCAGCGACGGCGAGGAACTCACCCTCCCCGCACCGGCCGCCGGGCTTCCCGCCCGAATGGTCATCGGCCCCAAGTTCGTGGGCGAACGCGCCCTGGTCGAACGCTGCGTGGTAACCCTCGCGGGTGAACGCGGTCTCCTGCTCGTCGGCGAGCCCGGTACCGCCAAGTCGCTGCTGTCCGAACTCCTGTCCGCCGCCGTGTGCGGCACCAGCGCGCTGACCGTCCAGGGCACCGCCGGCACCACCGAGGACGCCTTCCGCTACGGCTGGAACTACGCCCTGCTGCTCGCCCAGGGCCCCACCTCCCAGGCGCTCGTGGACTCGCCCGTCCTCACCGCCATGCGCACCGGCCGGGTGGCGAGGATCGAGGAGATCACCCGCTGCCTGCCCGAGGTGCAGGACGCCCTGGTCTCCCTCCTGTCCGACCGCCGCGTCAGCGTCCCCGAGCTCGGAGCGGCCGAGGAGGCGCAGATCAGCGCCGCCCCCGGTTTCACCGTCATCGCCACCGCCAACCTCCGGGACCGCGGCGTCTCCGAGATGTCCGCCGCCCTCAAGCGCCGCTTCAACTTCGAGACCGTCCACCCCATCGCCGACGCCGACACGGAGACGGACCTGATACGTCGTCAGGCGGTCGGTGCGGTGGAGCGCGCGGGAGCCGCCTTCGGGGTGGACGACGCCGTGCTGGACGCCCTCGTCACCGTCTTCCGCGACCTGCGCACCGGCCGTTCCGCCGAAGGCTGGGACGTCGAGCGGCCCGGCACGGTGATGTCCACCGCCGAGGCGGTGCAGGTCGCCGCCTCGCTGGGCGTCGCCGCCGCCTACCTCCCCGGCGGGGACGTACTGGACCTGCTCCCCGGCCACCTCCTCGGCGTGGTCCGCAAGGACGACCCCGCCGACCACGGCCGGCTGCTGGGCTACTGGGACGGACCGGTCCGCCGGCGGGCCGAGGAGGGCTCCGCCATGTGGCGCCGGCTCTGGGACCTGCGCGGGAGCCTCCGGTGACCCAGACCGAGCCCTTGCCCCAGCCCTCGCATCCCGGTCCGCGCGCCGCCGTGGAGGCGCTCGCCGCGACCCGTACGCCGTTCCTCGTCGGCGTACGCCACCACAGTCCCGCTCTGGCGGCGGTGGTTCCGGACCTGCTGGACGCCTCGGGGGCCGACGTCGTGTGCGTCGAGCTCCCCGCCGACTTCCAGGACTGGCTGCCCCATCTGGCGGACCCCGAGACCCGGGCCCCGGTCGCGCTGGCCGGGGCCGGAGCGGACGGCCGCCTCGCGTTCTACCCGTTCGCGGACTTCTCGCCGGAGCTCGCCGCCCTGCGCTGGGCCCGCGAGCGCGGCGCCCGCGTGCTGTGCTGCGACCTGCCGCTGGCGGACCGCGGCTGGGACGGTACGCCCGAGGGCCCCGGCCCGGACGCGGGCCCGGAACCCGGCACCGCGGAGGACGGGGGAACCACCGCCCCGCCCTCCTACGCCGACGCCCTGACCGCGGCCGGTACGGGCCGCGACGGTGACGACCTGTGGGACCGCGCCGTCGAGGTGCTGGCCCCGGGCTGCTCGCCCGAGGCGGTCCGCCGGGCCGCCCTCGGCGTCGGCTGGGCGCTCCGCCAGGACGCGGCCGCCCAGGGTGGGGTACCGGCCACCGACCTCGCCCGTGAGGCGCACATGCGCCGGGTCGTCGCCGAGGCCGCGGCCGGGGGCGGCACGGTCGCCGCCGTCATCGGCGCCTTCCACGCCCCCGCGCTGTCCGGCACCCCGGTGCCCGTGCCGGCGGATACGGACGCCCCGTCCCCGCCGAGCCGGGTCACCGACCCGGGCGACGGCCCGGTCACGGCCCCTGGCGGCGGCTCCCCTGTCGCCGACCGGGAGACCGCCCGGCTCACCGCCCCCGCCCCGGGAGACGCACCGGTCACCGACCCGGGCAGTGGCCCGATCGCCGCCCGGCCCGCCGACGCGCCCGCCGTCCTCGGCGGCGACCCGGCGACCGCCTCGCGCTCCGACGGCTCGGTCACCGACCCGGACGACGGCCCGACTCCGCCGGCCGCCCCCGTCACCGCCCCACGCACCGGCTCCCTCACCGCCCCGCCCGGCGCCCCCGCCGCCGGCCTCCCCGCCACCCCGCCGTCGGGCGACGGTGCGGTCACCTCGCTGGTTCCGTACTCGTACGACCTGCTCGACTCCCGCTCCGGCTACCCCGCCGGCATCCGGGACCCGTTGTGGCAGCAGGCCGTCCTGCGGGCCGGGGGTGATCCCGGCCGGCTGCACGCCGCGGTCGCGCGTGCCGTCACCGACGTGTGCCGTGAGCTGCGCGCCGCCGGGCACACCGCCGGAACCGGCGAGGCCGCCGAGACCCTGCGCCTCGCCTGCGACCTCGCCCGGCTGCGCGGGCTGCCCGCGCCCGGCCGGGGCGAGCTCCTCGAGGCCGTCACCACCGTGCTCGGTCACGGCGAACCGCTGGGCCGGGGCCGGGCCCTGGCCGCCGCGCTGGAGACGGTGCTCGTCGGCACCGGGCGCGGGGTGCTCTCCCCGCGCACCCCCCGGTCCGGCCTCGGCCCGAGCGTCGAGGCCGAGCTGGCGCGGCTGCGCCTGCCGTGCCCCGAGAACCCCGACCCCCGGGAGGTCCGCCTCGACCCCCTGCGCTCCGCACTCGACGGCCGCCGCGAAATCCTGCTCCAGCGTCTCGCCACGTGCGGTGCGGGCTACGGCACACCCCTCACGGTGGCGGCGACCGGCGACGGCACCGCGCTGGGCACCCGGTGGCGGCTGTCCTGGACGCCCGCCGTGCCGGCCCGTCTCGACCTGGCCGGCGTACGGGGGGTGACGGCGGCCATGGCCGCGGCCGGCACCCTGCGGGAGACCGCCCGCCGCGAGGCCGCCGGGGGCGGGGCGACCTGCGCCCAGATCCTCACCGGGCTGACCGCGGCGGCCCGCTGCGACCTGCCCGAACTGGTCGACGACCGGCTCGTCGAGGCCGCCGCCGTCCTGCCCGCCCTGGCGACCCTGCCCGAACTCCTCGAAGCCGTCGACCTGCTGGAGGCGCTGCACCGCGGGCACCTGCCCGGCACGCGGCCCGAGAGCCGGGCCACCGCGTCGGCACTCGCCGCCGAACTGCTCGAATCCGCCGTCGGCGCACTGCCGGGCCTCGCCGGAAGCGACGACGACGCCGACGCGGCCGCCCTGGTGGCGCTGGCGGACCGGGCGGCGGGCCGCTTCCTCGGCCTCCGCCTGGACGAGGCGCTGCGCGAGCTGGCCGCCACCGGCTCGCCGCTGATGCAGGCGGCGGCGCTGGCGGTACGGGTACTGCTCGACCTCGACCGGGCCGCCGAACTGGGCCGGCGTGCCGCGGGATGGCTCGACACCGCCACCGACGCGGACGGCAGGCGCCGGCTCATCCGGCGGCTGCGCGGGCTCCTGTCCGCCGCCGGACCGCTGATCGAGTCGTCCTCCGCCGCCCTGGACCCCCTGCTGGACCGGGTGGACGGCCTGCCCGACGGGGAGTTCCTGGACCGGCTGCCGGCGCTGCGCGGGGGGTTCGACTCGCTCGGCCCGGCCGCGCGCGACCGTCTGCTGCACACGGTCACCGCCCGCCTCGGTGACCGCGTCGACCTGTCGCTGGACGCCCCGCCGGCCCTCCTCGCCCTGTGGGCGGCCGCCGACGCGGCGGGGGCGACCGCCGTGGCCGCACTGCCGGCCGGCCTGCGCCCGACGGCCCCGGCGGGGACCGACGCGGCCGGGGAAGCGGACTCCGTACGACGCACCGATCAGGACGGTGGCACCGCGCCGGCGGAGAAGGACTCCGCACCCGCCGCCGCCGTGCGGCGGATCACCCCGGCCGACCGCTGGCGGCTGCTGCTCGGGCGGCAGCACGACCGGCTGCCGGCCGACGCCCGCCGCTACGCGCGCGCCCTCGACGAGCTGTACGGCGCGGGGCGCGGCGAGGGCGCGGACGAGATCGGCACCGGCGGTGGTGGTGGTGGGCTGGAGGCTTCCTTCCCCACGGCCCGCGAATGGTCCGAGGAACTGGAGGCGCTGTTCGGTGCCGACGTCCGCGAGGAGGTGTTCGCCGAGGCGGCGGACGCCGGCCGCACCGATGTGCTCACCCAACTGGACCCTGCCTCCGTGCGCCCGTCCGTGGAACTGCTGACCTCGGTGCTCTCCCTCGCCGGCGGCCTGCCCGAAAGCCGACTCCAGCGTCTGCGCCCGCTGGTGAAGCGGCTGGTCGAGGAGCTGTCGCGGGAGCTGGCGACCCGGTTGCGCCCGGCGCTCTCCGGACTGAGCACGCCCCGCCCGACCCGCCGCCCCGGCGGGCGGCTGGACCTGCCGCGTACCGTACGGGCCAACCTGGCCCACACCCGGCTGCGGGAGGACGGCACCCCGGTCGTCGTCCCCGAACGGCCCGTGTTCAGCACCCGGGTGAGCCGTGCGGCCGACTGGCGGCTGGTCCTCGTGGTCGACGTCTCCGGTTCGATGGAGGCCTCGGTCGTGTGGTCCGCGCTGACGGCCGCCGTGCTGGGCGGTGTGCCGACCCTGTCCACCCACTTCCTCGCCTTCTCCACCGAGGTGGTGGACCTCACCGACCGGGTCGACGACCCGCTCTCGCTGCTGCTCGACGTACGCGTCGGCGGCGGCACCCACATCGCGGCCGCCCTGGCGCACGCCCGCACGCTCATCACGGTGCCCAGCCGCACCCTGGTCGTCGTGGTCAGCGACTTCGAGGAAGGTGCCCCGCTCGGCGGGCTGCTCGCCGAGGTGCGCGCGCTGGCCGGCTCCGGCGCCCACCTGCTCGGGTGTGCCGCCCTCGACGACACGGGCACCCCGCGCTATTCGGTCCCCGTGGCCAAGCAGCTCGTCGCGGCCGGGATGCCGGTGGCCGCCCTCAGTCCCCTCGCCCTCGCCCGCTGGGTGGGCGACCGCCTCCGTGGAGAAGCCCGTTGAGCACCGACCGCACCTTCGACCCCGCCACCGGGCCGTTCCCGCCCGTGGCTCCCGAGGTCCTCGCGGAAGCCGTCGAGGGGCTCACCGGCCGGCTCCGCAAGAAGCTCGACGCGGCCGTCGAGAGCTGCGGCGAGCTGGCCCGGCCGGGCGCGGACGGCACCCTCACGGTCCGCTTCGGCGAGGACGCCGAGGTCACGGTGAACCCCGGCCCGCCGGGTGTCGTGACGCGCGCCGAACAGGTCGTGTGCACCTGCCTGCTGGCGCCCCGCTGCCTGCACCGCGCCGCGGTGCTCGGCGCCGCCCCGCTCGCCGGCCCCGAGGACCTGCCGCCCGCCGAACCGCACGGGGAGGACGGCCCCGACCAGGACCAGGACCAGGACCAGAGGCCGGACCAGGACCCCGCCCAGGGCGCCGACGCGACGCCCCGCCCCGGACCCGGCACGGGCCCCGGCACCGAAGCCGCCGCCGTGAACGACGACCCGGATCCCGGTCCGGCGCGGGGCACGGCATCCGGCGCGGCGGCCGTCCCCGGCCCGCCCCCGACCGCCGCGACCGTCCCCGCCGCGCCCCCGACCGCCGCGCAGTTGCGGGCGGCGAGCGCCCTGTGGCAGGCGGCCGCCGGAGCGCTCGCCGGCGGGGTGCCGGCCGCCGGAGCGGTGGTCCAGGCCGAGTTGCTGCGGGCCGCGCACGGTGCGCGGCTCGCCGGGCTTCCCCGCGCGGAGGCCGCCGCCCTCCGGGTGGTGCGGGGTCTGCGCAACACCCGGGACCGCCGCGCCGCCCTGCGGCTGTCCGCCCTCACGGAGTCCTTCCGCGAACTGCTCCACGTCACCGGGTCGGTCGCGGCCGGCACCGGCGGCCCGGCCCTCACCGGAACCACCCGGCGCGCCTACCGCGAGGGCGGCAGCCTCCGCACGTACGGCCTGTGCCGGGAGCCCGTGCTCTCCGCCACCGGGTACGGGGGCGTGGTGACCCACCTGATCACCCCGGACGGCACCCCGCTCCAGGTGTCCGACGTCCGGCCGGGCGGCCTGGCCCGGGCGCGCGGCGCCGGTTCCGCCTCGGTCGCGCTCGGCGGCGCCACGCTCGACCACGCCGGACTGGCCCGCGGTGGCCTGCTGGTGGTGGGCGCCACCGTCTCACCGGACGGCCGGCTGGGCAGCGGGCGGGGGGTCAAGGCCACCCCGCTGCGGGGCGTTCCGTGGACGGAGGAGCCCGCGGCGGCCCTCTTCGCCCACCCCGCGGCCCAGGTCGTCGCGGCCCGGACGGCGGACCCCGACGGCGCCCCCGAGGCGCTGCTCGGCTGCGACGTCGCCGTGGTGGCCGCCGTGGGCGACCACCTGCTGGTCCGAGAACTGGCCGAGGACGGTGCGGTACGGTCCGGCGCCCCGCTGCTGCGGCTGCTCCCCGGCCACCCGCACCCCGAGCTGGCCCACACGGAGAACCTGCGCCGGCTCCGTACGTGCCCCGGGCTGCGGTTGCGGGTGCTGGGCCGCCCGGACCTGTCCCGCGCGGCGACGCTGCGCGCGCTGGCGGTGGGCCCGGTGCCCGGCGCGGAGTACACGCTGCGCCTGCCGGAGGAGTGGCTCGGCCGGGCGGACCTCGGCTACGACCGGCTCCAGGGCGTCCACCTGCCGACCGGGGACCGCCGGCCGGCCGACGACCCGGCGGGACCCGCCGGCCCGGTCCCCGATCCGCTCGCCGACTCACCCCTGTGGCGGATGCGCGGGCTGCTGGAGACGGGACTGTCGGGCGGCCGGCGGGCGGTCGCCGAAGCGGCCCGCGACGGTGCGGTGGCCGGCAGCCTGGTGCCGCTGCGCCGCGCCGGGCTGACCGCCGCCGCCGAACGGGCCGGCGCGCTGGTCGCCGAGGCGGGCCGGCGGCCCCGTGACGCCTTCGGCCGCCTCACCGACCCGGGCACCGACGCCTACGCCCGTGCCTGGCTGGCCGTGGCCACCCACCTGGCGGCGGCGGAGCGTTCCCTGGTCGCCGCGTCCTGGTCGAGGCACTAGGTCGTGTCCGCGACGTCTCGCCCGGCGCAGCGCGTGCCCCAGGCCCCGCCGGCCGGCCTCCCGGGGAGGCCGGGGGCCGGTCGCGCGGCGCACCGGTCAGCTTCGGGACCGGCGGGCCGCCTCCCAGGCCTCCTCCTGCCAGTACAGCGCGAGGAACAGTGCCAGGAGGAGGTCGCCCGTCAGCGACTCGGCGCCGCCGCCCAGCCGTACGCGGATGGGGCGGCTGCCGAACCGGTCGTAGAGGACCTCGAGCGGGCCGACGCCGCACACCCGGCTGCCGAGCCGGTTGTACCGCAGCTCGTGCGGTCCGATGCGCAGCAGGCGCGCGCCGAACCTGCTGTGCTCGCAGGTCCACCCTCCGACCGTGAGCGGCTGGTTGCTCCACCTGCGGTAGGTGATCTCGGCGTCCCCCACGGCTCGCAGCCGGGAACCGAGCGAGTCGTACTCGAGGGTCCACGCGCCCAGGCCGCGGGGCCGGCTGTCCAGCCACGCCCGCCGGCCGTACGTGATGTCCACGTCGCCGATCCGGCGCCACAGCCCTCTGTGATAGGTGAGTTCGATGTCCATCCGACGACCCGCCTCGTCCGTGGGCTCATGTCCAGGTTCGCACGTCCGCCGCGCTCCCGCAGCCGGTCCGCACCACCCCGCCCGGGGGGTGCGCGGGCCGTCGTACGGGCCGGGGGCGTGGCCGGCCGCCCGGCCGAGGCCCCGCATCCGGTCGGGGCCGGCGAGCAGCGGGGTGACGTACGCCGGCATCTCCTGGGTCGGTGAACCAGCGCCTCCCGTTGGTGCCGAACGCCGGTACGGCGTAGCCCGGTTCGGCGAGGGCGTCGGCCCGGCGGCGCTGGAAGTCGTTCAGGCCGGGCCCCCTCGGGCCCGATCAGGACCGCCGGCCGGCGGTCCGCGCCGTCGGGGAGCGAGAGGTGCCCGACCATCGTCAGGCCGTCGGCCGGGTAGGTGACCGTGCGAGTGGTGACCGTGCGAGTGGTGACCGTGGTCATGCCGACGGACCGTTGTCGCCGCCGCACCCGCGCGGGCCGTTCTTCACCCTCGGCGGAACGGCTCGGTCACGCGTGAGCGGGGTGGGTGCGGGTCAGTGCCACGCGGAGTCGGGCGAGCGGGTTCCCGCCCGCCCGGGCGGACGCTCCTGGGCCGCCCAGCGCTCCGCGACCTCGCGCAAGGCCGGGTACCTCGCCAGGAGGTCCTCGTCGGTCAGGGGCCTTTCGGACACCGGCACCACGGTGCGGACGGCGCACCGGTCGGCGGGTGAGGGGGACCGGAAGCCGTACTCGTCGCTCATCAGCACCTCCACGTCGGGGCACACGCGCCTGGCCTCCCGTGGGGAGCCGGGAGGCGGCGCGGCCCCACCCATGGCTGCACCCCGGGCGGGGCCGTCGCACTGCCGTCCGGCGGGACGCCGGGCGGTCGCGCGACCCACAGCATGGCATCGGTTTCGGCCACGCAACAGGGTCACGACCGAAAAACGCTCAGGTGCTCGGCAAGGTCGCATCACGCGCCCCGGCCGACGGCCCTCCGCCTGTTCCGGCCGATCGCGCGCCCCGCCCGTTCCGGCCGTCTCAGCCGACGGCGGGCCGGGTGTCCGACGTGACGGACGCGGCCGGTACCCAGTGGCCGGTGCGGCCGCCGGCGGCGATCCGGAACATGGCCCGGCCGTTGACCACGGACCGCCGGTCGGCCTGCACCTGTACCGGCTCGGAGGAAGCGACCGTCTCGGTGGCCGCCACGGTGCCGTCGGCGGTGATCCGGTACGTCTCCACCGGTACGTCGCCGCCGGGGAAGGTCAGCGCGCGCGTGGGCCGGTACGGAGTGGGCAGCAGCTCGCCGAGCAGGTAGCTCTTCGGCCAGAACTCGCCGACCCACCAGCCGGCGTAGGATCCGGCGCCGATCAGGTAGTGGACGCCGCGCCCCCGGATCCGGCGCCGCATGGCGGCCGGCGCCCGGGTGTCGCGGGAGAACATGACCGTGCGCCGCTTGAGCTGGACGTCGTCCCCGCCCGACGTCCAGGCGCCGCCGGGCGCCGTGTCGAACCGCAGGAGCGTGTGCGTGCCCGCCCGGAACGCGATCGTGCCGCGCACACCGGGCGCCGGGAAGTCGTCCACGAGCCGGTCGACGTGCTCGGCGAAGTCGGGGCTGCCGGTCTGCCGGTGCAGCTGCTGGAACAGGTGGATGTGGTGCTGGTGGTAGGTGGGCGCGGGGATGCGGTGGGTCTGGCAGTAGTACGAGTACCAGCGCTTGTTCCGCAGCAGCGGGAAGTACCGGGCGATGGTCGTCGCGCACGCGTCGTACAGGTCGGCCGCGGGGCCGCTGCCTGTGGCGACGTGGTAGTCGTACAGCCCGAACATCGCGAAGATCATCCCGTTGTACGTGTAGTCCCCGGCGTCCGGCTGCGCGCCCGGGTACTCCTGGATCCACGCGTAGCCCGCGTTGTCGACGTTCACGGCCCACGGGACGCCGTCGTCGAGGACCTGGAGCGAGGGGAACGTGCGGTCCGCGGCCTGGCGGTACCGGTCCCGGTCGGCGGCGCCGAGGGTGTCCAGTTGGGCGAGCTGCACGAACAGGCTGAGCACCTCGCCCTGGGCCATGCCGGAGTACCAGGGGGCCCGGTAGTCGACCCCGGAGTGGACCTGGTGCGTGAAGTCGAAGCCGTAGGGGAACCACCAGGCGCCGCGCGCCTCCTTGCGCCGGGCGATGAGCCGGTCGGCCTGCGCCCGGGCCCGGGTGAGGAACAGGGCCTTGCGGGCGGGGTCGGGCTCGGTGCGGTGGCTTGCGACGCAGCCGAGTCCGAACTGCGCCTGACCGACGGGATGGTCGTGGCCGACGCTGCCGCCACCCGGGAAGTACCGGTACACACCGGCCGCGTCCAGCCGGTAGGGGCCGGTCGACGGTGAGACGTTGGCCCACTTGACCGGGCGGTCCCGCCAGGGACGCAAGCCGTCG
Source organism: Streptomyces sp. NPDC016309 (assembly GCF_043077235.1). NCBI lineage: Bacteria > Bacillati > Actinomycetota > Actinomycetes > Kitasatosporales > Streptomycetaceae > Streptomyces > Streptomyces sp. NPDC016309. The sequence goes on along the minus strand of NZ_JBIBSG010000014.1, from coordinate 105,073 downwards.
GGCAGATCGGTGACGAGCCGGTAGCCGGCCTGTTTCATGGAGTCTCCGGACAGAGGAAGGCCCCGCCCATGGGGTTCATCGGGGCCGTCGTCGGCCATCGGGGCTGTGGGGGGAGCGGCCGCGGCCGGGTGTGGCAGAGCGGGAGCCGGAGCCGTGAGGGGAGGTGAGGGGAGGGGAGGGGAGGGGAGTACGGAGGCTCGCTCGGGGGGAGGGCCTCGCGCGGAATCGAGCGTATCCGCCCCCGTCGTACAGGTGTGGGACCTCCACGGTGGGCCCGGGCATCCGGGTGAAGCCGCGCACCCCCACCGCCCGCCCGGGCGGGGCGCTCAGGCGGCGGTGGCGCCGGCGCGGGCCAGGGCGAACACCCCGGCGACGATGAGCGCGACCGCGGCCAGTTCCGGCACGAGCCACCAGCCCGTGCGTACGTGTTCCTCGTACAGCAGCACGCCCAGGGTCAGGCTGACGGTCGCGTCCCCGAGGGTGAGCGCGGGCTGGGACGCCACGAGCGGCCCGCCTTGCAGGGCGTGTTCGAGGAGCAGGAGCGCGCAGATTCCGCAGAGCGCGAAGGCGTAGGTGTGCCAGGTGCTGAAGAACGCGCCCACGCCCTCGTCGTCGAGGATGTGCATCGAGGTCTTCATCAGCGTGGCCGTCAGGGCGTAGCACACCGCGGTGGCCGCCCCGAGGCAGGCGGCGCGCGCCACCCCCGGCGGCCTCCGCAGGGCGGCGGCCGTGAGGACCAGTACCACCACGGCGCAGACCGCCAGCGTGGGGATCCACCGGTCGAGCGGCACCCGTGTGCGGTTGCCGCTCGGCGAGGCCGCCAGCAGGGCGACCACCAGGCCCACGACCACGGCGGCCACGGCGCCCCACAGTCGGGGCGGGAGCCGCTGACGGTCCGCCAGGGAGCCGATGAGCAGGGCGAGCGGCAGTTCCATGATGAACAGCGGCTGCACCAGAGTCAGCGGACCGGTCGCCAGGGCGGCCGCCTGGCCGACGCCGGCGACGATGACGGCCAGGATGCCGGCCAGCCAGACGGGGCGTCGCAGCAGGTCGAGCAGCATCCGCGGGCGGAGGCCCTGTGCCTGGGGGACGGTCAGGGTGGCGCGCCGCTGGAGGACGGTGGCGACGGCGTTGGCGGCCGCCGCGCACAGCGCGAAGAGGGTGGGGAGGAGGACGCCCATCCACCGATCCTCGTCGGACGCGGGGCCCGCCGGCGGTCACGACACGGCCGGGCCCCGGCCGCGTCGCCGGAGGGTTACCCGGGACGCCGGGCGTGGACGTAGAGATGGGGTTCGGGTTCCGCGCCGGGACCGTGCGGCCGGTAGAGCGCGGTGTGGTGGTGGACGACCTCCAGCCCGGCCTCCCGCAGCACCCGCAGCTGGTCCTCGGTGGCGAGGCTGCTGACGGTGACCGGATGGCCCATCCACACGATGTCCAGGCCCCTGATGTCCCCGGGCACGGTGGCCATGGCGAACGCACCGCCCGGAACCACCCAGGACGCCATCCGCGCCAGGGACCGTTCCACCTCGGGCTGGTCCATCACCAGCAGGGGGAAGAACGCGCACACCGCGTCGTACCCGCCCTCCGGCGGCCGGTAGGCGCGCACGTCCGCCTGCTCGAAGGAGGCGGCCGGGACCCGCTCCCGGGCCAGCCGGACCATCTCCGCCGACACGTCGATCCCGGTGACCGCGAACCCCGCCCCGGCCAGGGTTTCGGCGACGGGCCGGCCGGTGCCGCTGCCCACGTCCAGGACGCGCGCGCCGGGCGGCAGGCAGCCGGCGAGCCAGTCCAGGGCGGCCAGTTGGCCCGGTACGCCGGCGAAGACCTCCTCGTAACGGGCGCCCACCGCGTCGAACACGTCGGCGGCGGACACCCTCGCGGACCGTGGCGCCTGGCCCTCCCCCACACGGTCGCCCTCGCCCTCGACCCGTCCCTGGCTTCGGCTCTCGCCCACCCGTCCTCCTCCGTGTCGCCCGGGTCCGGACCGGAACCGGACCGGGAACCGGACCCGGGGCCCGGGACCCGACGGTATCCGCGGTCCCCGCCACCGGCCAGGGTCCCCGCCGACCGCGCCGTGCGGCGGGGCGGTGCCAGGGCCCGGCGCGGGGCCGGGCGCGGGACCGGGGGAGTCGCGGCAGGACGTCGGCGGGCGGTGTGCGAGGCTCACCCCCATGCGGTACATCATCATCGGTGCGGGCGCGGTCGGCGCCACGGTCGGCGGCCGGCTCGTCCAGGCCGGCAAGGACGTCGTCCTGGTGGCGCGGGGCGCACAGGCGGAGGCCCTGCGGGCGGACGGGCTGCGGCTCACCACCGCGGACGGCACCCGTGTGCACCGGCCGCCGGTCGCGACCGGCCCCGCCGACCTGGGGGCTCTGCGGCGCGACGACGTACTCCTGCTCGCGGTGAAGACCCAGCACGCCCTCGACGCGCTCGACACGTGGGGCGAGGCTGAAGTGGCGGGCGGTGGCACGGCGGCCCAGCGGCTGCCGGTGTTCTGTCTCCAGAACGGCGTGGAGAGCGAACGGCTCGCGCTGCGGCGGTTCGCCCGGGTGTACGGGGTGTGCGTCTGGCTCCCGTCGACGTTCCTGCGGCCGGGCGCCGTGTCCGCCCTGTGCGCGCCCCTGACCGGCATCCTGCACGTCGGGCTCGCGGCCGGCGGCAGCGATCCGCTGGCGGGGCGGGTGGCGGACGACCTCGTCGCCGCCGGCTTCGGGGCGCCGGTCGTCGACGACGTGATGCGGTGGAAGTACGCCAAGCTGCTCGACAACCTGGGCAACGCGATCCAGGCCACCACCGGCCCGGAACCGGACCCGGCCAAAACGGCGCTGCTGCGGCGGGCCGTCGAGGAGGCCGAGGCGGCCTTCGCGGCGGCGGGCATCGCGTACGCCTCCCGGGAGGAGCAGTCCCGGGCGCGCGACGGCAGGGTGGACCAGCCGCCGGGTGTCCGGGGCGGCTCGTCCTGGCAGAGCCTGGCCCGCGGCACCGGCTCCATCGAGGCGGACTACCTGAACGGCGAGATCTCGCTGCTCGGCCGGCTGCACGGCGTACCGACCCCGGTGAACGACGTGCTGCGCCACGCCGCCAACATCTTCGCCCGCAAGGGTCTCCCGCCGGGCGCCATGTCCGTGCGGGACCTCACCGCCCTCGCCGACGAGGCGGCGGGCCGCGCCGCCACCAGCTGACCGCGTCACCGCCTCCCTCGACCGCGCCGCCACCACCTGACTCCGCCGCAGCCTCCCTCGACCGCGTGGTCCCCTCCTGACCGCGCCGTCTCCCCATCGGCCGCCCCGGACCGCTGCCGCCGTACGCGCCCGGCCCCGTGGCGGAGTTGGGGGAGTTGGGGAGTGAGAAGAGCACGCCTCGCCCGAGGACGGCCGGATCAGCCGTCACCATCGCAGAGGGCCGCAACCCGGACACCTGTGAGCGGTTGGGCGCAAACACGGGGAACACACCAACTCCTGTCCGCATAGCGAACGTTGGTCTGCGCCCTTAGGACAAGAGCTGGTCAAATACTTGATCAATATCTGTCAACCGATGGTCATCTCCTGGCACTCTCGCAGCCATCCCCACCACCCCCACGGACCGAGAGAAGGAGACCATCGTGTCCCCGTACTCCCGCACCTCCCGCGTTTCCATACGCGCCGCCGCCCTCGCCGCCTCCGCCGCCATGGTCGTCATCGGTGTCCAGGCGGGCACCGCCACCGCCTCCGTGGACCGCGAAGGGGGCGCCCCGGCCCCGGGCGCCGCCGCCCCGCTCAGCGCCTCCCAGCGGGTGGCCGCCCTCCAGCAGGCCCAGGCCGGCGCTCCCACCACCGCCCGGACCATCGGCCTGGACACCGCGGTCGAGAAGCTCGTCGTCCGCGACGTCGTCAAGGACGCCGACGGCACGGTGCACACCCGCTACGAGCGCACCTACGCCGGCCTGCCCGTGCTCGGCGGTGACCTCGTCGTCCACACCGCCAAGGACGGCAGGAACAAGGGCGTCACCAAGGCGACCGGCGCCCGTATCGCCGTCGCGAGCACCGACGCGGCCGTCACTCCGGCCGGCGCCCGCAAGGGCGCGCTGACCGCCGCCGCCGAGGACGCCCCGGCGGCGAAGGCCACCACCGACGCGCCCCGCAAGGTGGTGTGGGCTGCCACCGGCAAGCCCACCCTCGCCTACGAGACCGTCGTCCACGGGCTCCAGCACGACGGCACCCCGAGCGAACTGCACGTCATCACCGACGCCACCACGGGCAAGCGGCTGCACACCTACGAGGCGATCGAGACCGGTACGGGCACCAGCCAGTACAGCGGCACCGTCCCGCTCGGCACCACGCCCGGCACCTCCGGCTACACCCTCACCGACGGTGCCCGCGGCGGCCACAAGACGTACGACCTGAACGGCGGCACTACGGGCACCGGCACCCTGTTCACCGACGCCGACGACGTCTGGGGCAACGGCCTGGCCTCCAACCGCCAGACCGCCGCCGCCGACGCCCACTACGGCGCTGCCCTCACCTGGGACTTCTACAAGAACGAGCTGGGGCGCAACGGCATCGCCGGCGACGGCAAGGCCGCCTACTCCCGCGTCCACTACGGCAACGCGTACGTCAACGCCTTCTGGTCCGACCAGTGCTTCTGCATGACGTACGGGGACGGCGCCGGCAACAGCCGGCCGCTCACCTCCATCGACGTGGCCGGCCACGAGATGACCCACGGCCTGACCTCCCGCACCGCCGGCCTCCGCTACAGCGGCGAATCGGGCGGTCTCAACGAGGCGACCAGCGACATCATCGGCACCTCCGTCGAGTTCTTCGCCAACAACGCCAACGACACCGGCGACTACCTCATCGGCGAGAAGATCGACATCCGGGGCGACGGCACCCCGCTGCGCTACATGGACAAGCCGAGCAAGGACGGCAGCTCCGCCGACAACTGGTCGAAGTCCGTGGGCCGGCTCGACGTGCACCACTCGTCGGGTGTCGCCAACCACTTCTTCTACCTCCTGTCGGAGGGCAGCGGCGCCAAGACGATCAACGGCGTGAGCTACAACTCGCCCACCTACGACGGGGGCTCGGTCACCGGCATCGGCCGCGCCAAGGCCTACCACGTCTGGTACAAGGCCCTGACGACCTACATGACGTCCACCACGGGTTACGCCGGCGCCCGCACGGCCACGCTCCAGGCGGCGACGGACCTGTACGGCGCGAACAGCGCCGAGTACCAGGCCGTCAACCGCGCCTGGGCGGCCGTCAACGTGAAGTAACGGTTCACCGCCGGTTCGCCGACGGTCCACCGGGGTACGGCGGCACGGTCCCCGCGCCGCCGTACCCGTGGAGGACCACCTCGGTGTGACCCCGGTCGGCGGCGCACCGGCCCTGGCGCTCGCCGCGCGCCCGGGACGTCAGCGTCCGGGAGGGCGGGACGCCGAGGCGTCGGCCTCGCCGCCCGCGCCGAGGAGACCGGTGGCCTCGAACGGGTGCTCCCTGGCCAGCCGGGGCAGCTCCCGGCGCGACAGCGCCGTCACCACCGGCGGCATCGCGGCCCGCACGAGCTGCGTCGCGCGCAGCCAGGACGGTACGTAGACCGAGGGACGCCGCCGTTCGACCGCGCGGACCAGCCGCTCGGCGACGTAGGGCGCCGGGTACACCTTCCTGGCCGGGGGCGGCATGTGGCCGCGCAGCTCCCGCAGCACCGCGTGGGCGTCGACGTCCCGGATCATGTCCGTGTCCGTCCAGTTGATGTACGCGATGCCGACGGCCACACGGCGGTGGGCGACCTCGGCGCGCAGCGAGTGGCAGAACGACTCCACGCCCGCCTTGGAGGCGCAGTACGCGCTCATCATCGGCGAGGCACCGATGGAGGCCAGCGACGCGACCTGGAGGAAGTAGCCCCGGGTCTCGAACAGCGCCGGCAGGTGCACGCGCGCGGTGATGGCGCTGCCCACCAGGTTCACCTCGACGACCCGCCGCCAGACGGCGGGGTCCGAGCGGTGGAAGGGCCCTCCCTCCGCCAGTCCGGCGTTCGCCACGACCACGGACGGCGGTCCCAGCCGCTCCGTCACCTCCGCGGCGACCTCGGCCATCCGGGTGTCGTCCGTGATGTCGACCTCCCAGCACACCGACTCGGTCGGGAGGCGTTCGCGTACCGCCGCCAGGGTCCCTTCCTCACGCCCGAGCAGGGCCACCCGCGCCCCGCGCTCGGCCAGGCGCACCGCGATCGCCTCGCCCAGACCCCGGGCCGCCCCCGTCACGACCGCCGTACGGCCGTACAACGGGCTCTCCTGCGTTCCCATACGACGACTCCCGCTCCTCCATGTGATCCACCGGCCCACCGCCCACCGGCCCACCGGCTCCCAGCCTGACGGCCGGTCCCGGCGACCGCACCCGCAGCGCCGGGCGCCGTGTCCCCCGCGAGGCGGGGCTTGCCATGGAGCGGACTCCAACTCGTAGGGTCGCCGGCAGCCCCGAGGGACAGCCCCCGAGGGACAGCCACGAGGGACGATTCCAGGGAGAGTCGCATGCGCCACCGCGTACTGGGCGGGACCGGCATCACGGTCAGCCCCTACTGCCTCGGCACCATGATGTTCGGAGCCGTCGGCAACACCGACCACGACGAGTGCGTCCGGATCGTCCACGCCGCGCTGGACGCGGGCATCAACTTCGTCGACACCGCCGACATGTACTCGGCGGGGGAGTCCGAGACCATCGTCGGCAAGGCGCTCAAGGGCCGGCGCGACGACGTGGTGCTCGCCACCAAGGTGCACTTCCCCATGGGGGACGGGCCCGGCCGGGGCGGCAACTCACGGCGCTGGATCGTCCGGGAGGTGGAGGAGAGCCTGCGCCGGCTGGGAACGGACTGGATAGACCTGTACCAGGTGCACCGGCCGGACCACACCACCGACGTGGAGGAGACGCTCTCCGCCCTGACCGATCTGGTGCGCCAGGGGAAGATCAGGGCGTTCGGCTGCTCCACCTTCCCCGCGGACCAGATCGTCGAGGCGTACCACGTGGCCGACCGCCGCGGTCTCCAGCGGTTCCGCACCGAGCAGCCGCCCTACTCGCTGCTGGCGAGGGGCGTCGAGCGGCACGTACTGCCCGTGGCGCAGCGGCTGGGCATGGGCGTGCTCACGTGGAGCCCGCTGGCCTCGGGCTTCCTGACGGGCCGTTACCGCAAGGGCCGGGCCGTCGATATGAGCAGCGGACGCCCCACCCTGCACCCGGACCGCTTCGATCCGGCGGCACCACGCACCGCGGCCAAACTGGACGCCGTCGAGCGGCTCGTCGCCGTGGCCGAGGACCTGGGCTGCTCCCTGCCGCACCTGGCCGTCGCCTTCCCGCTCGCCCACCCCGCCGTCACCTCGGTGATCATCGGCCCGCGCACGATGGGGCAACTGCGCGACACCCTCGACGGAGCGTCCGTACGGCTGGACGACGCCGCCCTCGACAGGATCGACGCCATCGTCCCGCCCGGGACCGACGTCTACCCTCCGGACGGTGTCTGGGCCCCGCCGTCGCTCACCACGCCGGCGCTGCGGCGGCGCCCGGCCGGATCCAGGTCCGCCGTCTGAACCCGCCCCCGGGCGTCACGCGCGGCGGTCGGGCAGGCCGATCGGGTTGGGGAAGCGCAGCGCCGTCGCGCAGGCTTCCGAGAGCGGGGTGAGCGCGGCCAGGAGCCCCGTGGCCTCGTGCGGGGGCAGGGCGTGCCACGGACGGGCCGCCGCGCGGTCGGTCGCCGCCTCCACGGACGCGTGGGCGCGGCGGCCCGCGGCCGTGGCCCGCCCCGTGGCGGCGTCCAGCAGCCCGCGACCGGCCAGCCGCGCGGCCGCGGCCTCCCACTCCCCGTCCGTCCAGCCCCGGTACGGTTGCAGCTCGGCGCGCGGCAGGTCGGTTCCGGCCCGCAGCACCAGCGCCTCGCAACCGTCCAGGTCCGCCGCGACGAGCGCGGCCACATGGCCGTCACCCCGGTGCTCGCGCAGGACGGTCGCCGCGTGCCACAGCAGGGCGAGCGGGTCGTCCGGGCGGCGCAGTGCCGCGTTCACCGCGGCGAGCGGGCGGCCGGCGCAGTCCAGGCCGGTCACGTACCGGGCCAGCGAGGCGGCCGCGTGCTCCGCCTCCCGCTCCCGGCCCGCGAGCAGCCGGGTGAGCGCCGCCCGGGCACCTTCGGCCCGTATGTGCAGCGCCTTCTCCGGGGTGACGGTGTCCCAGACGGACGGCAGGGCCCGGGCCACCATGCCGGGCGCGAACGAGAAGAAGGCGGCGGTGACCGGCGCCGGCCCCACCGCGCCCAGCGGAGCCGCCCGGCCGGCGAAGTAGCCGCGCCAGAAGCCACGAAGCCCCGCCTCCTCGAACGCCGCGCGGCACTCCGGCGCGAAGTACGTGACCGCGTGCACCGGTTCGGCCAGCGTCCACAGCAGACGGGCGGTGCGCTCGGCCGGGGAGGCGGGGGCGGTGTCCGTGGCGAGGTCCGGGGAGGCGGGGGCGGTGTCCGTGGCGGGGTCCATGCCCCGCATTCTGTGCCGGGCGCCCGGCACCGCACCAGCGGTTCCCGGACAAGGTGCCCCGGGCCGCCGCCGGAACACGGTGCGGTGTGCCTGCTGATGAACGGACTCCTCACCAGCGTCCTTGACCAGTGATCCCCGGACCCCGGGCGGTGGGTACAGAAGGTCACGGATGGGGTGCCTTCGTGAGCTCGTCCACCAGCCGTGCCGTGACCGGCACGGCGACCGCGTGCCGCGCTGCTGCGCGCAGCAACGCCCCGCCGATCGCATCCAGTTCCAGCGGCCGGCCGGCCTCGGCGTCTCGCTGCATCGAAGACTTGCTGTCCGGCGGAAACGCGTCGTACCTCGTGAGGGTTTGGGCCGGGTCGACCGGTGCGCCGCTGGCAGAGCTGACGGCTGCGGCCTCCTCGACGAGAGCCACCAGTTCCTTGCGGTGCCGCGTCCGTACACCGCCGATGGTGAGTCCGTAGCGGGTGGTGAGCAGCGCGAAGGGGGCGAGGAAGGCGAACTTGCCCCAGAGAGTGGCACTCTCGTCCTCACTCACGCGGACGTGCACGCCGGCGGCTGTGAGCATCGTCGCCAGCGGAGCAAGGCGTGCCGCCGGTCCGGCGAGGTCGATCTCGGTGAACGGGCTGCCGTGCTCGATGCTCCCCGGAGCGACGCGGGTCGATTCGACGCGGATGGCGCCGGGGACGACCGGCTGTGCGCCGTAGCGCCGACGCAGCGCGGCCGTGTGCTCGATGCCGTTGAGCAATGGCAGCACAAGGCCATCCTGGACGAAACCGAGCGGTACCCGAACCAGTGCCTCTTCGAGGGCGGTCTGCTTGACGGTGACCAGGCACAGATCGACCGGCTCGCGCAGCTCGGTGTCCACCTCAACCTGGGCGTCGAAGTCACCGAACTGAGCGCTGCGCACGTGGAGGCCGTCCCGCCGCAGCGCATATGCCGTTGCCTCTCCCGCCAAGCAGATCACCCGGTGTCCGGCGCGGGACAGCAGCGCGGCCAGCAGGCCGCCGACGCCTCCCGGTCCGAGGACGGCCACGGTCCACGCGCGGGCTGAGACTTCCGTAACCAGCGGGGAGGGTGTGAGCACGGCGCGGCAATCCTTCCATGCGGATGCGGTCAGCAGTGGTCCGAAGCGCGTGAACAGGGTGAGGAGACCGGGCCCCCACTTCAGGCGGAAGTCAGGGTCGACATGGGCGATGTCCAGTTCGTTGGCTGCGGTCAGTTCGGCAAGGTCCCGCCTCAGCTCAAGGCTGGGGGTGAAGACGCGGCCGGTGAACCGGTCCCGGATCGGGGCATCGGTCTGGGCCAGGTTCGGGTAGGAGGCGTCCCGGTCGCAGCCGGCATAGGCGTAGACGAGCTCTTCGGCCTCGGTTCCGATCACCGCGGCCAGTTCACTTCGGCGGTCCGGTGGCAGCAACGCCGTGGGAAAGCCGTCGGTTCCGTAGAACGCGTGGCACAGGCCGGCCAGTTGCAGAGCGGGACGAGCGCCCCACGCGGCGAGTCGTTCCTGTACGCGTGTCAGGTGGGCGAGGAGGGTGCCGCCCGGGTGATCGAGATCTGCGGCACCGAGCTCGCGAAGGAGCGCGATGGCGTGGGCGAAGGCCGGGGGTGATGTGGACAAGGGAGGTGGTCCTCTCTGTGTGGGCGGGTCGGCACCCGCCTCCCCCCGCCTTCAGGTGCGATTCGTCGCGAAGGCGCGGAGGCGGGTTGCCGCCCTGGGCCGACCCCTTACTGATCATCGAGCGCCCCAACACCCCAGTCAATCCTAGGGTTTGCTTCTCCGGTCCTAAGTCTTGCCTTGGGTGTCCGCGGGATGGACGCCTACGTATGGTTGCCGAACGTCGCGCCTACCGGTCCCCACCCCTCCCCGAGGGCCGCTGCCCCCGGCTCCTGGCTGGGGCGGGGCCTCCGGCAGCGGAGGGCCGACCCGGCCGGTCCTGCCCCCCCTGTCGCCGCGGTCGCGCCATGCCGGGACCACGGCGCTCAGCATCAGTACGGCGCTGAGGGCGAACGCCAGGGGGTAGCCGGTCCGGTCCGCGAGCAGCGCGAAACCCACCGCGCCGAGGCCCATGCCCGCGTCGCGCCTGGCCGCCGGCTTCCACGCGATCGCGCATCTCAGCCCCCTGGCCGACGAGCAGGCCGTTGTCACCGCCGCGCGGGCCCGGTCCGTCGGCCTCTACGGCATGAGCCTGTACCGCTCGACGCACGCCACGACCCCCGCACAACTGGTGCTGGGCTTCGGCAACGTCGCCGATCGCGCCATCGCCTCCGGCATCACTGCGGTCCGCCACCTGCTTTCCTGACCGGCGCGGGCTCCGTGCGCCGCCCGACGAAGCGTCTCGACGACGCGCTTCGACCGGGTCAACGTGCGAGGGCGCGCCCCGGGTGCCCGGGTCCTCAACTGCCTTGGGCCGGCTCGCTCTCTTTGCCTTCGACCAGGCAGAAGGGATGACCAGCCGGATCTGTGAAGACCCTCCACCTCTCCTCACCCGGCTGGTGATCCGGCTTGCCGGCACCCAGCTCCAGCAGCCGGGCCTCGGCCTCGTCCAGGTCCTCGACCTCGAAGTCGAGGTGGAACTGCTGGGGAACGGCTTGGTCCGGCCAGCGCGGAGCCCGGTAGTCGTCGACCCGTTGAAAGCCGATGAAGAGTCCGTCCTCACCACTGAGACCGGCAAAACCGGCGTCTTTGCGGGGGCACGGTCGCCGTGAGCGGGCTCCGGACCCGGCTGGAAGAGTGGCGGGGCCAGTCGAGAGGACGGCAAGCGAATCCGTTCTGTGCCGTGCGTGAACCGGCTGGCAAGCCGCAGGTGGCCGGGCTGCCGCCGTCTCCGCCTTCGGACATCTGCGACCTGGCCCTGGCGACAAGTTTCATCGTCCCAGCTCGGAAGGCACTTTCGCCTTCCCGGCCAGCAACCGGCCGCACGCCGACCGAAACGGCGAGGCTACGTCCTGCCGCGCCGGCGCGCGTTGCGTACGGCGAGGAAGGCGGCCGCGCCGCCGGTCAGCAGGACGCCCGCCGCGGCGACCGGGACGAGGGGAGTCCCGCCCGGCACGCCGGAGTCCGCCGCCGACGTGGCCGCCGCCTCCGCGGTCGCCCTCGTGGTGGTGGGCGTCGTCCCGCCCGCGCTTTCGGCGGGTGCGGTCGGACCGGCGGCCCCCGCGGCTCCGCGCGCGGGCGCGGCGGGCGCGGGCGACGCCGGTGCGGCGGCGGGCACGGTGAGGTCCGCCGTGTCGCGGCCGAGGCCCGGGTGGCCCGCCTCCACCACCACGGTCCAGCGGCCGGGAGGCAACGCCTCGGCGGTGGTGAAACGCCCGTCGTCCACGGGGTCGGGTATCAGGAGCCACGGCCCGGCGGTGCGGCTGCCGTCGGCGCTGACGGCGTTGACGGTGGCGGCCACCCGCTCGTCCAGGGGGTCCGCGTCGTTCTCCCAGGTGACCCGGGCGGTCACGTGTCCCTGCCGGTGTCCGGCGATGTCGACCGCCAGGGTGCCGCCGTGGGCCCGGGCGGCACCGGTGGCGGCGGCGGTGGCGAGGACCGTCAGCACGGTCACCGCCAGGGCCCGGGCGGCAGCGGTGGTCACGGCCGCCGGTCGGTGCGCTTGCACAGTCGTCCTCCGAGGGGAGCGGGGCCGGCGGGCGGTCGGTTGCCGCCCGCCGGCCGTCGTTCAGGCCGGCCGGAGCCGGCGGGTGGGGGTCACGCGGCCTTCTCGACCGTCCAGACCTGCGCCGGTCCGGACACCGCGTGCTGGAGCTCGATCAGCCACGAGCCGTAGTACGGGCGGTTGCTGACGCCCAGCACGAAGCCGCTCGTCCCGGCGGTGATCGTCACACCGCCGCCGCCGGGGGCGATCCTCCACCGCTGCGCGGCGACGTCGCCGCACGGCTGCTGGGACACCCACATGCCGGGGCCGGCCGTACCGCCGGTCTGGAGGCACTTCCCCGTCGCGGCCGAGCGCAGACGGCTGAAACCGCTGCCCGCGTCGTCGACGTACCACTGCTGCTGGGCGTAGCCGTTGCGCTGCGATCCGACGAGGACGGTGCCGTCGGCGGTCCTGCCGCCCCACACCTCCGCGGCCGTACCGGTGGGGCCGTTGGTGAGCAGGTAGCGCGTGTTCGGCGCGGTACCGCCGCCGTTGCCCGCCGTGCGGAAGGACGTGGCCCTGCCGGGACCGCTGTCACGCCCGGATTTGTCCCGTACGGAGACGGCGAGGGTGTGGTCGGTGCCGGGCCGCAGGTTGTAGACGCGGGCGCTGGTGGTCTGCACCCACCCGATGGGCTTGCCGTCCAGGAAGATCTGGTACCAGGTGGCGCCGGTGACGGCCGGCCAGGTGGCCACCGCGGAGTCCGGCGCGATCTGTCCGACCGTGACCACGGGTGCCGTGGACGGCCCGGTCGTCGGCCCGCCCGTCGGTGTGGGGGTGGGCGTCGGTGCCGGATCGGGCCGGTCGGTGCCCCGGTTGCGCATCAGGAACTGGCTGTCGGCGATGTTCCAGTGCGTGGCCAGGTAGCTGCCGGGCCGGGGACTGGTGTGGAAGTAGTCGTCGTGGTTGCAGTCCAGCCGGTTCTCGTAGGCGCCGTCCTGGCAGACGGAACGCATCCGCGGGTAGTACGGGCTGTCCGAGTAGCACATCACGTCCCACTCGTCCGTGCAGTGCGCGCCGCGGCTGGTGTTGGGCGCGCTGTTGTTCACCGCGCCGAGGTTGTGGCCCAGTTCGTGGGCGGCGGTGTGACCGCCCCAGCAGCCCGTGTCCGTACGGCCGTAGGAGGGGCCGAAGTTGCTGAGGTTGTTCTGGGCGGGCCGCTCGTCACCCGCGAAGGTGCCGATGCCGCAGTACACCTGGGTGTCGGCGAAGACCATGTACTTGCGGTCCCGGCGGTCCAGGCCCCGGGCGGCCAGCGCCCGGTTCATGGCGCTGAACTCGCCCAGCGCGGAGGCGGGGAGCTCGATGTTCAGCACCGTCGGCACGCAGTCGGAACCGGTGACGTAACGGATGTGCCGCACTCCGCCGGTGTCCTTGGCGCTCTCGGAGAAGATCAGGTCGGCGTCGGCCGCCCACTTGCGGAACGACGCCAGGTACGTGGCGTACCGGTCCGTTCCGGGGGCGTGGGCGTAGACGACCTGCACCCGGTTGCCGGTCGTGCCGTCACCGTCGCACTGCACGGTCTGGCCGGCGGGGCCGTCGGCGGGCGCCTTGCGGGCGCCGGAGCCGGCCGCCGCGGGGGGTCCGCCCGCCTTGGGAGCGGTGGCGTCGAGCGCGGGGGTGGCGGTCCGGGGCAGTGCGGGACCGGCCGGCTCGTCGCCGGACGCGCCGCGCCCGGGCTCCGCGGGGTCCGCGGCGGGGGTGGTCGTCCGGACGGCGGGGGGCGTGTCCTTCTTGATGTCGACGCCCTTCGGCGGGGCGTCCGGGCCGTGCGTGCAGTGGCCGGTCGTGGTGCGGTAGACGCCGGCGCACGGATCCCCCTCGGGCGCGGGCGTCAGGCCTTCGTAGACCAGGCCGCGGTCGGGCTCGCTCTTCGGCTTCTTGGGGAGGGGCTCCGGTTCGTCGTCCCGGGTGGGTGCGGCGGCCGGTTCGGGGGCCGCGGCCGGGGTGCCGGCGGGCTGGGCCAGCGGCAGGGGGCGGTCGTCCGTCCCCCCGGCCGGCCGGGTGGTCTCGTACGCCACGCCTCCCATGACCGCCATGGCCGCGACGGCGGCCGTGACGAGTATGAGCCGTGGCCTCCTGCGGCGCTGCGGCTCGAGTCTTCGACGTCCTGACACGGGGCACCTCTTCCTTGATCGGGGAACGGTGCGCGGAAGCCTGCCAGAACGCCGGGGGAGGAAATTTCAGACATAGAGGGGCCGAAAGAATATGTGCGTTCCGTTACCTGATGGTTCGAATTGACGATGACTCAAAATCCGCTTCCAACAGGTCAGTTGGGTGCTCACGAGTGAATTGGTCCAGCCCATTCGGAAGTCCTCGTTATCCGATTGAGATAAGAGCGAGCGCTATTCGACGGCCTGTCAACGGAATCCCTCACTCCAAAGAAATCCCGCCCTTACGCATGGTGTGGCGGGTGAAACGGATACTTGGGGAATCCATAAGCCATCCGGAGCGGCGAGCGTGGCGCAGCTCACATACTGAGCAGTTGGTAATCTTCCCTGCCTGGTGGGACCGTGACGCCGTGGGCTCCACAGGAGCCCGCAGGACAGGCCAGGGAAGTGAGGAGCGACCGTGCGTGCGATACACGTCACCGAATTCGGCGGACCGGAAGTGCTGCGACCCGTGGAGGTGCCCGAGCCCCGGCCGGAGCCCGGCCGCCTGCTGATCGACGTCTCGGCGGCCGGCATCAACTACGCCGACACGCACGCGGTCGAGGACTCCTACCTGTCCCGTTCCGTCCTGCCGATGATCCCGGGCGGCGAGGTCGCCGGGCGTACCGAGGACGGGCGCCGGGTCGTCGCCCTCGCGGACAACTACGGCGGCTACGCCGAGAAGGCGTCCGTGCGCGAGGACCTGGCCATCGACATCCCCGAATCGGTGAGCGACGGCCAGGCCCTGGCCCTGATCGTGCAGGGCCTCACCGCCTGGCACCTGCTGCGCACCGCGGGGCGCGTCGCCCCGGGCGAGTCGGTCGTCGTGCACGCCGCCGCCGGCGGCACCGGCTCGCTCGCCGTCCAGCTCGCGAAGGAGTTCGGCGCCGGACGGGTCATCGCCACCGCCTCCACCCCGGAGAAGCGTGACCTCGCCCTGTCGCTCGGCGCGGACGTCGCCGTCGACTCCGGGGCGGAGGGACTCAAGGACCGGCTGACGGAGGCCAACGGGGGCAGGAAGGTCGACGTCGTCCTCGAGATGACCGGCGGCCCGGTCTTCGACGCCTCCCTCGCCGCGCTCGCGCCCTTCGGCCGGCTCGTGACGTACGGCATGGCCGGCCGCCAGGCACCCGAACCCGTCCACGCCGCGCACCTGATGGGCCGCTCGCGTGCGGTCGTCGGCTTCTGGCTGATGCACGCCGTCGGCCGCCCCGGCATGTACCGGGAGCCGATGGCCGAGCTGCTGGCCATGGTCGGTGACGGCCGCCTGGTGCCGCGGGTCGGCGGCGTCTACCCGCTGGCCGAGGCGGCCCGCGCCCACGAGGACCTCCGCGCCCGCCGTACCGTCGGCAAGCTGATCCTCGACACCTCCCGCTGAGCGTCCCCGGGCAGCCCCGCCGCGCGCGGCGGGGCGGGCACCCCGGCCGGGTGAGACCTTCGACACGCGTCCCGGTGGGATTGCCCACCGCGCGCCGGGGCACTCCCCCCTGATCCCCGCACGGATGACCCGAGCGGGGCGACAGGGGCCGCGCACGCGTCGAAACCGCACGTCGGGCAGGGCGCGGCGGGATGGGAGGATGCCCGCATGGACATACGCGGCAGAAACAACGTGACCGTGACCGGGCGCGAGAACGCTCCGGTGCTCATGCTGGCGCACGGCTTCGGCTGCGACCAGAACATGTGGCGCCTGGTGGTGCCGGAACTCGCGAAGGACCACCGGGTGGTGCTGTTCGACTACGTGGGTTCCGGGCGCTCCGACCTGTCGGCGTGGAGCGAGGACCGCTACGCCTCCCTCGACGGTTACGCCCGTGACGTCGTGGAGATCTGCGAGGAACTGGACCTCCGCGACGTGGTGTTCGTCGGGCACTCGGTCAGCGCCATGGTCGGCGTCCTCGCGGCCGCCGCCGCGCCCGGGCGCATCGGCTCCCTGGTGATGGTCGGCCCCTCGCCCTGCTACATCGACGACGCCGGCTACCGCGGCGGCTTCAGCGCCGCCGACATCGACGAGCTCCTGGAGTCGCTGGAGGCCAACTACCTGGGCTGGTCCGCGGCCATGGCACCGGTCATCATGGGCAATCCCGACCGCCCGGAACTCGGCGAGGAGCTGACGAACAGCTTCTGCGCCACCGACCCCGACATCGCCCGCGTCTTCGCCCGCACCACCTTCCTCTCCGACAGCCGCGGGGACCTGCGCGGCGTGACGGTGCCCACGCTGGTGCTGGAGTGCTCCCAGGACGCGATCGCGCCCCGCGAGGTGGGCGCCTACGTGCACGCCGCGATCGCCGGCAGCACGCTCGTCACCCTCGACGCGACCGGCCACTGCCCTCAGCTCAGCGCGCCCGAGGCCACCGCCGGGGCGATCCTCGCCTTCGTACGGACACTGAGGTGATGTGCCGGACGGCGCAGGGCCCCGAACAGCCGGAGAACCACGAGGCCGACGACGCGGCCTTCTCGGCCCTGCTGGAGGACAGCGCCGAGGAGCTGTACGAGTCGGCGCCCTGCGGCTACCTCTCCACCCTCATGGACGGCACCATCGCCAAGATCAACAGCACCCTGCTGGGCTGGCTGGGCCGGACCCGGGAAGAAGTGGTGGGCCGCGTCCGGTTCGCCGACCTCCTCACCGTCGGCGGCAAGATCTACTACGACACCCACTTCGGCCCGCTGCTGCGGATGCAGGGCCGTGTCAACGAGATCGCCCTGGAGCTCAAGTCCGCCGACGGCGGCCGGCACCCCGTACTGGTCACCTCCACCGTCAAGACCAGCGGCGACGGCGACCCCCTGCTGATCCGCACCACCGTCTTCGACGCCCGTGAACGACGCGCCTACGAGACGGAACTCCTCCGTGGCCGCAAGGCCGCCGAAGAGGCCCGCAGGCAGGCCGAGGCCGACCGCGAACAGCTCCGGGAAGCCCTCGCCGTGCTCCAGCAGAGCCTGCTGCCCGCCGCCCTCCCCGAGGTGCCGGGCGTACGCGCCGCCTGCTACTACCACACGGCATCGCCGGTCCGGCTCGGCGGAGACTTCTACGACCTGTTCCCCCTGGACGGCGACCGCTGGGCCTTCTTCCTCGGCGACGTCTGCGGCAAGGGCCCCCAGGCGGCCGCCGTCACCTCACTGACCCGCTACACCCTCCGTGCCGCCGCGCTGCACGACCCCGACCCGGTCGCCGTCCTCGCCACCCTCAACACGGTGCTGCACGAGCGCTACGCCGCCGGCGACCCCCGCTACTGCACCGCGGTATTCGGCACCGTGGAACCCCACGGTGACTCCGCCACGGTGCACCTCGCCTCCGGCGGCCACCCCCCGGCCCTCGCGCTGCGAGCCGACGGCCGGGCGGAATACCTCCCCACGCCCGGCGGGCTCCTGGTGGGCATCCTCCCCACGCCCCGGTTCACCCCCGCGACAACGGTGCTCGGACCGGGGGACACGCTCCTGCTCTACACCGACGGGCTGACCGAGGCCCGGGTCGGCGAGGAGCGCGCCCTCTACGGCGACGAGGCGCTGCTCGGCTTCGTCTCCGGCCTGGCACCGGCCAGAGCCCCCGAGGTGATCACCGCCCTCACCGGTCTGCTGGAGGGCTTCGGGGACGGCCTCGACGACGACACCGCCCTGCTCGCCCTCGGCGTGCCGGCCCGCGATCGATGAGTCACCGCCCGATGTCCCCCGACCCGGTGAGTCCCCGCCCCCCCCGTGTCCCGTCCCCCCGCGGCCCGAACCGATGTCCCCCGACCGCGTGAGCCCCCGTCCCGTGAGCCCGGAACCCGTATGACTCCGCTGACAGTAACCGCACGGGACACCGACGCCGGTCCCGTACTCGAGGTCGCGGGCGAGCTGGACTACGACACCGCGCCCCGCCTGCGCGAGGCCGTGGAGAGCCTGTCCCTCGAACCGGGCCGACGACTGGTCCTCGACCTGGGCCGCATGGACTTCTGCGACTCCAGCGGCATCACCGCCCTCATCGTCGCCCACCACCACGCGAACGCCGCCGGAGCGCGGCTCTCCCTGGTCGCCGTACCCGCCCGCACTCTGCGCACCCTGCGCATCGCCGGCCTCGACCAGGTCTTCACCATCAGCCCCGGCCCCGGCCAGGACCGGAAAGACACAACCTAGGTCCGGAAGGTGCGGTCGGGCCACCACACGGTCGGGCCGATGTGGCGCACCAGAGCCGGGACGAGGAGCGAACGGACGACGAGGGTGTCGAGCAGCACGCCGAAGGCGACGATGAAGGCGATCTGGGCCAGGAACGACAGCGGGATGACGACGAGGGCGGCGAAGGTGGCGGCCAGGACGACGCCGGCGGACGTGATGACGCCTCCGGTGGCGGTGAGGCCCCTGAGCACACCGGCGCGCGTGCCGTGGCGGCGGGCCTCCTCCCGTACCCGGGTCATCAGGAAGATGTTGTAGTCGACGCCCAGGGCCACGAGGAAGACGAAGCCGTACAGCGGTACGGAGGCGTCGGTGCCCGTGAAGCCGAGGGCATGGGTGAAGACGAGGGCCGAGACACCCAGGGTGGCCAGGTAGTTCAGGGCGACGGTGGCCACCAGGAGCACCGGCAGCAACAGGCACCTCAGCAAGCCGACGAGGATCAGCAGGATGATGCCGAGGACGACGGGAACGATGAGGGCGCGGTCGCGGGCGGCGGTCCGCTGGGTGTCGTACTGCTCGGCGGTGTAGCCGCCCACCAGCGCGTTCGCCCCGTCGACCCGGTGGACGGCCGCGCGCAGCCGGGGAACGGTGTCCTTCGCCGCCTCGCTGTCGGCGGCGGCGCTCAGCGTGACGTCGACGCGGACGCGCCCCTCGACCACCGCGGGCGTACCCCCGCCGGGCCGGCCGCCCTCGGAGACCGGGAGCGCCGAGGCGACGCCCGGGGTGGCGCGGGCGGCCTCGGTGACCTGCCGGACGTACCGGGCGTCGGCGACGACGACGGCCGGATTGCCGGACCCGCCCGGGAAGTGCTCCCCCAGAGCCTGCTGACCGGCCACCGAGGGGGCGTCGTTGACGAACGTCTCGTTCAGCGGCACACCCTGTGCCTTGAGCAGGGGCGAGAACGCCGCGCAGGCGACCAGCGCCAGAAGGGTGGCGGCCCAGACACGGCGCGGCCGGGCGTCGACCAGCGCGGCGATCCTGTCCCACAGGCCCCGCTTCCCCGGCTCCCCGCCGGACGGGTCCCCGGCGGCCCGGTCCCCGGCGGCCCGCGGGCGGGCGGGCCAGTAGGCGCCCCGGCCCAGGAGCACCAGCACGGCCGGCAGGAAGGTGAGGGCCGACACGACCGCGCAGACGACGCCGATGGCGCCGACGGGGCCGAGGGCCTGGTTGTTGGCCAGATCGCTGAGCAGCAGGGCCAGCAGGCCGAGGGCGACCGTGGCCGCGCTGGCGGTGATGGCGCCCAGCGAGCGGCGCCAGGCGGCGCGCATCGCGGTGAACCGCTCCCGGCCGGCCGCCAGTTCCTCGCGGAAGCGGGCCGTCAGCAGCAGCGCGTAGTCGGTGGCCGCGCCGATGACGAGGATGAACAGGATGCCCTGGACCTGCCCGTCGACCCGTACGACGTCATGGTCGGCCAGGACGTACACCACGGCCGAGGCGAGTGCCAGGGCGAACACGGCGCTGACGATCACGATCAGCGGCAGCAGCACGCTGCGGTAGACCACCAGCAGGATCAGCAGCACCATCGCCAGGGCCACGCCCAGCAGCAGCCCGTCGATCCCCGCGAAGGCCTCCGAGAGGTCGGCCTGGGTCGCCGCCGGTCCCGTCACGTACAGCCGGGTCCCCTCGACGCCCCCGGCGGCCCGGCGCACGGCGTCGACCGTCCGGTCCGCGTCCTCCCCGAGATCCGCCCTGAGCGGCACGACGCCCTGCACGGCCCTGCCGTCCTCGGACGGGAGCGCCGGCCCCGTCCGCCCGGTCGCCCCCTCCACGGCCGCGGCCTCCTTCAGAGCCGCCTGCGCCCCGGCGCGCTGCGCGGCGGTGACCTTTCCCTCCCCGGCGACCCAGACGAGGATCACGGGCACCGTTCTGTCCTTCTCGAACGACCGCCGGAGCTCGCCCACCCGGGTCGACTCCGCACCCTCCGGCAGGAAGGCGGCCCGGTCGTTGGTGGACACCTCCCCGAGCTTGCCGGCGTACGGGCCCAGCGCCGCGCCGGCCACGAGCCATACGAGAACGGCCAGAACGGGGGCGAGCCATCGCCAACGACCCGGTCGAGCTGCCATGAGAAGTCCTCCACCACAGGGATCCGCCGGTCCTGGGCCCGGCTACCCGTCTCGAGGCCCAAGAATCTCAATGATTGAGATTTCTGTAGGGTAAGGCTGTGGAGCCCACCGACCTGCAGACCTTCGCCGTCCTCCTGCGCCGGATGACGTCCGAGTTCGACCGGATCGCCCACGACTTCGCCCAGACCTACGGGCTGCACCCCACCGACGTCCAGGCGCTGATCCTCATCCTGGACGGAGCCGCCCCCGACCCGCTCGACGGCACCTCCGCACGGCCGCCCGTCACCCCCGGGGTGCTCCGCGAACACCTGCGGCTGACCTCCGGCGCCGTCACCGCCTGCCTCGACCGCCTGGAGAAGGCGGGCCACATCCGCCGGGTGCGCGAGGCCACCGACCGCCGCGTGGTCCACCTGCGCTACGAACCGCGCGGCCGGGAGGTGGCCCGCGCGTTCTTCGCCCCCCTGGCCCGGGCCACCGACGCCGCGCGCGGCAGGTTCAGCGACGAGGAGCTGCACACGGTGGTGCGCTTCCTCGCCGCCATGAACAGCGAACTCACCCGCGTCCGGGAGAGCGGCCCGCTCTAGCCCCGTTGTCAGACCCCCCTCGTACCGTCGAGGACGTGGGCGCGGAACGGCCGGGCCCCGGGAGGACAGGAGCGGGCCATGGGCGAGATCAGTGTGGAGAGGCAGCACCTGGACCGGCTGCTCGCCGACAGTGCCGGCGCCTCGTACGGCGCCCCCTACCAGCGGGCCTTCGCCGAGCTCGCCGACACCCACCGGGGCAGGCCCCCCGCCGACATCGTGCCCCTGCTGCGCCGCGCCGCCGACCGGGCGCTGCTGGAGTTCAGCCACGCCGACCTGCTCGAACAGGCCGAGGCGATCAGCACCGGCGAGCGGTACGTCCTGCGCGTCACGGTCACCTGAACCGGCCCCGCGGGCCGAACACGCGGCCCGGAACCGGCGACTCGGTCAGCCCGCCTCCCGCTCCACCGGCAGCCACAGCTCGGCTTCGGCCGACGCCCCGTCCGGGGAGGGGCGGACGCGCAGGATCTCCGGGCCGGGGCGACCGCGGTACGGGTTGGAGGGGAACCACTCCCCGAACACGTCCCGCCACAGCTCCTGGATGGCCCGGGGTGCCGGACCGGAGGTGGTGAACACCGCCCACGTGCCGGCCGGCACGGGCAGGGCCGTGGTGCCCCGGGGGCCGGGCGCGGAGGGGAGCGCCGAGGTGATCACCCCGTGGTAGTAGTCGAGCCCGGTGCCCTCGGCGCGGCTGGGGTCGAGGTCGTCGCAGACCGCCACGACGCCGCGCGGCTCCTGGTCGGACAGTTCCTCCAGCCGCTTGAGGGTCCCCGGGTCGATCCCCCGGACGAAGTCGATGATCGCCTGGTTGGGCCCGGCGTGCACCAGGGGCACCCGGGCCCTCGGGCCGACGACGGTGAAGGCCGGCCGGTCCACCACCCGGTAGCGCATGCTGCTGTTCCCCTCGACGGTGAGCCGGAACGACAGCCGGGGCTGGGAGACGAGCGCGGCACCGGTGCGCCGGGCCTCACCCGGGCCCACACCGTGCATGGCGCGGAACGCCCGCGCGAACGCCTCGCCCGACCCGTACCCGTACCGCACCGCGATGTCCAGCAGCGGCTCGCGCCCCGCGAGCACCTCGGCGCCCGCGACGGTGAGCCGCCGGCGCCGGACGTACTCCGACAGCGGCATGCCCGCGAGCGCGGAGAACATCCGGCGCAGGTGGTACTCCGACGTGGCGGCGACACGCGCCACCGCAGCCACGTCGAGCACCTGGTCCAGGCGGTCCTCGATGTGCCCCATGGCCTGGTTGAGCCGCTCCAGCACTCCCGGCCCTCCTTCCTCGGTGCCACCACGCCGGGCGGCACGTGTCCCATCGGACCCGGCATCCCGCGCCCGGTCGGGTCGGCTGCCGGTCCGCGGCGGGGCCCTCCCTCCGGGCCCGCACGACGATCCTGCCGGTGTCCCCGCCGCGCGGTGTGGCCGGGGGACGCAACGGAACGGAGGGCGGGGGCGGAAGGCGGGATGCGAGGCACGGCGGCGGAGCGGTACGGAGCGCCCCCGGCGGTCCCGGCCGGCTCTGAGGAGGGCGTGCCGCAACCGCCCAGGACACCGGTTGCGGCACTTCCCGCACCACGGGCACGGAGGAGTGGGCCGGCCCGCTGACACCGCGCCTGCCCGGCCCCTCCCGCGGCACACTGCGCCGACCGGGTGACGGCGCGGCAGGCGACGGCGTACGACGCCGGGCGTGCCGTTGCGGCATGAGCGTCCGGGCACGCGGATCCGGGCGGACGGCCGCACGAAGGGTCAGTCCGCTCGCGGGCGGAGCGGGTCCGGTGGCAGCCTGGCCGCCAGCAGGGCGACGTCGTCGGCGTGGTCGGCGGCCAGGCCGGCGAGCAGTTCGTCGCAGAAGGTGTGCACCGGCTGGCGGGCGAGCGCGGCGGCGTGCTGGCGCAGACGGGTCATGCCGTGGGTGAGGTCCTCGCCCCGGCGCTCGGTGAGGCCGTCCGTGTACAACAGGACGGTGGACCGGGCGGGCAGCCGCGCGGTGGCGTGCGGGCGCTCCACCCGGGGATCGACCCCCAGGAGCAGCCCCTGACCGTCCTTCAGGAAGCGGGTGTCGCCCTCGTAGGTGATCAGCAGCGGCGGCGGGTGCCCGGCGCTGGAGTACGAGAGCGTCCACCTCCCTTCGTCGTCCTGGTCCAGCAGCGAGTACAGGCAGGTGGCGGTCGAGTGCGGGTAGAGGCTGTGGTGCGCCATGTCCAGGCGCCGCAGGATGTGCCCGGGTGGCTCCTGACGGTCGCAGCCGATGCCGCGCAGCATGTTCCGTAGCTGGCTCATGGTGATCGCGGCCCGCAGGTCGTGGCCGGTGACATCCCCGATGATCATCGTGGTGCTGCCGTTGGGCAGGGGGAAGCTGTCGTACCAGTCACCGCCCACCTCGGCGGTCGTGGCGGCCGGCGCGTAACGGGCGGCAAGCTGGAGGGGGCCGGTCTTCGGCAGGGTCGGCAGCAGTGACCGCTGGAGCCGTTCGGCGATGTGCTGGGTCTCGCGGTACAGGCGGGCGTTGTCGACCCCGAGCGCCACGCGGTGGGTGAGGTCCTCGACGGTGGCGAGGTCCTCCAGGGTCAGCGGGGCGCGCTCGGCGGTACGGCCGATGGTCAGCGCGCCCAGCACCTGTCGGCGGGCGCGCACGGGGGCGACGACGGCGGTGTGCGCCCCCAACTGGTCGAACGGTTCGAGTTGCAGGGCGGGCGGCGTGTCGGCCGGCGTACCGGGGACGGGAAGGTCGTCGGCGGTCAGCAGCAGGGGACCCGCGCCGGCGAGGACACGGGCCAGCGGCCCCACGGGGGCCTCGGGGACCTCGGGCAGCGGCCCCGCCAGGCCCCCGACCGGCAGCATCTCCGGGTCGCGGTGGACCACGCTCACCCGGTGCGCCCGGCCGTCGTCCTCGAGCAGGTCGACGGCGCACCAGTCGGCCAGTTGCGGCACGACGATGCGGCACACCCGCTGCACTCCCTCGTAAGGGTCCAGAGTGCTGGTCATGGCGGTGGTGGTCTCCGCCAGCAGGGTGAGCCGGTCCAGTGCCTGCTGCACCACCTCGTCGACCTCGAAGCGATCCATGCCCCCATCCCTTCCCGGCACGGCCGGGCCCGCCTCGTTCCCGCGGGCAGATCCACCCCCCGGGTGGCGCCCGGACCGCCCGCCGACATCCTGCGGTTCGACCGCTGGGGCACCCGGGTCCGGCACAAGGCCCCAGGGGGCGGCTCGACTGCGAACCGACGCCGCCGCATCACCCAGGGACGTCGGCATCCTGATCGATGAGGGTCGCGCCGGACGCCAGGGCGCGGGCGGTGTCGGCGAAGTACTGCTCGTCGGCGTCCGGGGCGAGGCCGAGGATGACGCCCTGCGTGAGACCGACGAACAGGGCCCTGAGCGCGGTGACCAGACGTTGCGCCTGATGCGACGTCACCGCCTTCCCGTTGTGCGATCGACCGGTGAACAAGGCGATCAGGTGGCTCTCCTGCGTCCGGACGGACGCGGCGAGCCGGGCACCGAGTGCGGAATCGTGCAGGGCCATGTCCAGCAGGGTGATCTGCAACGACAGGGCGGAGGTCGCGGCCGAGGCGTCACAACTGCGCCGGTAGTACCGGGCGAGGGCGTCAACCGCTTCCAGGAGATCCATCCCGGGGGGAAGCGCCTGCTCGATCTCCTCGTAGTGCGGCCGCAGGTAGTCGGTGACCAGGGCGGCCACCAGGCCGCCCTTGCTGCCGAACAGTGAGTAGACGGCGCCGGTCGTGAGGCCGGCCTCCTCGGCGATCTCGTCAAGCCTGGCGCGGTGCCCATCCCGTGAGACGACGTGAAGGGCGGCATCCAGCAGGGCGCGGCGGTTGCGTTCCTTGGTCTCGGCTCTCGTCATTCTCATAATTCCATTATTCTAGTAATGAAGTTACGGGAGTTGGACCGGCGCAGGGAGGAACGCTCATGACTGAGGCCCAGGCCGTGACATCGTCAGCGACGCGTGGCTTGATGGGGGTCACCGCCGACGGTGTCTGCAAGGTGGTGCTCGGTGCCGCCTACGTGATGGGCGCTTCCTGGCTCGGCGATCTGCTGGGGGTGTCCACCTGGTTGATGGTCGTCTCCGGTGTCGCCCTGCTGATCGGCGGCGGGATCGAGATCACGTCAGTGCGCAGCCGCCCGATCCGCACCCACGTGCGGCTCATGGTCGCCTACGACGGTGGTTGGGTGCTGACGGCGCTCGTCGGCTTACTGATGGCATGGCGGGAGGGCGGTACTGGGGGCGAAGTGTGGATCGGGTACCAGGCAGCCGCCCCCCTGGTGTTCGCCGCGCTGCTGCTGGCCGCCGCCCCCGTGCCGCCGGCCTCGGACAACCACGCGAAGGACTGACCGCCGCGTCACCGCTGAGGTGGCCACGAGGTCTCCGGTGTCCGGTTCTTCCTGGTCGATGAACCCTTACCGGAGACCTCCACTCCTTCCCGATCAGGCCACGCGGCCGCTCAGCTCACTCACACCGTGCCTTGCTCACGCTGAGGCCAGATGAGGCCCTGATCGGTCCAGATGACACCCTTGTTGCGGCAGAGGCAGAAGGGGTGGCCGATGGGGTCGGCGTAGACGCGGAAGCCGTAGCCGTCGGGCTCGGTGCAGTCCCGCCGCAGGGTCGCGCCGAGAGCCAGGACGCGGCGCTGTTCGGCCTCGAGGTCGTCGACCTCGAAGTCGAGGTGGAACTGCTTGGGATGCTCGGGGTCGGGCCACTGCGGGGCGCGGTAGTCCTCCACCTGGATGAAAGCCAGTTCGATCTCGCCGAACCGGATGCCGGCCCAGTTCTCGTTACTGCCCTCCTTGACCGGGAGCCCCGTCACCTCGGAGTAGAAGCCTGCCAGCTTCATCGTGTCCGGGCAATCGATGATGAAGTCGGTTAGTCGAAGCATCTCGCGATCTTGCCACAAGATCGGATGAGCCGGACTTCGACGCAGGCCCTGGTTCCGTTACCGCAGGTGGTGGGCGAAGAAGGCCCCCACCCGGCTCCGTACATGAGCGAGTGTCACCGCCGGGTCGCCGGTGCCGATGAGCGCGGCTCGGGCTGCCGCTGTCACAAGACCGGCGGACCGGAGCCGTGCGACGAGGGAGCCGTAGTCGGTGAACGCCCAGTGGTTCGCGTGGGGGAGCAGCACGCGGCGGCCGGGGAGGCCCGTCCACGAGGCCTCGATACGGGCGGCGCCCTCGAAACCGTCGGTGCGGAACAGCAGCAGCGGCCGATCGATGCCGACCGGCGGGTACAGGTCGAGATAGCCCTCCAGGTTCGCCACCGCGCCGACCCGGCGGTCGCCACGGGCCGCGTACACCGCCGCCGTGCCGCCTGCGGAGTGCCCGTACAACCCGACCCGGCGGGAGTCCATGAACGGTGCGAGCGGCAGGTCGCCGAGCCGGTCCAGGACCAGGCGGAGGTCCGCGGTCCGGGTGTCCACCATCGTGCGGAAGGTCGCCGGGTCCGGCGGTCCGGTCAGCACGGTCGTCCGCATCCCGGTGGGCAGCTCCACCTGAGAAGCGTCACCGGGGTGGTCCACGAGGACGACCACGCGGCCGTGGCTCGCCAGGTCCTCGGCGAGGGTCGTGCCGAGCGTGCGGGAGTCACCGCCGCCGGGGGAGTACACCAGTACCGGTCGACGTCCGGGCAGCGGCGGCGCGCCCACGTACCCGTGGGTGAGGACCGCGCCCCAGTCCACCACTCCCGGCTCCGGCAGTCCCGGACGGACGCGCGGCGCGTACGCGGCGAACACCCCGGCCTCGTCCGGGGTGAGCTGCGGGGCCCGGGTGAAGCCGCGTACCGATCGGGCCGGGTACAGGACGGTCAGCATCAACTCCCGCACGCCGCCCATCCAAGGGTCGGTACGGGCCGGGTCCGTGAGATGGACCGTCCGCATGCCCACGGGGTGCGGGCCGGCGGGCGCGGGCAGGCGGAGGACCGAGCCGTCACCGGAGGCGGACGCAGCCGTGGGCAGCAGGACGGCGGCACTCCCGCATAGGGTGCCTTTCACAAGAGTGCGTCGAGAAATCATACGAACATCCTTGGGGCGGGAGCCGTCACGAGGCGAAGGTTCAGGCCCTGGCCAAAAGGCTGGACGAGGAGCTGTGAGGGTGCTGCAAATCCACTTCACCGCCGAGGACTTCGCCCGGATCCGCTTCGCACCCCGCCCGGCGCCGCTCCAGGAGCTCCACGCCGCTCTGACGACAGCCGTGGCCCAGCACGGCGGGCCGCTGTTCGCGCCGTGGCGCGGCCGCGTCCTGCGCTCCCTCCCGGCCTCGTCCGACCCGCTCGCCGACCTGGTTCCGGCGGGCCGCCCGCCCTCCTTCCTCGACGTCCTCGGCGACACCATGGCCAACAGCTTCGAACGGATCCGCGCCACCGGCCCCGGTCTGGTCCGCTCCGAGCTGGAGCGGGTCTACGGGACGATGCCCGCGCCTCGCTGGATCCGCGGCCTGCACGCGGGTGACGAGACGGCCTGGCGCACCCTGCGTCACGCTCAGCGTGCCGCGTACGAGACGGTCCTCGCCCCGGTCTGGTCCGTCGTACAGGACCTGCACCGTGCGGAGTTCACCCGTTACGCACTGACGGTCGCCGAGCACGGTGTGGCCGCCACGCTGACCGGCCTGGCCCCGGGCAGCCGGCTCCACGAGGGTGTGTGGGAATGGCCCGGCGCGGCGCCGGACCGCGACGTCCGCCTCGACGGGCGCGGCGTGGTTCTGCTGCCCACCTTCCACCACCCGGCGGGCCCGCTTCTTCAGGACACCCCGGGCCATCCCGCGGTCCTGACGTACCCGGCCGGTCCCGGGCTCCCGCTCATCGCGGGGCGCCCGGCCGTCCCCGCCGGGAGCCCGGCCGCCGTCCTGGGCCGCACCCGGCTGGAGGCCCTGCGCCTCCTCGCCGAGCCTCACACCACGACGTCCCTGGCCCGCGCCCTCCACGTCAGCACCGCGACGGCCTCGTCCCACGCGGCGGCGCTCAGATCGGCCGGCATGGTGACGACGACCCGCACGGGCCGCTCGGTCACTCACCGGCGCACCGCCCTCGGCGCGTTGGTCGCGGGCGCCTGACCGCCGGGGTCCGCCACGGGACGGAGCCGGCCCCGCCACGCCGGTGAAGTGCCTGACCGCGCTCGCGGAGGAGGTGCCTCGACCTACCGCGCTGCGACAGAGGATGAGCGTACGCGGCCCATGGGCATCCCCGCCTACCGCGATGGGGGCGTGGCGAAGAACGCGCGTACGTCGTCGATGAGCGAGTCCGGGGCTTCCATCGCCAGGAAGTGGCCCCCGCGGTCGAGTTCGGTCCACCGGACGATGTTGTGGTCCCGTTCGGCCCAGCGGCGGATGGTCACGTCCTGGGTGGAGAGCAGCACGGCGGTCGGCACTGTTCCGCGCTGACCGGCGGCCCAGCCGTCCTGTCCGTCGCCCCACCCGGAGTCGTGCGCGGTGTCTGCGGTGTCCGAACCGGTGCCCGGGTCGCCGGCCGCCCAATCACCCTCACCCCACGTGTTCGCGGCAATCTCCTCGTAGTAGATCTGGGCGGCCGAGGCGGCGGTGCCGGTCAGCCAGTACAGGGAGACCTCGGTCAGGACGCGGTCCCGGTCGACGCTGTCCTCGGGCAGCCCGTCCTCCGGATCGGTGAGCTCCTTGAACTTCTCCACCACCCAGGCCAGTTGACCGACCGGCGAGTCCGTGAGGGCGTAGGCCACCGTCTGCGGACGCTTGGAGTTGCACTGCAGATATCCGTCGTTGAAGTCCTGCATGGCCTGCCAGCGACGCTGTTCGGCCTCGGTGAGGCCGTCCGTCTCGCCCTCTTCCCCGACCGGGAACGTGATCATGGCGCTGACGTGGATCCCTATGACGTGCTCCGGGTCCTGCTCGCCCATCCGAGGGGCCACCCACGATCCGGTGTCGTAACCGTGAACGCCGTAACGCGTGTAGCCCAGACGGGACATCAACCGGGTGAGGACCGCTGCCATGCGGGCCGAGTCCATTCCCGGCCCCGCCAGCGGCGTGGAGAAGCCGAACCCCGGCAGTGAGGGAATGACCAGGTCGAAGGCGTCCGCGGGATCGCCGCCATGGGCCCGCGGATCGGACAGCGGGCCGATGACGTCGAGGAAGTCCGCCACCGACCCGGGCCAGCCGTGCAGCAGCATCAGTGGCGTGGCGCCCGGCTCGGGAGACCGTACATGCAGGAAGTGGACGTTCTGCCCGTCGATGGTGGTCAGGTACTGGGGGAACGCGTTGAGCGCTGCCTCGTGTGCCCGCCAGTCGTAAGCGGTCCGCCAGTACTCGGCCAGACCCTGGAGATAGGTCAGCGGGACGCCGCGGCTCCAGCCGACACCGGGCAGCTCGTCCGGCCAGCGGGTGGCGGCAAGGCGGGACCGGAGATCGTCGAGCTGGTCCTGCGGGACATCGATACGGAACGGTCGGAGATCAGGGGTCGTGTCGGTCATGGCGGTGACGCTACGGAATCCTTAGGTCACTTCCGTTCCTAAGGCTGCGGCACTCTGGGGCCATGATCGAAACCTCCGGGCGGCTGCTGAAACTGCTGTCCCTGCTGCAGTCCCCTCGCGAGTGGTCCGGGACCGAGCTCGCCCAGCGCCTCGGCGTCAGCCGGCGCACACTGCGCCGTGACGTCCAGCGTCTGCGCGACCTCGGCTACCCGGTCCACGCGACCCAGGGCACAGCCGGCTACCGGCTGGGCGCCGGGGCCAAGCTGCCACCGCTGTTGCTCGACGACCAGGAAGCCGTGGCCGTCGTCGTGTGTCTGCGTACCGGGGCCGACAGCTCGGTCGCGGGAATCGAGGAGCACGCCCTGCGTGCCCTGACGAAGCTGGAGCATGTGCTGCCCTCCCGGCTGCGGCACCGGGTCGGCACCCTGCATGCCGCCACGGTCCGGGCCGGCACGGCCCCCGCCCCCGGGGTCTCCGCGGACACCCTCATGGTGATCGCCGAGGCATGCCGCCGGCATGAGCGGTTGCGTTTCGACTACACCAGCCCGCATGCCGGACCCAGCATCCGCTCGGTCGAGCCCCACAGCCTGGTGATCTTCGACCGTCACTGGTACCTGGTCGCCTGGGACACCGACCGCGAGGACTGGCGCACCTTCCGCGTCGACCGGCTCGTCCCCCGCACTCCGCTCGGCCCGCGGTTCACCCCTCGCGAACTCCCCGGCAACGACGTGGCCGCCTACCTAACCCGCCGTCTGTCCGCGCAGGCATGGCCCTGCCAGGCGACTGTCATGCTGCACGAATCCGCCACCGAGGTCGCCGACCGCGTCTGGCCCGGCATGGGGGTCATCGAGCCGGTCGACGCCCGCAGTTGCTTGTTGCACCTGGAGGCCGACACCGCCCGCGACCTCGCCTGGATGATCACCTCGGTGGATACCGGCTTCACCCTTGTCGACGCCCCGGCCGAACTCGCCGAAGCCCTTCGCGCGCAGGCCACCCGCTGCCTCGATGCCGTACGACGGTCGACGGGCCCGAGGACGGGTTCCTGACCACCGGTCACAGGGCGGCCCGGGGCGAGGAGCGGTCAGGGTGGCGGAGTGTGCCCGTGCGACCACCGGCTCCGCGGTGCGGGAGCCCCGCGGACGTACGACCCGGGGCGCCGAAGGAGACCACGGAACGGCGGCCGAAGCCCCCTGCGGGCATGGCGGACCGTCCGGATCCCGCCGGCCGCCGCGGGCGCTGGCACAGTGGGAACGGTGACGCACGAACAGCCACCGCCCCGCACGCCCGACGGGCACCACGTCATCATCGGCGGACGCCGCTGGCGGGCCACCGACCCGGCGATCCCGGAGGACGCCGCCGCGCGGCTGCGCGCCCATCTGATGGCCGCCCGGCGTGCGGTCGGCGCGGCCAGGCGGGCCGGCGACCCGCGGGCGGAGGGCGCCGCCCGCAGCCGGGTGCACACCGCGAAGGTCGCGCTCGGGGAGCGCGGCGCACCGTGGTGGGAGCAGAGCGAGGCGGAGCGGCGCGCACGCTGGCGCGAGGGCCTGGCCGCGCTGGACGAGGACTGAACCCGCCCGGCCGGCACGATCCCCACCGGGACCGAGCCGCCCGGCCACGTCCCGGCGCGCCCCGGCGGCACGGACGCGCCCCACCGGAACCGTGGTGCCCCACCACGACCGCGCCCGGCCGGGACCCCGGCGGCCCGACCGTGTCCGGCCGCGCCCGGCTAGGATCCGGGCATGCCGCTGACCATGAAGGACGTGAACCGGTTCGAGGCCGCGAGGCCGCGTCTGGACGCCATCGCCTACCGCCTCCTCGGCTCGGCGAGCGAGGCCGAGGACGCCGTACAGGAAACGTTCCTGCGCTGGCAGGCCGCCGACGTCGGGCGCATCGAGGTGCCCGAGGCCTGGATGACCAAGGTCCTCACCAACCTGTGCCTGAACCAGCTCACTTCGGCCCGCGCGCGGCGCGAGAGCTACGTGGGCCAGTGGCTCCCCGAACCGCTGCTCGACGGCGACCCGATGCTCGGGCCGGCCGAGACCGCCGAACAGCGCGAGTCGGTCTCGTACGCGGTGCTCACCCTGATGGAACGGCTGTCGCCCAGCGAGCGGGCGGTGTATGTGCTGAGGGAGGCCTTCGACTACCCGCACCGGGAGATCGCCGCCATCCTCGACATCACCGAGACCTCCAGTCAGCAGCTGTACCACCGCGCCAAGAAGCACATCACCGACGGCAAGGCCCGCGCCGAGATCGACGAGGCCGCGGCCCGGCGGATCGTCGAGGAGTTCCTGACGGCCGCCACCACCGGCAGGACCGAACCGCTCGTGCGGCTGCTCACCGCCGACGTCATCGCGGTCGGGGACGGCGGCGGAAAGGTCCCGGCCCGCACCAAGGCGTTCGAAGGCGCGTCCGCCGTCGCGAAGTTCATGCGGGGGCTGTTCAAGCCCAGCAAGGCCAAGCGCGTCCTGGTCGGGGGGTCGCCCGCGATCCACCTCGCGCGCGCCAACGGCGCCCCCGCCGTCGTGGTGGTCCTCGACGGCCGGGTCATCGGCGTCCTGTGCCCGCAGGTCACCGCCGAGGGCATCGTCGCCTTCCGCAGCCAGGTCAACCCCGACAAGCTCGAACGCGCGACCGAGGTGTGGGCGTCCGCCGAACACGGAGAACCCCTTTTCCACGCCTTCTGACCGCCGCCCCGGACGCCGGCCGGCGGGTGTGAGGTGCTTCACATCGCGTTCCTGTCAGGAATCGGCGGGCTGCCCGGTTCAAGGGGCGACACCGCGCAAGACAAGGGGCGGACCCGCAGACAGGAGCAGGAACATGCAGCACCGCATCATCGTCCTCGGCGCCGGCTACACCGGAGCGACCGCCGCCGGCCGGCTCGCCAAGCGGCTCCACCGCGACGACGTCACCATCACCCTCGTCAACCCCGAGCCCGACTTCGTCGAGCGCGTCCGGCTGCACCAGCTCGCGGCCGGCCAGGACCTCACGCCCCGGCCGTTCGACGAGATGTTCGCGGGCACCGGCGTCCGGCTGCGGCTCGGGACGGTCACCGGGATCGACGTCGACCGCAAGGCCGTCTCCGTCGCCGGCGCGGACGGCGGTGCCGAGGAACTGGCGTACGACACCCTGGTCTACGCCCTCGGCAGCGGCTGGAACGACCAGGGCGTTCCCGGAGTCGTCGAGCACGCCCACGAGGTCGCGAGCCGGCCCGGGGCGCTCCGGCTGCGCGAGCGCCTGGCGGGGCTGGAGGCCGGACGGCCCGTGGTCGTCGTGGGCGGCGGACTCACCGGCCTGGAGGCCGCGACCGAGATCGCCGAGACCCGCCCCGACCTCGCCGTCTCCCTCGTCGCCCGCGGCGGACTCGGTGACTGGCTCTCGGACAAGGGCCGCGGGTACCTGCGCAAGGTCTTCGGCACGCTCGGCATCACCGTGCACGAGCACACGGACGTCACCGCCGTGGAGGCCGACCGGATCACCACCGCCGACGGCACGGCCGTCCCGGCCGACGTCACCGTGTGGACCACCGGCTTCGCCGTCCACCCCCTCGCGGGCGCCACCACCCTGGAGGCCGGCCCCACGGGCCAGATCGTGGTGGACAGGACCATGCGCTCGGTCTCGCACCCGGACGTGTACGCCGTCGGCGACGCCGCCCTCGTCATCGGCCCCGGCGACAAGCCCCTGCGCATGTCCTGCGCCTCGGGCGTCCCCACCGCCTGGCAGGCCGCCGACGCCATCGCGGCCCGCCTGACCGGCGGCAAGGTCCCGAGCATCCCGGTGCGCTACTTCAACCAGTGCATCTCGCTGGGCCGGCGGGAAGGGCTCATCCAGTACGTCACCGCCGACGACCGCGCCGTGAGCGCCGCCCTGACCGGGCGGTTCGCCGCCACGTACAAGGAGCTGGTCTGCAAGGGCGCGGCCTGGGGCGTCGCCCATCCGACGATGGGCCTGCCGAGCCGTCGCCGACGGGTGGTACGGGACGGTGCCCGGACGGGCGCGGCGGTGCGGGTCTCGGCTTGACGCACGCGGAGGCGCGGGTCCCGTCGGCCGGGGCGCCCGCGCCACACGAGCCCAGGGCCGGGCCGGCCCAGGGCCGGGCCGTCCGCGGACTCCACGGGGGCGGACTCCACGGAGAT
Source organism: Streptomyces sp. NPDC016309 (assembly GCF_043077235.1). NCBI lineage: Bacteria > Bacillati > Actinomycetota > Actinomycetes > Kitasatosporales > Streptomycetaceae > Streptomyces > Streptomyces sp. NPDC016309. The sequence continues at coordinate 71,436 of NZ_JBIBSG010000014.1, read as the reverse complement.
GGACTCCACCGGCGCGGACACGGGCAGTGGAGTGTGGCCGTCAGTCCCGGGCGGCGTCGAACACCGGCGTGGCGGCCGCCTCGTACGGCAGGGCGGCCACCGCGTCGGCGTGGCCTCGCTCCAGGGCCGCGCGCTGCCGCTCGTCCGGGTGGCGGGCGGCCTGGGCGGCCCACCGTTCCTCGTACGCCACGGCCAACTCCGCGTCCTCCCGCCGCCACTCCGCGTCGTCCGGCAGCCGCGCCAGTTCCACGCCCTCCGGCTCCGCACCCTCCGCCAGTGCCGCGGCGGCCCGGTCGTGGCCGTCGAGGACCACCCAGCCGTCGAGGAACGACACCCACCACAGCAGGACGGGTGCGAGGGTGCCCTCGCGGACGTGCTTGCGGTACGCCTTCACACGAGGTGCGTCGGGAGCGGACAGCGGCCGCAACGGCAGGACGCCGTGCCAGCCGCCCCCGCAGAACAGTTCGAGCGTGGCGTGCGGCCAGTCCCGGACCAGGTCCGAGGTCCAGACGCCCGGCGGGAAGACGCCGCGGCGAGTCAGCCCCCAGCGCCCGTCGGTGAGCGGCCCGTACGCCGATTCCTCCAGCCACCGCGCGTACCGGTGCGTCCAGTCGGTACGGGACCGCGACTCCTCGGCGCGCAGCGGCGGCAGCGGTGAACGATGACCGGGCAGCCGGCGCAGCCGCAGATGGCGGCAGCACCCTTCCCCCTCCAGCCGGCCGTCGAACAACGCACGCGCCCCTTGACGGAGCGTCAGCCGGTCCGCGGACGGGCGCTCGAAGCGCAACGGCGGCGGTACGGGCCCGCCTCCCGGCACGGCGAGGACGAGCCCGTTCCCCGCCGACGGCTCCCTGGTCGCCCTGGTCGCCCTGGTCGCCCAGGTGGCCGTCGTCGCCCTGGTCGCGCTGGTCGTCCTCGTCCTGGTCGTCCGCGTCATACGGCCAGTGTGCACCCGCCCGCGGTCGCCACCCCGGTCCGGGTGCCGGACCGGCGGCGTTGACATGGAGTGCGCTTCAACACCTAGCGTCCTGAGCACCGTTCAGGACACCGACACAGGAGGCAGCAGCATGACCGACGTCCCCACCCGGCGCCTCGGCGCTCTGGAGGTCTCCGCCCAGGGCCTGGGGTGCATGGGCATGAGCCACGGCTACGGCGCCACGGACGACGAGCAGTCGATCGCGACCCTGCGCCGCGCCCTCGAACTCGGGGTGACCCTGCTCGACACCGCCGACTTCTACGGCGCCGGCCACAACGAGGAACTGATCGGCCGGGCCGTCGCCGGACGCCGCGACGACGTGGTGCTCGCCACCAAGTTCGGCTTCGCCAACCGCCTCGGCGAGCCCACCCGCATCCGGGGCGACGCCGCCTATGTACGGCAGGCGTGCGAGGCGTCCCTGCGCCGGCTCGGGGTCGACCACATCGACCTCTACTACCAGCACCGGGTCGACCCACGGGTACCGATCGAGGAGACCGTCGGAGCCATGGCCGAGCTGGTACGGGAGGGTAAGGTCCGCCACCTCGGGCTGTCCGAGGCCGGCCCGGGCACAATCCGGCGGGCGCACGCGGTGCACCCTATCGCCGCGCTCCAGAGCGAATGGTCGCTGTGGACCCGCGATCTGGAGGCGGAGACCGTCCCGACCTGCCGCGAACTGGGCATCGGGCTGGTTCCGTTCTCCCCGCTCGGCCGAGGCTTCCTGACCGGCCGGTACACCTCGGTCGCGGGACTGGACGAGACCGACGTACGACGCACCCAGCCGCGCTTCGCCGACGGCAACATCGAACGGAACGCCGCCGTCATCGCCAGGCTGGACGGGCTCGCCGCCGCCAAGGGGGTCAGCGCCGGCCGGCTCGCCCTGGCCTGGTTGCAGCACCAGGGGGACGACGTCGTGCCGATCCCCGGTACGCGACGGCAGCGCTACCTGGAGGAGAACCTGGCGGCACTGACCGTCGAGCTCACCCCCGAGGACATCGCCGCCATCGAGGCCGCCGTCCCGCCGGGCCGGATCGCGGGCCCCCGTTACGACGCGGCCGGCCTCGCCTTCGTCGACGCCTGACCCCCAGGCGCCTGGCCTGGCCGGCTGGTCAGGCGTCCAGGGCGTGGCGCGTACTCGGGTAGCAGGGGATGACGGTGTTGATGCCGACCAGCTCCATGACACGGAGCACCGGACCCTGCGGGCCGACGAGGCGCAGCCAGCCCTCGGCCTTCGTGGCGGCCCGGTGGGCGGCGATCAGGACGTTGATGCCGCTCGAATCCATGAACGACACGTCACTGAGGTCGATGACCGTCCGGGGCCTCGCCGCGGGCTCGAACCGGATCAGCTCATGGGTGAGGGTGTCACGGACGGTGTGGTCGATCTCGCCGTGCACGGCCACGACCCGGACACCGTCGATATCACCGGCGTCGATCGACAGCCGACCGGGCTGGGCTGCTTCGGGGGTGTGTGTCACAGATTCCTCAACCGTGTTCGCTGGTCCGGACTCGGGTCATGACGTGCACCGATAGCCTGCCACGACGAGGTAAGGCATGCACCCACTGCGGGTGCCTACCCCGGAACGTGGTGGCGTATGTATGGGGGCCGCCTTCGCGGGTAGGAGCGCGGCGTGAATGGGGGAACGGTTGTGGACCCAGTGGAGTCAGCCGCGGACGGTGAAGGCGTGATGCCCGATATCCTCCGGGACGTCGTCGCGTTGGAAGGGGACGGCTCGTGCATCGCTGAGGCACGCCACCGTGCGGTGGCCTTCCTCACCCGCGTGCAGGCCGAGCACGGGCTGCCGGTGTCGGCCCGTGCCATGGACCTGACCCAGTTGGTCGTCAGCGAGCTGGTCACCAATGCCCGCAAGTACGCGCCAGGCCCGGTGCTGATGGAGCTGCGGATCGCGGGGGACCTGGTGGAGGTCGTCGTCTGGGACAGCGATCCGGTCCTGCCGGTGGCCCGCGCCGCCGACCCGGGCCGGGTCGGGCAGCACGGCCTGGAGATCGTCATGGCCATCGCTCAGGGCTTCGAGGTCCAGCGCGATCCGGTCGGCAAGCGCATCACCGCCCGGATCGCCCTGCCCGACGACCCCGGGGGCGCCCTCTCCGGACGCGGCCCCCAGTAACCGGCCCGGCGGACGGCCGATGTCCGCCCCTTCCGGGTGACCGGCCGCCCCCGCCCGGACCGGCCGGCCGGCCGGTGTCCGCCCCTCCCGGGCGCGTGACCGTACCGGTCCGTGCCGGTGGACGGCCGGTGTCCGCCACCTACCCCGGCGCGCTCCCGCCGGCGAGTGGATGACCGGTCGATGGTGTTACAAGCGATGCGCAGAGGGCACCTGTCTTGCGCCCGGGTCGCGTCGACCGGCCCGCCGGGCAACACCGGTAACACGACGGACCACCACTGCACCAGGGAGGATGCCGGATGACCACCGCTCGCGAAATCATGACCGAAGGCGCCGAATGCGTCGGCGCCGAGGAGACGGTGCTGGACGCCGCGAAGAAGATGGTCCGGCTCGGGGTCGGCGCCCTGCCGATCTGCGGCACGGACGACAAGCTCAAGGGCATGCTGACCGACCGGGACATCGTGGTGAAGGTCCTCGGCGTGGGCAAGGACCCCGGCACCGTCAAGGCGGGCGAGCTCGCCCAGGGCGAGGCGGTGACCATCGGGGCCGACGACGACGCCGAGGAGATCCTGCGGACGATGACCGAACACAAGGTCCGCCGCCTGCCCGTGATCGACGGCCACCGCCTGGTCGGCATCGTCGCCCAGGCCGACGTCGCCCGGGCCCTGCCCGACCCCAAGGTCGGCGACCTCCTCCAGGCCCTGTCCTCCGACTGAGCCGCGCGCCCGGTACGGGGCGGCGAGGGCGTTGCCCGCCGCCCCGGAGCCGGGGCCGCCCGCTCGGACGGCGACTACTCCGGCTGAGTGACCGTCGGCGCCCAGCGCGCGGTGTCGCCGGAAGCGTCGACGCCCACGGTGAACGACCCGGGACGTACGACACCGGGGTCCATGGTCACGGACCGGACGCCCACGGCCCCCTCCGGACAGTCCACGGCGAAGTCCGCCACCTCCGTCTCGGCGGACCGCATCACCACTCCGTGCCGTACGCCGTACGCCGTTCCCGGCACGCCGTACGGCCCCGCCGCTCGGGGAGCGACGGGGCCGGGTGGTGCTCGGCGACGGTCGGGGGATGGGTCGGCCGAGCTCGGGTCGAGGTTCTGGTTCCCCGGAACGCGTGAGGCATGCGGCGGCGCGGCATCGATGGCCGGAAAGCTCCGGCCTCCTCCCTCGGCCCGGACGGCCGTCATGGGCGGCCCGGCACTGGTGCGGCCGGCCCCACCGCCACCCCGCCGGTCTCCCGGCCGCCGGAGGGGGGCGGCTCCGCGGCCCTGTCGCGGAACCCGCCGGAGGACAGCGGGCCGGCGCAGTGCGAGCAGGGCCGGCCGTCGGCGTCGAGCCGGTAGGCGCCGTCCAGTACCACGTGGCTGAGAGGACTCATGCCTGCCGCAACACGACGACGGGGCCCCGGGCGATGCCACGGCCCCGTCCCGACGCACGATCGCCACCTTGCCGATACCGCCGGTATGACCGCCGCTCAGCCGCCGTGCGACGGACCCCCGAGCACCTGCTCGCGGAGGATGTCGGCATGACCGCAGTGCTGGGCGAGCTCACGCAGCGTGTGGAGGTACACCCACCGCAGCGGCAGCGGACCCCGCCGGTTGCCCCGCACAAGGTCGTCCAGCGTCAGCCCCTCCGTCCTCCGCCGCGATGCCTCGCACGCCTCCCGGTAGGCCCGCTGGATCGAGGCGATCGTGTCACTCTCGTCGAGGTCGAAGGACTCGTCGGGTGTCTCGGGGATGCCGATCTCGGCGCGGGACCGGCAGGTGACGGCCTCGTCGAACCACACCTTCTCGACGACCGTGGCGTGCTTGACCAGCCCCAACAGCGTGGTCTTCGACGCCACCAGCGACCGGCGCGCCTGTTCCTCGGTCAGCCCGTCCAGGCTGTCGTGCAGCGCGAGCCGGTGCTCATCGAGGAACGCCTCGAACTGATCGCGGAGAGCCGCGTGGAAGACGGCGGGTTCCGCCGACGGATGCACAACCATGCCGCCACGATAAGCCGCCCACCCCCCACCCCGGCACCCGGCACCGGAATGCCCGCCTCCCACGGGGACCGGCCAAGTGACATTCGGCCACGGGTCGTTGCGGCCACCGTGAGCGGAGCGCCGGCGTGTCCGGCCGGGCCGGGGGCCCTCGATCGTACGAGCCCGGGAGGCTTCGGGGCGGGGGTGCTCGCGGCCGCGGGCAGCGGTGTCAGTCCGACCTCTCGGTGATGAGGAGGCCCAGGCCGTCCAGGATGCGGTGCAGGCCGAACTCCAGCGCCTGGTCCTGGCCGCCGGATCGGGCGGCCGAGGCGAGGGCGGCGGTCAGAGCGGGGTAGCGCTCGCCGTGGGTGCGCATCAGTTGCCCGAGTGTGGCGGCGAATCGGGCTTCGGGGCTGCCCGCCGGGCCCGTGGCGCGGGCCTGTAGCGCGATGCCGCGCACATGCCCGGCGAGCAGGACGACGGCGTCCATGCGCTCGGCGCCGGTGAGGCCGGTGCCGTCCAGGGCGGCGAGGGCCTGCTCCATCCAGCCCAGCTCCCGTGGGCCCATGACCCTGGGGCCCACGGTGGCGTCGAGCAGCCAGGGGTGGCGGTGGAAGACGGTGGCCAGGTGACGGGCCCAGTCACCCAGGCGGTCCCGCCACTCCTGACGCGGTCCCTTGCCTGGCGGGGGCTCGTCGATCGCCGTCTCCACCATGACCGCGACCAGCTCGGCCTTGCCGGGCATGTAGCGGTAGAGGGCCATCTTGGTGACGCCGAGCAGCCCGGCCACCCGCTGCATGGACACCGCGGCCAGCCCTTCGGCGTCGGCGACCTCGATGCCGGCCCGCGCGATGCGGTCCAGGTCGAGAGCCGGCCGGGGGCCGCGTGAGGGCTTGGTGGGCGGGCCCCAGAGCAGTCGTACGGCCTCGCTCCGCTCGTCGCTCACCTGTCGCCGCTCCTCTGTCCGGTCTTGCGCGCTCCAAAAACTGCGTCTACCGTACACATCCATCATCAGTGTCCGACGGACACAGTTTTACGGGGGAGTGGTTCCTGATGGCGAAGAGCGTGCTCATCTCCGGTGCCGGGGTGGCCGGCCCGGCGCTCGCGTACTGGCTCGGTCGCTTCGGCTTCGAGCCCACGGTGGTCGAACTGGCGCCGGTCCTGCGCGACGGCGGCCAGGCCGTCGACTTCCGCGGAGAGACCCACCTGACCGTGCTGGCGCGCATGGGACTGCTCGCCGAGCTGCGCCGCATCGAGACCGGCGGCAGCCCGATGACGTTCGTCGACGAACGCGGGCGCGAACTGCTGCGCCTGCCGGCCGAGTTCGCCGGGGGAGACGTGGAGGTGCTCCGCGGCGACCTGGCCCGTCTGCTCCACCGGCACAGCCTCCCGTACGCCGAGTACGTGTTCGGCGACTCGGTCACCGGACTCACCGAGACCGGCGGGGGAGTGGAGGTCACGTTCCGGCACGGCGCGCCGCGCGCGTTCGACCTCGTGATCGGCGCGGACGGACTGCACTCCACCGTGCGCCGGCTCGCGTTCGGCCCGGAGGAAGGGTTCGTCCGCCACCTCGGCCACTACGCCGCCACCTGGCGGCTGCCCAACCACCTCGGCGCCGCCCCGGGTTCGGTCGGGTACAACGCCCCCGGCCGGCTCGCCGCCGTCGGGGGCGACCACCGGGACCCGGCGAAGGCCGGCGCCTTCTTCGTCTTCGCCGCGCCTCGGCTCACCTACGACCGCCAGGACGTGGCGCAGCAGAAGGCCCTGGTCGCCGATGCCTTCACCGGCCTCGGCTGGGAGGTGCCCCGGCTGCTCGACTCCCTCCGGGACGCCCCGGACCTGTACTTCGACTCGATCAGCCGGGTGGACGTGCCGACCTGGTCCACCGGACGGATCGGCCTCGTCGGAGACGCCGCCTGCGGTGCCACCATCGGAGGCATGGGCACCGGGACCGGAGTGGTGGCCGCCTATGTGCTGGCCGGTGAACTGGCCCTGTCCCGCGGCGACCACCGTACGGCCTTCGCCCGCTACGAGAACCGGCTCCGCCGCCACGCCCGGCGCTGCCAGAAGGGCGGCGACCGCACCGGCGCGTTCCTCGCCCCAGCGACCACGCGCGGTCTCCGCATCCGCAACGGCCTGCTGCGCCGGCGCTTCGTCATGGACCGGATGCTCAAAGAGGGTCAGAAGGTCAGCACCATCGCCCTGCCCGACTACGAGACCGAGCTCGGCCGGGTCGGCGCGTGACGGGACGAGCGCGTGTGCGATCCTGCCCGCCATGACCACACCCCCGGACGGACTCCCCCTCTACCGCGTGCTGACGGGCCCCGACGACGCCGACTTCTGCCGGCGCGTGAGCGAAGCGCTCGGTCTCGGCTACGAGTTGCACGGAAGCCCCGCCGTCACCTTCAACGGTGAGAGCGTCATCGTCGCGCAGGCCGTGATCTGGCCGGCCCGTCCCTAGGGATACCCGGAGGAGCCGCCGGTGCTGCCCTCGGGCCGCTGCTCCGCCGTGTCGCGTACGGCGGGCGGCCCGGCACCCCGAGGAGGGTGCCGGGCCGCCGCTTTCATGCGGTCGCTCGCGAGCCCGGGCGCCTACGGCCGGAGCCGCATGGCCGCCGCTAGCGGTAGTAGTAGGCCTTGGCCTCGACGGTGTGCGCCCGGCCCTTCAGGTAGATGCGCATGTAGTACGCGGTGCCGTTCGCCGCGGCGGTCTTGACGGTCATCCAGTTGCCGGAGCAGTACCCCCAGCCCCCCTTCTTGACGACCTTCTTGTCGCGGGTGCGGACGATGTCGATCTTGTACTTGGTGCCGTCGCCGCCGTTCCAGCAGCGCGCGTTCACCCCGAGCGTGCTGCTGCGCGGAACGAAGTCGGGCGTGGCCCAGTACTTGGTGGGCGCGTGGCTCTTCGGTCCCCAGATCAGGTGCCAGCTCGCCTTGGCCGCGGCGGCGTTGGCGGCGTTGGCGGCGTTGGCCGGGGCGGCCGCGGCGACGGCCCGCTCGGCGAGGACCGGCTGGTGCGCCGGTTCCGCCTGGGCGGCGGGTGCCGCCAGCGCGAGGCCGGAGCCCAGGGCCACCGTGGCCGTCGCGAGAGCGAGGCTCTTGCGTGCGTGCATGGTGTCTTCTTCCTTCCTGGACCACTGGCCGGGCCCCCCGTTGGGTACCCCGTGTCGACCCGTGGTCCGTGTGGCGCCGCGGTGGTCGGCCGGGCGCCGTGGTGCTGGTCAAGAAACTACGGACGCCCGGCCCCGGCGGCATCCGGCACCGGGTTGACCTCGTGCGCAACCCCGGGCCGTAGGCGGTCGGTTCCTGCAACTTCCGCGGTACCGCCGTGGTTGACCGCCCGCCCTCCGCGCGGCCGGTGGCGGCCTGGCCCCCGGCCCTCCGCCCGCTTCCCGGGGCGGCGGTACGCATGACCGTCGCCGACCGGGGAACAGGGAGAACCGGCTCCGCCGGCCGGCCGGAGCCGGTGCGCGGGGACGAGCCCGAGGGAGGCCGCGGTGTTCGAGGGCTTCGAGGAGACGAGGATCGACGTCGGAGAGGCGTCCGTCTTCGTCCGCTTCGGCGGGGAGGGGCCACCGGTGGTGCTCCTGCACGGCCATCCCCGTACGTCGGCGACGTGGCACCGGGTCGCGCCCCGCCTCGTCGCGGCCGGGCACACCGTCGTCTGCCCGGACCTGCGGGGTTACGGCCGCTCCCGAGGACCACGATTCACGGCCGACCACGCCGGATACTCCAAGCGCGCGGTCGCCGGGGACGTGGTGGCCGTGATGCGCCACCTCGGACACGAACGGTTCGCCGTCGCCGGGCACGACCGGGGCGGCAGCGTGGCGCTGCGCCTCACGCTCGACCACCCCGAGGCCGTCCCGCGGGCGGCCTTCGTGGACTGCCTGCCGCTGACGGAGCATCTGTCGCGGATCACCGTCGAGTTCGCCACCCAGTGGTGGCACTGGTTCTTCTTCGCCCAGCCGGACGTTCCCGAACGCGTCATCACCGCCGACCCGGACGGCTGGTACCACGGCGACCCCGACGTCATGGGGCCGGAGAACCACGACGAATGGCGCCGGGCCGTCCGCGACCCGGACGTGGTGCGGGCGATGCTGGAGGACTACCGTGCCGGCCTCACCGTCGACCGCCGCCACGAGGAGGCCGACCGCGAAGCCGGCCGGCGCATCACCTGTCCGACGCTGGTCCTCTGGTCGCTCCGGGACGACCTGGAGCAGTTGTACGGCGACCCCGTCACCATCTGGCGCCGCTGGGCTCCCGACGTACGCGGACACGGCATCGATTCCGGCCACCACGTCGCCGAAGAGGCACCCGAGGCCCTCGCCTCCGCCCTCGTCGACTTCCTCCAGGGCCGGTAGGCGCCGGCCCCCCCGCCGCAAGGAGCATCACGCCCTGCCGCCGCGGCCGCGCGCTGTCGGGACTCGGCAATGCCACCTTCGGTAACACGTGCCTCAATCGCCATGTCGGCAGCGCGGCCGGCGGGGGCACCGCCGGCACTGCGGGAGCGTTGGCCGCCACCGTCGGCCGCCCCCGGGTGCGGCCTTCGGCGTGCCAGGGGCACGCGACCGGCCGGCGAAAGGTACGTCAGGTGCCTCAGGCCTTCGGCTTGGCGTCGATCTCGGCGATCAGGCCCTCGACAAGGTTCTCGATCTCGTCGCGGATGGGGCGGACGGCTTCGACGCCCTGGCCGGCCGGGTCCTCGAGCTGCCAGTCGAGGTAGGTCTTGCCGGGGAAGTAGGGGCAGGCGTCGCCGCAGCCCATGGTGATGATGTAGTCCGACGCCTGGGCGGCCTCGGGGGTGAGGACCTTCGGCTTCTGGTCGGAGATGTCGATGCCCAGCTCGGCCATGGCGGCGACTGCGGAGGGGTTGATCTGCTCGCCGGGCATCGAGCCGGCGGAGCGGACCTCGACGCGGTCGCCGGCGAGGTGGCGCAGGAACCCGGCCGCCATCTGGGAGCGGCCCGCGTTGTGGATGCAGACGAACAGGACGGAGGCGGCAGGAGCGGAGGACATCTGTTCTTCCTTGAGGTGAGGCGACTGCGGTGGGGATGCGTGGGGCTGCTGGGGAGCGAGCTGCGGCCGCCACCTCGTCTGCGGGGCGGGCGCCCGCGGAGGAGACGGTGACGCGCTCGCCCGCTCCTTGGGCGAGGAGGGCGTGGGCATGGCGATCCCGTTCAAGGAACCGCACAGGTCAGTGCAGGCTGGTGTCAGCCTCGACTGATGTGACAGTATCAGCCCATGATGACGTCAGTCGACACTGATCTGATGCGGGTTCTGGCCGACCCCCTCAGGCTCCGGATCGTGACCCTGCTCGCCCGCGAGACGCTCTGCACCACCCACCTGGTGGAGGAGACGGGCGCGAAGCAGACGAACCTCTCCAACCACATGAGGGTGCTGCGGGAAGCGGGGGTCGTGGAGACGGAGCCATGCGGCCGGTACATCTACTACCGCCTGTGCCCGGAGGTCGTCGAAGCCCTCGCCGGTCAGTTCGCCGACCTCGCTCGGACCGCGCGGGCCACCGCGGAAGCGAACCTCAAGCGGGCCTGCCCCTAACCCGCATCCTGCCTCACCTGCCCGAGGAGAACCTGCCTTGACCGCCACCGTGCCCGCCGACACCGCCCCCGCCGCGGAGTCCGCCATATCCGCCGACGCTCCGCGCCCGGCGCCCGGCGCCACCCCGCCCAGAGCCCCGCTGGTCGCCCGCGCGGCCGCCGAGCTGGTCGGTACGGCCGCTCTCGTCGCGGTGGTGGTCGGCTCCGGCATCCAGGCCGCCGACCTCACCGACGACGTGGCGTTGCAGCTGCTGGCCAACTCCACCGCCACGGTCTTCGGGCTCGGCGTCCTCATCACGCTCCTCGGGCCGGTCTCCGGAGCGCACTTCAACCCGGCCGTCACCCTGGCCGAGTGGTGGACCGCCCGCCGTGGCGGCGCCGGCGTCACCGTCCGCGAGCTGGCCCTGTACGTGCCGTCGCAGATCGTCGGTGCGATCGCGGGCGCGATCGTGGCGGACGCGATGTTCGGTGAGCCGCTGGTCAAGTGGTCGACCCAGGACCGCTCCGCCGGGAACCTCCTCCTCGGCGAGGTCGTGGCGACGGCCGGGCTGATCCTGCTGATCTTCGGCCTGGCCCGCACCGACAGGCTCCGCTTCGCGCCCGTCGCCGTCGCCTCGTACATCGGCGCCGCCTACTGGTTCACCTCCTCCACCTCCTTCGCCAACCCGGCCGTCACCATCGGCCGCGCCTTCACCGACACCTTCGCGGGCATCGCCCCGGCCTCTGTGCCCGGCTTCATCGCCATGCAGCTCATCGGCGTCGCAGCGGGCCTGGCCCTGGTGGCGGTCATCTTCATGCGCGGCAAGACGGACAACGGAACGCCCTCGACATGACGCAGCGCACGGACGTGGTGGTGATCGGCGGCGGCCAGTCCGGGCTCGCCGCCGGTTACCACTTGCGCCGCCTGGGCATCGAGCAGGTCATCCTCGACGCCCGGACGGCGCCCGGCGGGGCGTGGCAGCACACCTGGGACTCCCTGCGCCTCTTCTCCCCGGCCCAGTATTCGTCCCTGCCCGGGCGGCTCATGCCGTCCCAACCGGGCGAGCTCTATCCGGACGCCGCCCACGTCGTCGACTACCTGGCCGACTACGAGAAGCGCTACGAACTGCCGGTCCAGCGGGGCGTGTCGGTCGACGCCGTCCACCGCGACGGCCCCTTTCTGCGGGTGGAGACCGATCGTGGCCCTTGGCGGGCCCGGGCGGTCATCAGCGCCACCGGTACCTGGACCCGTCCCTTCCTGCCCGCCGTGGCCGGCCGACGCGAGTACACCGGTCGCCAGCTGCACACCGTGCAGTACCGCAGTCCCGCCGAGTTCGCCGGGCAGCGGGTGATCGTGGTCGGCGGCGGCAACTCGGGCGCCCAGATCGCGGCCGACCTCGCGGGGACGGCGGAGTCGACCTGGGTCACCCAGCGCCCGCCCCGCTACCTCGCGGACGACATCGACGGCCGGGCGCTCTTCGACGCCGCGACGGCCCGCCGCCAGGCGCTGGACGCCGGCCGCACCGACACGGGCGGCGTGGCCTCCCTCGGCGACATCGTCGCCGTGCCTCCGGTCCGCGCGGCCCGGGACGCCGGTCTCCTGCACGCGAAGCCGATGTTCAGTCGCCTCACCGAAACCGGGGTGCAATGGGCCGACGGCACTACCGCGGACGCGGACGCGGTCATCTGGTGCACCGGCTTCCGCCCCGCCCTCGCCCCCTTCACCTCCATGCGCCTGCGCGGCACGCGCGGCCACATCGCCACCGCCGGAACCCGGTCCGTCGACGAACCGCGCCTGCACTTGCTCGGCTACGGCGACTGGACCGGCCCCGCCTCCGCCACCCTCATCGGTGTCGGCCGTCCCGCCCGCGACGCCGCCCGCGAGATCGCCTCGCTGCTCACGCCATGAGGGCCGTACTCAGTGGCGGCGCGTACATGATCACGGCCATGCCCGCGAGGCAGACCATGAATCCGAGCCGCTGGGGCCTCGTCAGTCGATGGCGGGGCTGCGGCGTTCCAGGAGTACGACATCTCGCCACACGCCGTGGTGGCGGCCGATGCGCTCGCGGGTGCCGATGACCCGGAAGCCGGCCCGCTGATGGAGGGCGAGGCTCGCGCGGTTCTCGGGGAAGATGCCGGACTGGATGGTCCAGATTCCCGCGGCCTCCGTCGAGCCGATCAGTGCCGTGAGGAGTTGCATGGCGACCCCTTGCCCACGGGCGGCGGGGTGGACGTAGACGGAGTGCTCGACCACGCCCGCATACGCACACCGGTCCGAGACCGCGCTCGCCGCGACCCAGCCCAGTACCTTGCCGTCGTCGTCGACGGCGGCGAAGCGGTGCTCGGGCAGCTTGCCCGCCTCGAACACCTGCCAGGTGGGGGCGCTGGTCTCGAAGGTGGCATTGCCCTCGTCGATCCCGGCCTGGTAGATCCCCAGGACCTGATCCGCGTGTGCTTCGGCCAGCGGCGCGATGGTGATGCTCATACGGCGGCCGCGCGGGTCAGGATCTGTCCCATGGCGGCGAGCACCGCGGGCTCGACCCGGTAGTAGACCCAGGTGCCGCGCCGCTCGGAGGACAGCAGCCCCGCCTCGCGCAGCTTCTTCAGGTGGTGGGAGACGGTGGGCTGGGAGACGCCGACGTCGGAGATGTCGCACACGCACGCCTCTCCGCCCTCGTGGGAGGCGACGGCGGAGAAGAGCCGCAGGCGCACCGGGTCGCCGAGGGCCTTGAACATGAGGGCGGTCCGCTCGGCTTCCTCGGCCGTCAACGGGCGCTCCGTCAGGGGTGGGCAGCACGGTGCGACGGTCTCGGACTCCAGCAGAGGCAGAACCTTCACGTTCGACATAGGTCTATGTTGACACATGTCGAAGCAGGGGGTCGAGGGTGCGGCGATGTCAGCGATACCGCAGGTGCGCCGCCGGCTGTCGGGCCGCCCGTTCCGCGTCCCGGCCCACGCCGCGCAGCGAATTCGAGGACAGGCTGCCCTGCCACTCCAGCCCGACGAAGTGCAGGCCGGGGTGGCGCTGGGTTCGCCCGCCGCGGTGGAGCGGCCGACGCTAGCGACCGTCGTCGAGGACGGGTCGGCCGGGCGCTCACCACCATGACGCGTTGCCCGGCGAACGGTGCGGGATCCCGGGCCCGACCGGCCCGCTCCGATGACCGCGACGTCGACGTGCTCCACAACAACCCCTCTATTTGATGAATGTCTATGTTGACGCACATCGAAGCAGGTGCCATGCTGGCACCACAAGCCATCGACGGATGTCGAAACAAAAGAGGAGCCCGCCGTGAACGCGTCTGCCACCACCGCCGACCTGCCCACCGTGGTCATCGGCGCCGGACCCGTCGGCCTGGCCGCCGCCGCCCACCTCACCGCCCGCGGCCTGACCCCGCTGGTCCTCGAAGCCGGCCCCCGCGCGGGCACCGCCACCCGGGACTGGGCCCACGTCCGCCTCTTCTCCACCTGGTCCGAAGTGGTCGACCCGGCGGCCGAGAAACTCCTCGCCCCCACCGGCTGGACCGCGCCCGACGGCGCGACCTACCCCTCCGGCGGCGACTGGGCCGAGCTCTACCTCCAGCCCCTCGCCGATGTCCTCGGCGACAACGTCCGCTACGGCGCCACCGTCACCGGCGTTTCCCGCGCCGGCCGCGACCGCGTCGTCGACGCCGACCGCGAGACCCAGCCCTTCACCGTCCGCGTCGTCAATGCCGACGGCAGCGAAGAGCGGATCCTGGCCCGCGCCGTCATCGATGCCTCCGGCACCTGGTCCACCCCCGGCCCGATCGGCGGCGACGGCCTCCCGGCCCTCGGTGAGCAGGCTGCCTCCGACCGGATCTCCTACCGCATCCCCGACCTCGAGGACCCGGCCGTCCGCGCCCGGTACGCCGGAAAGCGCACCGCCGTCATCGGCTCCGGCGCCTCCGCCTTCACCGCCCTCGCCTACCTCGCCGACCTCGCCAAGGCCGAAGACGGCATCGGCACGCACGCCACCTGGATCCTGCGCCGCGGCATCTCCGGCTCCACCTTCGGCGGCGGCAGCGCCGACCAGCTCCCCGCCCGCGGCGCCCTCGGCCTCGCCGCCAAGGCCGCGGTCGACGAGGGGTACGCCGACGCCGTCACCGGCTTCCGCACCGACGCCGTCGAACGCGACACCGACGGCCGTCTCGTCCTGGTCGCCGAGGACGGCCGACGCCTGGACCCGCTCGACGAGGTCATCGTCCTCACCGGCCTGCGCCCCGACCTCTCGTTCGTCAACGAGCTGCGACTGGGTCTGGACGAGCGCCTCCAGGCCCCCGTCGAGCTCGCTCCGCTGATCGACCCCAACCAGCACTCCTGCGGCACCGTCTACCCCCACGGAGTGAACGAGCTCTCCCACCCGGAGAAGGACGTCTACCTCGTCGGAATGAAGTCCTACGGCCGCGCCCCGACCTTTCTCGCCATGACCGGCTACGAGCAGGTCCGCTCGATCGCCGCCCACCTCGCCGGCGACCAGGAAGCCGCCGAGCGCGTCGAGCTCATCCTGCCCGAGACCGGAGTGTGCGGCGGCGCCGGACTCTTCGACCAGCCCCAGGCCGCCGAGGAAAGCGGCGGCGGCTGCTGCGCGGCCCCCGCCACCCTGACCATCGCTGGCGCGCCCGCTTCCGGCGGCTGCTGACCGAAGTGACCGAACCTCACGGCAGCGGGGCTGCGACCGGCGCAGGGGACCGGTCGCGGCCCCGCGCCGTC
This sequence comes from Streptomyces sp. NPDC016309, assembly GCF_043077235.1. Lineage (NCBI taxonomy): Bacteria > Bacillati > Actinomycetota > Actinomycetes > Kitasatosporales > Streptomycetaceae > Streptomyces > Streptomyces sp. NPDC016309. The sequence goes on along the minus strand of NZ_JBIBSG010000014.1, from coordinate 56,116 downwards.
CTGCCCGCCCTCTGCCTCACCCAGATCACCGGCTGGGGCATCCTCTACTACGCCTTCCCCGTCCTGAACCCGTCCATCACCGCCGACACCGGCTGGGGCACCGGCACGACCACCGTCGCATTCTCCGCCGCCCTCGTCGTCTCCGCCCTCGCCGGAATCCACGTCGGCCGCATCCTGGACCGCCGTGGACCCCGCATCGCCATGACGATCGGATCCGTCCTTGGCACCCTGAGCCTGCTGCTCGTGGCCGCCGCCCCCAACCCGGCGGTCTTCCTCGCCGGATGGCTGCTCGCCGGCACAGCGATGGCCGCCACCTTCTACCAGCCCGCCTTCGCAGCCCTCACCCGCTGGTGGGCACCCGACCACATCCGCGCCCTGACCATCGTCACCCTCGCGGGCGGTCTCGCCTCCACCGTCTTCGCACCCCTGACCGCGGCCCTCGCCGCCCACCTGTCCTGGCGCGCCACCTATGTCGTGCTCGCGGGCATCCTCGCCGTCCTGACCGTTCCGACTCACGCCCTGGCCCTGAAGGCACCCTGGCCTCCAGCCCCTCCGAGCCCGCCGCACGTCACAGGGGGCAGTGGAGCAGTCGCGCGCAGCAGGGCGTTCTGGATGCTGGCCGCTGCGTTCACCCTGTCCTCGTTCGCGATGTACGCGGTCGTCATCGGCCTCGTACCCCTCCTGCTCGAACGCGGGTACACCACCACCCAGGCCGCATGGGCCCTCGGTCTCGGCGGCGCGGGCCAAACCCTCGGCCGCACCCTCTACGCGGCCCTCTCCCGGCGCTTCGGCGTGACCACCCGCACCGTCACCCTCATCGGACTCGGCGGACTGACCACCGCCGCCCTCGCCACCGCGGCCGGCCCCTACCCCCTTCTCGCCACCGTGTCCGTCATCGCCGGGGTGGTCCGAGGCAACCTCACCCTCTTGCAGGCCACCTCCGTCACCGACCGCTGGGGAACCACCCACTACGGCCGGCTCTCCGCACTCCTCGGCGCACCCGCACACGCCGCGGCAGCCCTCGCCCCCTTCGCCGGCGCCCTCCTGGCCGGACCCCTCGGCGGCCACTCCTCCGTGTTCGCACTGCTCGCCGTCCTCTCGGCCGCAGCCGCCGTCACCGCCCTCGGAGCACGCACGCTCCCTCAGTCGGGCCATGCGAGGAACCCTCCGACGATGGTGCCGTAGGCGAGATGTGCTGCGAGCGTGACGGTGGGTGTGCCACGGCCGTAGTTGAGCATGAGGGTCGGGCCGCCTCCCCGATCGCGCAGGCGGCGCTGATCAGGGCGAGGTGGGTGAGGCCCTGGGGAAGGTTGCCGAGGAAGATGCCGGTGGCCCGCAGGTCATGGCGACGTCGGCGCTGTTTTCGGCGTACCCGGTCCGGCTCGAGGCGGCGGCCGAGACGGGTCTCGTATCCGCCCGGCCCTCGGCGCGGCTGCCATGGCGGGGCCACGGGTGCCCCCTCCAGCCGGACCCGCCGCGTATTCGGCCAACTCGTTTAAACTGCGGGCATACGACCTGGGCCGTGGGGAGTTGCTCTCTGGTGATGCGCCTTCTCGCGGTGTAACGTCGCTGGCAGATGTCGTGGTTCGCAGTACCTGCCCACGCGACGGCGTGGGCTTTTTGCTGTGCAGTGCCTGAGGACCAGGGCGATCACCTCCGGGTCCGTGCGGTACGGGCCCGACCTCGACTGGGAAGGCACCGACATGGCCAGCGGAACCGTGAAGTGGTTCAACTCCGAAAAGGGCTTCGGTTTCATTCAGCAGGACGGCGGCGGACCGGACGTCTTCGCGCATTACTCCAACATCAACGCCAATGGCTACCGTGAGCTCACCGAAGGCCAGGCCGTCACCTTCGACGTGACCCAAGGTCAGAAGGGGCCGCAGGCGGAGAACATCACCCCCGCCTGACCCTCGACGCAAGGTGGACTCCCGGCCCTCGGAGCTTTTGCGCTCCGAAGGCCGGGAATCCTCCCGGATCGGTCCGTCGGTCCGGCTCGCGGCCCGACCGTGATGGGTCCATCGGCGCAGGCATGGCACACGTGTCGGCATCAGCGAAGGGCGCGTCGGTTGCTGTCCCCTCCGTCACGCGCATCCGCCAGCCAGGCGTCGAGGACTAGGTTGAGCCTGTCCATCTGCTGGCCGCTCCAGGGTCGTGTGTGGTCCTGACTTCCCTCGACCTCGCGGTAGTACAACCTTCCGTCCGGAACGAGGTACATGGCCTGGCCCTCGCGTCGTGAACCCTTGGCCAGGGAGTCGATGTACCCAGCGGCCGCCGTCCGCCGGCGGTATGCGCGCCGGCTCCCGGCCCCCTGAGCACGCCCGTCAGCGGCGATAAAGCCCTGTTCGACTTCGTCCTCCAGGCCATGGCCGCACAGATCATCGCCAAGACCCTGCCTGCACCGCTGCCTGCCCAGGCAGCCGGAAAGGCTGCCTAACTCAGGGGCCCGCCATCGCGCACGGTCTGCTGCCCGGCACCCTGACCGACCGTGGCAACGCCAAGCCGCTCGTACGCATCTACGCCGCCCTGACAGGGCGGGTGGTCAGCCGATGCGGGCGCCCGCGCCGGCGACGCGGACGCGGGGGTCGCCCGGGCGCAGGGTCACCGTGAGTTCGCCGGGGCGGCCCAGGTCTTCGCCCTGGTGCAGGGTGAGCACGGCGTCCTCGGGGACGAGGCCGAGCTCGCGGGCGTACGCGCCGAACGCGGCTGCCGCCGCTCCGGTCGCCGGGTCCTCGACGACACCGCCGACGGGGAAGGGGGCACGTACATGGAAGACGGTGGCCGATTCCCGCCACACCAGTTGCACGGTCGTGAGGTCCAGACGGTGCATCAGGGCCTCCAGGCGGGCGAAGTCGTACGCGAGGTCCGCGAGGCGGGCACGGGTCGCCGCAGCCAGGACCAGGTGGCGGGCGCCCGCGAACGCGATGCGGGGCGGGAAGGCCGGGTCGAGGTCGGCAGCCGGCCAGTCGAGCGCGGCCAGTGCCTCCGCGAGGTCGGCGCCGGAGATCTCCTCGACGGACGGCTCGACGCTGGTGAGCGTGGCCGTTACCGTGCCGCCCTCATCGGTCACCTCCACCGGCACCGTGCCGGCGCGCGTCGCGAACACCAGCTCCCCCGGGCCGATCCGTTCGGCCAGCGCGACGGCGGTCGCGACCGTGGCGTGCCCACAGAACGCCACCTCGGCCTTGGGGCTGAAGTACCGGATGGTGTACGCCCGCCCCTCCTGCCCGCCCAGGCCCTCGGGGGGCGCGGTCAGGAACGCGGACTCCGAATACCCGAGATCGGCGGCGATGGCCAGCATCTCGCCGTCGTCCAGGGCGCCGGCGTCCAGGACGACACCTGCCGGGTTGCCGCCGTCGGGGGAGCTGGAGAAGGCCGTGTAGCGCAGGACCGCGGGCCGCGGCGTATCGATCGTCATGCCCGTGGCAACGCGCGGCGCGACGGCGGCTATTCCGGGGTGCGGACCGTCCGGCCGGGGTACGGCCGAGCACGCCCGCGACCCGGTGCCGCTTCGTGTACGACCAGGTCACCACCACCATCAGCACCGGGACGGCCAACAACGGGGCGAAGGTCGCGCCCCAGACCGCCTGGGCCGTACCGCCCGACAGGTACGACCGGCTCTCCACGGTGAACGCGACCACCAGTTGCCACAGCGCCCCCAGGACCAGGACGGCCGAGGCGGTCCGGGCGAGCGCGGCGAGGGTCCGGGGCCGCAGCGGCCGCCACCGGGCGCTGACCAGCAGCAGCGGGAACAGGGCGGCCGACTCGGCGAGGACCGACAGACCGACGACGTACAGGACCCCCCACCCGGGGATGCCGTAGACGTCGCGCAGCACCTGCTCGCTGTAACCCACGGGGACACCGGCCGCCATGGCGACGCGCCACAGACCGGAGGGGACCGCGCACCACGCGATCGCGTGCGCGGCGCGCCGCGCCCACAACGGCGCGGGTGCCACGGTGGCGGGGAGGGAGGTCGTCTTCGTCGTCATGAGGCCATGCTGGCCGCGGCTCCGGCCGACGTGCGTCGTCCGCCGCGACGGACCGTCTCCGTCCCGTGGCGGAGCGGGCATCGTCCCGCAGGAGGGCGCGAACACGGGTGCGGAGCGCCGCCCACGCGCGGGAGCCGGGGCCCGGCCGGCCCCGGCTCCTCGAAGAACGCACGTCGGTGGCGACGGCCCGTCTCAGGCCCCGTCGTCCCCCAGGACGCGCAGTCGTGTCCGCGCCTCCTCCTGGCCCTCCGTGCCGGCCCGGATGCCGGCGGCCCGGTCCATCTCCGACCACCCGCTGCCCCGTTCCGCGTTCACCCGCTCACGGACGTCCCGGACGCCGTAACAGGCGAAGAGCCTGCTCTCGTCCGCCACCGACAGCACCTCCCGCCCCGGTACGTCCACCCGCGCGGCGGCCGCCACGACAGCCGCCGGGAACGGGACCTCGACGTGGTCACCCGCGAGGACGGCGTCACGCAGGGGGACGAAGACCTCGCCGGGGCCCGACGAGTCACCGCGTACGAGCGCCCATTCGGCCCGGCCCGTGGTGTCGTCCAGCAGGACGCGGACCACATCCCCGATCTTGTCGCCGTCCGCCGAGTGGACCGGCCGCCGCGTGAGGCTCGTGAGCTGCTCCTGGGGAATCACCGTTGCTCCATAACTGCCCTGTCGCGACCTGTCCCCGCCCTTCTTGCCCACCCCCGCACCCGCAAACACCACGAGGCGCGCCCCCTCACCCGTCCGCACGGGCGCGCGTACGCCCGTTCGCGCCGATCGGCCGCGGGCATCCTCACAGGGGGTGCGGGTAACAAGAGCCGAATGACGAGACCACCCAGCGCAGCCGCGGCCGGCCCCCGGCCCCGATGGCTCCTGCTCCTGCCCGTACAGGCAGGACTGATGACGCTCCTGGGGTTCCTGCTGACCGGCCCGTCGGCGACCGAGGGGCCGCTGAACGGGGAAGGGGGCGTCAACCGCGCGCTGGCCGCGCACCGCACCGCCGCCCTGACGACGGTCTCCAAGTGGCTGTCCGCGGTGGCCGGCACCGAAGGCGTGGTCGCGCTCACGGTCGTCTCCATGACCGCCCTGGTCGTGCTTCCGCGTACCGCACGGTGGCCCGAGGCGCTGTTCGTGGGCGGGGCGGTGGTGGTCCAGTCCGGGATCTTCCTCCTGATCACCCTGTGGGTGGAACGCCCCCGCCCCGATGTGCCCCACCTGGAACCCTCGCCGCCCACCTCCAGTTTCCCCTCGGGACATGTCGGCGCCGCCACGGCACTGTTCGGGGCGCTGGCCGTACTGGCTCTCACCCGCCTCCGTGGCCCCTGGCGTCACGCGCCTGCCCTCGTCCTCGCCGCCGTACCGGTCGCGGTGGCGGCATCGCGGCTGTACGCCGGCATGCACTACCCCACGGATGTCCTCGCGGGCCTGCTCAACGGGGCCGGCGCCCTCCTCGTCATGGCGCGCACCGTCCTTCCGGACCGCCCGCCCTCCCGCCACGTCGACGGGGCCGTGCCCCGCGGCAGCGGTGCCCTCGCCCACCGGCCCCGTACGGCCCGGGCCATGGCCGACGATGGCCGGTGCGAGGCAGGGGGATTCGGTGGATCCCGTGCGCCCGTAGGGGAGCGCCGGGCGGACATCGGGAAGGAAGACGATCGCCGCACTCCGTCCGGAGGCGGTTGATCGCGGACCGTCCTGACGCGCGGCTGGCGTACCGGGCGGGCCGGCAGGCCCCTGCCGGCCGGTCCGTGCCGCGGCCTCCCGCCCGGCCCCCGGGGGCGTTGTCAGTAGGCCGTCCTAGAGTGATCACATCGGTGCCGCTCCGCTGCGGGCGCCGGTGCGCGGCGGTGGGCGTTGCCGCTGGGGGGCTCGACGAACGGGGGACGCGGCGATGGAATGGACGGCGGTCGACGGCACGGAGGGCGACTCCGGGTGGGCGGAGTACGAGGTGGCACTGGACGCGTACGCGGAGCCCCGCCCCGCGCTGGTCTGCCGGAACGCCGCGGGGCGGGTGCTGAAGAACGTCCCGGCGCAGGTACGCCGGAGCGCGGAGGCGGAACTGCTGCTGGCGCTGGCCGACTGGCTCGCCGACCACGCGGCGCGGGCGGAGACCGAGGTGGAGCGGTGGATGACGCGTGCGCTGCCGCTCCCCGCGCGGTTGCTGCACGCCGTGTGGCCCGACCCGTACTGGCAGCGCGTGCTGCGCCACCTGGTGGTCGCGCCGTACCTGCCGGACGGTTCGGCGGACGTCGCCCGGGCCGGGCTGCTCGTCGAGGCCGGGCCCGGGGCCGGGGACGGGTTGCGCGTGGTCTCCCCCGACGGGGAGCTGCGCCTCGACGAGCACCTGGTGACGGTTCCTCATCCGGTGCTGCTGGACCCGCGGGGGCGGGGACTGCTGGACCGCTGGCGCTCCCTGCTCGACGCGTACGGGGGCGAGCAGGGCATCGAGCAATTGCACCGCACGGTGTGGTGGCGGCCCCGTGCCGCGCCCACCACACCGCACGCGTGGCGGGGCGTCGACGCCTTCGACGGGGCCGAGTTCGACAGCGGGGCGCGCTTCGAGCGCGCCCTGGCCCGGTTCGGCGGGCGCATCCGGGGAGAGACCGCGTACGTCGACGTGTACGCGGGCCGGACCCGCCATGCGATGCGCATCGACCTGCGCTGGCAGGGCCCCATGAGCGGCACGAGCATGAACGACGTGTACTGGGGGGAGCGCGGCGCCGGCCGGCAAGGCGCCGGCGCCTACGACCACATCCCCCTCGTCGCCTGGTCGGAGGGCATGCGGACGGCCGCCCACCTGTACGACGCCCGGGACGGCGGCTACCGCCAGGAGGAGCGGCCCGACGCGTCCACCGCGTACCGGGCGTTCCTGGCCCGGTGCGCGGAGAACGCCGGCCCGGCCGGCGGAGCCGCTGACGTCACCACGAGCACGGCCACGGGCGGCTGGGAGGATCAGGAACTGCTCGACGCGGGAGGCGTGGCCCCTGGCGCCCCGCCGGACGCCGCTGACGGGGAGGACGCGCTCGCCGTGTGCCGCTACGCGTGGGCAGCCCTGGACGAGGGGGCGTTCGTCGTGCGCCTGGTGCCCCGGCGCGCGGCCGACGCCGAGGACACGGTCGCCCGGGCGCTGGGCCTCGTACCGGTACCGGAGGGGAACGTACGGGAGGGGAACGCGGCGCGCGAGACCGTCGGCCGGGTCCGTTCGGTACCGCCGGGCTTCCTCGCCCGGGTGTGCCGGGCCGAACCGGCCGACGCCCGGAAGGCGATCGGACTGCTGAAGCAGCTCCGCGCGTGCGCCGCCACGGCCGCCGCCAAGCCCGGCCGCGCGGCCAAGGCACTGGAGGCCGCCCTCGCGCCGCTGGAGAAGCAGGCGCCGCGGCTGGTGACCGCCGCGCTGGAGGAGGGCGCCCGGATCATCGCCGACGCGGGCAGCCCCGCCATGGCCCAGCCGCTCTTCGCACGCGCCCGCGAGGTGGAGAACACCAGCGGGGCGGCCGTCGACGAGGACGCCCTGATCGAGTCGCTGGTGGAGTGCGCGGCCGTGGGCGCCGTCTCCCGGCGCGCCCTGGCCGACCACCGCGACGCCCTCGTCGCGCGGTTGCCCGCCGAGCGGGCGGCCCACCACCACCGCGCGCTCGTACGGGCCTGGCACCGGGCAGGGCTGCCGTCCCGGCCGGAGTTCGCGCGCGACCTCCTGGACCTCGGCGGGGGCACGGCCCCCGTGGACGAGGAGCACCGGGTGCTGCTGTGCGGCCTGCTGGCCCACGGCGGCATGGACGACGCCACGACGGACGTCTGGGACGGCTGGGCCCCGGTGCTGTCGGCGCTGCTCTCCGAGGGCCGGGTCGCTCCGGACGCCCTCCTCACCCTGACCGCCGCGCCCACCGGCGGCGGTCGGACGGCGCTCGCCGCGGCGGCGGCCGGCTGGGTGCGCCTGCTGCGCCGAACCGGTGCGGCCGCACTGCTCACCGGAGCGGGCGACGCGGACACGCCGGGCGGTACGCGGCCGGGCGCGGGCGCCACCGTGGACGTGACCGGCGTACACGCCTGGCTGAGCCGCTTCGCCACGCGCTACCGGGGCCTGAAGCCGCCGGTCGAAGGGCTCGCCGAACTGCTCGCGGACATCGCCGCGCGCCTGCGCGCCGAGGACGCCGCACCCTACCGGGCGCTGCCCGCGCTGCGGATGCCGGACACCCAGGCCTCGGCGCGCGACCGGTGCGTCGACCTCGGCCTGCTCGACGCGCTGCTGGCGGCCGGGATCCCGGTGGCGGACGACGCCACGGAGCCTCTCGGCTTCCTCGGCTGGCTCGGCAGGGCGAAGGGTGACGACCTGCCGCACGTCACGCGGGACGGCCGCTTCGCGCCCCGGCTCCTGGCCGCCCTCTCCGACCCGGCGGCCACCCTGTCCGTCGGCGCCCGCCCGCCGCACCCTCTGACGCGGGACCCGGGACGTGCCAGGACGCTCACCGCGCGACCGGCACTGCGGGCCTTCACCGCCGGTTTCCTCCGCGAGCACGGCCGCCTCTCCGCCGAGGGCGGTGTGCTGCCCCTGCACGCCGCCCTGTGCGACATGGAGCCGTTCGCCGCCCCGGCGGTCCGCCGGTACGTCGCCGACGAGGTGGAACGGTTGCTCGCCGTCGACCCGGCCGTCGCGCTGGCCCGCACCCTGCGTGCCGGACTCCCCGACGAGTTCGGCTTCCCCGACGGTGACGGTGACGGCGCGCAGTGGCGGAAGGGCGACTGGACGGAAGTACGGGACGGCGGGGACGCCCTGCTCCTGGTGGGACCCGGCCGGGCGGTCGCGGTGGACCACGCCGGGGTGCGGGCCCGCTGGGAGGACGAGGCGTACGACCACCGCAAGCCATGGCACACCGGCCTGCGCTGGGAGGACGGCACCTTCGTGACCGCCCCGTTCGACGGCGTCCGGCGGGTCCACGCCCAGGTGTCGCCGGCCCACGAGGAGACGGTGCTGTTCCCCGGCGACGACCGGCCCCGCACCGTGCACCGCACGGCCACGGCCGGCAAGGGACCGGAGTACGGCGAGCTGCGCGGCCCCGACGGCGATGTCCTCGCGGCATGGGCGCTGACGGGCGACGGCGTGTCCGGTCCCCGCAAGGGCCGGTGGACCGCCGGCTCGGCGTTCGTGCCGCCGCCCGGTTGGTGGCGGCTGCTGCGCCCGCGCGACGAGGCGGGCTCGGCCCGGCTGCGTACCGCCGACACCGCCACGGCGGAGGACCTGCTCGGCGCGGTGGGGGAGCGGACACGCGCCTCGATGGCGGAACTGATCGGTGCGCGTTCCTGGGCCAGGGGCGTGCATGACACCACCGAACGCGTCTGGGCCGAGCTCGGTGGAGTGGTGCGCCGCGGGCTGCCCGAGGTGACCGACGAGCGCCTGCTGGACGGCCTCGCCGGAGTGCTCTGGTCGGCCGTCGAATGCCAGGAACTGCGCAACCGCGTCCGCAACGCCTGACGGGGGAGAGCAGCGGATCCGACGGAGGACCACCGGCGAGGATTTCCGGTGTCCGATGACGGCCACCGGAGAATTTCGCTCGCACATGCTGGGAAACGCATATCTACACGGACAGTCAGAGCTTTCAACAAGCCGCGCTCAACAGCCTGTTGGCGACGCCCCCGCTCCTGATCCGGTAGCGGGGGCCGATGCGCCGAAGGGAAGCGATTGGCTCTCTTCTCCCCTCATCGTTCGGCGCGGAGCTGCGCAAACGCCTGTGAATCGAGCCCGGGAAAGCCCAGTTGGCAAACTTTCGCAACTCCACCCCTTGCGATGGCTGCTGCGTGTCTGTCAGATTCACCACTGCCGAAAATGGCATGCACTCGTCAGGCTTACCCCGGCTTGGACGAGTGCCCGCGCCGCATACCTATGCGGTCTCATGGTCCTCACCGAGGACGTTCACCCCCACACGATGGAGACGAACGTGCGAATAGCCAGACTGGCCCCCGCCCTCGCGATCGCCGCCCTGTCGGTCTTAGGGATCGCGCCCACCGCGTCGGCACAGGCCACGCCCGTCCCCGGCACCGACGTCCAGCCGATCATCGGCGGAGGGTACGCCACCAACGCCCCCTGGGCGGCCCGGCTCTTCTCCAACGGGCGGCAGACCTGTAGCGCGTCGATCATCGCCCCCACCTGGATCCTCACCGCGAAGCACTGCGTCAGCGGCGGCGGACTGTCGTTCCGCATCGGCAGCCTCGACCAGACCACCGGCGGCACCGTGGCCAACGGGATCAGCGTCCAGAGCCACCCCTCCTCGGACCTGTCGCTGGTCAGGATCGACCGTTCCGTCGGCGGCACCTACGCACGCCTCGGCCAGCCCGGCTCCGTATCGGTGAACCAGACCGTGCAGGTGTACGGCTGGGGCGCGACCTCCCAGTGCGGCTCGGAGGCCAACTGCCAGTCCAGGTACCTGAAGGTCGCCGACGTCATCGTCACCGGCGGCTGCCGGGACGCCTACAACGGCTCGGCCATCTGTGCCCGCCGCGGCAACGGCATCACGGCCGGCGGCGACTCGGGCGGCCCCATGGTGGCCAACGGCGCACAGGTGGGCGTCGCCTCCACGAGCGACCGCCAGACCACCACCGCCTACACCAACGTGACGGCGTACCGCTCCTGGATCCAGAGCATCGCCGGGGTGTGACACCCCACCGCCGGCCCCACCCCGGGCCCTGACCACGGCCCCCACCGCGCCCGCGGTGGGGGCCTCGCCCCTCCTCGCCCCCGCCGCGCACGGCTCACCGACCCCGCAGCCCCGGCCCCGTACCGCCGGCGCCGGGCCGCCCGTAGAGTGACGCGATGAGCGACGAGCCCGTGCTGCTGCGCCCCGTGGCCGAAGACGATCTGCCGCTGCTGCAACGCTTCCTGACGGACCCCGAGGCCACCGGGCCGTACCAGTGGCTGGGCTGGTCCGACCCGGGGCACTGGCGCCGGCGCTGGGCGGAGGACGGACTGCTCGGCGAGAACGGCGGCCACCTGATGGTGGTGAGCGGCACCGACCGGTGCGGCTTCGTGGCCTGGCGCAGGGCCGTCACCACGCGGAACTCCTCCTGCTGGAACATGGGAGCCCAACTGCTGCCGGAATCCCGGGGCCGCGGCATCGGCACCCGGGCCCAGCGCCTGCTGACGCGGTACCTCTTCGCCCACACGCCGGTCGTCAGGATAGAGGCGGACACCGAGACGGGGAACCTCGCCGAACAGCGCGCGCTGGAGAAGTCCGGCTTCACCCGCGAGGGCGTGCTCCGGAGCGTGTTGTTCCGGGACGGCGAGTGGCGGGACGTGGTGCGCTACAGCGTCCTCCGCGAGGACATCACCAGCACCCGGGAAGGGCCCGGCGCGGTCGGCGAGGCCCCGGCCTGACCACGACCATCCGCCCCCCTGCCGGCGACCCCGCCCGCGGCCCGACCGCCGAAAAGCCGTTGGTCCGCCGGGCGGGTGGGCCTAGGCTGCGCGTATGACCGGCCCACTCCGCCTCGAGAAGATCACCGCCGCCAATTTCGAGACGGCGATCGCCCTGAAAGTACGCCCGGACCAGGAGCACCTCGTGGCCCCGGTGGTCAGGTCCCTCGCCGAGGCGTACGTGCATCCGGACGTCGCCTGGCCCCGGCTCATCCTCGACGGGGACCGGCCCGTCGGATTCCTCATGGCCTTCTTCGACATCGACTTCGCCGACGACAGTACCGGTACCGGCACCGACTTGCGCTCGGGCCTGTGGCGGCTGAACATCGCGGCCGGAGAACAAGGCCGCGGCTACGGCCGCTTCGCGGTCCGGGCGGTGGCCGCCGAGATACGCCGCCGCGGCGGCACCCGCCTCACCGTCACGTGGCATCCCGGCGACGACGGTCCCGAAGCGTTCTACCTCGGGCTCGGCTTCCGGCCGACGGGCGAGATGAGCGGGAACCAACGCGTCGGCGAACTCGCTCTCGACGAAATCCGTTCCGACCGGCCCCCGACCACCGCCGCCACGGCCACCGTCGCCGCCACCGCCGCCACGGCCACGGCCACGGCCGGCGACGGTGCCGCGTGACTCACGAGCACGGAACCGAGCGCATGACCGCGTGAGGGAACGGCCCGCGCCATGGCCGGTGCGACGAGGCCTCACCCCCGCGTGGAGCGGGCGGGCCGGAGCGTCTTCCGGATCGTCGACATCAGCGACTCGTGCGTGTCCCCGTCGGCGGCGACGACCAGTCCCCGGCCCCCCTCGCCGACCGGAGCACCATCGATCCCGGTGACCACGCAGCCGGCGGCCCGGCACAGCGCGATGCCCGCGGCGAAGTGCACGCTCCCGGACAGGTCACCGCCGTCGGTGACGTACGCGGCCCGTTTGCCGGCGGCCACCCAGGCCAGCGCCAGCGTGGTGGACACGACCCGGGGCCGGAACCGTTCGACGAACTCGGGGTGCGCCAGCAGGTGCACGGCCCGGAACTCCGGCGCCCCGGGGAACGGCGGGTCCAGATTGACGTCCACGAGCCGGGTGGCCGGCGTCGGCACCAGCCGGGCGTCGGCGTCGGCGCCCTCGCACCGGACCCACGCGGCACTGCCGTCGGTGTGGAAGACCTCACCGCTGAACGGGTCGGCCACCGCCGCGGCGCCGCCGCGCAGGGCCACGTTGACGGCCACCAGCATGTTCCCGACGGCGTAGTTCAGCGTGCCGCACAGAGGGTCCACCAGCCACTGGCGGGTCGCCGCCGCGGCGCCCCGCCGCCCGCCCTCCTCTCCCAGGACGGTGTCGTCCGGGCGGGCGGCGCGGAGGACACCGACGATCGCCTCCTCGGCGGCGACGTCGGCCGCCGTCGCGAAGTCCCCGGCGCCCTTGTCGATACGGGCGAGCCGCCGGCCGTACAGGCCGCGGACGACGTCCGCGCCGGCCCGTGCCGCGGCCATCGCGACGGCGGCGTCGGTGTCGCCGGCGCCGGTGACGGTGGTGGTGGTGACGGTGCCGTCGGCGTCGTCGGGAGCCGTCCCCTTCGTAGTGATCATGCCGTGCAGCGTATCGGCGGTCGTCGGCGCGCGGGGCGGCGTCAGCCCACGGGCCGGAGTTCGATGAACACGGCGGTGTCGTCCATGGTGACCGCCACGAACCGCCCGGCGGCGGTCAGCGAACGGGCGGGCCGCGGCAGGACGACGGTCGTACGGTGACCGCCCGACAGGTCCCGGACGACCACGGAGCCGGGTTCCTCCGCGGTCACCGCGTACGGACGGCCGTCGATCACGGTCGTCGCGACGGCCGTGACGGCGCCGTCACCGCGGAACACCTCGCGGTGCGCGCCGGTCGCCGCGTTCCACCCGTACACGACCTGCGTGCCGTGCCCGTGCAGGACGTGCGGCTGCCCGTGCAGGACCACACCCGCCATGGCCGGCACCGGCCCCGCGCAGACGCGCCGGACGGTACCGGCGAAATCCCACACGTCGAGGGACCCGGCGGAAGCCAGCACGGCCACGGGACGGCCGGACGCGACGGTGCACACCAGCGAGGAGGAGCGCCACGGCAGGGGCGGCACCAGGGGGCGCCCGGCACTGTGGGCGAGGTCGATCACGGTGACCGCCCCTTCGGTGGCGATCACCGCGCAGGGGCGGCCGTCGACCACCGTGCAGGCCACCGCACGCACCGCAGCCCGGGGCGACTCGTACGCCTTGTACATCGACCGCAGCGCGCCCGTGGCCAGGTCGCAGACGCGGACCGTACCGTCGTCCCCGCCGGTCACCGTGTGCGGGCGGCCGTCGATCGCCACGCAGTCCAGGGCGCGCACCGGCCCCACGTGCCCCGTCAGCACATGGTCGCGCGTCCCGCCCGGCAACTGCCGCACCAGCACCGCCCCGTCGTCACCACCGACGAACAGGGTCGGCACCGGAGTGAGCGACGACGAGAAGACGTCCACCACCGACACGCCCACCACACCCGCCGACAGCGGACGCCACGGCAACGGCCGCGCGAAGGAACCGGTCAAGCGGCGGAAGTGGCGCCGGCTCGCGGCCTCGACGGCGAGGACCCCCCGGCGCTCCACGGGCCCCAGCGGGCCGAGGACGGGCGCCACCGCCCGGTAGACCTCGGCCACCTGCCGGCCGTGCTGCGTCGCGACCGGGTCCAGGGCGCGCAACAGGCGGCCCGGGTCCGCCTGCACCACGAACTCGCTGTCCTCCAGCAGGGTGTCGATGCTCCCGGCCGCCGCGGCATGAGTGGCCAGGTGCGTCCGTACGAAGCCGGGCGCCGCCCGCCAGTCCCGTCGGCCGTCCGCGCGCGAGCGGGGCACGAGGTCCAGCAGCGCCTCGGTGATCAGACCGTGCACGGAGGCCGGGTCGTCCCCGGCACGCAGGTAGTGGTCCACGGCACGGCACAGGCGGTACGTACCCGGTACGAACAGGTCGGCGGCCGCCCGCAGCACCCAGCCGCTGTCCCGGCGGCGCCCCGCACCGTCCGCGAGGGCGTCCGCCAGAACCGCCCACAGGTCCGGCGGAGGCGGGGAGCCCCCGTCCCCGGCGTACGCGAGCGGCAGCAGCCATCGCTCCACCTCCGGCCGGTCGTCGCCGAAGCGCCGCAGCCTGGCGTCCACCGCGGCCTCCGCCTCCGGGAGCCAGGCAGCCTCGGCCGAGCCGGCGGAGAGCCGGCCCTCCCTGACCGCGCCCGCCAGCGCGCGGGCGACGGCCACCGAGCCGCCCGCCCAGCCGGCGACGTGCGCGCCGAGCGCGGCGGCGGACGGGACGCCGTCCAGCAGGGCCCGCACGAAGTCCGCGGGCGCCGCCCGGTACGCCTCCTCGTCCAGGTCGAGGACCTCCACGTGCGGGCCGAGCAGCGGCAGCGCTTCCGGGCGCGTCGCCACGACGAGCCGGACATGGGGGAGCGCGGCCAGCGGCTGGACCAGGTCGTGCACCGACCGCGGGTCCCCGATGGCGTCGAGGTCGTCGATGAGCAGGGCGACCGGCTCGGCCCGGGTGGCCAGGCCGTGCAGCGACCGCGGGAAGACACTCGCCGCCGTCAGGGGGTACGCGGAGGGGACCAGCCGTGCCAGCCGGCGCAGGATCCGGCTCTTCCCCGAGCCGGCGGACCCTGTCACCACCCGCATCCGTCCGTCGTGCGGGCCGCCCCGCAGCCAGGACACCAGCGTGGCGAGCGCGGGGACCTGCAGCGGGTTGGGGAACAGCCGGGGCGCGCCGGGACCGGCGGGCGTGTGGAGCCGGCTCGTTCCCGGCCCCTCGCCGCCCTCCTCGACCAGGTCCCGGTAGGTGTCCACGACCTGGTTCAGCGTCCGTGCCGTGTCCAGGAACGCCTGCCCCTCGTCGGCCGTCGCCACCGCGAGCACCCGCGCCACGGCCTCCACGAGGGCGCTCCCCCTGGCGCCGTCCGGGCGCGAAGCCGCCTCCAGGACCGACAGCCGGCGCGAGAGGCTCCGGGAGGCGAGGTCCTCCGGGGACGTGATCCCGCCCGGCGGGCTCGGGCTCACGTCCAGCAGGAGCAGCACGTGTCCCACCTCCGTGGCCGCCAGCAGTTCGTGGAGCGCCAGGGGCCCCACCGCCGGACCGTCCCCGTGGGCCAGCAGCCGGTAGCCGTCCGGCGTCACGTCCGTGTGGCCCGCGTACACGACCACCGCGTCCGCCCGGCCGAGCCGGGCCCCGCCCGCCCAGTCGCCGACGGCCCGCAGCACCTCCTCGGCCCGGGTGGCCCCGGCCAGTTCGGGCAGGACGTGCTGGTAGCCGGCGTCCGTGAACACCGCGGCCATCCGGCCGACGTTGCGCACGCTGTGCACATGGTGCCCGTCCACCGCTCCGTGCGGATGCTCCGCGCCCAGCGTGATCAGGAACAACCGCCCCTCGGGCGTCCCGGGCAGCCCGGCCGCCCGAGGCCGTCCCTGCCGGCGCCGCACCAGGTCGCGCACCTCCGCCCAGTGGCGGGCGCCCGACGGCAGGGCGAGCGGGCCCGCCGGGGCGGGGACCGCGGCGGTGAAACGGGGGCCCGTCCCGGGGGCCCGCCCGTCGGCGTACGCCGAGACCGCCGCCACCACCTCGTCGGCCTCGTCGCGCCGGAGGGTACCCAACAGCCGCTCCCGGACGCCAGGGACGAACTCGTACGCGGCGTCCAGGCCGTCCCCGCCGCCGGGCACCCGGCGCAGCAGACCGCTGAACACGATCTCCGCGAGGTCGGACACCGGACTGTCCGGCAGCATCGTCGACTGCACCATCCGCATCACCGGCAGGTTCAGCGGCGCCGCCGCCAGACAGGCCGCCAGCCGGAAGACCCGCGGCTGCGCCGACGCCCGGAATTCCTCGAAACCCACCGCGCGCGGCGCCCCCGGGTCCGTCGGCTCCACCGCCCCGTCGGCGGGCAGCAGCACCGCCGCGCCGTCGAAGCAGCCGCCCCCCGCCACGGCCGCGGCCCACGGCCCCAGCCACTCGGGCGTCGCGGCGAGCACCGGCACGGCGACGTCCCCGGGCTCCGGCGCCCGGGCCCCCAGGCCGTACGGGACGTACCTCAGCCGGGCGCCGGGCACGCCCCTGCCCGTGCCGTGGAAGCGGACCGGCACCGGGGGCAGCGCCGTACGCGCCCAGAGGTGGTCGGGCAGCGGCTGGACGACCGCCGTCGGGCCCGCCGAGGCCCACTCCCGCAGCGCCGCGCGCAGTGCCCCGGACCGCCACTGGGGCGCCACACCGTCCGTCAGCACCAGCGTGACGGTCCGTCCGGTCGGGTCCACGGCCGTGCCCGGGGCGCGCGGCGAGGAGGCGGCGGACGACAGGGTCGGTGCCAGACCGGGCCGCCCATCGGCGCCCGGCCGGAGGCAGTACGTCCGTACGTCACGGAACGCGCCCGTCCGCCGCAGCAGGCCGTTCAGCGCGCGGCCCAGCGGAATCCAGAACGCGGCGCCGTCCCCGTACGTGTCCACGACCAGTGTCACGTCGAACCAGCGGTCCGCGGCCGGGGCCATGACCGGCAGCCAGTGCCGCCGCTCGGCCGCCCGCTCCGCCGTGGCGTCCTCGTCGAGGACAGTGCGGACCCGCGAGGGGGAACGCCGCTTCAACGGGCGCAGGGCGCGGGCCAGTTCCCGGGCGCCCGGAAGCGTGGCCGGGCCGGCGAGCCGTACCGGTACGGCGGACACCGTGGCGTCCGGCGCCTCCTCCCGCTCCCGCGCCCGCGGCAGGTACAGCCGCGTCCCCGGGCCCGCCGCTCCGGGGCCCTCCGTCCCGGGGGCGGTGTCCCCGGCGGGCGGTTCCGGGCGCGGCCGCGCGGGGTCCCGGTCCGGGTCCGCCACCGGTTCCGGGGATCCGCCCGGGGGCCCGGCGGGACCGGTCCCGTCACCGCCGCTCCCCGGCTCCGCCGGAGCGGGCAGGGCGCGCGCCAGCCAGACCAGTTCGGCGACCTCGCGGGGGAGCGGCGGATCGCCGGCCTCGCCGAGGGCGCCGAGCAGGGCGGAGAGGCGCTCGATCACCGCGCGTCACGCCCCGGCCGGCGGCACGGGCGGGGCCGGCGCGGTCCCCTCACCGGGCCCGGTCCGCCGGTCACCGCCCGGGGCCGGCCCACCGGTCGCCTCGGCCGGCACCGTCACGTTGAGGTGCTGGAACACCAGCCCGGCCAGCCGGTCGAGGTCCGGGGCGTCCTCGCCGCGCGTACGGCTCATCAGGTAGACCGCGTTGAGGAGCTGGTCGGTGGCCAGCTCCCCGGTCGCCGCATGCGCCAGGAACCGCTCCACGACCCCGTCCGCGTCCTCCACCGCCGTGGCCAGATGGGCGCGCACGATGGCGCGCAGCCGCTGCTCGTCGTCCACGGCCGGCAGATGCAGCCGTACGCACCGCCGCAGGAACGCGGGCGGGAACTCCCGCTCCCCGTTGCTGGTGAGGATGACGAACGGGAACGTCAGGCAGCGCACCGTGCCACCGCGCACGGTCACCGGCTCGCCGTCGTCGGCCGGCCGCACCCGTACGGTCGGCTGCTTGTCGGCCACCCGCGACAGTTCGGGGATCTCGAACATGCCCTCCTCGAACACGTCGAGGAGGTCGTTGGGCAGGTCGATGTCGCTCTTGTCGATCTCGTCGATCAGCAGGACGCGCGGCAGGGCGTACGGCGCCAGCGCCGTGCCCAGCGGTCCCAGCCGGACGAACCTGCCGAGATCCGTCGGCGGCGCCGGGTCGCCCGACTCGCGGGCCACGCCCGCCTCCTCCAGCCGGCCGAGCGAGTCGTACCGGTACAGCCCGTCCCGCAGCCCGGTCTTGCTGTTCACGGGCCACCGCAGCACCGGGCCCAGCCGCAGCTCGCGCGCCACCGCGTGCGCGAGCGTCGACTTGCCGGTGCCCGGATCGCCCGTCACCAGCAGCGGCCGGCGCAGGTACAGGGCGGTGTTGACCGCGTCGATCGTGCGCCCGTCCGCCCGGTAGGCGTCCGCGTGCGGCAGCCGGCGCCCGCCGTCCGCCTCCGCGTCACGGTCGAACGGCGTGGGTGCGACGTCCCGGCCGAAGTCCCGCCACGGCGGCGGAGCGGGCAACCGCTCGATGCCGTCGTGCGGCCGGCTCACGCCTTGGTAGATCCGCCACTCGCTCATCATGCAGGTCCTGTCGGTCCTTCCTCGGCCTCGGCCGTCGCCAAGGGGGGTGGTCGGGGGATCCGTCGCCGCGGGTCGTCCCACAACAGCACGATCCGTCCGCCGATGTGGTCCTCCTCCGCACCCGCCGACGCGACCGCCTCGTTGCGCAGCGAGCACACCTTCTCCGGCAGCTCGTCCCGTACCGTCCCGGCCAGCGCCGTCCGCACCTGGGCGAGGAACCGGTCGCCGGGGCACTCGTGCCGTCCCGGCACCCCGCACCGGCCGCCGTCCCGGCGCGTACAGGCCGCCGCCCCGCGACGCCACGTCATCATCGGGACGCCGGAGGCGACGGCGACCCGGTAGGCGTCGGACACCGGCGCCGATCGCGGCGAGCCGGCCAGCGCGAGCGCGGCCAGCGACGGGTCGGTGTCGAAGGACGCGCCCAGGGCCGCCTGGTCCTGGCCGTCCCGGCCGCACACGCACACCAGCGCCTCGCCGATGGGCTTGCCCGCCAGGTGTTCCCACCGGCGCTCCCAGGCGGCGTGCAGCGCCGGCGCCTCGTGCCGCTCCAGCGGACGGACCACCACGTGCTGCTTGCGGCCCAGCGCGAACCACGGGTACCGCGGCCACAGCAACCAGTCCGGGAAGCCCTCGTCCAGCGCCTCCTCGGGCAGAATCAGCTCGATCAGGCCCGGGTTCGTGACACCGCCCATGGCGTCGATCTGCTCGGGCAGCAGCTCCGCCAGGCGCTCCAGCGCCGCCCGCAGCGGCAGCGCCTCCGACTCCGCCGTCATCGGCACGACGTCACCGGGGGAGCGGTAGCGCCACACCCCCACGTGGTACAGCCGCCGGTCCCGCAGCGCGTGCCGCACCCGCCCGATGAGCGAGTGGCGCTCCCCGCCGCCGGGGCCGCCGGCCAGCCGCCGCTGCGCCTCGTCGCCGAGGCCGAGCCGGCCGGCGACGATCAGCACCCGGTCCCGCAGCCGCTGCACGGCGTCCTGGGCCCCGCAGCCCCGCCCCGCCAGATCCGCGGCGAAGGCCAGCTCGTAGGGCAGCCCCCCGTCGACCGGGGGCATCTGGGCGGCCAGGTCCGTGAAGACGTCCCGGTGGTCCAGCAGCGGGTAGTCCTCCGGCGGAGCCGCCCCGTCCGCCGCGGCCGCCAGGAACGCGGCGCGGTGTCCGCCCGCCGCCGGGAGGGCGGGCAAGGAGGCCATCAGGGCCAGCAGGTGACGGTGCTCGTCACCGGTCAGACCGCCGCCACCGGCCGGCCCACCGCCGTGCGCGGAACCGTACGCCGGGTGAGCCGGGTACCCCGGGTAGGAGGGAACCGGATACGCGGGGTACGGCGGCGGCGGATACGGGGCGTGCGCCGGGTGCGCGGTGCGGGGGTCGTACGCGCGGACGCCGTCCGCGGCCATCGGCCAGCGGCCGTCCACGCCGTGGAACCGGTCGTGTCCCCGCACCACCGCGCGGTACACCTCCGGGTCCAGCAGCCGCAGCGCGCCCACCGGTGTGGCGAGCCCGCCCATGTCGGTGCCCCTGAGCCGGGTGGCCTTGACGACCCCGCACACCCCGCCCGACGCGTGACTGAGCACCGCCCCGCCGGACAGGCCCTCGTTCACCTCGGCCCCGGCCAGCTCGATCATCCGGCCGCCGTGCAGGAACGTGCTCCCGCCCCGGCGCAGTTCGGCCGTGCGCGCCGCGGGCACACCGGGTTCGTAGGTGTCCGAGAAGCCCGCCGCGCTCAGTGCCGTACCCGCCGGGGGAAGCAGCCCGTCCAGCCAGACGCACGGGTGGCCCGCCGGCACACCGGGCACCTCCACCACCGCCAGGTCCGGGTACGGCCACAGGCCCCGCCCGGGCCGGGGCGGCGGCGCGGACGCGGCGCGCACGATGCCCTCGTACCGGGCGCCCCGCCACTCCACGGGCACCCGCGTGCCGGGCAGCGCGCCCGCGACGTGCGCGCAGGAGACCACGTACCCGGGCGCGACGAAGAAGCCCGCGCCCCTGGTGGTGCCGTCGACGCGGACGCGGCAGCCCTCCAGGAGCTCCAGGAGCAGCGACAGGGGAGTGGGCCGGTGCATGCGGGCTCGGTCCGGTCCCTCAGCCCTGCCGCTCCGGCGACGGCGAGGGCGGCGCCGGCGGCTGGGGCGGGACGGCGGGGGGTGCCGCCGGAACCGCCGGAACCGGCGGGGCGGGCGGGGCGGGCGGGGCGGGTACGGCGGGGACCGCGGCCGCCCCGCCCCACTTCAGCGTCACCTTGAACGCCGCCTTGCCGCTTCCGCCGACGAGCGCCGCCACGACGCCGTCCCCGCCCGCCGCGAGCTCCAGCCCGAACTCGATGCTCACCTCGTCCGGCCGGGCCGGCGCCAGGGCGGCGCGGGCGTTGTCCGCGACCGCCCGCAGCGACTGCTGGAACCCCTCCAGGCGCTCCACCAGCCGTTCGCCGATGCCCGAGTCGCTCGGCCCGGTCTCCTCGACGGCCGCCCAGACGATCTGACCGTCCGGCATCTCCAACCGCACCAGCCGTGACATGAGCCCCCCTCGGTCCGCCACCCGCTACGCGCTCCATGCTAGGAGCCGATCCCGCCCGCCGTGGAGTGATCAGGAGGACTGGGGGGAATCGAGCGCGTCGGCGGGGCGTCAGGGAGGCGTGGGGGCGGGGGAGTCCACCGACGGGCCGTCATGGGAGCGTGGGGGCGGGGGAGTCCACCGACGGGCGTCAGGGAAGCGTGGGAGGCGGGGGAGTCCACCGGCGGCTGCGCGGAACGCCGTCGTCGACGCCGTAGTCCTTCTTCAGGGAGTCGGGGATGGCGTAGTGCATGACCCGCCCGCGGGTGAGGGAGGACAGTTCGAGGACCGTGGTCAGGTGGCCCAGGCGGTCCAGCGCCCAGGCGCCGAGCGGTGACCGGTCCTCGATGGTCTCCAGGACGCCCAGGAGGTGGGGCACGGCCCTGACGGCGGTGTCCCACCGTGTGCGCGGCACCTGGAGCCAGTCGGCGCAGGTGTCACCAATGAGGTGGCGGACGAGAGCGGAGACGATCGGGTCGAAGAAGGTGCCGGGCACCACTTCCTCGTACAGGTCGATCAGTTGCCGCGTCAGCAGCGCGCCCTCGTCGGACGGCCCCATGTGCCGGACCATGTACAGGTCGAGGAACCTCCGGGCCTCGTCGAGGTCCTTGGGCACGGCGGCCTGGTCGACGCCGAGCATGGCACCGACGACGCGCCACGCGTAGTAGTACGCGTCCGCGCCTTCGGCCGACATGTGGATGCCCAGGCGGTCCAGGCTGTCCAGGACGAGCAGGGAGAAGAACATCTGCCCGCCGATCATGTCCTCCTGGCAGATCGGCGTTCCGAGGGCCGCGGTGTCCCAGAGGCCGTCGCGCTTCAGGTGGTGGCGGATGGAGGCGTGCAGGAGGCGGACCTTCTGGGCCGCCGGAACGAAGCGGCCGCCCGACTCGAACGCGTCGGGCTGCATCAGATACACGGTGAACTGGCCGGTCTCAGCCATGCGTTTGGAGGGGTACTTCAGTCCGTGGGTGGTCGCCAGGAGCTTCGCCACGTGGGGCACGACGTAACAGGCCGGCATGGACGCGAAGGACAGGGCGGTGGAGATGTGCACGTTGTTGTCGATGAAGAACAGCCGGGCCTTCTCCATCTCGGACCAGTCCACCCAGTCCGGCGGCACGCGGGTGGCCTCCAGGTACGCGCGCGCGACGTCGGGCAGCCCGTCCGGGAGGGGAGCGCCGGCCGTCGAGACGTAGCGCATCAGGGTGTTGAAGGTGCCCACCTCCCCGCGGGCGAAGAGGGTGGCGACGGTCGCGTCGGCGAGTTCGTCACCGGCCGACCGCAGGGCGTCCATCGATGCCTCGGTGTACGTCATGGCAGGGGGTCCTCGTCTTCGAAGGGCCGTCCGGGCGGCGGCGGCCGGCGGTGAGTGGGGCGGGGGAACGGCGGGCGGCGGGCGGCGGGGGTCAGAAGGGCCGGACCGCCGCCGAGTGCGCCAGCGCGGTCAGCGCGGCCTCGGCGCGCGCCGGCAGGGCGAGCCGGTGCAGGGCGTCGAGCGCCTCCTGGACACGTTCGCCGATCATGGCCTCGATGCGGTCGGGCGCCCGCAGCCTGCGCATCACCTCGCGCACCGCGTCCAGCCCTTCCCGCCCCGGATCCCCCCGGCCCAGCCGGGCGGTGAGCAGTTCCCGGTCGTCCGGACCGGCGAGGCGCCACGCTTCCGCCAGCAGCGCGGTGGGCCTGTGCCCGCGTACGTCGTCGGTGTCGGCCTTGCCGGTGCGTCGCGGGTCCCCGAACAGGCCGAGCAGGTCGTCCCGGAGCTGGAACGCCTCGCCCAGCGGCAGCCCGTACGCGCGGTAGCCGTCGCGCAGCCGACCGCCCGCCCCGGCCAGGGC
The DNA here is from genome assembly GCF_043077235.1 of Streptomyces sp. NPDC016309. NCBI lineage: Bacteria > Bacillati > Actinomycetota > Actinomycetes > Kitasatosporales > Streptomycetaceae > Streptomyces > Streptomyces sp. NPDC016309. The sequence goes on along the minus strand of NZ_JBIBSG010000014.1, from coordinate 33,225 downwards.
GCCGCCGATCAGCAGGGGCTGTTCGACGGTGTACTTGGCGGTCTTGTAACGGATCACCTTCAGCGACGTCCCGAGGTCCGGGCCGTCCCCGGTGCGGAGGATCTCCAGGCACTCACCCGCGATCAGCTCGCGCGCCATGACCGTCCACCACGGGCGCGCCCGGGCCAGGTAGGCGGCGGGCAGACCACTGGTGGTGAACAGATGTCCCGCCAGGGCCATCAGCAGGTCTCCCACCAGCATCGCCAACGACCTCCCGGCGGCGCCGGCGCCCCGGCGGCCGCGTAGCGCGTCGCGCAGCGCGACGTGGGCGGTGGGCCGCCCGCGCCGCAGCGGACTGTCGTCGATGAGGTCGTCGTGCACGACCGCGGCGGCGTGCACGAGTTCCATGGACGCGGCCGCCCGCACGAGGGCGTCGGCGTCCGGCTGGCCGGCCGCGAGCCACCCCCAGTAGCAGAAGGCGGCCCGCAGCCTCTTGCCGTCGGCCACCGCCGCCTCCAGTTGCCCGGCCACCACGTCCAGGGCCGGGTCGACGTCCGCGAAACGGCCGGCCTCCTCGGCGACGAACCGGTGCAGCACCTCGTCGACGCGGGCCTTGAACGCGTCCGGGTCCCACCGGTCAGACGTCACGGGCGGCCGCGTCCCTCCGCGCGACGGCGTACCGGGCGAGGACCTCCAGGTGCGGCGGTGGCACGGCGGCGTACCGGTCCAGGACCAGACGGCCCCGCGCCACCAGGTCGCGCTCGGCCTCCCCGGCCAGCTCCGCCGCGTCCGAGCGGCGCAGCAGCCCCCGTACCGTTCCCAGGCCCTCGGCCAGGGTGCTCACCGCCAGATCGGCGAGCCCCGCCGCCAGCAGTACGGCCCGGCGCTCCGGGCCACTCCGTCCCGCGTGCTGCGTCACGATTCCTCCCCGTGTCCCACTTCCCGCGCCCCCGCCGCACCGGCCGGGTGCCCGCCGGCACCCCGGCCCCCCGAGCATGGCGTCACTCCTGGCGTCGCAGCGGGAGAACCCACGATCGAGTGATCACTTCGCGCGGCCGTACGGTCCGAGCGGCACGGCGCCGCCGTCAGCGGAGGAGGGCCAGGACGACCGCCGACCCGACGGTCACCGTGGACGTCAGCCAGGCGATCACGACCGCCCGCCCCCCGGAGGCCGGGTCGCTGCCGAGCAGCCCCTCCGCCCCGGGGCGGCCGGCGAACGGGCGCGCCCCCGCGTCGCCGCGCGGGCCGCCGGAAGAGGCCAGATCCATGCAGTACGAGCAGGGCGATCCGTCGGTCCCCGACCAGGAGGCGCCGTCCCCCACCGCGTCATGAGAGGTCCACATACCGACTCCAACAGCGCGACCGGGCCCCGGGCAATGCGGCGGCGCCCCCTCGACACCCAATCGCGACCTCGCCCATTCCCCGGGCATACCCACGTGCGCGCCGGCCGGTCGCGCACCTCACCCGGGCCGGGTGAGGCGGCCCGCCACCCGCAGGCGGCAGTCTCGGAATGGCCTGGGCGTCCCGTACCGACACGGGAGAGCGCACGGGCGACCGCCCCTGAGCGACAAGCGACAGGAGACAGGACATGACGACCACCCACGTCAAGAGCAAGCACAGCCGGGCCGTGGCCGGCGGCCTGGTGACGTTCGCCGCCGTACTGCTGATCGTCGCGGGCCTCCTCGACATCTTCCGCGGCATCATGGGCATCGCCGAGGACGACGTCTTCGTGGCCACGCCCGACTACATCTTCCAGTTCGACACCACGAGCTGGGGCTGGATCCACCTGCTCTTCGGAGGGCTGGCCGTACTGGTGGCCTTCGGACTCTTCAAGCCCACTCTCTGGGCACGGATGATCGGTGTGGTGCTGGCGTCCCTGCTGCTCATCGCCAACTTCCTGTCCATCCCCTACTACCCGCTGTGGTCGATCGTCGCCATCGCCATGTACGCCTTCATCATCTGGGCCCTGTGCGTCGTCCGTACCGAGAAGCGCTGACACGAGAGGGATGACGACCGATGTGCCGGTGGCTGGCGTACTCCGGAAGTCCCCTCCTGCTCGACACCATCCTGTACGAGCCCGCGCACTCGCTGATCGACCAGAGCCTGCACTCCCGCCTGGGCGTCGAGACGACCAACGGGGACGGCTTCGGCATCGGCTGGTACGCACCCGACGCCGACGACCGCACCCCCGCCGTCGTCCGCGACGTGGGGCCGGCGTGGAACAACCGCAATCTGCGGGAGATCTCCAGCCACGTCCGCTCGCCGCTCTTCTTCGCCCACATCCGGGCCTCGACGGGGACGGCGGTCCAGCAGACCAACTGCCACCCCTTCCGGCACGGCCACTGGATGTGGATGCACAACGGTGCCATCACCGGCTTCCCCGCGATGCGCCGGGAGCTGTGCATGGCCGTGGAACCCGCGCTGTTCACCGGCATGGAGGGGTCCACCGACTCGGAAGTGATGTTCTACCTGGCGCTCACCTTCGGCCTGCGGGACGACCCGCCGCTCGCGGTGGCCCGCATGGCCGGGTTCGTCGAGCGCACCGGTCGGGAACTCGGGGTCGCCGCACCGCTCCAGATGACCATCGCCACGACCGACGGCACCAGCGTCTGGGCGTTCCGCTACGCCAGCGAGGGCGACGCCCGGTCGCTGTACTACAGCAGCAGCGTCGCGTCGCTCCAGGCCCTCCACCCCGACATGGCGTTCCTCCGGGGCCTGTCCCCCGAGACGCGCCTGGTCGTGTCCGAGCCGCTGGGCGACCTCCCCGGAGCCTGGCACGAGGTTCCCGAACGCAGTTACGGCGTCGTCCGGGCGGGCGCCGACGAGCTGCGCCCGTTCGCGCCGGTGTAGCCGGAGCGCCGCTCCCGGGCCCCTGACCGGCCCGGCACGCGGGGGTCACGGCCCCCCGTGCCGGGCCGTGGTCCCGGGCCGAAGTCCGCGCCCGTGCCCGCGCCCGTGCCTGAGTCCACGCCTGCGCCCGTCCCCGAGTCCCCGAGTCCCCGCCCGCGCCCGTGCCGCGTCGTCAGGATCCGGCCCGTGCCGGGCGGCCCAGCGCCACCCGTGCGACGCGCGGCCAGTCGGCGGCCACCCGTTCCAGCGGGCGCCGCGGACGGCCGCGGGGAACGCGTACCCGCAGGGCCCCCGGGGCCGTCCGGCACACCACCGGGGTCGGCAGCAGCACATGCTCCCCGTCGATACCGGCCGGGACGGTGCCCGTGTCCGCCTCGACGACCACGCTCTCGGCGGTCAGCCGCAGCAGGCCCGCCGAACGGCTGCCGCGGACCATGCGCGCGGCCTGGGCCGTGTTGCCGACCCGCACGCCCAGGACGCCGAGCAGCCCGGAGTCCAGCCGCGCCCGGCGCCCGGGGTGGGCGGAATCCACCGCTCGCAGATACGGGTTGTTGCTGATGAGCAGCGCCTGGAGATCCTCCGCGCGGACGTCCCCGGCCCGCATCCGCAGGCGGGGCGCGTCGGGACCGGTGAGGAGCCAGGGGAGGCTGCGCAAGGTCGTGTGCACCTTCTCGCCGCGGTAGGCGGGGTCGCCGACGACGGCCGCGTACGTACCGAAGGAGGCGTTGTTGACGAACACCCGGCCGGCGGCGAACCCGAGGTCGACCCGGAGTTCGACGCCGTCGGTGAGGGCGTCGAGGGCCGCCGCCGGGTCGTCGCGGTCGAGACCGAGGTCGAGGGCGAAGTGGTTGCGGGTGCCGGCGGGGACCACCAGGAAGGGCAGGTCGTGCCGCGCCGCGACCTCGGCCACCAGCGCCTGGGTGCCGTCGCCGCCCGCCACGGCCAGCAGATCCGCCCCCTCGGCCACGGCCCGGCCGGCCAGTTCGGCGACGTCCTCGTGCTCCGGGCCGAGCAGCACGACACGGGCGCCGGCCTCCCGCGCCCGCGCCGCCAGGTGGAAGCGCTCCACCTTCCCGCCCCCGGAGCGCGGGTTCATGACGATCCAGGGGTGTCGCGGGGCCTCGGCGTCCACCGGATCCCGCGCGGAGGGGGTGTGCCCCGGCGCGGTGACGTGCTGGGCCGCCCGCACGGCCAGTACCCACAGGACGAGCGAGCCGAGGGCCGGCCCGAGCATGCCGGCCGCGGCGAAGACGGCCAGGACGGCGACCGGCGCGGCGACGCTCAGGAAGACCCCCGCCCACCGGACGGGGCCGGTGTGGGCGAGGGCCCACCAGACGCCCACGGCGGCGAGGGCCAGCCCGGCGAGACCGGCCACCAGCCACAGCACACTGCGCAGCCCGGCCGCCACGAGCGCCACGGCCGCGCTCGCCAGCAGCGCGAGCAGCGCCGCGCGGGCCCACCCCGCACGGCCGTCACCGGCGGCCGCCGTGAGGCGGCCACCGGGTCCGTTCGCCCCAGCGGTGTGCCGGCCGATCACATGTCGTCCGGTCGCACCACGCACAGGGCCCAGATGATGAAGGCCGAGGCGGCGATCATCACGATGGACCAGACCGGGTAGTACGGCAGGGAGAGGAAGTTGGCGATGATGACCAGTCCGCCGATGGCGACGCCCGCGACGCGGGCCCACATCGACGCCGCGAAGAGTCCGAGGCTGACGATGATGGCGACGGCGCCGAGCGTGAGGTGGATCCAGCCCCAGCTCGTGAGGTCGAACTCGAAGACGTAGTTGCTCGTCGTGACGAAGACGTCGTCCTCGGCGATCGCCATGATCCCGCGGCACACCCCCAGGACACCCGAAATCATGAGCATGACCGCCGCGAAGAGCGTCAGGCCACCGGCCCACGGGTGCCGCTCCGCCCTCGTCTGCGAAAACATCGTGTGCGTCATCCTGCTGGCTCCATTCGTCTCACGCGCTTCGTATCGGTAGCGGCTCGGTAGGACTCGGTACGGGTCAGGGCGCGGGCGCGGACGGGCCACCACCCGCTCGCGAGGAGCCCGCGCCGCTCAGGACCAGCTCCTTGGCCCTGCGGAACTCCTCGTCCGTGATGTCACCGCGCGAGCGGATGTCGGACAGCCTGGCGAGCTGGTCGACGCTGGTGGGACCGGCGGCTTGGGCGGGGCCCGCCTTGGCGGCGGTCTCGCGGACGTAGCTGTCGAACGCCTCCTGCTGCGCACGCGCCTGGGCGATCTCCCGGCGGCCCATGTTCTTGCCCCGGGCGATCAGATAGACGAAGACGCCCAGGAACGGCAGGACGAGCACCGTGACCAGCCAGCCGGTCTTGGCCCAGCCGCTCATGTCGTCGTCCCGGAAGATGTCGGTGACGATCCGGAAGAGCAGCACGAACCATGCGATCCACAGGAAGAACACGAGCATGGTCCAGAAGATGCTCAGCAGCGGAAAGTCGTACGCGAGGTACACAGGCCCACTCATCGCCACCTCCGTCGTCCCGGGCAAGCGCCCGGCAGCCGATCTGTGCCGTTACCAGGCTGGCCGCGGGGGAGGCCGATGGCTTCACCCGGTGCGGGTGAATCGGCCGCCGCGGCGGCCCGCCCTTCCGTTCACTCGCCGGCCTTGGCCCGGCGTGCGGCGAACGCCGTCCGGTACCAGCCGGACGCCGCCACCGCCTCGCCGAGGGCCAGACCCGAGACGGCCACCAGGAACACGGCGATCAGCCAGGACAGGAAGGTGAAGACGGGCCCGAGAAGACCGAAGTCGTCGAGACTGCGCTCCATGGCCGCCGGCACCAGCAGCCGGGCGGCCCAGCTCAGCACCACCGTGCCCGCCCCGGCCAGCACCGCCCCCGGTGCGAGTGCCCACCAGCCGACCCTGCCGCCCAGGAACAGGTGCTGGGTCCACCACCACAGCAGTGCCGCGGACAGCACCGAGAGCACCGCTCCGGTCACGCCGCCCCGGCCGAAACCGTCGCGCAGAGGCGCCTGGACCAACAACGCGCCCAGCCAGACGACCAGCCACAGCAGCCAGCGCCAGACCACGTCCCGCAGCGGCGCCCTGGGCAGGTGCCAGCACCGCTCGCACACCGCTTGCAGCGCACGGCTGAACGCCGTCGCCGACACCAGCGTCACCACCAGGCCGACCGCACCCACGGAGTTCCGCGTCGGCCCGTCCGCGGCGAGGGCGCGGCGCATCTCCTGGAGGGTGTCGCCGCGGACACCGAGCACCGCGCGCAACGAATCGCCCATCAGGTCCCGCACCCCCTCCGGCGCGAAGGCCGCCACCGTCATCAGCAGCGGCAGCACCGTGCAGAAGGCCTGCGCGGCGAGCCGCACCGCGCCTTCCACGATGTTGAGGACCGGCAGCCGGGTGAGGAGCCGGGCGGCGGGACCCGACCGCAGCCCCGCCCACAGCCGCTTCGCCCGGCCCCGGGCGGAGGACGAAGCTCCGGCGGGCCTCCTGGCCACGGGCGGGCCTCCTCTGTCACGGGCTCACAGGGCCGTGCGCCTCCGCATCCGCGGCGGGTGACGCCGGAGCGGGGCCCGCGGCGGCGAGGACGGCGAGGACGGCGAGGACGACCAGGACGAGGGCCACCACCAGAGCCACCGAGCCGACCGTGGGACCGTTCCAGAGCAGGAGTGCCAAGGCGCCCGCCCCGATCGTGACCCCGGTGGTCCAGGACTGGTGCGTCGCCAGCCACCGTCCCGTCCCGCCCGTGCGCAATCCGGCACGGTTCAGGCCCCGCCCCGTGCCCCCGGCGCCCCGCCGGGCCGCCGTCCGTACGGCCCGGGCCACCCGCCCGGGTCCGTACAGGAAGGCGGCCAGCGCCGTGATCACGGAGATGACGAGGAGGGTGCGGGTGCTCTCGCGCAGGAAGCGGACGAAGGTGTCGAAGATGGCGGCGGCGGCATCGGCCGGCAACTCGGCAGGCGGCACCGCGTCGAGGTACACCCGCCGCAGGACGGCCAGCGCGACCAGCAGCAGCGCCATCATCACGCCGACGCCGACCGCCGTGACCAGCAGCATCAGCCGGTGACCCGGGGCGACCCAGACGGCGAGAACGGCGAGGACGAAGGTCAGGACGGGCAGCCAGACACCGAGCACGTCCAGCAGCCGCATCGTGTCCTGCGCCTGGCTCAGGTGCTCGGTCTCGAACAGGGTGACCGTGCGGTCGGTGTCCGGTATGGCGGCGGCCTTCTCGAAGCCCGCGTCGACCAGACGCTGCTGCACCCGGTCGACGACCTCCCCGACGTCCAGCACCACCGTGTCGCCCGTGGCCCGCACGACCCCCGTCCGCTCACCGGTGAGCACGTTCATCACCGCGGCGTGCGCCTGGCGGTTCGCGGACTCCCACACCCGCTGGAACGTGTCACTGGTGACCACACCGTTGACGGTGCGGTGCACGACGTCCTCGACCGCGCCCCGCAGCGGGCCCGTGAGGGCCTCGGCCCCGTCCACCACGCGCGGCGGCGCCCCCGCGTCCGCCAGGGCCTTCGCCAGTGCGTCGGTCACCGCCTTCACGTCCACGTTGCCGGTCACGCGGTTCGTCAGCCGGTCGGTCACGACCTTCTGCACCGCCGGGTCCGACGACAGGGGCGACACGGTCTGCACGTACCGGTCCGTGTCCGAGACCGTGTCCTGCACCCAGGCGGCGACGACGGCCAGCGGGGCGAGCAGGAGGGTCAGCACCAGGAGGACGCAGGCGCCGATCCGCCGGACCCGGCGGTGCCGGACACCCGCCGCCCGGCGCAGCCGCTCGTAGTCGGAGCGCTCGGCGGCGGTCAGGCCATGACCGGCCCCCCCGGTCCCACCGGAGGCGGAGGCGGAGGCGGAGGACGAGCCGGAATCCATGGTCTTCTCCTCGGTCGTACGGGCCGGGGGTCAGCCCGGGCCGGCGGCGCCGGACCCCGGGCCGGTGGTGCGCGGCCCGTCGGACGCCGCTCGCGCGGCGAAGGCGACGGCCGCCTCGACGAGGCCGAGCAGCACGAGCCACAGACCGAGCAGACGCGTCAGCGCCAGCGCCGACTCCATCGGCAGGGCGAGCACCACGATGCCGGCGACCAGGCCGAGCAGTCCGGCGCCCAGGACGGCCCCGCGGTGCGGCAGGTTCCGGGCGGCGACGGCCGTGTAGAGGGTGAGGATGCCGGACGCGAGCCAGACGATCCCGGTGATCAGCGACAGGGCGGCGATGGTCTGCAGCGGATGCCGCAGGCACAGCACCCCGCCCAGCACGTACAGGACCGACAGGAGCAGCCCGGTGAGCCGTTCGCCGGCCTCCTCGCGGGCGAAGACCCCGACGAACCGGAGGGCACCGGCCACGATCAGGTGCAGGCCGATGAGAACCGCCAGGACGTGCAGCGTCTCGTCCGGCCAGACCAGAATCAGCACCCCCGGCACGAGGGAGGCGAGCGCCGCCGCCAGGATCCACGTCCAGGAGCGTTCGAGCTTCACCGACAACTCCACCGGAGCGCCCGGCGGCCCACCGGCCGGGCGCGGGGACGACCGGTCCGGTCCGCTGCCCGGCGCCGGTTCACGCGGCACGGTCATGGCTCCTCCTCGCGGCGTCGGGCCGGTGGTACGGGCCGCCCAGGGGATGCGGAGGCCCCACCGGGCCAGTGTCGTGCCCGCCGCCGGGCACGCGGGTCACCCGAGGCGGGTGATCCGGCCGCGCCGCCGGGGCGGTGAGGTGGAGACCGGGAGGGGTGCGCCGACGCCCCGCGGACGACGGAGGGACGCCACATGAACGAGCCGGCGGCATCCCCGGCCCAGCCGGGCGGCGAGTCACCCCGCCGCCGGCGGCGGGCCGCGCTGGTGGCCGGGGCCCGCGCCGTGGGCGTCACGGTGGGGCTGGTGACCGCGTACTACCTGCTGCCCCTGGAAGGGCGCAGGACGGGGGCCACCACCGCCTGGCTCACCCTCGGGCTGCTGGCGGTCGTCGTGGTGCTGGTGTGGGAGGCGCGGGCCATCGTGCGCTCGCCGCATCCCCGGCTGAGGGCCGTCGAGGCGCTGGGCGGCACGGTGGCGCTGTACCTGGTGCTCTTCGCGGGTACTTACTACCTGATGGAGCGCTCGTCCCCGGGCTCCTTCAGCGAGCCGCTGACCAGGACGGACTCCCTGTACTTCACGCTGACCACCTTCTCCACCGTGGGCTTCGGCGACATCACGGCGCGCTCGCAGACGGGCCGCGTGCTGACCATGGTGCAGATGGCCGGCGGGCTGCTGCTGGTGGGCGTCGTGGCGCGGATCCTGGCGGGCGCGGTGCAGGCGGGGCTGCGACGGCAGGGCCGTGAACCGCCGCAGTAGGAGGCTCCACGGCACGCGGACATCCGTCCAGGAGGTGTGAAGCCATGGCCGTACCGAGCACCACAACCCCGACCGCTCTCCCGACGACGTCCTCAGTGGCCGAGAGGGCCGCCCAGGGCCGGGGCGCCCGCCGGCACGCCTCCCGCTCATGCCACGGCTGGTTCGAGGCGGGCGCCGGCCGGTTCGACCCGGTGGCGGTGGTCGAGCGGCAGTCGGCCACGCGCCTGCCCGAGCTGGTGCCCCTCCGCTACGGCCGGATGCTGGAGTCCCCGTTCCGCTTCTACCGGGGTGCGGCGGCGATCATGGCGGCCGACCTCGGCCCCCTGCCCAGCACCGGTCTGACCGTGCAGCTCTGCGGCGACGCCCACCTCCTCAACTTCCGGTTGCTGGCCTCGCCCGAGCGCCACCTGGTCTTCGACATCAACGACTTCGACGAGACCCTGCCCGGGCCGTTCGAGTGGGACGTCAAACGGCTGGCGGCCAGCTTCGCCATCGCCGGCCGGGCCAACGGTTTCTCGGTCGGGGAGCAGAACGCCGTGGTGGCGGCGTGCGTACAGGCGTACCGCAGGCGGATCCGCGAGTTCGCCGCCATGCGCACCCTGGACGTCTGGTACGCGCAGGACGACGCCGACCGCATCCGCCGGCTCGCCGCCTCGATGGGCAAGGAGGCCACACGCCGCACCGCCACCGCCGCGGCGCGGGCCCGCAAGCGCACCGACCTCCAGGCCTTCGCGCAACTCACCCGGGTCACGGCCGAGGGCCGGCGGATCGCTCCCGATCCCCCGCTGATCGTCCCGCTGCGCGACCTGGCCGGCGAGCCCTCCGACGACGAGCGGCGGCAGCTCGCCACCCTCCTGGACAGCTACGGGCGGACCCTGTCGTCCGAGCGCCGCCACCTGCTGCACCGCTACCGGCTGGTCGACGTGGCCCGCAAGGTGGTGGGCGTCGGCAGCGTCGGGACCCGCTGCTGGATCCTGCTCCTGCTCGGCCGGGACGACGACGACCCCCTGCTCCTCCAGGCCAAGGAGGCCCAGCGGTCCGTACTCGCCGATCACACGGGCGGCGAGGACTTCGACAACCAGGGCCGCCGGGTCGTGGCGGGACAGCGGCTGATCCAGACGACCAGCGACATCTTCCTCGGCTGGACGCACGTCGTCGGCCTCGACGGACGCGGCCGGGACTTCTACGTGCGCCAGCTTCGGGACTGGAAGGGCATCGCCCGGCCGGAGACCATGAACCCCCAGCTGCTCGGCCGGTTCGCCCAGCTCTGCGGGGCCTGCCTCGCCCGGGCCCACGCCCGCTCCGGCGACCCCGTCGCCATCGGCGCCTACCTGGGCGGGAGCGGCCGCTTCGACCGCGCCCTCACCGGGTTCGCCCAGGCGTACGCCGACCTCAACGAACGGGACCACGAGGCGCTGGGCGCCGCGGCCCGTGCGGGCAGGATCACCGTCGAGACCCTCTGACCCCCGGGCGGCACCGCACCGCCGCTCATTCCGGCAGCGGCCGCATCTCGATGACACGCAGTCCCAGCGACCGGCAGCGGGCCAGCAGTCCGTACAGGTGCGCCTCGTCGACGACGTGCCCGAACAGCACGGTCTGGCCGGACATCACCACGTGCTCCAGCTCCGGAAAAGCTGTCGTCAGCGGCTCCGACATGTGTCCTTCGACGCGGATCTCGTAGCGCATGAGCTGCTCTCCCGCGGGCGAACCGGAACAGACGGATTTCGCGTTCCCCCCGATCGTCCCGTCGGTTGGCGGCCCCGGCTTCACCCCGCAGAGGTGACTGTGCGTCCGGGGCGGCGGCCCGGTGGGTCGATGGGGCAGTGCGTCAGTGCGTCAGTGCGTCAGGACGATCTTCAGCGTGATGATCAGCAGGCCGAGCACGAGGTTCGCCGAGGCCGTGAGGGCCACCAGGCGCCGGTGGGCACCCGCGCGGCGAGCCGCGGCCACCGACCACCCCACCTGCCCGGCCACGGCCACCGTCAGCGCGAACCACAGGGAACCCTGCACGTCGAGCCCCAGCAAGGGGCTCGCGGCCACGGCGACGGCCGGGGGGACGGCGGCCTTGACGATCGGCCACTCGTCACGGCACGCCTCCCACACGATCCGGCGGTCCGGCCGGTGCTGGGCCAGACGCGCGCCGAAGAGCTGGGCGTGGACATGGGCGATCCAGAAGACGAGGCCGGTGAGCAGGAGCAGCAGCACCACTTCCAGGCGGGGGAACGAGCCCAGGGTCCCGGCCCCGACGACCACGGACGCGGCGAGCATCGACCCGTAGACCCCGCCGGTGTAGTCGGCGTGCGCCCGTCGTACGGCGCGCCGAGCCGCCCGGTCCGAGGTCCTCTCCGTACGGGACAACCCGGTCTCCTTCCGGCCTCAGCGCGCCGCACCGGACGCGTCGTCCCCGGCACCGCCCTCCGCGTCCCCTTCCGGGTCGCCCTCGGCACCACCACCCGTGTCGCCCCCGGTGTCGCCGGGCGACCGGGCGGCGCCCGTCCCGCGCGCGGGCAGGTGGCGCGTGACGAGGAAGCCGGCGAGGGTGATCCCCCCGGTCGCGAGAACGGCCGCCTTGAGGCCGTCGAGCTGCGCCGACGCGTACGAGTCCACCAGCGCCTCCGTCTCGGCCGGCGGCAGCCCGGCCCGCTCGGCCGCCGAGCGGACCTCGTCGGTGGGGACGAAGCTGATCCCCGCTTCGAGGGCGATACCGGTCTGCTGCCGGGCCTCCTCCGACAGCCTCGGATCGTCCTCCACGTGCGAGGTGAAGGCATGGGCCAGCGCGCCGATCAGCAGCGATCCGATGAGGGCCGTCCCCAGCGCGGACCCCAGGTTCTGCGCCGTGAACTGGAGCCCGCCCACCTCGCTGCGCCGCTGCGCGCCGACGCTCGACTGCACCACGTTGCCCAGTTGTGAGGCGAGCAGGCCCATCCCCACGCCCAGCAGCGCCATCGCCCCGGCGAACTGGGCGTCGTCGATGACCGGGTCGATCGTGGCCAGCAGCCACACGATGGCCGCCGCCAGGGTCAGCAGTGCCAGCCGTACCATCCGGCGGGGTCCCGCCGCCCGTCCGAGCCGGGCGCCGAGCAGGGACGCGGCCAGCATGGTGGCCGAGACCGGCAGCAGCCGCAGCCCCGTCTCGAACGCGTCGAAGCCCTGTACCACCTGCAAGTACAGCGGGATGGTGAAGAACAGCCCGAGGAGGATGAGGTTCTGGCTCAGCAGTGCCATGAGCCCGGACCGCAGCGGCGGTACGTGCAGCAGGGACAGGTGCACCAGCGGATCGGCGCCCCGGGCGTCACGACGCCGCTGCCACCACGCGAAGACGGCCAGCACGGCCGCTCCCGCCCCGATGACGAACAGGGTCGGGGCGAAGCCCAGGACGGTGAAGGGCGGGTTGCGCGGGCGCAGCCAGCCCCAGCTACTGCTCTGGAGCACCCCGAAGACGCCCAGCGCGAGACCGGCCGCCGAGAGCGCGGCTCCGGCCCAGTCCAGCCTCGGTGGCGGCTCACGGCGCGGGGCTTCCTTGATCAGCCGCTGGCAGCACAGCACCGCCACGACGACCACGACCTCACCGGCGAAGATCAGCCGCCAGGTGAGGTAGGTCGTCACCCAGCCGCCCAGCAGCGGACCGACCGCGATCCCCGCCCCGGCGAGTCCCCCGATGACCCCGTAGGCGACCGCCCGGTCCCGTCCGCCGTACGTCTCGGCGACGAGGGCCGCCATGGCGGGCAGCACCATCGCGGCGCCGAGGCCCTCGATGACCGACCAGCCCACGGTGAGGACGCCGAGGGTCGGGGCGATGGAGGTGAGCGCCGACCCCACGCCGTAGACGACGAGGCCGGTGAAGAACAGGCGCCGCCGCCCGAAGACGTCCCCGAACTTCCCCCCGATGATCATGAAGGCCGCCATGACCAGGGCGTACAGCGTGATGACGGCCTGGACGGCCGTCACCTCGGTGTCGAAGTCCTCGACGAGCTGACTGATGGAGACGTTCATGACGGCCGTGTCCAGCACCATCAGGAACTGGGCCGTACCGAGGACGATCAAAGCCCGCCAGCGTTTCACGGTGTCCACCTCTCGGGGGCGGCCGGGGCCCGTCGGGGGAGGGAGCCGGACGACGGCAGGCGTGCGGCCGGCCGCCCTCCCCATCCCAGCCGATCCACGCGCCCGGCACCTCACCCCCTACGGGCGAGCCCCGGCGAGGGCGAGCCGCCCCGCCCCCGGCCACCGGCCGGACCGGTGACCGCCGCCCGGGACCGCCCCGCGCCCGGGCGGCCGCGGGGCGGCGGGCCGCACCGGCGACGGCCGGAGCGCCCCGTGCCCGTCCCCGCCCCGCGCACCCCGTGCCCGTCCCCGCCCGCACCTCACAGCAGCCGGTGCTCGCGGGCCCGGCGTACCGCGTCATTGCGCCGGTTGACGGCGAGCTTCCGGTAGACGCTCTTGAGGTGCGTCTTGACGGTGTTCACCGACACGTGCAGGTCGGCGGCGATGTCCTCCGTCGACATCATCTCGGCCAGCCGGCGCAGCACGTCCTGCTCACGTCCGCTCAGCTCCTCCAGGACCGGCGGCGGGGCATGGTCCCCCGCCCGGGACCGGCCGCCGTTCGGTGCGGGCCCGGGCCTGAGCCAGCCTTCGGTCAGCTCCCGCAACAGCACCGACGCCAGCAGCGGCCGGATCCATGGACCCGCCTCCAGGAACGGACGCCGCAGCCCCTCGCGGCGGGCCTCGCGCAGCGCCTGGGCCAGCACCCGGTGGGCCGTCGCCCGGTCGCCGTCCCGGTCCGCCGCCTGGGCCCGCACCAGCATGGCCGGGACGGCCAGCCCGGGGCCCGCGCGGCCGGCCGGCGGGAGGACGTCGAGCAGGTCGTCCACCGCCACGGACTCACCGAGGGCGAGCCGGGTCCGCGCGAGCTCCACCGCGCAGGCCGGCTGATCGTCCGGCGCCGCACGCAGCAGCCGGGCGGCCTCCTCCGGCCGGCCCTCCGCCAGGTGCGCGGCCGAGGCGACGAGCGCGGTGCCCCCCTCCGCCCAGGGCGAGGCGACATCGGCCGGTACCTCCTGTGCCGCCGCCTCGAGCGCGGCGCGCGGGTCGCCGCCGGCCAGGAGCAGCCGCCCCGTGGTGATCGCCCGGCCCGCCTCCGTCACCGGGTCCCGCGGCCCGCCCCTGGAGCCGCTCATCGCGTCGAGGAGGAGCCGCGCCCGGCCCAGCTCGTTGCGGTCGACGGCCACGGCCGCCAGCACCAGCCGCCCGATGTCGGACCCGGCGGCCCCCGACGGGGCGAGCCGCTCCGGGGCGGTCACGGCCGCCAGCGCCTTGCGTTCCGCCTTGCCGAGCCAGCCGTCGAGGTAGTCGATCAGCGCCAGGCTGCCCATCGAGTCCTCCCGCGGCAGTGCCGTCGCGGCCCCGCCCGGCACGCCGGCCGCCCGGGACAGCGCGGCCCGCGCGTCCCCGAAGCGCCCGGCCCACAGCCACGCCAGCCCCACATGGGTCAGCAGCAGGGCCGTCAGCTCCGGATGCTTGTCCAGCAGGTGGGCCGGGACCTCGTGCCTGAGCTTCCGGGCCGCCTCCGCGGCCGCCTCCGCCCTCCCCGGCGAACCGGTGGCCCGCGCGGCCAGCGCCTCCAGCAGGGCACAGCTCAGCCGGGCCGCCGACTCGTCGGAGGGCGCCGCGCCCAAGCCCTCCTCCGCGTGGCGCAAGTGGTCCAGCCCCCGGTCGACGTCCGGCCCCGACAGCTCCCGGGCCGCCCGTACGAGCTCGGTGGCGGGGCTCGTGGCCCCGGCGTCCATGCGGGAGAAGAGCGCGGCCAGGTCCCCGGAGCGCAGACCGGTGAAGAGCCGGCCGATGGCGAGGTCGTCCACCAGGGCCCCGGCGGTGAATTCCCAGTCGCCCGCGGCAGCACCGTGCCCCAGCGTCTCCTCCAGGGCGCCGGCCTCCCGCAGCCATCGCGCGGCCCGCCGGTGGAGCTCCGGTTCGAGGCCGGGGGAGCGCAACCGCAGGTGGGCGCGCAGAATCTCGCCGAACAGGGGGTGCAGGCGATACCAGCCCTGCCCCAGGTGCTCGACGAAGGCGTTCTCCCGGTGCAGCTCCACCAGGAGGGCCTCGCCGTCGTCGCGTCCCGTCAGCGCGTTCGCCAGCTCGGTGCGGAAGCGATCCAGGACACTGACCCTCAGCAGAAGGTCCTGCTTCTCGGGGCTCTGCCGCTTGAGCACCTCTGCCAGCAGGTAGTCCGCCACGGTGGAGTGGCCGGCCTCGAACTCCCGCAGGTAGGCCTCCGGATCCGGGCTCTCGGCCGCGGCCAGGGCGCACAGGCGCAGACTGGCGGCCCACCCCCGGGTGCGCTCCACCAGGGCGCGCGCCGCGTCCGGTGGCAGCCGCACACCGTGCAGCTCCAGCAGCGCGGCCGCCTCCTCGGGCGTGAAAGCGAGTTCGGCGCCCCTGATCTCGGTGATCTCGCCGGCCGCCCGGTACCGGTGCAGGGGCAGGAGCGGCTCGGTGCGCGTCACCAGGACCAGGCGCATGCCCCGCCCCGCGTGGTGCAGCACGAACTCCAGTTGCCGGGCGAACTCCGGGTCGGTGACGTGGTCGAACTCGTCGAGCACCACGACGACGGGCGGGTCGAGCGTGCTCAGCCGGGCGGCGAGCCGCACGAGCAGGCCGGGCTCCACCCGGTGCGCGTCCGTCGGCGAGCCGATGTCCGCCGGCAGCGGCACACCGGCGAGGTCCAGCGCGTGGAGGAGGTACGCCCACAGCACCCCGGGGCCCTGTTCCGCGCCGTCGGTGGTGAACCAGGCGACGGGTTCGTCCCGTCCCGCGGCCCATTGCGCGACCAGCAGGGTCTTTCCCGCACCGGCGGCCCCGTTGACCATGGTCAGGGGGGTGCCGGCCGCCTGGTCGAGGTGCCGGACCAGCCGCGCGCGCGGCAGGAACGTCGTCGGGAGCGTCGGGACGGCGAACCGGGTGAGCAGGAACGGCTCACCCTGGGGATCGGCGTACGGCGAGGCCGGGCCCTCACCGCTCTCCCCGGGCACGGCCATGGCGGTCACCACCACCGTTCGTCTGGCTCCGGCAACGCTCCTGCTCCCACCATCCCAGTGATCGCGTACGTGTGCACGTCACACCCTTCGGCCCCGGCCCCGCCGGAAGCCCCGGGGCCGGGGGCAACAGCTTCCGGTCCCCGCCCCGCTGGTACCGTTCGGCCTTCGTAGCAACGATCATGGGAGGAGCGGCTGAGGTGCGGGAAGTGACGCCCCACACGGTCGGCGGGGAGCGCATGGCCCGGGCGCTCGAGGACATCGGCCGACGGGCCTACGGCCACTGGCACGGAATGCAGTACGGCGGCTTCTCCATGGACCTGCTGGAGGCCATGCGGGACGACCTCCTGGACCACGCCGCCGCCCGGCTCGCGGAGGACCCGCCGGGGGACCCCGCCCCGGACGACGACGGGCGGACGGCCACGGTGCTGCGGACCGCGGCGGAGTGCTCCCTGGGGCTGCTGAGCATCGGCTGTTTCCCCGACGGCGATCAGGAGATCCTCCTCCCGCTGGTCGGCGAGCGGCTCAGCAGCGAGGACAAGACGTTCGCCGACGTCGTCGACGAGGCACCCACGGCGAGGACCTGGCTGGACGCGTTCGCCCTGTGCGTGGTCAGCGGGCTGGTGTGGGACTGGCGGCGCGTCATCGGCGGGCTGCTGCGGGAGGACTACGCGCCCGCGATCCGTGACGGCGTGCCGTACTCGCCCTTCGCCTCCGCCTCGCGGCCGTCCGACCTCGCCGAGATGGACGCGCTGTGCGCCTATCTGACCCCGTCGGCCGGGCACCTGCCCCGGGACTGGCCCACCGTGACCCTGTGCAAGCCCGACCCGGCCGAGCGCGCGGCCGCGGCCGCCGGTCTGGAGGCGGCCGGCCCGCTGACGCCGGACCAGCGCCTGCTGCGGGTACTCCTCGACGACGACCGGGCGGCCTTCGAACAGGCCCTCGCCGCCCGGCTCGTCGAGCACCGGGACGGCGTGGGCGCCGATCCCGCCCCCAGGACCCTGCTGCCGCTGGGCACCCTCGCCGTGGCCGCCCTCGCGGTGCAGGCGCACGGCTGGGAACCGGCCCTCCGGTCCGGCTACCTCCCCCGGCTCCTGCTCGGTTCCCCCGACGCACCCGCCCGCGCGGCGGCGGCCGGCGGGAACGACCTGGGCGGCTGGGCCGCGCGGTAGTCCGCTCCTCCGCCCCGCGCACCCATGACCCCGCCCGTGCCGCGCGGGCGCGTCCTCAGCGGAGCTGTTCGGCCAGGCCCACGACGACGCCCTCGGGGCCGCGTACGTAACAGAGCCGGTACACGTCCTCGTACCGCTCCACGCCCCCGATACCCCCCATGGATCGGAGGACGGCTCCCAGCCACCCCCCGACGGTGGTTCAGCGGCGCCGGCCGGTGCGCAAGGAGCTGCCGATGCCCGCGACGTGCAGGGCGAGCAGCATCAGCCCCAGCAGCATGACATTGCCCGAGGAGAACACGTCGTTGGTGGTGATGTCGGTGGTGTTGATCAGGAAGGCGATGAAGAACAGAACGGCGGCGACTATGCCCAGCATGTGACGACTCCCTTGACCTGAGGTGTGCGCACGCTTCCCGTGCAACGGTCCATGTGCCCCCACCTCCCGCCCGCAGACCTGCCGGGACCCGGCCGGTGTCATCCGTACGCCGAGGGCGTCGGAGTGCCCCGCGGCGGCCTTCGGGGCAGGGGAGACGCAACCCGCCCGCCCGGCCGCCGAACGCCGAAAACCCGTGGAGCGGCGCCGCCGTTCACCGCTACCGTGCTGCCGCCACCCGGTCGCCGAGCCAAGGACACACCGTTGTACACCCTGTGAGACCTCCCGAGCGCTGAACCGTCGCGCGCCGCGCCTCTGCGCCGCGCCCCTTTTTGCTGCGGATTTCTCACTGGAACCGGTGTATTCCTGTGCTCACCACCTGGGTGGTCATGCCCACCTGCCTGCCGCTCGTCCTCCGCCGTTGCCGCACCTGCGCCTCCGAGCGCTTCCGGGCGAACGGCAAGTTCCGGGTCAACGCCCACCACAAGCTCCTCGACGCCTGGCTCCTCGTGCTCTGCACCACCTGCGGGGAGACCGCCAAGCTCGCGGTCCTGGAGCGGATGAACGTGCGTTCCGTACGCCCCGGTCTGCTGGACCGGCTGCACCGCAACGATCCCGTCCTGGCGGCCGAACTGCTCCAGGATCCGGTCGTACGGCGCCGCAACCGCATCGCCCTCGACTGGCACGGCGCCTGGCGCCTCGACACCGGCGGACCGGCTCGACCGGACCGTGAGGTGATCGACGTCGCGGTCCGCTTCGCGGCGCCGGTCCCCGTGCGGCCGGCGCGCCTGATCGCGGAAGGCCTCGGTCTGTCCCGGGCCGAGGTCGGGAGGCTGGTCACGGAGGGGAAGCTCGTCTCGGCCGTACGGCTGGACGGCAGGCTCTCCGGCGACTTCACCTTCACGCTCAAGCGCTGAGCCCGCCGCTGTCGTTGCCGTTCCTAGGAGTCCTAGGATATACCTAGGGCCCCTAGGAACATGGGAGGGCGCATGGCACGGGCAGGGCTGACGGCGGATCGAGTGACCCTCGCCGCCGCCGAGTTGGCGGACGAGATCGGGCTCGACCAGGTGACCATGTCGCAGGTCGCGCGGCGGCTCGGCGTGAAGGACGCGAGCCTCTACACGCACGTACGTGGCCTGGAAGACCTGCGCGGACGGATCGCGCTGCTGGCGGCGGACGAGAAGACCATCCGTATCGCGGAGGCGACCTCAGGCCGGGCGGGCAAGGACGCACTGGTCGCGTACGCCGACGCGTGGCGGCGGTACGCCCACGAGCACCCGGGCCGCTACACGGCCACCCAGGCCCCGGTCCGGATCGATCCCGGCCTCGCCGCGACGGCGCCCGGACCACGGCGCGCCGTCGAACTGACCTACGGCATGCTGCGCGGCTACGGACTGACCGAGCCCGACCTCACCGACGCGGTCCGGCTGCTGCGCAGCACGTTCCACGGTTTCGTCGCCCTGGAGGCGGCGGGCGGTTTCGCCCACGCGCGCTCGCCCGAGGACTCCTGGGTCCGCGCCCTCGACGCCCTCCACACGCTCCTGGAGCACTGGCCACCGTCCCGAGAAGGAGACCCCTCATGACCGCCCCGACCACCGGCAGCCTGCGCGTGAACGGTGCGACACTCCACTACGAAGTACGCGGCCGGGGCCCCGTCCTGCTGCTGGTCCCCGGCGGGTCCGGCGGCGCGGCCTCCTTCGATCCCCTCGCGGACGAGCTGGCCGCCGAGTACACCGTCGCGACCTACGACCCGCGCGGCATGTCCCGCAGCACGCTGGACGACCCCGAGGCCGAGCAGCGGGTGGCCGAGCACGCCGACGACGCGCTCCGGCTGCTCGACCTGCTGTCACCCGGCGAGCCGGCCCGGGTGTTCGGCGCCAGCTCCGGCGCGATCGCCGCGCTGCACCTGCTCACCGCCCACCCCGAACGCGTCGAACGCCTGGTGGCCCACGAGCCGCCGGCGGTGGAGGTGCTGCCGGACGCGGCCGCACACCGCGCACTCGTCGCCCGCGTCCAGGAGACCTTCCGGACCCAGGGGCTCATGCCGGCGATGGCCGTGTTCGCCGCGGGCCTGAAGAAGGACGGTGACCGCACCGCGCCGGAGGCGGAGGTCCGACTTCCGCCGCAGGCGGCCGCACGGGCCGAGCGGACGATGGCGAACCTGCCGTACTTCGTCGGCCGCATCGTGCCGGCCTTCATGTCCTACGCCCCGGACACCGAACGCCTGGCGGCACTGTCGGACCGGCTCGTCCTGGCCTGCGGCCGGGACTCACGCGGCGAGCTGCCCTACCGCCCGGCCGCCTTCCTGGCCGAGCGCCTGGGCCTGGAACTCCGCCACTTCCCCGGCGGGCACACCGGGTCGACCACGCATCCCGCCGAGTTCGGCGAGGCACTGCGGAAGGCCCTGCGCGCCTAGGGAGGGTCCGCGCGCTTCCAGGCGTCCGGCGCGGCGGGTCCCCGGCCATGGCCCCGGTCATGGCCCGGGCCATGGTCCCGGCTATGGCCCGGACTTCGGGGCGGGCGCGCGATCGGTGAGCATGCGGCCGACCACCGCGCCCAGATGGATGACCACCCCCACCGCCACCAGCCAGGAGATGATGATCATGACGACGCCGACGGGGCCGTACCGCTGTTCGTTCGCCACGATGGACGCCGAGAAGTACCGCGCCGAGAACACGCCCAGGCCCGTCCAGCACACACTGGTGACCAGCGCGGCGGGCAGGAGGGCACGCCACCGCACCGCGCCGGACAGAAGCACCCAGACGGTGCCCCACCAGAAGGCGACCGCCCACACCCACCCCGCCAGGCTCCTCAGCGGCAGCCCTCCCACCACCCGGCCCAGCGCGCTCTGGACCGCGGTGAAGGCCAGGAGGAACACGAGCCAGACCACCTGGATCGTGACGTCGTGCCAGCCCCGCCGGGAGACGTCGAACAGCGTCTGGTACCAGCTCTGAAGGGTGCCTGCCACGGCCATGGCCCCCAGGGCCATGAGGAAGCCGCTCACCACCGTCACGGTGTCCGACCCGGGCCCGGGCACGAACAGCGACGCCACCGCCTCCGCCGCTTCCTGGTTCAGCCCCAGCCACCGAACGACGACCGTCGTGGTGTCGCGCCCCGTCGCCTCGGTGAGCACGATGAGCATCGGGAAGAAGCACAACAGGGCGAGCGCGGCGAGCTGGAGCGCGTGGTTGAAGAAGTCGGCCTCCGTGAGCCGGCCCCACAGGCTGCCCCACAGCCTGCCCGGCCCGCTCTCACCAAGGCGCCGGGCCTGCCGCGACGCCCACTGCCAAGGCCGCGGCGGGCCTTCCCGCTTCCGGCGCGCTTCGCCTCCCATGGAGGCATTGATACCGGCGCGTTCCCTCCTTGTCGCGCCGCCGTGCCGTGGGTCACCACCGGGTGAGCCCGCCCGTAAGGGCACGGCCGGCACGGCAGCGGGTCCGCCACCGGCCCGGCTCCCGCGCCAGGCGCTCTAACCGTCGGCGGGGGCGTGCGGGTTCACCCGGTAGGTCAGTTCGTAACGCGCCCCGGCGTCGTCGAAACGGGCCACCTGGAAGCCGGCGCCCGCGAGTGACGTGACCAGCCGCACCGATCCGATGACGTCCTCGACGCTCCCGTCCTCGTTGGGCCGGACGGCCACCTCGACCGTCGCCGGGCCGGGCAGGGGCCGTGTGACGTCCAGGGACCAGGTCTCGCCCTGCTCCATCTCCCGCCGGGCGACCTGTTCGCCGTTCCACCGCAGCGTCACGACGTCGAGCTCCGGCACGCCGGGGATGTTGTGGTTCGAGCGCGGTGACTCGCAGAAGATCCAGCTGAGGACCCCGTCGGCCGGGGCGGGGGCCGGACCGGGGTCGGGTACGTCGTCGATCCGCCGGACCTTGTAGGTCAGCTCGTACTGGGCCCCGGCCTCGTCGAAACGGACCTCGTGGAAGTCGGTGGCGGAGAGGCCCGTGCCCACGTCGGCCTCGCTCAGCCGCACCGACCCGATGACGTCCTCGACGCTCCCGTCCTCGTTGGGCCGGACCACCACCTCGACCGTCGCCGGGGCCGGCAGGGGCCGTGTGACGTCCAGGGTCCAGGTCTGTCCCGTTTCCATCTCCCGCTGCGCGACGACCTGGCCGTTCCACCGCAGGGTGACGACATCGAGTTCCGGTACCCCGGGGACGTTGTGGTTCGAACGGGGCGACTGGCAGAAGATCCAGCTGAGGATTCCCTCGTAGGACGGCATGGGCGTGCGCCTCCGGGCTCGACGGCGGGTCCCGAACACCGTCCGCCCTCGAGCCACGCCCCGCCACCGGGCCTCCGCCATCCGGAGCCGGTTCAAGAAGATCACCGGCGTCCGCGTCCCTCGCGGTTCCGGTACGCCGGCCGTGGCCGTGGCCGTGGCCGTTGGCGTGGGCGTGGGCGTGGGCGTGGGCGTGGGCGGGGCCGTATGGCCGTGGCCGTGAGCGCGGGCGCGGCCAGTAGGCTCTGGTCGCGGCGGAGGCCCGCGAGCCGCCGCCCAAGGCCTGCCGACGGCCGGCGAACCGCCGCACCAGGGGCCGTTCCGGGAGGGGAAACGCGATGATCGCTGTGGAGTACGGCTATGAGGTGCTGCCCGGAGTGGCGGGGGACACCCCGGGCGTCGAGGAGGTCCTGCGGCGGCGTGAACGCGGCATCCGGTGGGGCCTTTTCGCGCTGACCGCCGAAGTGCTGCTGTCGGTGGCGGTCCTCGCCCTGGCGGGCCCCGGATCCGCCCCCGGCTTGGTCACCGCCGCCTGCATGGTCCCCGTCATCGCGGTCACGGCCGGCCTGACGCTGCTGTGGCAGCGGGCGCGGCGCCGGGAGCGGCTGGTCATGTCCACCTACGGCTGGCAGGTCTGGCCCGTGCGGACACAGGACGTCCGGGTGGTCGCCGCCGAGGGGGAGCGGGCCCAGGGCCGCCGCTGGGGTACGGACGGCCGGGTGGTGCTGCTCCAGCCGGACGGCCAGAGCCACTGCTCGTTCCCCGTGCCCGCGGACGGCTGGGACGGCCCCCGGCCGAGCGGGCCCCGCCCGGCGGACCGGGTGTGGTTCGCCGGCGACACCCGGTTCGGCGGCATGGTCGCCGAACCGGGCGGGCTGCCCTTCCGCTACGTCGTCCGCTCCACGCCGGGCAAGCGCCGTGGCACCGGGCCGGAGGACGAACTGGCCCGCCGCGCCGGCCTGATGCCCCGGAGCCGGCGGCGGTAGGCATTCCCTGCGCTCCTCAGCCGGCTGTCGGGTACGAGAAGACACTGGGCCGGGCGAGCTGCTCCGCGGCCCGGCCGGCGCGGTGACCGGTCCCCCCGGCGTGGACAGCGGGGGACAACGGCACACGGACCTGCCGCGTTTCCGGCCGTACACGCACGGGCCGCGCCACCCGTGTCGCACGTCCCCCGACGAAGCGTCAACCTACCAGCCGGTAAAGGTCGGTGCGGCCGTGGGCCGCATCCGCTTTACGCGCCCGCCGGTTCGTGATCGGCTGCACACCCGTAGGACGTGGACGGCCTCTGGGGAGGGGCCGAGGAGGGGGGAGCGTGCCGATGAGCACGACCACACGGGAAGCGGCGGGACGGTGTCCCCGGTGCGGAGCCGCGGTCCACGGCGACGGACGGTTCGTCGTCTGGTGCGCCGCGTGCGACTGGAACGTCGACCCGGCGCCGCCGGACGAGGACCGGGGGAGGCCGGCGAGGGTACGGCGTGCCCTGGCCCGCCGCCATGGCGAGCACCTGCTCGCCGAGACGACCGACGGCGGAGCACCGGGCCCGAGGCGTGACCCGGCCGCGCTCGCCGCCTACGCGATCGCCCTGCTCGTGCACGGCGTCACGGTCGTGCTGGCGGTGGGCGGGACGTGGTTCCTCGTGACGGGGTGGGGTCGCCCCCTGATGGCGGTGGGCCTGTTCCTCCTGGCGCTGGCGTGGACGCTCCGGCCCAGGCCGCACCGCCCGCCCGAGGACGGCACGCCGATCCTGGCGCGGGC
This sequence comes from Streptomyces sp. NPDC016309, assembly GCF_043077235.1. Classification (NCBI taxonomy): domain Bacteria; kingdom Bacillati; phylum Actinomycetota; class Actinomycetes; order Kitasatosporales; family Streptomycetaceae; genus Streptomyces; species Streptomyces sp. NPDC016309. Next base: position 9,533 of record NZ_JBIBSG010000014.1, on the reverse strand, counting down.
GGACGCCCCGGAGCTGTACGCGCTGATCGACGAGGTCGCCGGCGTCGTGGGAACCCGGGGCGCGGACCTGGTCGTGGTGGACGCCGGCGTCAACGCGAGTGTGACGACCTGCGGCGTGCGCGGCCGGCGACTGCTGACCCTGGGGCTGCCGCTCTGGGAGATCCTCACGCCCCAGCAGCGGATCGCCCTGCTGGGGCACGAGTTCGGCCACTACAGCAACGGGGACGCGCGGCACGGCCGGGTGCTCGCGACCGCGTACCGCTCCCTGACCACCTGGCGCTACTACTTCGCCCCCGCGCCGGACCCGTCCCTCCTCGACCTGCTCGTCAACCTGCTCTCCCTGCCGCCCCGCGCGGTGGTCCACGGTGTGCTCGCACTGCTGGACCAGCTGACCCTCCGGGCCACCCGGCGCGCGGAATACCTCGCCGACTCCGCGGCCGCGCGTGCCGGTTCCACCGAGGCCGCCGTCGGGCTGATGGACCGGCTCCTCGTAGCCGACTCGGCCATGACGACACTGCGGCGCGAGGGCAACGCGGCCCAGGTCGTCCGGCGCGGCACCGAGGCCGGGGACCGGGCCGACGGGTTGTGGGAACGCCTCGTCGCGGACACGGAGTCCATCCCGGAGGGTGAGTACGAGCGGCAGCGCCGCGTCGGCGCGCTGCGCGGACACAGCGTCGACTCGACCCACCCACCGACGCACCTGCGGCGCGCCCGTCTCCTTTCGGCGACGCCCGTCCCCGCGGCGGTGGCCATGACGGGCGGCCGGGCGCGCGCGATCGCCGCCGAGCTCGCCGCGACCCGCCGCACGGTGGCGCGGCACATCGTCCGGCACGGGTTCCCGGGCTGAGTCGCTCCGGAGCCGGCCCGCCCCCTCGACGCGGGGGAGGGCCGGCGGAGGTCACGCCGTCGGGCAGGTGCCCCCGCCCGCCCCGCGCGTCGCACCGGCCCAGGGCCATGGCCACGTTCCCGACCCCGGCTCCGGGCCCGGCTCCGGTTCCGGGCCCGACCCCGGCTCCGCGCCCGACCCCGGCTCCGGTTCAGGTCCTGGTTCCGGCTCCGGTTGCGGGGCCGGCTTGGGGCTGCCGCTGCCCGCGCGCGCCTCGTCCAGGAGGGCGCGGGCCTTGGCCTCGGCCTGGTCGTACCGCTCCGGGTAGGCCGACCGCTGCACGCCCTGGGCGACCTGGCCGGCGGTCCACTCGGGGTGGTCGTTGTCGGTCCTGACCGCCCGGGTGAAGAAGGAGTGGGAGGCGTGCGTCACGTCCATGCACTGTTCACGGGTGCCCCAGCCCTGGCTGGGGCGCTGCTGGAAGACCCCGACCGAGTCGAGGTGGCCGCAGGGCAGGTTGTTCATGTGCGACTCGACCCACCCGGCCTCGAACGCGGCGAGCATGACCTTGTCGTTGACGCCCAGTTCGACACCCACCCGGTGGACGATTGCGATGACGTCGGGGTCGTGGCCGGGAGGGACAGCGCAGGCCGCCGTGCTCGCCAGCTCGGTGGCGGGGACGTGGTCCCCGACGGGCGGCGGCTCCCTCGTCTCCGCCCGGGCGAGCTGCTGCCGGCCGCCCAGCGCCCACGCGGCCGCCGTCAGTCCCCCCGCTCGTACGAAACTGCGTCTGGACACCATGGGCGACACTCCTGTTCCGGCCGGTTCCGAGGGCTCCGGGCCACAGGGTCACACCTCGCCACCCGTCCTCGTGTCCGTGTGAGGACGTGTCGCCGGAGCCCGCCCGAACGCCACGGCGGGGACGGCCGGCGCCGTGGGCCGGAGGCAGGCCGGGGTCCGCCGGTCACTCCACGCCGGCGAAGGGCCAGGACTCGATGTCGCGGTAGCGGATCGGCGCGGGGCCGCGGCCGTAGTTGCTGCCGACGAGGTGCAGGCGTCCGGCCGGCCACGTACGGCCGGTGAAGGAGGACAGCGTCGCCGCGGCGCCGAGGATGCCGGACGTGTCGTCACGGCGGGCGCGGGCGAGCGTCAGGTGCGGGTTCAGCGGGCGGTCCATGAAGGCGATGCCCTGGTCCCGGACCAGGGTGCGCACCTCCGAGGCGAGCAGCCGCAGTCCGTCGAGGTCGCCGCCGATGCCGCTCCACAGCACCCGTTCGTCGAAGTGCCCGCTGCCCCGCAGGGACAGCTCCAGGGGGCGGCGCCGCGCGGCCAGGTCCGCGAGCGGCGGCCGCAGCAGCGACACGGTCGGTCCCGGCACCTCGCCCAGGAACGCCAGGGTGATGTGCCAGTCCTCGATGCGGTTCCACCGCATGCGCGGGTGGGCGTCCTGGGCGGGCCGCAACGCTCGCGCCAGCTCCTCCTTGGCGTCGTCGGGCGGGGCGAGGGCTATGAAGACACGGACGGTCGTGGTCGCGGCCTCGATCCGTTCCCGCTGCCGTTCCTGTTGTTGTTCCTGTTCCTGTTCCTGCATGAAGGACTTCGTACACCACCGGCCCCGGCGACCGCTGTCCGCCCCCGGCCGGCGTGGTCGCCGGGCCGCCGGCGGGGCACTCGTCGCGGTCGTCGCCACCCTCGGGATGGCCGTGCCGACCTCGGCGTCGACCGAATTTGTCGTTGTTGGCGCTGCCTACGTCGGAGCTGGACGAGGGGCCAGTCCCGGAGTTCCGCCGTCCGCACCAGGTGCCGGCGTCGATCGTTGCCCGCAGGAGGCCCCGCAAGGCTCACGGGCGGTGCCAGGGTGACGCGGACGTCATGGGACGTCGTAGGTCAGGTGCGTCGCGTTCGGTGTCCGGACGACGCCCCGCTGCACCAGTGTGCGCGGCATCCCGCCGGTGAACAGGGGCGTTCCGCCGCCCAGTACGACGGGCGCGAGGTGCAGCGTCAGCGTGTCGACCAGCCCGGCGTCGAGCGCGGAACCGATCGTGGCGCCGCCGCCCATGAGGACGACGTCGAGGTCGCGGCCACCGGCGGCCGAGGCGGCCTCGGCGCGCTCCCGCGCCGCCGCGACGGCGTCGGCCGGGCCGGTCGTGACGAACGTCCAGTCGAGGCCGGTCAGCCGCACCGACTCGGGCGGGGAGCTCGTCACGACGACGAACGCGGGCCTGCCGGCCTCGCCGGCGCCGTAGCCGATCTCGTCGTTCCAGCCGTTCACCCCGTCCACCTGGTCGAAAAGCCGGCGGCCGAGGACGACGGCGCCCGAGCGTGCGGTCCCCTCGCGCAGGATTCGGCACTCGTCGGGGTCGTCGGAGAAGGCCCAGGTGTGCAGGGCGCCACCGCCGGTGCCCAGGCCGTTCTCCGGGCCCGGGTCGGGACCGGTGACGAAGCCGTCCAGCGAGATCGAGATGTCGGCGATGATACGAGTCATAACAGGGCAGACCGTACCGGCCGCCCGAACTCATCGCGCCCGTCGGCACGCGTCCGTACGCCGATGACGCCCCACGCCGGTGCCGGCGGTAGCGCCGGCGGCACCCCGTGCCACTGACCGGCGTGGCACCAGCGGCGTCAGGCCGTGTGCTTGTGCATCACGTCGAGGTAGTGCCGGTCCGGGTGCGGTACGTCGGCGTCCCGTCGCGGCAGGCCGAACACCGCGCACACGTCCGCCGGCCGGGTCACGATGCTCGACTGGTCGCCGAAGGTGAGGTCGCTGTTGACCGCGTGGCGGCAGCCCGCGCCGTCCAGGGCGGCGATCAGCTCCTCACGGCCGCGAGAAGTCGACGAGTACGTCCATCAGGGTCACGCCGGTGACAGTGCCACCTTCTCGTGCCGGCGCGCACCCCGATATCGACCCCTGTACCGATCCCGCTGCCGCTGCCGCTGCCGCTGCCGACGGCACGCGGACCGGCGCCGCGAGCCAACCGGCACCGCACGCCCGGGACTTCGGTGGCACCGCGACGGCCGGGGGCGGCCGCCACCGGTCCGGCCGACCGGTGGATCATGTCCAGGTGAAGACGTCCCGCCGCAGTCTGCTGTCGGCCCTCGCCGCCGCCGCCACCGTTCCGGTCTCCGCCATGGCCTCCGCACCGGCGGCCCGGGCCGCCGGGGGAACACCCGCCGCTCCGCCTCCCCCCGCGCTGCCCCCAGCCGGCCTCGGGGCTCCGCCGTCGTCCGTGACCGTGGCGCCCCTGGACGCTTCCTGGTTCACCCACGTCACACTGGCGTCCCCGCTCACCGCCACCGTCCTGCCGGGCGCCCCGGCGCGCACCGAGGTCACCTCCGGAGGCCGCCGGATCGCGCTCCTCACCCACGGCGCCCGCACCGTGATCGTGCCCGGTCCGCGGCGCACGTTCCGGGAGGACAAGCAACCGTTCGCCGAGGACTTCGACCGGACGCTGCCCGACCCGGCCGCGAACCCCCTCACCCGCCCCCGCTGGGGCAACTCGCCCGGCGGCGGCACCTGGGACACTGAAGGCCCCGACGACGGCGACTTCTCCGTCACGCCCGGACGCGGGCTCATCAGGCTCACCACCGACAACGCGAGCCGCTACGCGACCCTCAAGGACGGCGGGATCACCGACGTCGACGTCACGGCGGTCGCGGGGTTCGACAAGGTGCCGACCGGGGACGCCTGCTCGTACGCCATCGTCTTCGGCCATACCGCACCCGGCGACCACCAGCGGGCCCGGCTCTCCTTCCTCACCACGGGCGCCGTCGAGCTGCGGATCGAGAAGGTGAGCGGCGGCACCGCCACTCCGCTCGCGCCGGCCGTCACCCTCGCCACCGGTGCCCCCGCCGGCACCGCCTGGGGCCTGCGGGTCCGGCGGGAAGGGACGCTCGTCCGGGTCAAGGCGTGGCGCGCGTCCGCCGCGCAACCGGCCGACTGGACGGTCACCGTCACCGAGAGCCCTCTCGGCAAGGGGCGGATCGGCCTGCGCGCCCTGGCCAACAAGGGCTGCACCGGTCTGCCCGTCACGCTCACCGTCACGGGCTTCCAGGTCACCGCCGCCACATGGGCCGAACCGCCGAGCGTCACCCACGACGCCTGGGTGCGCGTCCTCCCGCAGCCCTTCGACGGCACGTGGACCCCGGCCCTGGAGCAGACCGTACGCGGCTGGACCGGCTCCCTCGCCCCGGACGTCCTGGCGTACGCGGCCATGTTCCTGCCGGGTGCGCCCGAGGTGCTCAGCGGTGCGGGGCCGGCCGCCGGCAGAAAGGTCCTCGGCAAGGCCACGTACAGCCGCGCCGACGCCCGCGGAGAGCGCGACACGGGAGCCGACTTCCACGAGTACATGGGCATCGACTGGGCCTTCCCCACCGGGCTCAAGGCGGCGGAGGCCCGCTACGAGGGGTCGCTCGACTGCTCCGGCTACACCCGCATGGTGTACGGCTACCACATGGGCGTGCCGCTGGCCGGGATGGACGACACCTCGCCCGCCCGGCTGCCGCGCACCTCGGCGCAGATGGCCGCCCGGGCCCCCGGCGTCCGCCTGGCGCGCACCACCGGGGCCACGCCGGAAGTCGTCGCGCTGCTCCAGCCGGGCGATCTGCTGTTCTGGGACGCCGACGGGGACGGCGAGGTGGACCACGTCGGCATCCACGTCGGTACCGACGCGCTGGGCCGGCCACGTTTCGTCTCCAGCCGCAAGACCGTCAACGGCCCCACCATGGCCGACGTCGCCGGAGCCTCGCTGCTCAGCGGGGGCGGCACGTACGACACCGGTCTCCGCGCGGTCCACCGCCTCTGACGGCCGGACGGATTCGCCGACGAGGCGTGCGGCGGCAACCCTTTCGTTCCCGGTGGCGACCATACGTCGATCCTCCCCTCTCCACGGAACGGAAGAAGCACATGAGTTCGACCCGCCGCACCACCCGTCACCGCAGGCCCCGAAGGGTCCTGGCCATCGGCGTGCCGCTGGCGCTGGCCGCCTCAGGGGTCCTGGCGTACGGGTCCGTGTTCGGACTGGGCGACGAGGAGAAGGCCGCCGCAGCGGGCGCTCCGGCCTGGGCGACCGCCGGCGCCGACGGGTTCGCCTCCGTCGACGCGCTCGGCCAGAACGGTACGTACGGCGGACGCGGCGGCAGGACCGTCACCGTCAGGACCCTCGCCGACCTCGAGCGGTACGCGACCGCCCCGGAGCCGTACGTCATCGTCGTCGCCGGCACGATCACCATGGCCCCCGTCGGCAAGGAGATCGCCGTCGCGTCCCACAAGACGATCATCGGCTCCGGCACCCTGGGGCACATCGTCGGCGGCGGGTTCTTCCTCGGCCGGGGCGTGCACAACGTGATCATCCGGAACCTGACGATCAGGGACTCCTACCAGGGCGTGTGGAACGACAAGGAGCACGACTTCGACGCCATCCAGATGGACGGCGCCCATCACGTCTGGATCGACCACAACGACCTGCGGCACACCGCCGACGGACTGATCGACGTCCGCAAGGACAGCACGTACGTGACGGTGTCCTGGAACCGGATGAGCAACGCCAACAAGGCCTTCGGCATCGGATGGACCCCGAACGTCGTCACCGACATCACGATCCACCACAACTGGATCCGCGAGACGGAGCAACGCAACCCGTCCACGGACAACGCCGCCCACGCCCACCTCTACAACAACCTCATGGAGGACGTGCCGGGCACCCGCATCACATCCTCCTACGGCAACTACGCGCGCGGGAAGACACGCATGCTGCTGGAGAACTCCGTCTTCCAGGGCATGAACAACCCCGCCATCAGGGACAGCGGCGCCGTCCTCGTGCAGCGCGGCAACGTCTTCACCGGCACGAGGGGACGCAACGAGAACGGCGGCGGTGCGGCCTTCGACCCGAAGGGGTTTTACGACTACCGCCCGGACGCCGCCGCCGACGTACCGGGGCGGGTGAAGTCCGGGGCCGGTCCGCGGAGTTCTCTCGGTACCCCGGCCGCGACCGGTGGTGCCGCCGTGACCGGTGGTGCCGCCGTGACCGGCGGTGCCGGTACGGCCACCGGTGCCGCGGCGGCCGCCGCCCCCACGACCCTCACCGTCGCCAAGGACGGCAGCGGCCGGTACAGGACGGTCCAGGCGGCCGTGAACGCCGTGCCCGCCGGCAACCGCTCCCGCGTGATCATCTCCGTGAAGCCGGGCACGTACCGCGAGACGGTGGACGTCCCGGCGAACAAGCCGCACGTCACCATCCAGGGCTCGGGCGCGAGCCGCAAGGACACCGTCATCGTGTACGGCAACGCGGCCGGCATGCGCAAGCCGGACGGTTCGGGTACGTACGGCACCCCGGGCAGCGCCACGGTCGCCGTCCGGTCGGACGACTCCCAGGTCCGCAACCTCACCGTCTCCAACGACTTCGACGAGGCGGCGCACCAGTCCCTGAAGGACCACCAGGCGGTCGCCCTGCTCACGACCGCGGACCGGATCGTGCTGGACGGCCTCATCGTCACCGGCGACCAGGACACCCTGGAACTGGAGACCCCGGCCAAGGACAAGCCCGGGCGTGTCTACGTCACCAACTCCTACGTGATCGGCAACGTCGACTTCATCTTCGGTCGCGCCACCGCCGTCATCGACCGGTCCGTCATCACCCTCAAGAAGCGGTGGAACGGCACCTCGGCCGGCTACATCACCGCCCCGAGCACCCCGGCGGGCCGCAACGGCATCCTCATCAACCGCTGCACGGTCGATGGTGATGTCGCCCCGTCCTCCTTCCACCTCGGCCGGAACTGGCACCCCGGCGGCGACAAGACGGCCGACCCCCAGGCCACCGTCCGCAACTCGAAGCTCAGCGCCGCGATCAAGCGCGCTCCCTGGACCGACATGGGCGGCTTCTCCTGGAAGGACGACCGCTTCGCCGAGTACCTGAACACCGGACCGGGCGCCGGTCCGAAGAGCACCGCCCGGCCCCACCTCACCGACGCCCGGGCCGCGTCCCATGAGGTCGCCGACTGGCTGGGCGACTGGACCCCCTGACCCGGTGACGGCTGCCGAGCAGCCACGGACGGCCGGGGGCGGCACACGGTGGCGTCCCCGGCCGACGCGTCGCTGAGCGCCGCTAAAGGTGCCTCCGTACGGAGAACTCGTTGCCGTCCGGGTCGAGCAGCAGCACCCGGTCGCCGCCCCCCTCACCGGCGCCGGTGCGCGTCGCGCCGAGCGAGACCAGGCGCTCGACCTCGCCCTCCCCGTCGGTGCCGGCGGGGACCACCAGCTCCAGGTACAGCCTGTTCGTTCCCGTCTTCGGCGCGACCGGGGGGCCACCCCACGTGATCTTCGTACCGCCGTCCGGCGACTGGATCGCGGTCTCCTGGTCCTGGTCCCAGACCAGCGGCCACTTCAGCGCCTCGCTCCAGAAGTACCCGACCTCCTGCGTGCCGTCGCACGCCAGCGCCCCGATGACGCCGGTGCCGGCGAGGAAGTCGTTGCCGGCCTCGATCACGCAGAACTCGTTGCCGTCCGGGTCGGCGAGCACCACGTGCTCGTCCTCGGGGAGCTGGCCGATGTCGATGTGCTGTGCGCCGAGTTCCAGCGCCCTGGCCACCGTCCGTCGCTGGTCCTCCGGGGACGTGCTGGTCAGGTCGAAGTGCGCGCGGTTCTGGCCGGTCTTCGGTTCCCGGCCGGGCAGGAAGCGCAGACGGAACCCGGCGGGCTCCGGGGGCAGGACGCAGACGTCGTCGTCCGGCCCCTCGACCGCCTTCCAGCCCAGTACCCCGGACCAGAAGCGCGCCAGGTCCGCCGGCCGGGTCGCGTTGTAGCAGATCGCGAACAGTTGACTCGTCATGTCCCGTGCTTCTCCGATCGACCGCGCTCGATGCGGCGCCCGCGGCCGCGGGCGCAGCCTAGGGGCGGCCATACGACGCCCGCACCCGAATTACGGCTCCAGTTCGAGGGTGTCGCCGAGTCGTACGCTTCCCGGCCGTGCGACCGTCGCCAGCGCGTCCAGCCGCATGTCGTGTGCCCGCGCGATGGCTCGCAGCACCAAGGGGGAGTGCGGTAGGTCCTGCTGGGCCTCGTTGGTCATCACGCACCGCTCGCTGGAGCGCTCGAACCGCAGGCGGAGGGTGTCGCCGATGCGGGCGGTACGGCCGAACCACTTGTCCTCCACGAAGGCGGGCGTGCCGGGCGGTGTACGCACCAGCAGGTTCGGCCGGAACCGGCGCTCGTCGACGGGCACACCGGGCACGGCGGCGCGGACCCAGTCCAGGGTGGCCGTGGTCAGGAGACTGAGCGGGAGCTGGTCGACGTGCGAGACCGTGTCCTCACGTGCCACGATCGTCCCGAGCACCGCGCCCATGTCCCTGCCTCCCGTGCAGCTCTCGTCCGTTGCCTTGCGCGGCGACCCGCGCTCCGGATCCGACGGGATCACGAGCGGCTGGCCGACGCCCACGCGGCCGGGTCTTCGCCGGCACGCGGGGCATCACCCTCCTCCCCGGCGCCGCGGTACTCGCGTAGCGCTCCCCGCCGGCCATGGGGGCTCGACGGACGGCTGAGCGCTGCCGGGCGGGCCGGTGGGGCGCGCCCGGGAGCGCTAGGTCGTGTCCGCAAAGTCTCGCCTGGCCCGCGGTGTCCCGCACGCGCGCTCGCGGCGTTGTCGTCGGTCGCCATGGTCCCCCGTAGCCCTTCGGGCACGGGAGGTGCCCCCACCGCCATGACTCCCTCCTCCGC
>NZ_JBIBSG010000013.1:0-126324 GCF_043077235.1 Streptomyces sp. NPDC016309 | reverse complement strand
CGTGCTTCAGCTGTCTTCTCCCCGTGGAGCTCGGGGGGGCGCGGCCCCGGACGGGGTCCGCCCGCCGGCGCCCGGGCGCCGGGGACCGCACGCCGCACCCGCGCGCTCACCTGATGGGGCGGTGGACGTTCTCCCGGGTGGAGGGGCCGGGGGTGGCGTCGGCGATCCAGGCCCCGTCGCCGCTGGGGTCCAGGACGCCTTCCTCCAGCCAGCCGTACGTGCCCGACAGGACGCCCTTGACGACCTTGCGGTCGAGGTCGTCGGTGTTGTTCCACAGGCGGCCGAACAGCTCCTCGACGCGGATGCGGGACTGCCGGCAGAAGGCGTCCGCGAGCTGGTAGGCCTCCCGGCCGTGGGCCTCGGTGGTGCGCAGCAGTTCGGCGCGTACGCAGACGGCGCTCATGGCGAACAGCTCGGCGCCGATGTCGACGATCCGGCCGAGGAAGCCCTGCTTGGTCTCCATGCGGCCCTGCCAGCGGGACATGGCGTAGAAGGTGGAGCGGGCCAGTTTGCGGGAGGTGCGCTCGACGTAGCGGAGGTGGGTGGACAGGTCGGCGTGGCCGGCGGGGTGGAAGTCCCCGTACGCCCCCGGGAGCTGGCCCGGGCCGGTGACGAGTTTGGGCAGCCAGCGGGCGTAGAACACGCCGGCCTGGGCGCCCGCCCTGGCCTTGTCGCCCAGCGTCTTGTCGGGGTCGATGATGTCGCCCGCCACGGCGAGGTGGGCGTCCACGGCCTCGCGGGCGATCAGCAGGTGCATGATCTCGGTGGAGCCCTCGAAGATGCGGTTGATCCGGAGGTCGCGCAGCATCTGCTCGGCGGGGACGGCCCGTTCGCCCCGGGCGGCGAGGGACTCGGCGGTCTCGTAGCCGCGGCCGCCGCGGATCTGGACGAGCTCGTCGGCGATGAGCCAGGCCATCTCGGAGCCGTAGAGCTTGGCGAGGGCGGCTTCGATGCGGATGTCGTTGCGGTCCTCGTCGGCCATCTGGCTGGAGAGGTCGACGACGGCTTCGAGGGCGAAGGTGGTGGCGGCGATGAAGGAGATCTTGGCGCCGACCGCCTCGTGGGCGGCGACCGGCTTGCCCCACTGCTCGCGTACGGAGGACCACTCGCGGGCGATCTTCAGGCACCATTTGCCGGCGCCCACGCACATGGCGGGCAGGGAGAGCCGGCCGGTGTTGAGGGTGGTGAGCGCGATCTTCAGTCCGGCGCCCTCGGGGCCGATGCGGTTCGCGGCGGGGACCCGGACGCGGTGGAAGCGGGTGACACCGTTCTCCAGGCCGCGCAGCCCCATGAAGGCGTTGCGGTTCTCGACGGTGACGCCCTCGGAGCCGGCCTCGACGATGAAGGCGGTGATGCCGCCCTTGTGCCCCTCGGACCTCGGTACGCGGGCCATGACGACCATCAGGTCGGCGACCACGCCGTTGGTGGTCCACAGCTTCACGCCGTCGATGACGTAGTCGTCGCCGTCGGGTACGGCGGTGGTGGCCAGGCGGGCGGGGTCGGAGCCCACGTCGGGCTCGGTGAGCAGGAAGGCGGAGATGTCGGTACGGGCGAGGCGCGGGAGGTAGGTCTCCTTCTGCTCGGGGGTGCCGAACTGTTTGAGCGGCTGCGGTAGGCCGATCGACTGATGGGCGGAGAGCAGGGCGCCGACGGCGGGGCTGACCGAGCCGACTAGGGCCAGGGCCTTGTTGTAGTACACCTGGGTGAGGCCGAGGCCGCCGTACTTGGTGTCGATCTTCATGCCGAGGGCGCCGATTTCCTTGAGGCCGTCGATGACGGCGTCGGGGATGCGGGCCTCGCGCTCGATCAGGGCGCCGTCGATCTTCGTCTCGCAGAAGTCCCGCAGCTTGGCGAGGAATTCCTCGCCCCGCTGGGCCTGCTCGGTGGCGGGCAGCGGATGCGGGTGGATCAGGTCGAGCCGGAAGCGGCCCAGGAACAGCTCCTTGGCGAAGCTGGGCTTGCGCCAGTCCTGTTCACGGGCGGCCTCGGCGACCTGGCGGGCCTCGCGCTCGGAGACTTTGGGCTGGTGGTGGGGGCCGGACATGTGGGCTCACCTCGCCGCGTTCGGGGGCGGCCGGCCGGTGGGTCCTACCGACCGGTGCTACCCGACCGTATTACCCGATTACGGCGGGTACGAAAAGGCGGCCGGAGCTTCCCGTCACGCGTCACTGGTCCCGCGAGGCAAGGGGCCGGCGGGTCCCGTCCTTGTCGCCCGGGACAGCCCTCGCCCGGCACGAGGACGGGACGGGGAGTGCACGGCAACCGATCCTGGACTCTGATTTCCGCGCCCCCGAAACCCGGTCAGGTGAAATTGAAATGACAGAAGTCACGGCATTCAACTTACTCGCACCTCCACAATTGAATTGACAACCGATTCGCGACACTGGCGTCAACTCACCTGGCGGCGCATGCTGGAGGTATCACTCTCGCCCATATGGGTGCCGCAGAGCGGCGGCCCGATTCCACACCCGCACCCGCCCATGAAGATGGCGCGACGGACACCCACGGTCACGCACCTCGGAACACGGCACCCAGCGGGCACCTCACGGAGCGAGGGACATCATGTCGCCCAAACTTTCCCTGTTCTCGAACAATTTCCCGGATTTCTTCATCATCGACCGTTCGGGCCTTGCGGATATCGCCGAGATCGAAACCGATGATGACCGCAACAACGCCACGTTCGAGTGGACCGGCCCACACCTGCGCTTTGGCGAGACCGGGCAGATACGACGAGCATCTCTTCCACTGGGCTTTTGTCTCCGCATCGCCACGTTCGACGAATTCCGCATACACAGCAAGTTCTTCGAGGGCATCACCAATCCCGAGGTCGCAGCCGAGGTCCGAGAGGACTCGACCTACGAACTCGTCAGAGCGGAGATCGACCCGAACCAGGCCTCATTCCGCTCTGTGCGATTCCCTGACCGCTTCATCCGGCACCGGAACTTCCAGCTCTTCGCCGAGCAGGTGAACACACCTGCCGAGCTCCAGTCCGCGTGCTTCAGGATGAACGCACCACTCGCCTGAGGCCGACAGCCCTCACGCCCGTGCAACAAGGCCGGTCCGAGCTTCCCGCAGAAACAACCAAAAGAATCATATGAGCCATCCGGAGGATTCCATGTCGCAACTCGCCAAGCTGCTTGAGTTGACCGCAGCCACGTCCCAGGACCGCGACGGGGAGGATGAGATCGTCATGAGCAGGGTGGGCGGCGTCCAATTCTTCCCCACCAGCGGCACGGTATCCATGCGCCAGGGAAGCACGACGACGCTGGACATCTTCGTGCCCATATTCGGGGGCGATGTGCAGCTCGCGCTGCACGAAGTGGATCGAGGCTCCGGCATGCCGGCAAGCCTTGTCGGGTCGGTTTCCCTCAAGCCCGAGGAAGCCGGTCGAGGAAGAATACGGAAGCAATTCGCGGGCGCCGGGGCCCTGTACGAGTTGACGTATGTAGTCAATTGAGACCGGCCGGTCGGCGTCGGTGTTGCGCAGGCCGGGCGAACAACGAAGAAGGCGGCCCGAACCCCCGCACAGTGGGTTCGGGCCGCCGGTCTGGGCCGTACGAGTGACGTGCCGTTACAGGGCCAGGCCCGTGAGGACCAGCACGCGCTCGTAGGTGTAGTCGTCCATCGCGTACCGCACGCCCTCGCGGCCGACGCCGGACTGCTTGGCGCCGCCGTACGGCATCTGGTCGGCACGGTAGGACGGGACGTCGCCGATGATCACGCCGCCGACCTCCAGGGCGCGGTGGGCGCGGAAGGCGGTCTGGAGGTCGTGGGTGAAGACGCCCGCCTGGAGGCCGAACTTGGAGTCGTTGACCGCGGCGAACGCCTCGGCCTCGCCGTCGACCTTGTGCAGGGTGAGGACCGGGCCGAAGACCTCCTCGCAGGCGAGGGTGGTGCCGGCGGGCAGGTTCTCCAGCACGGTGGGGGCGTAGGTGGCGCCGTCGCGCTTGCCGCCGGTGAGCAGCTTGGCGCCGGCCTCGACGGCCTCGTCGACCCAGGCCTCGACGCGCTTGGCGGCGTCCTCGCTGACCAGGGGGCCGACGTCGGTGGAGTCGTCGGACGGGTCGCCGGTGCCCTGGGCCTCGACGGCGGCGGTGACCTTGGCGACCAGCCGGTCGTACACGGAGGCGTCGGCGATCACGCGCTGCACGGAGATGCAGGACTGGCCGCCCTGGTAGTTGGAGAAGGTGGCGATGCGGGTCGCCGCCCAGTCCAGGTCCTCCTCGGAGGACCAGTCGCCGAGGACGACGGCGGCGGCGTTGCCGCCCAGCTCCAGGGTGCAGTGCTTGTGCGGCACGGACTCCTGGATGGCGTAGCCGACGGTGTCGGAGCCGGTGAAGGAGATGACCGGCAGGCGCTCGTCCTTGACCAGGGCGGGCATGCGCTCGTTGGTCACCGGCAGGATCGACCAGGAACCGGCCGGCAGGTCGGTCTCGGCCAGCAGCTCACCGAGGATCAGGCCGGAGAGCGGGGTGGCCGGGGCGGGCTTGAGGATGATGGGGGCGCCGACGGCGATGGCCGGGGCGACCTTGTGGGCGCACAGGTTCAGCGGGAAGTTGAAGGGCGCGATGCCGAGGACGACGCCCTTGGGGAAGCGGCGGGTCAGGCCGAGGCGGCCGGTGCCGCCGGCGTCGGTGTCCAGGCGCTGGGCGTCGCCGCCGTTGAAGCGGCGGGCCTCCTCGGCGGCGAACCGGAAGACGGAGACGGCGCGGCCGACCTCGCCGCGGGCCCACTTGATGGGCTTGCCGTTCTCGGCGGAGATCAGCCGGGCGATCTCCTCGGTGCGCTCGGCGAGCCGCTTCGACACGTGGTCGAGGGCGGCGGCGCGGACGTGGGCCGGGGTGGCGGCGAACTCGTCGACGACCGCGTGGGCGGCGGCCACGGCCTCTTCGACCTGGGCCTCGGTGGGCACGCTCACCTGACCGACGGTGCGGCCGTCCCACGGGGAGGTGACGTCGAAGGTGGTCTCGCCGGTGGCCTGGCGGCCGGCGAGCCAGAAGGCGGTGGCAGTCATGAGTGGATCCGGCCCTTTCGAAGCTGTGCGGGGTGGGGGGTTCCTCTGCTCACACGGTAGGGCCGGTCAGGCGCGCGGTCGCTTGTCCGGGATGGAGTGGTTCCGGGGATCAGTTTCGCCGTTCCGTACTGACGATCAGGCACACCCCCGCCACGACCACGGCGCCGCCGAGGGCGATGGGCCAGGTCACAGCCTCGCCGAGGATCAGGGCACCGAGGGCGACGGCGACAACGGGGTTGACGTAGGCGTAGGTGGCGACGAGGGAGAGCGGGGCGGACTGGAGCAGCCAGGCGTACGCGGTGAAGGCGAGCAGCGAACCGAACAGGACGAGGTAGCCGAAGGCGGTCCAGGAGCGGGCGGAGACGGCGGCCGGGTCCAGGCCGTGGTGCTCCCCGCGGAGGAGGCCGAGGAGCAGGCAGCCCAGGCCGCCGGCGACCATCTCGTAGGCGCTGGCGGTGAAGGGGTTGGCCGGCATCGGTATGCGGGAGGCGGAGAAGGACCCGACGGACCACAGGACGGACGCCACGACCACGGTGAGCACGCCGCCGATCCGCACCTCGCCGCTGAGTCCGGGGAGGGTGAGGACGGCGAGTCCGGCCAGGCCGAGGAGGACGCCGGCGTACGCGCCGGGGCCGGGGCGGTCGCCGGACACGGTGCGCAGCAGGACGACCCAGGCGGGGACGACCGCGACGAGCAGGGCGGCGAGGCCGGAGGGGACGGACGTCTCGGCGAGGACGACGAACCCGTTGCCGCCGAGGAGCAGGAGCAGGCCGACCGTGGCGGCGGACGCCAGCTGCCGGCCGTCCACCCGCAGCACGCCGATGCCCTTGCGCCAGGCCAGCAGCGCGGCGAGGAGGAGACCGGCGACGACGAACCGGGCGCCGGCGGAGAGGAAGGGCGGCATGCTCTCGACGACGACGCGGATGCCGAGGTAGGTGGAGCCCCACACCACGTACACGATCGCCAGCGCGGCCCACACGGCGCCGGTGATGCGCCGGACGGGCGCCTTGGGGTGGCCGTCCTCGGGGGCGCCGGGGGCGGGGGCGGCGGGCCCGTCGAGGGCGGGGCCGGAGGGGCTGGAGGGACTGGCGGGGTTCGGGTCTGCGGCGCGGCTTGTCATGCACCGGAGAGTATGGATCCGCTCGACGGAACGGCAAGGATCCTGCCCGACTTCGGGCAGGATCCCCTGCCGAAGGGGCGGTTTTGCGACAACGTCCGCGCCACGGCCATCGACGGTACGCCCGCGTCGACGGTACGCGCGGGACGCGGCCGGCCACCGTGACGCAGCGCCGGGGGCCGGGCCGATGGAGTCGCGCCGGCCTCAACGGCGAGGCGCCTGCGGGAGGTAGCGGCGGAAGCCCTCGGCCTGGGAGGTGAAACCGCACGCTTCGTAGAAGGTGTGGACGTACTCGTCATCCGCCGCCAGGAGCTGGACCTTGTAGCAGCCGGCCGACTCACCGAGCCGGACGGCGGCCTCCATCAGCCGACGGCCGACACCCCGCCGCTGGAACGAACCGGCCACCACGACGTTCTCCACGAACAGGATGGCCCGGCCGCCGCGCGTGAGGTTCGGGAGGACGATGCAATCCGCCGTTCCGGCCACGGTGCCGCCCGCATCGGCCACCAGGATCGTCCGTCCCTGTTGCCTTGATATGGCTGCCCAGATGGCCTCCGCGGACGTCCGGGGCAAGGGGGCATCGTCCGGGTTCAACTCGCTGTGGAGCGTCAGCACCGCTGACAGGTCCGCCTCAACCGCTGACCGCACAGTGATCTTCACGCACTGAGCCTAGAACCGGCCCAGCCCACTCGTCGCGGCAGTCGCTCGCCCAGCACAAGCGACCGCATGGGCCGGCCTCGCCCCCGGGCTCAGGGGGCGGGGGTGTCGCCGGTGGCCTTGAGGGCCAGCCACAGCTCCATACGGACGTCCGGGTCGTCCAGTGAGCGGCCCAGGATCTCCTCGACGCGGCGCATCCGGTAGCGCAGCGTGTGCCGGTGGACGCCCAGGTCGGCCGCCGCCGCGTCCCACTGTCCGTGGCGGGAGAGCCAGGCGCGCAGGGAGGCGACCAGGTCGCCGCGGCCGGTCGCGTCGTGCTCGTACAGGGCGCGGAGCAGGCCGTCGGCGAAGGCGCGCACGGCGTCGTCCGCGAGCAGCGGCAGGACCGAGCCGGCCGCCAGCTCCTCGTGCTCGACCAGGGCACGGCCGCGCCGGCGGGCCACGGACAGGGCCTGCTCGGCCTGCTTGTACGCGGCGGCGGCCGCGATGGGGCCGGCCGGGGCCGACAGGCCTATCACCACGCCCGCCTCCTCGGCCTCCTTCTCCGCGTACCCCTCGCACGCCCCGGCCACGGCACCCCCGTCCCCGGCCAGCACCACCAGCCGCTCCTCCCCCTCCGGCACGGTCAGGACCGCCTCGCCGGTACGCGCGGCCGCCGCCTCCAGGGTCTCGGCGAGCGCGGGCAGCGGCGCCTCGGCGGCCGGGTCCCGCTCCGCCGTCGCGGCTTCGGCGATCAGCAGCCGGAACGGGGCGTCCAGCAGCCCTCCGTACAGGTCGCCGGCCACCGCCCTGGCGTGGTCGGGCTCACCGGACAGCATCATGCGCAGCACCGCCGCGCCGAGCCGCTGCTCGGCCGCCTGGAGCGAGCGGGACCGCTCGGTGGTGAGCGTCAGCAGCGCAATGGCCGAATGGACGGCGTAACGTTCCGCCGTGCCGAGCGGGGCGCCCGTGCCCACGGCCAGCGCGCCGCGCACCCGCCGCCCGCTGCCGAGCGACTGGAGTTCGACCCGGTCGTCGGTGCCGCCGACCACCGCGCTCGCGGGCGCGGCCCGTTCCCGGAGCCGCTGCACGTCAGGAATGAGCCGTGCCGCCCGGCGCGCCGCCCACTCGGGCGCCGCAGCCAGTACGGCGCCGGAGGCGTCGTAGAGCGCGGCCCAGCCGTCCACGTGGGCGGCCAGCCGGGTCACCACCGCGGCCGGACCCTCGGCGAGGGCGGCCCGGGTCATCTCCCGCTGCGCCTCGAACCCGGCCGTCACGGCCCGGTACTGGTCCGCGGCGACCGCCGCCGAGACCGCCTTGGAGATGGCGAGGAACGGGGTGCGGCGCGGGACCTCCAGCAGCGGCAGGCCCTCCTCGCGGGCGGCGTCCACCAGCGCCTGCGGGGTCTCGTCGTAGTTGACGCCCACCGCGAAGCCGAGCCCGACCACCCCGGCCTCGGAGAGCCGCTTGATGTAACGGCGCATGGCCTCGGGGTTCTCCGCGTCCAGCTTCATCGCGGTGACCATGAGCAGCTCACCGCCCTCCATGTACGGAACCGGGTCGGCGAGCTCGCTGACGTGCGCCCAGCGCACGGGCGTGTCGAGGCGGTCCTCCCCGGCGCGGACGGTGAGTTTCAGCGCCGAGTGCTGGACGAGCGAGGCGAGCGTGAGCGGCATGGCGATGACCGTCGGTCTTTCGGGAGGGGACGCGCGGAGGGCGCACGGACGAGGTACGGGGGAACTTCGCCGTCCCGTATGAACGACACCCTTCAAGTCTGCCAGGTTGTCATGTCACGTCAGGCCCCCTCGGGGGCGGCTCAGGTCCGCAGGTCGACCAGAAGCGGAGGGACATGTTCCCCCCGTACGCCCGTCAGGGACAGTACGGCATGCCCGGGCGGCACCGCGTGCGCGAGGTCGGAGGCCGACCAGCGCTGCCGCTCGACCTCCCGCACCGTCACCGCCTCGGCCGTGGCCGCCTTGCCGGTGACCAGGCGGCGCAGGAAGTGCAGGGCCTTGGTGAGCGGCTCGTCGGAGATGATCTGCCGGTTGGTCACGTCACGCGTCTGCACCCATTCGGTGCCCCAGGTCTCGGCGAACCGCCCGCCGTCCCAGGGGGCGATCCCGGCGAACGCCATCCTGCACCCCACCGCGCCGAGCAGCGGCCCGCGCAGCGCCTCCGGCACGTCCTCCAGGGTTCGCAGCGCCAGTACGACGCCCGCGTGCGCCGAGCGCAGCCGCTGGACGGCACGCACGGAGTCGGCGGTCACCGTGTACGTGGCGTCGTCCAGGACCAGACAGGCGAAGAGCGACCGGTCCGCCCGGCCCAGCGCGGCCTCGGTGAACTGCGCCAGCAGCAGCCGCGCCACGATCCGGGACGCCTCGGCGTGCCCGCGCTCCGGCAGGTCGACGCGCACCCGCAGCGGGTGCTCCACGGCCCGCAGCGACAACCGGCGCCCCTCCGCGTCGGTGCGGAAGAACCGGGCGAACGCGGGCCGGTCCAGGAACGCGATCCGCTCCGCCAGCAGCACCCCGATGTCGTCGCCCCGCTCGGCCTGCCGCTCCCGGGCGTCCAGCTCGCGGAGCTGCGCCGGGTCGCCGGACACGGCCGCGCGCAGCTCGGCCAGCGCCCCGGGCGCCCCGCCCAGCAGCTCCCGCAGCTCCGGCACGGCGGGGAAGTGGCCGTGCGCCGCGCGGTAGGGGCCGATGAGCTGGGCGACCGCGGTGGCGGCGCGGCGGCTGTCGGGGACGAGGTCGCCCACGAGGGCCTCGGCCAGCATCCGGGCGGCCTCGTCGGGGTCGTCCGCCCCGCCGTAGAGGTCCAGGTCGTGCGTGGAGTCCGGGCGCCCCACGGAGACGATCACGTCGAAGGCCTGGTCGGGGGCGAGGGCCGAGCCGTGCGCGGTCACGGCGACCACGGCGGCGCGGTTGGCGAGGGCCTGGAGGCACAGGGACTCCACCACCGGGCGGACCAGCCGGACCGTCTTGCCCGACCCGGCGGGCCCGACCGCCAGCAGCGAGGTGCCGAGCACGGCGGGCTCCAGGGCGACCCCGGTCGTCCGGCGGGCGTACGGGTTGCGCGGGTGGTCGGCCGCGGTGCCGATCCGCACCTGGGCGGTGGCCAGGTCGTGCGCGGCGGTGCGGACCGGCAGGTCCCGGACGCCCGAGGGGTGCGCGCAGGCGGCCGGGCCGTGGGCCCGCACGGCGTCGGTGAAGGCGGCGAGCCGGTCCGGATGGGTCCGCACGCCCTGCCAGGCCCGCCGGATGCGGGCGTAGTCCACGTCCCGCAGGGCACCGGACCGGGTGGCCTCGGCGAGCCGGGCCGCCGCGTCGGTGAGCCCGGCCTCCCGCAGCTCGGGCCAGTCGGCGGGGTCCGCGTCCGGGGGCGGCGGCGGGGGCGGGGCGTCCTTCTTCCCCGCGTACCGGCGCCAGATCTCGGGGACGTGCCCGACGCGGGCGAAGAACACCAGGAGGCCACCGCCGACGAGGGCGTAGTACACATAGCTGGCCGCGGCCCAGGTGTCCGGCTCCGAGCGCCACTCGTCGGGGGTGAACGCCAGCAGCGGCCAGAGCCAGTAGTAGCCCAGGTACCCGTTCCAGAGCAGCGACCACAGCAGCCAGCCGCTGAGCAGCGCGATCAGGGCGCCGGCGAACAGCCGCCGGGCGGGCACCGCCTCCGGCTCCTCCGCCGGGCGCGGGCGGTGCCCGAACCGCCACACGCCGGGCTCGGCCGGGGGCCGGGGCGTGCGCAGCCACTGGGCGGTGCCGCCCCCGGCGGGTGCCGGGGCGTGCCGGGGCGGCGGCGGAACGGGCGGCTTCGCCACGTGGCCCCGCCGTGCCTCGTACGTACCGTCGGTGTCCATCGAACCCCTGCCCCCTGACCAGCCAGGTCCCGCATGTCTGTGCCCCCGTCAATCTAGCCGTCCGGTCCCGGCGGTTCACCGACCTGTGGACAACTCCGGAGCGGCGGGCCGCCGGGGGCGGCTATGTCCGTCCCGGACAAGGACACGGGCCCGACCACTCCCGAACGGAGCATGCCCACCCCCCTCCACCCCGCCTAGCCTGCGGAAGAAAGAGAAGTAGCGTCCGAAAGACCCCACCCCAGGAGCCCCGCATGACCGAAATCCCGCAGGAGCGCCGCGTCGTCACCGCCATCCCCGGCCCGAAGTCGCAGGAGCTTCAGGCCCGCCGTCTGTCCGCGGTCGCGGGCGGCGTGGGCTCCGTGCTGCCGGTCTTCACGACCCGCGCCGGCGGCGGCGTGATCGAGGACGTCGACGGCAACCGCCTGATCGACTTCGGTTCCGGTATCGCCGTGACCTCCGTGGGCGCCTCCGCCGAGGCCGTCGTGCGCCGGGCGAGCGCCCAGCTGGAGCAGTTCACCCACACCTGTTTCATGGTCACCCCGTACGAGGGGTACGTCGAGGTCTGCGAGGCGCTGGCCGAGCTGACCCCGGGCGACCACGCCAAGAAGTCCGCGCTGTTCAACAGCGGCGCCGAGGCCGTCGAGAACGCGGTCAAGATCGCCCGGTCGTACACCAAGCGCCAGGCCGTCGTCGTCTTCGACCACGGCTACCACGGCCGTACGAACCTCACGATGGCGCTGACCGCCAAGAACATGCCGTACAAGCACGGCTTCGGCCCGTTCGCGCCCGAGGTCTACCGCGTGCCGGTGGCCTACGGCTACCGCTGGCCGACCGGGCCCGAGAACTGCGGCCCCGAGGCCGCCGCCCAGGCGATCGACCAGATCACCAAGCAGATCGGTGCCGAGAACGTCGCCGCGATCATCATCGAGCCGGTGCTCGGTGAGGGCGGCTTCATCGAGCCGGCCAAGGGCTTCCTGCCGGCGATCCAGAAGTTCTCCAACGACAACGGCATCGTCTTCGTCGCGGACGAGATCCAGTCGGGCTTCTGCCGCACCGGCCAGTGGTTCGCGTGCGAGGACGAGGGCGTCGTCCCGGACCTGATCACCACCGCCAAGGGCATCGCGGGCGGTCTGCCGCTCGCCGCCGTCACCGGCCGCGCCGAGATCATGGACTCCGTGCACGGCGGTGGCCTGGGCGGCACCTACGGCGGCAACCCGGTGGCCTGCGCCGGCGCGCTGGGCGCGATCGAGACGATGAAGGAGCTCGACCTCAACGGCAAGGCCAAGCGCATCGAGGAGGTCATGAAGGGCCGCCTCGCTGCCATGCAGGAGAAGTACGAGATCATCGGCGACATCCGCGGCCGCGGTGCCATGATCGCGATCGAGCTGGTCAAGGACCCGGCGACCAAGGAGCCGAACCCGGAGGCCGCGGGCGCGCTCGCCAAGGCCTGCCACGCCGAGGGCGTCCTGGTCCTGACCTGTGGCACCTACGGCAACGTGCTGCGCTTCCTGCCGCCGCTGGTGATCGGCGAGGACCTGCTCAACGAGGGCCTCGACGTCATCGAGAGCGCGTTCGCCGCCATCTGAGCGCGCGTGCGCGCCCAGGCGTGAGCCCGGGCATGACGCAGCGCGACCGTATGTGAAGAACCCGTGGGGGGCCGATGGCGGGATGGAGATCCGGCTGTCGGTCCCCCCGTTTCCTGCCGTACGGTTTCTGCAGATGAGAGAAACACCCCGTCCGCGGGGAACCGCGGACGACTGCGGGACGGAGCCTCCCCAGCCTCGTCCTGGCCGTGCCTTCGCGCACACCACCGGAGCTTCTGGCTCCGGATCTCCTCACCGATCGGACGGTCGCCCGCCCCACACCCCCCGGGGCGCGCGGCGCACCGGTCCTGCCGGCCGCCCCGGAACCACCCCCCCTGTTCCGGGGCGGCCGGCTCTCCTCCTCCGCGCCGGGCTCCTGGCCCTCTTCGCCGTCCTCACCTGGCAGGTCCTGGTCCACGGGCCGCTCGCCCGCCTGGACGAGCGGCTCGGCCACGCCCTGATCGGCCGCGCTCCCACTCCCCTGGCCGAACTGCTGGCCGACCTCGGCGGCATGCCGGTCGCCCTGCCCGTGCTCGCCGCCGCGGCCGCGTACGCGGTGTGGCGCGGCCGGCGGGTCCAGGCGCTGTACGCGGGGCTGGCCATGGCGCTGGTACCGATCCTGGTCGTCCCGCTGAAACTGCTCGTGGACCGGCCCGGACCGCTCACCGACGCGACCGGCTACTACCCGTCCGGGCACACCGCGACCGCCCTGGTGGCGTACTGCGGCGCGGCCCTGCTGGTGCACCGGCGCCTGATGCCCGTCGCCGTGCTGCTCACGGTGGCGACGGGCATCGGACTGGTGCTGCGCGGCTACCACTGGCCGCTGGACGTGGTGGCCAGCGTGTGCCTGTTCAGCTCCATCGGTACGCGTCGAAGTTCCTGGCGAACTCCCCGCCGCCGAACCGGTCCCAGTTGACCGACCAGGTCATCAGTCCGCGCAGGCCGGGCCAGGCCCCGTGGGTCCGGTACGCGCCGCAGCCGACCGTGCGCGTGAGGCAGTCCAGCGCCCTGGTCACCTCGGCGGGCGCGATGTGGCCGTTGCCCGCCTGCGGGGAGGCCGGGAGGCCGAGGGCGACCTGCTCGGGCCGGAGGGCCGGGAAGAACCGGTCCGCGTCGCCCGCCACCGGGAAGCCGGTGAGGAGCATGTCGGTCATGGCGATGGGGAAGTCGGCGGTGCCCATGGAGTGGTACTGGCCGTCCAGACCCATGATCGGCCCCGAGTTGTAGTTCTGGACATGGAGCAGGGTCAGGTCGTCGCGCAGGGCGTGGATGACGGGCAGGTAGGCGCCGGCGCGGGGGTCCTGGCCGCCCCAGGGGCCCGAACCGTAGAACTGGTACCCCAGTTGCACGAAAAAGGTCTCGGGCGCCATGGTCAGCACGAAGCCGGGGCCGTACTTCGCCTTGAGCGTCCGCAGCGCCGAGATCAGGTGGACGACGACCGGGGTGGTGGGGTTGCGGAAGTCGGTGTCGCCGGTGTTCAGCGACAGCGAGTGGCCCTCGAAGTCGATGTCGAGGCCGTCGAGGCCGTACTCGTCGATGATCCCTGAGACGGAGGAGACGAAGGCGTCCCGGGCGGCGGTGGTGGAGAGCTGGACCTGGCCGTTCTGGCCGCCGATCGAGATCAGCACCTTCTTGCCCGCGGCCTGCTTCGCCCTGATGGCGGCCTTGAAGTCGGCGGCCGGCTCGGCGTTCGGGCACTCGGCGACCGGGCAGAGGCGGAAGCGGATGTCGCCGGAGGTCACGGAGGTCGGTTCGCCGAAGGCGAGGTCGATGACGTCCCAGGAGTCGGGGACGTCGGCCATCCGGGTGTAGCCGGAGCCGTTGGCGAAGCTCGCGTGCAGGTAGCCGACGAGGGCGTGGGCGGGCAGGCCCTGGCCGGGCGGGGTGGTGCCGCCCGGCGCGGTCGTGGCGGTGACGGTGGCCGAGCGGGCGGACTCGCCCGCGGCGTTGGCGGCCGTCACCTGGAAGGCGTACGGGGTCGCGGGCGTGAGCCCGGTGACGGTGGCCGAGGTGCCGGTCACCGTGAGGGCCCTGACTCCGCCGCGGTAGACGTGGTAGGCGGTCGCGCCGCTGACGGGGGACCAGGTGAGCGGCACGGCGGTCGAGGCCGGGGTGCCGGCGGTCAGGCCCGTGGGCGCGGCCGGGACCTGGAGGGGATCGCCGCCCGGCCCCAGCAGGGAGACGTCGTCCGCGTGGTAGGCGCCGGTCCCGTACCAGCCGTGGGTGTGCACGGTGACCGAGCGGGTGCCCGGGCCGGTGCGGAAGGTGGTGGTCAGACGCTGCCAGTCGGGCGCGGACGCGGTCCAGGTGGAGACGTCGCTCGTGCCGGTGCCGGTGGCGCCCAGGTAGACGTGGCTCCCGCGCACCCAGCCGCTGAGCGTGTACGCGGAGTCCGGCTGGACGGCGATCGTCTGCGAGCACCGGGCGTTGTCGGCGCCGGACGGGGTGGCCCGGAGGGCCCCGGTGCCGCCGTGCACCGGTGAGGCGACGACGGCACCGCTGCCCGCCGTGCAGCTCCAGCCGTCGAGGCCCGCCTCGAAGCCGCCGTTGCGCGCCAGTTCGGTGTCGGCGGCGGCGGCGCGGGCGGGGGCGGGCGCGGCGGTGGCGGGGGGTGCGGTGGCGGTGAGCCCGCCGAGGGCCAGCAGGGCCGCCGCGGCGGACGCGGCGACGGGTCCGAGGGAGGTGCGGTCCACAACTGCCTCCGGGGGTGGGGAATCGGGTGGAGCGCCGCACAACTTGGTATGGACCAATCGGGTTGTCAAGGTCTCCGGCACCGCACCGCCCGTCGGGTTCAGCCTGCCTGACGCCGTACCAGGTGAGCGGCCGCCTCGTGCATCGCCCGCTCCAGCAGCGCGGGGTCGTTGAGGGTGCCGCTGCCGTCGGGCACCACCAGCCAGCGCGCCCCGCCCGTCACCCGGCCCGGGTGCGGGACGGCGATCCAGGTGCCGCGGCCGGCCGCCCGCGTCCCGGTGCCGACCCAGCGCGCGGCGGTGCCCACGGGTACGAAGAAGCCCAGGCGCGCGTCGCCCACGTCGGCCAGCACCGGGCCGGGCCGGCCGACGAGCCGGCTCATCACGTCGAGGGTGGCGAGGCCGAGCTCGGCCGGGGTGATCAGCACGTCCCAGTGCCTGCCGGCGGGCAGGAGCGCCACCCCGAGGATGCTGCGCTCCCAGGCCCACCGGCAGGCGTCGGGGTCCGGCGCCACCGCTGCCAGCCATTGCACCGCGGCCCTGGCCCCCGTACCTGTCATCGCCCGCCGCCTTTCGCGTCCGTTCCGTGCCTGCCCTTCGGACAGAGCGTTCACGTGGAGGGACGCGGGCGGATGCGGATCATTACGCGGGAACGGCCCGCACCAGGGTGGTGAAACCGGGAACGGGGGCGCACACCCGGCGCACAGGGCCGGACGGCGACCGCACGGCCGGCGGCCGGAGCGGTCGGAGCCGCCCGAGCCGTCGGAGCGGCCCGAGCCGTCGACTGTCAGCCGTCGACTGTCAGCTGTCGAAGCCGAGCCCCAGGCGGTCCATCGCCTTCAACCACAGGTTCCGGCGGCCGCCCCGGGCGTCGGCCCGGGCCAGCGACCACTTGGTGAGCCCGATGCCCGCCCAGGCGATCGGCTCCGGCGGGAACGGCAGCGGCTTGGTGCGCACCATCTCCAGCTCGGTGCGCTCGGTCCGCTCGCCCGCCAGCAGGTCGAGCATCACGTCCGCGCCGAACCGGGTCGCGCCCACGCCGAGGCCCGTGAAGCCCGCCGCGTACGCGACCCGCCCCGCGTGGGCGGTGCCGAAGAACGCCGAGAACCGGGAGCAGGTGTCGATGGCGCCGCCCCAGGCGTGGCTGAACCGGAGGCCCTCCAACTGCGGGAAGCAGGTGAAGAAGTGCTCGGCGAGCTTGAGGTACGTCTCGGGACGGTCGTCGCGCTCGGGGCTGACGCGCCCGCCGAACGAATAGATGGCGTCGTAACCGCCCCACAGGATGCGGTTGTCGGCGGAGAGCCGGAAGTAGTGGAACTGGTTGGCGCTGTCGCCGAGCCCCTGGCGGTTCTTCCAGCCGATGGCGTCGAGCTGTCCGTCCGTCAGCGGCTCGGTCATCAGCGCGTAGTCGTAGACCGGCACCGTATAGGCGCGGACCCGCTTGACCAGGGACGGGAAGACGTTGGTGCCGAGGGCGACCCTTCGGGCGAGGACCCGTCCGTAGGGCGTGCGCACCGCCATCCCGGCGCCCGCCCTGGCGAGTTCCAGGCCCCGGGTGTTCTCGTACACGCGCACGCCCAGGTCGACGCAGGCCCGCTTGAGGCCCCACGCCAGCTTGGCCGGGTGGAGCATGGCGACGCCACGCCGGTCCCACAGCCCGCCCAGGAAGGTGGGCGAGTCGACCTGGGCGCGCACGGCGTCCCGGTCGAGGAGCTCCAGGTGGCCGGCGAGACCGAGGCGGCCGGCCTGCTCGTACACCTCGCGCAGCTCCTCCACCTGGTGGGGTTCCGTGGCGACGTCGATCTCGCCGGTGCGCTCGAAGTCGCAGTCGATGCCGTGGGCTGCGATGGCCGCCTCGATGGCGTCGAGGTTCCGGATCCCCATGTCCTCCAGCGTGGCCAGCTCGTCCGGCCAGCGGGCGAGGCCGTTGCCGAAGCCGTGGGTGAGGGAGGCGGCGCAGAAGCCGCCGTTGCGGCCGGAGGCGGCCCAGCCCGCCTCCCGGCCCTCGATGAGCACGACGTCCCGTCCGGGGTCCCGCTCCTTGGCGAGAAGCGCGGTCCACAGTCCGCTGTAGCCGCCGCCGACGACGAGCAGGTCACAGTGCTCGGTGCCGGTGAGGGCGGGCAGCGCGCCGGGCTTGCCGGGGTCTTCCAGCCAGAAGGGGACGGGCTGGGCGTCCGAGAGTGATCGTGCGGCACTACGCATGGCACCTGGGGCCATGGCTTCCAACTCCCTCAATGACTCATGAGACGTGCGTACGCTTGCGCCGGCCGGCCGCGACCTGGCCGACGACGACCACCAGGACCGCGATGACGAACATCGCCGTACCGATGACGTTGATCTGGACGGGCGTGCCGCGCTGCGCCGAACCCCACACGAACATGGGGAAGGTGACGGTCGAGCCCGCGTTGAAGTTGGTGATGATGAAGTCGTCGAACGACAGCGCGAAGGCGAGGAGCGCGCCGGCCGCGATACCGGGGGCGGCGATGGGCAGGGTGACCCTGAGGAAGGTCTGCACGGGCCCCGCGTACAGGTCCCTGGCGGCCTCCTCCAGGCGGGGGTCCATGGACATGACCCGGGCCTTGACCGCCGTCACGACGAAGCTCAGACAGAACATGATGTGCGCGATGAGGACCGTCCAGAAGCCGAGCCGGGCGCCCATGTTCAGGAACAGCGTGAGCAGGGACGCGGCCATGACGACCTCGGGCATGGCCATCGGCAGGAAGATCAGCGAGTTGATCGCGCCGCGCGCCCGGAAGCGGTAGCGGACCAGCGCGAAGGCGATCATGGTGCCGAGGGCGGTGGCGCCGAGCGTCGCCCAGGCGGCGATCTGGAGCGACAGCGCGAGCGAGCCGCACAGGTCGGCCACTCCGCACGGGTCCTGCCAGGCGTCGGTGGAGAACTCCCGCCAGGAGTAGTTGAAGCGTCCCGCCGGCTTGTTGAACGAGAACACCATGACGACGACGTTCGGCAGGAGCATGTAGGCGAGGGTCAGCAGACCCGCGACGACGACGAGGTTCTTGCGGAGCCAGCGCATCAGACGAGGTCCTCCGTTCCGGCCCGGCGGATGTAGACGGTGACCATGATCAGCACGATGGCCATCAGGATGAAGGACAGCGCGGCCGCCGTCGGGTAGTCCAGCACCCGGAGGAACTGCGACTGGATGACGTTGCCGACCATCTTGGTGTCGGTCGAGCCGAGCAGTTCGGCGTTGACGTAGTCGCCGCTCGCCGGGATGAAGGTCAGCAGCGTGCCCGACACGACGCCCGGCATGGACAGCGGGAACGTCACCTTGCGGAAGGTGGTCGCCGGGGAGGCGTACAGGTCCTTGGCCGCCTCGTGCAGCCGTCCGTCGATCCGCTCCAGCGAGGTGTACAG
This sequence comes from Streptomyces sp. NPDC016309, assembly GCF_043077235.1. Classification (NCBI taxonomy): domain Bacteria; kingdom Bacillati; phylum Actinomycetota; class Actinomycetes; order Kitasatosporales; family Streptomycetaceae; genus Streptomyces; species Streptomyces sp. NPDC016309. The sequence continues at coordinate 108,047 of NZ_JBIBSG010000013.1, read as the reverse complement.
CGGCAGGATCATGAACGGCAGGAAGTTGTACGTGAGGCCGCAGACGACCGCCATGGGCGTGGCCAGGACGCGGTCCCCCTGGGTCCAGCCCAGCCAGCCGGTGACGTCCAGGACGTGCAGGGCGTCCAGCGCGCCGACGACGGCGCCGCCGTCCGCGAGGATCGTCTTCCAGGCCAGCGTACGGATGAGGAAGCTGGTGAAGAACGGCGCGATGACGAGGACCAGCAGCAGGTTGCGCCAGCGGCCCGCCTTGAAGGCGATCAGGTACGCGAGCGGGTAGCCCAGCAGCAGGCACATGACCGTGGCGGTGCCGGCGTACAGCAGGGACCGGACGAACTGCGGCCAGTACTCGGTGAAGGCCTCCCAGTAGGTCTGGAAGTGCCAGGTCACCTGGAAGCCCTGCTCCAGGGAGCCGGTCTGCACCGAGGTGGAGGCCTGGTAGACCATCGGCAGCGCGAAGAAGACCAGCAGCCAGAGGATGCCGGGCAGCAGCAGCCAGTAGGGCACGATCCGCTTGCGCGTGGCCGGCTTGCGCACGGCCGGTGGTGCCTCGGGGGCCTCGGGGGCCTCGGGGGCCCGGGGGGTGTCGGTGATCGTCACGCGGCGTCCTCCACCTTGTCCGCGCCCGCGTCGTCCACGGTCCCCGCGAGCATGGACTGCGCCGCGTCCAGGCCGAAGGTGTGCGCCGGGTTCCAGTGCAGGACGACCTCGGCGCCGGGGGCGAGGCGGGAGTCGCGCTCGACGTTCTGCTCGTACACCTGGAGGGCCGCGCCGGCCGGGCTGTCCACCACGTACTGGGTGGAGACCCCGATGAAGGAGGCGTCGACGATCCGGCCGGTGACCCTGTTGCGCCCGTCGGCGATCGTGCCCGCGTCGTCGGCGTGCGCGAGCGCGATCTTCTCCGGGCGGATGCCCACCAGCAGCTTGCCGCCGCTCGTGGTCGGGGCCGCGCACCGGTCGGCGGGCAGCCGCAGCGTGCCGCCGCCGGCCGTGACGACGACGTCCGAGGCGGCCTCGACGACCTCGGCCTCGATCAGGTTGGACGTGCCGAGGAAGTTGGCGACGAAGGTGGTGCGCGGGTTGTCGTAGAGGTCGGCGGGCGCGCCGAGCTGCTCGACCCGGCCGCCGTTCATCACCGCGACCGTGTCGGCCATGGTCATGGCCTCCTCCTGGTCGTGGGTGACGTGGACGAAGGTGATGCCGACCTCGGTCTGGATGCGCTTGAGCTCGAGCTGCATCTGGCGGCGCAGCTTGAGGTCGAGGGCGCCGAGCGGCTCGTCGAGGAGGAGCACCTGGGGGTGGTTGATCAGCGCGCGGGCGACGGCGACGCGCTGCTGCTGGCCGCCGGAGAGCTGGTGCGGCTTGTGGCGCGCCTTGTCACCGAGCTGCACCAGGTCGAGCATCTCGCCGACCTGCTTCTTCACCGAGGTGACGCCGCGCCGGCGGAGGCCGAAGGCGATGTTCTCGTAGATGTCCAGGTGCGGGAAGAGGGCGTACGACTGGAAGACGGTGTTGACGGGCCTCTTGTACGGGGGCAGGTCCGTGACGTCCCTGTCGCCCAGGAAGACGGTGCCCGTGGAGGGCTCCTCCAGTCCGGCGATCATGCGCAGGGTGGTGGTCTTGCCGCAGCCGGAGGCGCCGAGGAGGGCGAAGAAGGAACCCTGCGGGACGGTCAGGTCGAGGGGGTGGACGGCGGTGAAGGAGCCGTAGGTCTTGCTGATGCCGGAGAGACGGACGTCGCCACCGGTGTTCGTGCTGTCAGTCATGGGTTCGCGATCCCAGGGGGTGTCGAGGGGTGGGCGAGGGCGGTGGCTCAGGCGCCGATGAGCTTGGCGAACTTCTCCTCGTACGCCGTCTCCTCCGCGCTGCTCAGGGAGCGGAAGGCGCGGGACTTCGCGGCCATCGCCTTGTCCGGGAGGATCAGCGTGTTCGACGCCAGGGCGGGGTCGATCGCGGCGAGTTCCTCGCGGACGCCCTCGACGGGGCAGACGTAGTTGATGTACGCGGCGAGCCGGGCGGCGACCGGCAGCTCGTAGTAGTAGTCGATGAGCTTCTCGGCGTTGGCCTTGTGCCGGGCCCTGGCGGGGACCAGGAGGTTGTCGCTGGAGGTGATGTAACCGGCGTTCGGGATCGCGAACTTGATGTCGGGGTTGTCCGCCTGGAGCTGGATGACGTCACCGGCCCAGGCGAGACAGGCGGCGATGTCGCCCTTGTTGAGGTCGCCGGTGTAGTCGTTGCCGGTGAACCGGCGGATCTGCTGGGTGTCGACGCCCTTCTGGAGGCGGCCCACGGCCGCGTCGAAGTCGGCGTCGGTGAACTTGCCCGGGTCCTTGCCCATGTCGATCAGGGTCATGCCGACCGAGTCGCGCATCTCGGACAGGAACGCGACCCGGCCCTTCAGTTTGGGGTCGTCCAGGAGCTGGCTGACGGAGTCGACCTTGCGGCCGCCGGTGGCCTTGCTGTTGTACGCGATGACCGTGGAGATGCCGGTCCAGGGGTACGAGTGGGCGCGGCCGGGGTCCCAGTCGGGGCGGCGGAACTGGGAGGACAGGTTGGCGTACGCGTTGGGGAGGTTCGACTGGTCGAGCTTCTGCGCCCAGCCCAGGCGGATGATCCGGGCGGCCAGCCAGTCCGTGACGCAGATCAGGTCGCGGCCGGTGTCCTGACCCGCGGCGAGCTGCGGCTTGATCTTGCCGAAGAACTCGACGTTGTCGTTGATGTCCTCGGTGTACGTGACCGTGATGCCGGTGCGCTTGGTGAACGCCTCCAGGGACGGACGCCGCTTCTCGTCGTCGCTGATGTCGATGTACTGCGTCCAGTTGGAGAAGCTGAGCCGCTTCTCCCGGGCCGAGAAATCGGTGGAGGCGGGGCCGTCGCCCTCCCGTGCGGCGGGCGGGATCCCACAGGCGCTCAGGCCGGCGAGACCGCCGAGCGTGAGCGCGCCGACGCCCGTGGCGCGCAGCATGGAACGGCGGGTGAGGGCACCCCTGCCGTTCGTGAGGCTGCGCCGCATCGCGGCGAGCTGTGCCGCGGAGAGGCTGTCGGGCTGGTACTGCTCCATGCGCTGTGCCTTTCGGGTGGTGTGGCGGTGGCCGCTGGTCGGGCGGCCCGGCGCTCTCGCTGCTATCGGTCCCCGAAGATCGTGCGGTGCCAGTCCTTCCGGGCGACCGCCGTGTTGTCGTACATCACGTGCTTGACCTGCGTGTACTCCTCGAAGGAGTAGGTTGACATGTCCTTTCCGAAGCCGGACGCCTTGTAGCCGCCGTGCGGCATCTCGCTGATGATCGGGATGTGGTCGTTGATCCACACGCAGCCCGCCTTGATCTCGCGGGTGGCGCGCCCGGCGCGGTACACGTCACGGGTCCAGGCCGAGGCGGCCAGGCCGTAGGGGGTGTCGTTGGCCAGGGCCAGGCCCTCCTCGTCGCTGTCGAACGGCAGCACCACCAGGACCGGTCCGAAGATCTCGGCCTGCACGATCTCGCTGTCCTGGGGGGCGCCGGTGATCAGCGTCGGCCGGTAGTGGGCGCCGGGGCCGCGCGGCGCGCTACCGCCGGTGACGACCGTGGCGTAGGCGCGGGCGCGGTCGACGAAGGCGGCGACCCGGTCGCGCTGGGCGTGGCTGATGAGCGGGCCGAGGTCGGTGCTCTCGTCGAAGGGGTCACCGAGGCGCACGCTCGCCATCAGGTCGGCGACCCGCTCGACGAACGCGTCGTACAGCGGGCGCTGGACGTACGCGCGGGTGGCGGCGGTGCAGTCCTGGCCGGTGTTGATCAGGGCGCCGGCGACCGCGCCGTGCGCGGCGGCCTCCGGGTCGGCGTCGTCGAAGACGACGAACGGGGCCTTGCCGCCGAGCTCCAGGTGCAGTCGCTTGACGGTGGCGGTGGCGATCTCGGCGACGCGCCTGCCGACGGCGGTGGACCCGGTGAACGACGTCATCGCCACGTCGGGGTGGCCGACGAGGTGCTCGCCGGCGTCCTTGCCGGCGCCGGTGACGATATTGACGACGCCGTCGGGGATGCCCGCGTCGGTGGCGGCCCGCGCGAACATCAGGGACGTCAGGGGAGTCAGCTCGGCGGGCTTGAGCACGATGGTGTTGCCCGCGGCGATGGCCGGGAGGACCTTCCAGGCGGCCATCTGGAGGGGGTAGTTCCAGGGGGCGATGGAGCCGATGACGCCGATCGGTTCGCGGCGGACGTACGAGGTGTGGTCACCGCTGTACTCGCCCGCCGACTGGCCCTGGAGGTGGCGGGCGGCCCCCGCGAAGAAGGCGGTGTTGTCGACCGTCCCGGGGACGTCGAACTCCCGCGTCAGCTTGATCGGCTTGCCGCACTGGAGGGACTCGGCGTGGGCGAAGTCCTCCGCCCGCTCGGCCAGCAGGGCGGCGAACCGGTGCATCGCGTCCGACCGCTCGCCCGGGGTCGCGCCCGCCCAGCCGGGCAGCGCCGCCCGGGCGGCTGCCACGGCGGCGTCCACGTCGGCGGCGGAGGCCAGTGCGTACGCCAGGACCTTCTCCCCCGTCGCCGGGTCGACGACCGTGTGCTCACGCCCCGAGGTGCCGGGCCGCGGCCGCCCGTCGATGTACTGCGCCCCGGCCGCGAAGCGGTCGAGTCCCTGGAAGGAGTTGCCCATGACGCTCTCCGTTGTCCCGGCTCGAATTGAGTGCCGATCCTGACAGAGGAGGTGCCGGGCAACAAGGGATTCCGTTGTTGCCTTTTGGTTACGCGACGGAATCGGTCGACCATGTGTCGGGTGGGCGCCGATATCTCCGTACGGAGTGTCCGTGGCGGCTGCCAGACTGGCGTGCATGGAGAAGGTGCACGAGCTGATCGAGCAGGTCAGCAGGGGTGAACGCGTGAAATTCCTGCACTTCTGGGGCCACACCCCGAAGCGGGACGGCACGCTCGGGGCGAGCTGCCTGAGCCAGTGGTGGCCCTCGCCGTTCACGGTCGACGGGGTCACCTACGCGACGGCGGAGCACTGGATGATGGCGTCCAAGGCCCGGCTCTTCGGCGACGCGGACGCCGAGCGTCAGGCCGTCGAGGCGCCGAACCCGGCGCTCGCCAAGAAGGCGGGCCGCCTGGTGCGCGGCTTCGACGAGACGGTGTGGAAGCGGGAGCGGTTCCGCGTGGTGGTCGAGGGCAGCGAGCACAAGTTCGGCGCCGACCCGGAGCTGCGGGCGTTCCTGCTGTCGACGGGCGACCGGGTGCTGGTGGAGGCGAGCCCGGTGGACCGGGTGTGGGGCATCGGCCTGGCCGCCGACGATCCCCGCGCGGAGTCCCCCGCGCACTGGCGGGGCCTGAACCTCCTCGGCTTCGCCCTCATGCGGGCCCGCACGACCCTCCGCCACCCCTGACGGGCCCTGCCCCCCGTTGTGGGCACAACGGAACCGGGGCGGCGCCCCTCCGGGCTCGCTCCTCGCGGCCGGCGGGGCACCCACCCGGCAAGGCGGAGGCGCGGTGGGTCAGGCGCGGGGAAGCACCAGGGACGTGTCGAACGGGTCGTGGCCGTACTCGTCCTCGTAGTTGTCCCGGCCCTGCTCCGTCACCACCGTCCAGATCAGGAACGCCAGGAACGCACCGCTCACCACGATTCCCACCGCGCCCAGGATGATCCCGGCCAGGGCCATGCCGTGGTTGTTCGCCTCGCCCCGCCGGACCTTCCCGCGGCCCACGATGCCGAAGATCAGCGCCAGGATGCCCAGGACGATCCCCAGGCCCCACGCGCAGAACAGGACCACCGAGATGATGCCGAGGACGAGCGCGGCCACGCCCATGCCGTTGGCGGGGGCCTGCTGCCAGCCGGCCTGGCCGTACGTGCCGTAGTAGCCGGGGTAGCCGTACGAGCCGGCGGGGTAGCCGTACGGGCCCGGAGGAGTCGGGGCGGGGCCGCCCGGGGCTATCGGGGGCGGCGGCAGCTCGGCGCCCGGCACGGACGTCATCGTCGGCTGGTCGTGCACCCCCGACGGCGGCCGGTAGGAGTCCACCGGGTCCTGAGGGGCCCTGCTCTCCGGCGGAGCCCACGGATCGTTGTGATCGCTCTTCTCTGACATGGGCCCTCCCCGATCGTGTCCGGTCATGCTAACGGCCGCCCTACGATGATCCCTGACCAGCCCGGCGAGCGAAGCGCACACGGAGGACCCGATGACCGACCTGCACCCCTTCATCGCGGGGCTGCCCAAGGCCGAACTGCATGTCCACCACGTCGGCTCGGCCTCGCCCCGGATCGTCGCCGAACTCGCGGCCCGCCACCCCGACTCGAAGGTCCCCACCGACCCCGAGGCCCTGGTCGACTACTTCACCTTCACCGACTTCGCGCACTTCATCGAGGTGTACCTGTCGGTGGTGGACCTGATCAGGACACCCGAGGACGTCCGGCTGCTGACGTACGAGGTGGCCCGCGACATGGCCCGGCAGAACATCCGGTACGCGGAACTCACCATCACGCCCTACAGCTCCACCCGGCGCGGCATCGACGAGAAGGCGTTCATGGCCGCGATCGAGGACGCCCGCGTGGCCGCCGAGACCGAGCTGGGCGTGATCCTGCGCTGGTGCTTCGACATCCCCGGTGAGGCGGGCCTGGAGGCGGCCGAGGAGACCGCGCGGCTCGCGGTGGACCTGCGGCCCGACGGCCTGGTCTCGTTCGGGCTGGGCGGGCCCGAGATCGGCGTACCGCGCCCGCAGTTCAAGCCGTACTTCGACCGGGCCATCGCCGCCGGGCTGCACTCCGTCCCGCACGCCGGGGAGACGACCGGCCCGCAGACCGTGTGGGACGCCCTGACCGAGCTGCGCGCCGAGCGCATCGGCCACGGCACCAGCGCCGCCGAGGACCCGGAGCTGCTGGCGTACCTCGCCGAGCACCGCATCCCGCTGGAGGTGTGCCCGACCTCCAACATCGCCACCCGCGCGGTCCTGGACCTCGACGAGCACCCGGTGAAGCGGATGGTCGCCGCCGGAGTGCTGGTCACCATCAACTCCGACGACCCGCCGATGTTCGGCACCGACCTGAACACCGAGTACGAGGTCGCCGCCCGGCTGCTGGAGCTGGACGAGCGGGGCGTGGCCCGGCTGGCCAGGAACGCGGTGGAGGCGTCGTTCCTCGACCCGGCCGGCAAGGCGCGGATCATCGCCGAGATCGACTCCTACACCACCGAGTGGCTCCGCCGCTGATGCGCCCCGTCACGGTCGTGGGACACCGGGGCGACCCGTACCGCGTGCGCGAGAACACGCTCGCCTCGCTCCGCTCGGCGCTGGCGCGCGGCGCGGACGCGGTGGAGGTGGACGTACGGCTCACCCGGGACGGCGTCCCGGTACTGCTCCACGACGAGTCGCTGAAGCGGCTGTGGGGCGTCGACCGCCCGCTGGAGCGGGTCACGCTGGCCGAACTGCGCGCGCTCACCGGCCCGGACGGGGTGCCGACGCTGCGCGAGGCGCTCGACGCGGTCGACGGCCACCGGGTGATGATCGACCTGCCGGGCGCGACCGAGCGGTCGGTGCGGGCCGTCGTCGGCGCCGTACGGGAGTGCGGGGCGGGCGACCGTGTCTACTACTGCTCCAGCGCCGCCGCCATGCTGCTGGTGCGGGCCGCCGAGCCCGGCGCCGAGATCGCCCTGACCTGGACCACCCTCGCGCCGCCGCGCCCGGTGCTGCTGGCGGCGGTGGCGCCGCGCTGGCTCAACTACCGCTTCGGACTGGTCGGTCGGGAGCTCACCGAGCGCGTCCACCGGAACGGGCTGCTGGTTTCGGCCTGGACGGCCGATACTCGACGGACCATGCGTAGGCTGATCACCGACGGGGTGGATTCGATCACCACCAACCGCGTGGACGCGCTGAGCGCCGTACTGAAGGGAACCCGCACGTGAGCCCGGACAGCACAGGCAGGATCCGCACCGACATCGCGCACAACGCCCGGGTCTGGAACTACTGGCTCGGCGGCAAGGACAACTACCCGGTGGACCGGGAGGTCGGCGACCAGGTGGTCGCCATGTACCCGAGCATCGGCGAAGTCGCCCGCGCGGACCGGGCGTTCCTCGGCCGCGCGGTGACGTACCTGGCGGGCGAGGCGGGCGTACGGCAGTTCCTGGACATCGGCACGGGCCTGCCGACCGCCGACAACACGCATGAGGTGGCGCAGCGCGTCGCGCCCGACGCGCGGATCGTGTACGTCGACAACGACCCGATCGTCCTGACGCACGCCCGCGCGCTGCTCACCGGTTCGCCGGAGGGCGTCACCGAGTACATCGACGCGGACGCGCACCGGCCGGAGCGGATCCTGGAGGCGGTCCGGCCGGTCCTGGACCTGGACCGGCCGGTCGCGGTGATGATGCTCGGCATCCTCAACTTCGTGCTGGACACCGACGAGGCCCGCTCGATCGTGAAGACGCTCATGGCGGGCGTGCCGTCCGGGAGTTACCTGGTGCTGACGCACCCGACGCTGGAGCTGGGCGGCGAGGGCAACGCCGAGGCGATGGAGTTCTGGAACAAGAACGCCACGCCGCCGATCACCGCGCGCGACCGGGCCGAGTTCGCGTCGTTCCTGGACGGTCTGGAGGTGCTGGAGCCGGGCATCGTGTCGTGCGCGAGCTGGCGGTTCGCGGCGGCGGCCGAGGTGGCCCAGTTCGGCGCGGTGGCCCGCAAGCCGTAGCCGCCGCGCCGCCGGGGCGTCAGGCGACCAGGGCCCGGACGCCGGTGACCGGGGCGGTCAGCGCCTCCAGGCGCTTGATCAGGCGGCGTACGAACAGCAGCGGGACGACTCCGAAGACCCCGAAGGACATGTCGATCACCGACCACCAGAAGGGGATGCCCCGGATCGGTCCGCAGATCAGGGCGAGCGGGATGATCCCGGCGCACGCGATCATGCCGAACTCGATCACCCAGATGTTGCGTACGGGGTCGCGGTAGGGACCGTAGAAGGCGACCGCGATGACGAGGTGCGCGAAGGCGAGCCAGTCCGTGCCGTAGAGGAGGAACGGGTAACGCGCGTCGGCGGTGTCGAGGCCGGCGCGCACGCGCGTGATCCATTCCTGGAGACCGGGGAAGGCGTCGGCCACGGGGGACGCCCAGCCGTTCAGGGCGTCCTGGAGCAGGTGCAGCTCGGTGACGAGCGGGAAGGCCGTCGCCCCGCTCAGCACCAGGCAGACGATGAAAACGACCAACCACACACGTATACGCCGCAGGAGGGCGCGGGTCTCGCTCATTACCGCAGCGTACGACCGTGCCGGTCAGGGGCCGACGCCGGTCCCCCGCCGGTGCGCCGGACGGGGGACCGGCGGGGGACCGGCGGCGGTGCTACCGGCCGGTGGCGTCGTCCTCGTCGGCTTCCACGCCCTTGAGCGGTTCGCCGCCTTCGGTGCCCTCTCCTGGGCGGTAGCCCTCGGCCGCGCTCGCGGTGCCGGGGACGGTGCGGTGGCCGGCCTGGCGCTCGGCGCCCGAGTGGGCTCCGGGCTCTTCCTCGGCGCGCTCGCGGGCGCGGTCCTGTGGCGTCCTGTCGTTCATGTCACCTCCCGGGTCGGCGCTCCGGGTACCCGTGTGCGGGTGGCCCACACGCCGGGGGAACGACCGCGGGCGGGCCGGAGGTCCGGCCCGCCCGCGGGGTGCGGCGGTGATCAGCCGAGCGAGGTCATCACGTGCTTGACGCGCGTGTAGTCCTCGAAGCCGTACGCCGAGAGGTCCTTGCCGTAGCCGGACTTCTTGAAGCCGCCGTGCGGCATCTCCGCGACCAGCGGGATGTGGGTGTTGATCCAGACGCAGCCGAAGTCCAGGGCCTTGGACATGCGCATCGCGCGGGCGTGGTCCTTGGTCCAGACGGAGGAGGCCAGGGCGTACTCGACGCCGTTGGCGTACTCCAGGGCCTGCTCCTCGTCGCGGAACGACTGGACCGTGATGACGGGGCCGAAGACCTCGTTCTGGATGATCTCGTCGTCCTGCTTGAGGCCGGAGACGACGGTCGGGGCGTAGAAGTAGCCCTTGTCGCCGACCCGGTGGCCGCCCGCCTCGACCTTGGCGTGGGCGGGGAGGCGGTCGATGAAGCCGCTGACCTGCACGAGCTGGTTGGCGTTGTTCAGCGGGCCGTAGAGCACGTCCTCGTCGTCCGGCTGCCCGGTCTTCGTCCCGGCGGCGGCCTTGGCGAGGGCGGAGACGAACTCGTCGTGGATGGACTCGTGGACCAGGACGCGGGTGGCGGCCGTGCAGTCCTGGCCGGCGTTGAAGAAGCCGGCCACGGAGATGTCCTCGACGGCCTTGTCGATGTCGGTGTCCTCGAAGACCACGACCGGGGCCTTGCCGCCCAGCTCCAGGTGGACGCGCTTGACGTCCTTGGCGGCGGACTCGGCGACCTGCATGCCGGCGCGTACGGAGCCGGTGATCGACGCCATGGCGGGCGTGGGGTGCTCGACCATGGCACGGCCGGTCTCGCGGTCGCCGCAGATGACGTTGAAGACGCCCTTGGGGACGATCGAGCCGATGATCTCGGCGATCAGCACGGTGGACGCCGGGGTGGTGTCCGACGGCTTGAGGACGACCGTGTTGCCGGCGGCGAGCGCCGGGGCGAACTTCCACACGGCCATCATCATCGGGTAGTTCCAGGGGGCGACCTGCGCGCAGACACCGACCGGCTCGCGGCGGATGATCGAGGTCAGGCCCTCCATGTACTCGCCGGCGGACTTGCCCTCCAGCATCCGGGCGGCGCCCGCGAAGAAGCGGATCTGGTCCACCATCGGGGGGACCTCTTCGGTGCGGGTGAGCTCCAGCGGCTTGCCGGTGTTCTCCGACTCGGCCGCGACGAGGTCCTCGGCCCGCTCCTCGAAGGCGTCGGCGATCTTCAGCAGTACCTTCTGGCGCTCGGCCGGCGTGGTGTCGCGCCAGGCCGGGAAGGCGGCCGCGGCCGCCTCCATGGCGGCGTCCACGTCCGCCTGCCCGGAGAGCGGAGAAGTGGCGTACACCTCGCCGGTGGCCGGGTTGACCACGTCGATGGTCCGTCCGTCGGCGGCGTCCCGGAACTCCCCGTTGATGTAGTTGCGCAGACGACGCAGCTCGGTGGTCACTTGCCACCCCTCCTGTCGGTCTCGTGGTGCTCGGTGACTCAGGTGTCCAAGTACTGGACAGGCCCACCCTAGTCGCTGAGGCGACGATTCCGACAGGGCCGACGCTCCATAACTTCGGATTCAGTGGGATTACAACTCCTGAACGACGGATTTCCTCGATCTGGGGTTGCGCGAGTGACGAGACTCGGTGCAGAGTGAAGGCGTGGCCAGTCGAAGCGCAGACCCCAGGGCCGGGAACGGATCGTCACCGACGATCGACGCCGTATCCCTGGCGATCATCGAACAGCTCCAGGAGGACGGGCGCCGCCCGTACGCCGCCATCGGCAAGGCCGTCGGCCTGTCCGAGGCGGCCGTGCGCCAGCGCGTCCAGAAACTCCTCGACCAGGGCGTCATGCAGATCGTCGCCGTGACCGACCCCCTCACCGTCGGCTTCCGCCGTCAGGCGATGGTCGGCATCAACGTCGAGGGTGACGTGGAGCAGGTGGCGGACGCGGTGACGGCCATGGCCGAGTGCGAGTACGTGGTGATGACCGCGGGCTCCTTCGACCTGATGGTGGAGATCGTCTGCGAGGACGACGACCACCTCCTGGATGTGATCAACAAGCGCATCCGCACACTCCCCGGCGTGCGCTCCACCGAGAGCTTCGTCTACCTCAAGCTCAAGAAGCAGACCTATATGTGGGGAACCCGATAGCCGTGAGCAAGGACCTCTCCAAGACCGCCTACGACCACCTGTGGATGCACTTCACCCGCATGTCGTCGTACGAGAACAGCCCCGTCCCGACCATCGTCCGCGGCGAGGGCACCTACATCTTCGACGACAAGGGCAAGCGCTACCTCGACGGCCTCGCCGGCCTCTTCGTGGTCCAGGCCGGCCACGGCCGGACCGAGCTCGCCGAGACCGCCTACAAGCAGGCCCAGGAGCTCGCCTTCTTCCCGGTGTGGTCCTACGCCCACCCGAAGGCCGTCGAGCTCGCCGAGCGCCTCGCGCACCACGCGCCCGGCGACCTGAACAAGGTCTTCTTCACCACCGGTGGCGGCGAGGCGGTCGAGACCGCCTGGAAGCTGGCCAAGCAGTACTTCAAGCTGGTGGGCAAGCCCACCAAGCACAAGGTCATCTCCCGCGCGGTCGCCTACCACGGCACCCCGCAGGGCGCCCTGTCCATCACCGGCCTGCCGGGCCTGAAGGCCCCCTTCGAGCCGCTGGTCCCCGGCGCGCACAAGGTGGTCAACACCAACATCTACCGCGCCCCGATCTTCGGCGACGACCCCGAGGCCTACGGCCGCTGGTGCGCCGACCAGATCGAGCAGCAGATCCTGATGGAGGGCCCCGACACCGTCGCCGCGGTCTTCCTGGAGCCGGTGCAGAACGCCGGTGGCTGCTTCCCGCCGCCGCCAGGGTACTTCCAGCGCGTGCGCGAGATCTGCGACCGGTACGACGTGCTGCTCGTCTCCGACGAGGTCATCTGCGCCTTCGGCCGCCTCGGCACCATGTTCGCGTGCGACAAGTTCGACTACGTACCGGACATGATCACCTGCGCCAAGGGCATGACCTCGGGCTACTCCCCGATCGGCGCGTGCATCATCTCCGACCGCCTGGCGGAGCCGTTCTACAAGGGTGACAACACCTTCCTGCACGGCTACACCTTCGGCGGCCACCCGGTCTCCGCGGCCGTGGGCCTCGCCAACCTCGACATCTTCGAGCGCGAGAACCTCAACCAGCACGTCCTGGACAACGAGTCCGCCTTCAAGGGCACCCTGGAGAAGCTGCACGACCTGCCGATCGTCGGCGACGTCCGCGGCAACGGGTTCTTCTACGGCATCGAGCTCGTCAAGGACAAGGTCACCAAGGAGTCGTTCAACGACGACGAGACCGAGCGCGTCCTGTACGGGTTCCTCTCCAAGGCGCTGTTCGACAACGGCCTGTACTGCCGGGCCGACGACCGCGGCGACCCGGTCATCCAGCTTGCGCCGCCGCTGGTCTCCGACCAGTCCACGTTCGACGAGATCGAGCAGATCCTCCGGGCCACCCTCACCGAGGCCTGGACGAAGCTGTGACCCTCGGCGTGATCGTCCGATCGTAGGCTGAACGCGGCCCGGGTCCTGCCCCATCCGAGTGAGATGGGCGGACCCGGGCCGTGTGCTGTCCGGACAGCCGCCTCGCCACTCCCTACGGTTCCTGTGACCGATCCGCCCTACCATCGTTCCGCCGTACGGGGGAACAACGTACGGGGGAACGACACATCAGAACCGATACCGAGGTGTACGCCATGGTGGCCCCGCCGGACAACGACGTGCTCTGGGCACGTGCCCTGCACCACTCCCACAACGGATCCCCCGCGCTCCAGGGTGTCTCCCTCGGCGTGCGTGAGGGCGAGATCCTGGCGGTGAGCGGGCCGCGGGGAAGTGGCAAAACGACTCTGCTGCGCTGTCTGTCCGGCCGGCTCGTCCCCCGCGAGGGCGAGGTCTGGTACAACAGCGTGCCCGTCCACACCATGAGCCCCCTCCAGCGCGAACGGCTGCGCCGTGACCGCTTCGGCTGGATCGGACCCGAGCCCGGCCTGGTCCCCGAGCTCACCGCCTGGGAGAACGCCGCCCTGCCCCTGATGCTGCGCGGCACCTCCCGCCGGGCCGCCAAGGCCGCGGCCCTCGACTGGCTGGACCGGCTCGACGCCGGCGACTGCGCGCGCAAGCGGCCCCGCGCCCTGCTCCAGGCCCAGCGCCAGCGCGTCGCCATCGCGCGCGCCCTGGTCACCATGCCGTCCCTGCTGTTCGCCGACGAACCCACCGCACCCCTGCACCGCGCCGACGGCGCCCAGGTGCTGCGCACCCTGACCGCCGCCGCCCGGTCGCACCGCATCACCGTCCTGCTCGCCACGCACGACCCGGAGGTGGCGGCGCTCGCCGACCGCACGGCGCACCTGCTCGACGGCCGGCGCGTCAACTCCGTGCACCTCGACGGAGCGGAGGGCCGCGACGCGTGCTCGCTCTCCGTCTAGCCCGCGGCACCCACCCCCTGGTGCTGCTGCGCCGGCTGCTCGTCGCCGCCGCGTCGGCCGGGGTCGGTTTCCTGCTGCTGTGCGCCCTGGGGTACGCGATCGGGCACCCCGGCGAGTCCCAGGTCTCCCTCACCCGGCTGGCCTGGTGCGCCCTGCCGCTCGCCGCGACCGTGCACTTCGCCGTCGCCGTCGCCCGGACCGACCCCGCCACCCGGCCGCGTCCGGGCCTGTCGGCGATCGGCCTGGGCCCCGCCCGGCTCGCCGCCGTCGCCGCCACGTCCACCGCCGTGGCCTGCACGCTCGGCTCGATGGTCGCGCTGCTGGTCTTCCTGCACCTGCGCGGCGACCTCACCGGCCTGCCCTTCGACGGGGCGTCGGCGGACCTGCTCGGGGCGGGCCGGCCCCTGCCGCTCGCGGCCGCGCTGACCCTGCTCGCGATCGTGCCGGTCGTCGCGTCCTGCTCGGCCGCCCTGGCCCTGCGGCCCCGCCGCAAGGCGGCCTTGGACGACGACCCCGACACCGCCGAGCCGGCCGCCGCGACGACGCCGGCCGGGCTCCCGTGGGGCGTGGCGCTGATGGCGCTGGGCGTGGCGATCGAGACGTACGCCTCCCGGGGCGGCGGGGGCGGTGCGGCGGCCGTGGCGCTGCCGGACGGCTTCGGCGGCGGTCCGGCGGGCGTGCTGGCGGGCTGGGCGCTCACCGCGGTGGGCCTCGCCGTCGCCGGCCCGGGGCTGACGCATCTGACGGGGCGGCTGCTCCAGACGTTCCGGCCCGGTGTGCTCCGGCTGCTGGCGGGACGGGCGCTGATGGACGAGGCGCGGCGCATCGGCCGGCCGCTGGGCGTCTCCTGCGCGGTGGCCTCGGCGACGATCGGGGCGATCACCCTGTACGAGCGGGGCAACTCCTCCCATCCGTTCGGCCCGCTGACCGGGCTGGGCGCGGCCCTGGTGATGACGTGCACCACGGCGACGCTGCTGACCGCGGCGCTGGAGTCCCGGCAGACCCGGGTCACCACCAAGGACGCGCTGCTGCGGCTGGGCGCCTCGGCCTCGACGCTCCGGCTGGCCGTGGGGCTGCGCGCCCTGGCGCTGCTGGCCGTGTTCGTCCCGCTGACCTGGGCCGTCGCGGAGCTGGCCGCGCTGCCGCTGCGCGGGTAGGACCCGCCGGGGGCCCGGCCGCGGTGGTGTCCCCGGGCGGGCCGGGCGGCCGCGCGCCGGGCGCGGGTGGCGGGGCGCGGGCACGGGGCGCCGGGCGCGGGTGGCTATCGTGGCGGCATGGCGCACATACCCGGACCCGGCCACGACCGCGAACTGGAGACCCTCCAGGAGTTCGACGAGGTGGCCGCGCGCGGCAGTCTCGCCGGATTCCGGCTCCAGTCACTCGACCTGACGGACCGTACGGGCGCGCTGCTCGCGCTCCCCTCGGCGGGCGCCGTGTTCCTCGGCTGCCGGATGGACCCGGAGGCGGCCGCCAAGGTGCGGGCCGACGGGGCACTGGTCTTCCCGCCCGTGCCGGACCTGCCGTTCGACCCCTACCGGGGGCTGCTGTACTCCCCCGGCGAACTGTTCGCGGGCCTCGCGGAGCAGGGGTACGAGCGGACGCCGGACGCGCTCTCCTACGCCTGGTTCCAGCGGACGAAGGCGGACGGCGACGTCTTCGGGTCGATGCTGCGGGCGGTACACGACGACGCGGTCTCCGACGCGCTGGACGAGCACCTGGACGGGGCGCGGGTCGTCGGGGTGATGGGCGGCCACGCCATGGCGCGCGGCACCGACGCGTACGCCGGCGCGGCCCGCCTCGGCCGCAGCCTCGCCCGCGCCGGGCTGACCGTCGCCACCGGCGGCGGGCCCGGTGCCATGGAGGCCGCCAACCTGGGCGCCTACGCCGCCCCCCACGACGACGCCATGCTGGAGGAGGCCCTCCTCCTGCTCGGCAAGGAGCCGTCGTTCGTGCCGTCCGTGGGCGACTGGGCACGGGTGGCCTTCGAGGTCCGCTCCCGCTGGCCGGAGGGCGGCGACTCGGTGGGCATCCCGACCTGGTTCTACGGACACGAGCCGCCCAACGCCTTCGCGTCCCACATCGCCAAGTACTTCGCGAACGCCACCCGCGAGGACGGGCTGCTGGCCCGCTGCAACGCGGGTGTCGTCTTCCTCCCCGGCGCGGCCGGCACCGTCCAGGAGGTCTTCGACAACGCGACCCCCAACTACTACGGCTCCCGGGGCGAACCGACCCCCATGGTGCTGGTCAACCGCACCCACTGGACCGAGCACCTGCCCGCCTGGCCCCTGCTGGAGGCCCTGGCCGCCGGCCGCCCCATGGAGGCGCGCATCGCCCTGGTGGACGGTGTGGAGGAGGCCCCGGAGGCGCTGCGGCGGCTCGGCGGGGGGTAGGCCGCGGGCGCCTCCTTGAAGCCGTATGGCCCACCAGGCGGGCGTCGTTGGCGCGGCCGCCGGATGCTGGGCCGTGAGCGCCCCGGCAGGGCCGGGCGCCAGCGACTTCCAGGAGGTACGCAGGTATGCGTGCAGCGCCCACCCGCCGCGGACGCCCCTTCCGCACCCGACTGAGACTGACCGCCGCCCTGGCCGTGACCGGGGCCTGTGCCGCCGGCCTGCTCGCCGGACCGGCACAGGCCGAGGGGCGGCACCCGGACAGCCGCGACCGCGAACTGCGCCGGGCGCTGGAGGAACTGGTGGGGCCCCCGGACGGGCCGCCCGGGGCCATCGCCCTGCTGCAACGGGGCCGGGACGTGAAGGTCTACCGGGCCGGTGTGGCCGACGCGGACTCCGGACGGCCGCCGCACCCCGGTGACCACATGCGCGTGGCCAGCATCGCCAAGGCGTACAGCGGGGCCGTCGCGCTCCAGCTCGTGGACCGCGGGAAGCTGCGGCTCGGCGACACGATCGGCAAGCGGCTGCCGCGGCTGCCCAAGGCGTGGCACAAAGTGACGCTCCGCCACCTGCTCCAGCACACCAGCGGCCTGCCGGACTTCACCGAGGACCCGGACTTCCAGCAGGCGGTGGCGGCCGACCCGCGCCGCGAGGTGGACCCGCACACGCTGCTGGACTTCGTCGCCGACCGGCCCCTCCTCTTCAAACCGGGCTCACGGTACCGGTACGACAACTCCGACAACACCGTGGTGGCCATGATGGCGGAGGCGGCGACGGGCCGTCCGTACGAGGAGTTGCTGCGCGGGCTCGTCATCCGGCCGCTCGGCCTGCGCGACACCAGTCTCCCCCGGGGGCACCTGCTTCCCCGTCCCTACCTCCACGGCTACGACTTCGAGCCGGACGGGCCACTGGAGGACGTCAGTACCGCCTTCAGCGCGTCGCTCTTCTGGGCCTCGGGCGGGGTCGTCTCCACCCCGAACGACCTGAACGCCTTCATGCGCGCCTACGGGAGCGGCCGGCTGCTGTCGAAGGAGACCCGGAAGCAGCAGACGAAGTGGATCAAGGGCTCCTCCGTGAACCCCGGTCCCGGCCGCAACGAGGCGGGCCTCGCGCTGTTCAAGTACACGACCCGCTGCGGTGTGGTCTACGGCCACACGGGCACCATCCCGGGCTACACCCAGCTCGCCGCCACCACACCGGACGGCGGACGCTCCCTGACATTCACCCTCACCTCCCAGGTGAGCCGGCAGCAGACGCCGGAGCTCCTGGCGCGGATGCGCCAGGTGCAGGAGGACTTCGTCTGCGAGTTGCTCCGTCACTGAAGCAGCCGGGCGAGCGTGTCGTACGTACGGTCCCACGTCCATGCGCGACGGATCCGGTCACGGCCCTTGTCCCCCATCACCCGGGCGGCATGACGGTCCGTCAGCAGCTCCGCCAGCCGGGCGGCGACGGCCGTGACGTCCCGCCCGTCGACCACGTGGCCGGTCTCCCCGTCCCGTACGGTGTCGGGCGCGCCGCCCGAGTCGCCCGCGAGGACCGGCAGACCGGCCGCGGCCGCCTCCAGGTACACGATGCCGAGCCCCTCCACCTCCAGTCCGCGCCTGCGGGTGCGGCAGGGCATGGCGAACACGTCGGCGGCGGCGTAGAAGCACGGCAGGTCGGCGTGCGGGTGGCCGCCCGCGAAGACCACCGCGCCGGTGACCCCGTGGGCGGCGGCCAGGCGTCGTAGGCGGCCCTCGTACGGCCCGGCGCCGACCAGCAGCAGGCGGGCGTCCGGCACGCGCGCGTGGATCAGCGGCAGGGCGCGGACCAGGGTGTCCTGGCCCTTGCGGGGGACCAGGCGGGCGGCGCACAGGACGACGGGCGCGTCCCCGAGTCCGTAGTGGCGGCGTACGGGGCCCGCGTCCCCACCCGGCCGGAACACCCCGGCGTCCACCCCCGGGACCAGCCGGGCGAGCCGGGCGCCCGGTCCGAGCGCCGCGCCGATGGGCGCCCGGGTGCTCGCGGCCAGGTAGGTGACGACGTCCACCTCCGCGCCGATGCGCCGCAGCAGGGCGCGGGAGCCGGGCGTACGGGCCCACCACACCTCGTGGCCGTGCGTCGTGGCGACCAGCCGCCGCACCCCGGCCTCGCGCCGCAGCCGGCCGGCCATCAGCCCGAGCGGGGCGGCGGCCCCGAACCAGACGGTGTCGCAGCCGTACGCGCGGGCGAGCGCCACCGTCCGCGCGGTCGCGCCCGGCGTGGGCAGCAGTGTCCGGACGCGGTCGCGGACGACCGGGTACGGCAGGGCGGCGTCGTGCGCGGCGGCACCGGCCTCCGACGACGTGTGGACCACCACCCCGCCGGGTGGGAAACGGTCCGTCATGGCCTTCACGAACGTCTCGATACCGCCCTGCCGGGGCGGGAAGTCATTGGTGACGACGAGCGTACGGTGCACGGGATCTCTCCGAGGCAGGCGAGCAGGACGAACGGGTGGACGAGGTAGCCGAAGCGGGTGGCGGGCATGAACGCGATCGCGAGCGTCAGCCCGAGCGCGAGCCGCCCGGCCGCCGCCCGTACGGTCCTGGGCGGGCGGACGGCCAGCGAGGCGGCGAGGAGCAGGGCGCTCACCACCAGCAGCACCGCCGCGACGACGGTGCCGCCGGGTACGTGCGCGGCCAGAAGCCGCCCCGGGAAGGGGCTGGCGGCGGGCGAGCCCGTCCCGGTCAGCCCCAGCGGGAAGGCCACGACGTGCTCGTGGAAGGCCCCGGGGTTCCCGGCAGCCACCGGCACGCCGACCGCCCCCGCGACCCCGACCGCCACCCCCGCGCACCGCGCCACGGCCCGTCCGGGGGACCCCGGCCCGTCGGGGGCGGTCTTCCGGCGGGGCGCGACGGGCGGCCACGACGGGACGGGGCGGTGCTCTCGCCGCGTGCTCCCGGGGACGGGCTCCTCGGGCGGCGCCGGACGACGGGGCCGGGGCGGGGGCGTGCCGCGGCGTGTCGCCAGCAGCACCAGCGCGACCGGCAGCGCGGGCCACGCCGTCCACTTCAGGGCCGCCGCCGCCCCCAGCGCGAGGCCCGCCCGCCCCGCCCGGCCCCGGCCCGCCTGGGCGAGACCCAGGCACATCAGGCCGACGACCGGCAGATCGACACCTCCCACCGCCAGCGGCAGGGAGACCAGCGGGCAGGCCGCCACCCATGCCACCCGGCGGGGCGCGGCCGCGGCGACCGAGGCCAGGAACACCGCGCCCATCCACCACCGCGGGTCCCCCGGCAGCG
This sequence comes from Streptomyces sp. NPDC016309, assembly GCF_043077235.1. Taxonomy (NCBI): domain Bacteria; kingdom Bacillati; phylum Actinomycetota; class Actinomycetes; order Kitasatosporales; family Streptomycetaceae; genus Streptomyces; species Streptomyces sp. NPDC016309. Next base: position 88,363 of record NZ_JBIBSG010000013.1, on the reverse strand, counting down.
CCCCGAGGACGGCCATCCCCGGCAGGTACGGGTTGTAGTCGGCGAGCCCGCCCGGGTCCGGTGCGTAGGGGGTGCCGGTCGCCATCAGCGACGCGCCCGACCGCTCGACGACGGCCACTTCGAGCTGGCCCCGGCCGGTCGTCACGAGCAGCACCAACGGCACCGCCACCGCCCCCAGCAGGGCCGCGCCCACGGCCGTACGACGGTGCCGGGCGAGCAGCGCCGCCGTCGCGTAGCCGAGCGCCGCCGCCACGCCCCATGTCCGGTGCGGGGCCAGGTCCGTCACCGCGGCGAGCGCGCCGACGACGGCGGCGCAGCCTGCCCAGACGGCCCGCGCCGCCCTCAGCTCGATCATGTGGTCGAGGCTAGGAAGACCTCGACTCCCGGACGTCACCCCTGGATCCGGTCTCCCAACTCCACCCGTGGCATGAGCGGCGGCCCGTGGATCAACCCGTGCTCCGACGCGCGCCCCGCCCGCGTCCCGCGAGAATCGGGGTCATGAACGCGCTCGTCCGGACTCTGCGCCGCACCGTGGCCTCGCCCGCGTACCCCTGGGTCACGGGGGCCCTGCTCACCGTGTGCACGGTCGTGGAGCTGGCGCTGGTGCCCGGGTCGCCGTGGGTGGCCGGATCGGTCCTGGTCTCGTCCGCGTCCCTGATGTGGCGCCGCGTACGGCCGGAGACGGCCCTGCTGACGGTCGCGGCCGCGTTCATCGGGTTCGGTGCGGACGTGAGCCTGTACCTGGTCACGGTGATCAGCGGTCTGACGGGGCTCTACACCCTGGGCCGCCACCGGGTGCAGCACCCGGCGGTGCTGGTGGGGGCGGGGGCCGTGGCGTCGCTGGGGGTGAACCTGGTCCACGTCCGGGAGTGGGCCACCCTGTCCCCGGCGGCCGGTCCGTCCCTGCTGGAGGGCCACCGGCTGGACCCGGGCCTGTACGCGGAGACGTTCCTGCTGACCGTCGTCGTCCTGGGCGCGGTGAGCGCCGGGGACGCCGTACGGGCGCGCGAGGAGGCGCGGGACGAACGGGCCGCCGCGCAGGAGAGGTTGCTGGCGATGGAGCGGCGGCAGGCGGCGGAGGCCGAGCGTGCCGCGATAGCCCGGGAGCTCCACGACGTGGTCGCCCACTCGGTGTCGATGATCGCGGTGCAGGCGGAGAGCGCCACGTACACCACTCCGGACCTGTCCCCGCAGGCCCGCGAGGCTCTCCAGCAGATCGCCGGTACGGCCCGCTCGTCGATGACCGAACTGCGCCGTCTGCTGGGCGTGTTGCGCACGGGCCGGGAGGACCGGGCCGCCACCGCGCCGCAGCCGACGCTCGACGGGCTGGACGACCTGGTGGAGCAGCACCGGGCGGTGGGCGGCAGCGCCGACCTCCGGGTGAGCGGCGAGCGGGTCGCGCTGCCGGCCGGGTGGGAGCTGTCCGCGTACCGGATCGTGCAGGAGGCGCTGACCAACGCGCGCAGGCACGCCCCCGGAGCCCATACGGTGGTGGACATCGGGTACGGGCCGGACCGGCTGGCGATCCGCGTGGCGGACGACGGTCCGGGCCCGGCCGGGCACGACGGCACGGGCCACGGGCTGGCCGGGATGCGCGAGCGCGCCGTGCTGCTGGGAGGACACCTCCGCACCGGTCGGGGCGCGGAGGGCGGTTTTGTGGTGGAGGCGGAGCTCCCGTGGTGATCAGGGCGATCGTGGCCGACGACCAGGCGGTCGTACGTACCGGTTTCGTCAACCTCCTGTCGACCCAGGAGGACATCCTGGTGGTCGGCGAGGCGGAGGACGGGGTGCAGGCGGTCCGGGTGGCGGCCGAGCAGCGGCCCGACCTGGCGCTGCTCGACATCCGGATGCCGCACCGGAACGGCGTCGAGGCGGCCCGGGAGATCCTCGCCGCGTCCGGCGGGGCGACGAAGGTGCTGATGCTGACGACCTTCGACCTGGACGAGTACGTGTACGACGCGCTGGCGGCGGGTGCCGGCGGGTTCCTGCTGAAGGACGCGACGTTCCCGGAACTGCTGCACGCCGTCCGGGTGGTGGCGCGTGGTGACGCGCTGCTGGCGCCGTCCGTCACACGGCGGCTGATCGCGGAGTTCGCCCGCCAGCGGGCGGGGGTGCCGCGGCCGCGGCCGGTCGAGGGGCTGACGGCGCGGGAGAGGGAGGTGCTGGTGCTGATCGCCCGGGGCCTGTCGAACGCCGAGATCGCCCAGGCGCTGTCGATCACCGACCACACCGTGAAGACGCACATCAACCGGCTGTTCGCGAAGATGGGCCTCCGGGACCGGGCACAGGCGGTGATCCTGGCGTACGAGCTGGGTCTGGTGCTGCCGGGCCGTGACGTGTCCGCGCCCGGCTGAGGGAGGCAACGTCCGGCGCCGATCTCTCGTCTGGCAGGGGTAACCACCTGACCGATGAACGGAGCCGGACGTGCTCATAGGACTGCTGACGGCCGTCGCGGCCTCGATCTGTTACGGCACGGGCTCCGTGCTCCAGGCCGTCGGGTCCCGCCGGTCGGCCCGTCGGGAGGCGGCGGACGGCCTGACGACCCAGCACGGCGGGCCGTCCCTGGCGTCGACCGCCAAGGCGGCGACGACGTGGGAGTTCGTCGTCGGTACGGTGCTCGACTTCGTCGGATTCGGGCTGGGGGCGCTGGCCGCGCGGATGCTGCCGCTGTTCCTGTCCCAGACGGTGATCAGCGCCAACCTGGTGATCACCGCCGTGCTGAGCGTGCGGCTGCTCGGGCTGCGGCTGAACCGGGCCGAGTGGACGTCGATCGGTGTCGTCTGCTCGGCCCTGGTGCTGCTGGCGACGGCCGCCGGGGCGGAGGGTGACGGGCACACGCCGGTCGCCACGCACTGGTGGCTGCTGGCCGTGTCGCTGCTGCTGATGGCGGGCGGCACGGTCGTGGTGCGGCTGCTGGGCGCGCGGGCGGCGGTCCTGGCCGGTCTGCTGTCCGGGCTGGGCTTCGGCGCCCTCGGGGTCGGCGTGCGCGTGCTGGACGGCGTCGACCCGTTCGACCCGGGCGCGCTGCTGGCGGACCCGGCGCTGTACGCGATCCTCGTCGCGGGGGTGGGCGGGATGTACCTGCACACGGTGGCGCTCCAGATCGGTTCGGTGAACGGGGCGACGGCGGCGCTGGTGGTGGGCGAGACCGTGCTGCCGGGCGCGATCGGTGTGCTGTGGCTGGGGGACGCGTCCCGGCCGGGGCTGGGCTGGCTGGCGGTGGCGGGGTTCGTCCTGGCGGTCGCGGGCGCGGTCGCCGTGGCGTGGTTCGGGGAGCCGGAGGGCGGGGAGCCCGGGGCGGTGCGGGAGCCCCGGGCGCCGGGGGAACTCGCCCGCGTCGGCTGAGCGGCCCCCTCGTAGACTCCCGGTCGGGGGAGATGAGACATGGGGCTACGGCTCACGATAGGTGCCACGATCACCGCGACCGCCGCGCTCGCCGCGCTGGTGACGGGCGTGCAGGTGCCGCGGCTGATGGAGGACCGGGCCCGGGACCAGGCGATGGAGCGGCTCCTGTTCGCCGAGCGGGCCTACCTGGAGGACGGGCGGGTCAGCTTCGGGCTCCGGGTCAACCCGCCCAACCTGCCGGACGAGCTGCGCCGCACCGTCCTGGCGGGCCGCCGCGCCACCTTCGTCCAGCCGTACGGGGAGCGGCGGCGGATCTGGGCGGCCACCGCCGTCGGCGACGACGTCCTGGCGCTGAAGCAGTTCGAGGACCCGCTGTCGGACGAGCTCCAGACGGGCATGCTGCGGGCGGGTGTGGTCGGGACGGCGGTCGCCACCCTGATCGGCCTGCTGCTCGCGACCCGGCTGGGGCGGCGGCTGCGGCTGTCGGCCCGCCGGGCGGAGCAGATCACCGGGGGTGACCTGGACGCCCGGCTCCCGCAGCGGGGCCGGGACGAGATCGCCACCCTCACCCGGGCGGTCAACACCATGGCCGACGCCCTGGCGGAACGTTTGCGCGCGGAGCGCGAGGTGACCGCGAACATCGCGCACGAGCTGCGCACACCGGTGGCCGGGCTGGTCGCCGCGGCCGGGCTGCTCCCGGACGGCCGGGCGGAGTCGATGGTGAAGGAACGGGTGGCGCGGATGCGGGACCTGATGGAGGACGTCCTGGAGGTGGCCCGCCTCGACAACGGCGGCGAGAAGGCGGACGTACGGCTGGTGGAGCTGGGCACACTGGCCCGCCGGGCGGTACGGGCGGCGGAGGACGCGGCGGTCCGCCTTGACATCGTTGCCGACGCGCTGGTGGAGAGCGATGCGCGGCGGGTGGAGCGGGTCCTGACGAACCTGGTGAGCAACGCGCTGCGGCACGGTGCCGCACCGGTCGTGGTGGAGGTCGAGCACGGTGTGGTCCGGGTGCGGGACCGGGGCGCCGGCTTTCCCGAGCACCTGCTGGCGCACGGGCCCCGGCGGTTCCAGACCAGCGCGGTGGGCAAGGGGCTGGGCCTGGGCCTGACCATCGCGGCGGGCCAGGCCCGGGTGCTCGGCGCGCGGCTGGTCTTCACCAACCCGGAGGGCGGCGGGGCCTGCGCCGTACTGGACCTGTCGGCGTCGGTACGCGACGCCGCACCGGACCACCCGCCGGGCCCCGCCCGCGACCGCACGCCGGGCCACCCGCCGGACGCGCCGTCCCGGGGGTGAGCCCCCCGGCGGCCGGGCGGCGGCCCGTCAGTCCAGGACCACCACCTCGTCGGCGGTGAACGTCACGCCCACCACGGCCCCTTCGGCGGGCGCGTCCCGCAACGGGCACTCGGCCTCCAGGACGGGCCCGGTCTCCGGGCGGAGCCGTACCGCCACGTGGTGGCCCCGGAAGGTACGCCCCTCGGCCACGCACCGCAGCCCCTCGGCGGGGTCGCCCATCCGCACGCCCGCGGGCCGCACCAGGACCCGGGCGGTGCCCTGCGGCGACCCGGCCGGCACCGGGACCTTGCCCCACGCCGTGTCGGCCGCCTCGCCGCTCACCGTCGCCGCCACCACGTTGTCGAAGCCCAGGAAGCGGGCGACGAACGCGGAGGCCGGGCGCTGCCACACCTCCAGCGGCGTCCCGCTCTGGGCGATGCGCCCGTCCCGCATGACGACCACCCGGTCGGCGAGCGCGAACGCCTCGCCCTGGTCGTGCGTGACGGCCAGCACGGTGGTGCCGAGCCGCCCGAACAGCCCCCGCAGCTCGACCACGAGCCGTTCGCGCAGCCCCCGGTCGAGCTGGCCGAGCGGTTCGTCCAGCATCAGCAGCCGGGGGCTCGGGGCCAGCGCCCGCGCGAGCGCGACGCGCTGCTGCTCGCCGCCGGACAGGGCGGCGACGGCCCGCCGTTCGGCGCCCGGCAGGCCCACGAGGTCCAGCAGCTCGGTCACCCGGGCGGCCTGTTCCTTCCGCGACGCGCCGCGCATCCGCAGCCCGAACGCCACGTTCCCGCCGACGTCCCGCTGCGGGAAGAGCTGGTGGTCCTGGAACATCAGCCCGACGCCCCGCCGGTGCACGGGCACGCCCGCCTGGTCGGCGCCGTCGAGCAGGACCCGGCCCCCGTCCACCGGCTGGAGCCCCGCGACCACCCGCAGCAGGGTCGACTTGCCGCTGCCGCTCGGGCCGAGCAGGCACACGATCTCGTGGTCGGCGACGTCCAGCGACACCGCGTCCACGGCGACGCGGGATCCGAAGCGTACGGTCACGTCCTGAAGAGCGAGCATGGTCACAGCTCCCCGGACCGGTCGACGCGGATTCGTTCGAGCAGCAGCAGGGCCACCGCGCACACCACCATCAGGATCGTCGAAAGGGCCATGGCCTGGCCGTAGTTGAGGTCGCCGGGCCGCCCCAGCAGGCGGGCCACCGCGACCGGGAGGGTCGGGTTGTCCGGCCGGGCGATGAACACGGTGGCCCCGAACTCCCCCAAGGAGACGGCGAACGCGAAGCCCGCCGCCACCAGCAGCGCCCTGCGCACCAGCGGCAGGTCCACCTCGCGCCACACCCGCCACGGCGAGGCGCCGAGGACCGCCGCCGCCTCGCGCAGCCGCGCGTCCACCGCGCGCAGCACCGGCAGCATGGTCCGGACCACGAAGGGGACGCCGACCAGGGCCTGGGCGAGCGGCACCAGGATCCACGAGGAGCGCAGGTCGAGCGGCGGTTCGTCCAGGGTGATCAGGAACCCGAAGCCGACGGTCACGGCGGACACCCCGAGGGGCAGCATCAGCAGCGCGTCGAAGCCGCGCACCAGCCGTCCCGGGCGCCGGGTGAGCGCGGCGGCGGCGAGCCCGCCGACCAGGAGCGCGATCGTGGTCGCGGCCAGGGCGTACTCCAGGGAGTTGCCGATGGCCTCGACCGGCGGGACGAGGAACGTGCCGCCGCCGGCGTCCGCGTCCTGGAGCGCCCGGTAGTAGCCGAGCCCGCCGGCGAAGGAGCGCTGGACGAGCACCCCGAGCGGCAGCACGAGCAGCAGCGCCACGGTGAGGAGCACGCTGCCGAGCAGGGCCCACTGGCCGGCACCGCGCGGCCGCCGGGCGGTCAGGCCGGCGTCCACCAGCCTCAGCGCGCTCTCCCGCCTCCGTACCGTCCGGGCGTGGACGGCGAGGACGGCGCCGACGGCGGCGAACTGCACCAGCGTGAGCACCGAGGCCGTCGGCAGGTCCAGTAGCTGGGCGGTCTGCCGGTAGATCTCCGCCTCCAGCGTGCGGTACGCGGGCCCGCCGAGGATCTGCACGATGCCGAAGGAGGTGTACGTGAAGAGGAAGACCATCAGCGCGGCGGCGGCCACCGCGGGCCCGAGCGCGGGCAGCGTCACCCGCCGCCAGGCGCCGAAGCGCGAGGCGCCCAGCACCCGCGCGGCCTCCTCCTGGCGCGGGTCGAGCTGCGCCCACAGGCCGCCGACCGTCCGGACGACGACCGCGTAGTTGAAGAAGACGTGGGCGAGGAGGATTGCCCACACGGTCGTGTCGAGCCGGACGCCCCACAGCTCGTCGAGAAGCCCGCCCCGGCCGAGGAGCGCGAGGAAGGCGGTGCCGACGACGACGGTCGGCAGCACGAACGGCACGGTGACGACCGCCCGCACGAGCCCCCTGCCGGGAAAGTCGAAGCGGGCGAGGACGTACGCCCCGGGCAGGGCAATCAGCAGGGTGAGCGCGGTGGAGGCGAGTGCCTGCCAGGTGGTGAACCAGAGCACGTCGAGGATGTCCGGACGGCCCAGCACGTCGCCGAGCCGCCCGAGCTGCCAGACGCCGTCCTCCGTCCTCAGCCCGCGCCCGACGATGGCGACGACGGGGTAGGCGAAGAAGACGGCGAAGAACGCCACGGGCAGGACCATGAGCCCCGCCCGCAGCGCACCGCCCGTGCGGGTGGTTACTTCAGGACGAGCGAGGACCACGACTGGATCCACCCGTCGCGCTTCTGGGCGATCTTCTCGGGGGCGACGGTCCGGGCGTCGGCCACCTTCACCCCGTGCTTGGTGAACAGTGCCGGGAGCACGGCGTCCTTGGCCACCGGGTTCACGAACATCTGGAGCGGCATGTCCTCCTGGAACCGCTTGCCGATCAGGAAGTCGATCAGGGCCTTGCCGCCGTCGGGGTTGCCGGCGCCGTTCAGCAGACCCGCGAACTCGGTCTGCCGGAAGCACGTACCGGTGGAGACGCCGGTCGGCGCCTCGGCCGGCTGCGGCTCGGAGTAGAGCACCTCGACGGGCGGGCTGGAGGCGTACGACACCACGAGCGGCCGGTCGCCCTTGGCCTTCTTGCCGCCGGCCGAGCCGGAGAACTCCTGGTTGTAGGCGAGCTCCCAGCTGTCGACGACCTTCACGCCGTTGGCCTTGAGCTTCTTCCAGTAGTCCTGCCAGCCGTCGTCCCCGTACGCGGCGGCCGTGCCGAGCAGGAAGCCCAGGCCGGGTGAGGAGCGCTCGGGGTTCTCGACGACGAGGAGGTCCTTGTACGCGGGCTTGGCGAGGTCGTCGAAGGTCTGCGGCGGCGCCAGCTTCTTGTCCGCGAAGTACTTCTTGTCGTAGTTGACGCAGATGTCACCGGTGTCGACGGGCGTGACCCGGTGCTTGTCCTTGTCGAGCTGGACGGCGTCGGGGACCCGGTCCAGGCCCTTGGCCTCGTACGGGTCGAAGAGGCCGCTGTCGAGCGCGCGGGACAGCAGGGTGTTGTCGACGCCGAAGAAGACGTCGCCCTGGGGGGCGCCCTTGGTGAGGATCGCCTTGTTGACGGCCTCGCCCGCGTCGCCGCTCTTGAGGACCTTGACGGTGTAGCCGGTCTGGCGGGTGAACTCCTTCAGGACGGCCGGGGAGGCGTTGAAGGAGTCGTGGCTGACGAGCGTCACGGTCTTCGACGTCGTCCCGCCGTCGGCGGCGTCCTTGCCGGACTCGCCGCCGCAGGCGGTGAGCGCGGTGGCGCCCAGCGCGGCGGCGAGGGCGCCGACCGCGATCTTCTTGGTGGTGCTCACTGAGATTCCTCCTGGGGGTGACCAGGAAGAGACGCGGCCCTGCCCACCGCCATCGGCGGTGGGCAGGGCGCAACAGCTCGAGTAACGACCGAACTTCCTACCCAGAATGACCTGGGCGAGGTTCAGAGGGTCTGCGGCCTGGACGGTTGCCGCACTCTCAGCGCTGTGGCGCTCCCCTGTCGGAATATGCAGATGTGTTCGAGGCCAGACTACAAGCTCACCGCTCGGCGGCCGCGAGCTGTCCACAGGCACCGTCGATCTCCTGCCCGCGGGTGTCACGGACGGTGACCGGTACGCCGTGGGAGGCGATGGCCTCGACGAACGCCTTCTCGTCCTCGGGGCGGGACGCGGTCCACTTGGAGCCGGGGGTCGGGTTGAGCGGGATCAGGTTGACGTGGACGCGCTTGCCCTTGAGCAGCCGGCCCAGGAGGTCGCCCCGCCAGGCCTGGTCGTTGATGTCCCGGATGAGGGCGTACTCGATGGAGACGCGGCGGCCGGACTTCTCCGCGTACTCCCAGGCCGCGTCCAGCACCTCCCGGACCTTCCAGCGGGTGTTGACGGGCACGAGGGTGTCGCGCAGCTCGTCGTCGGGGGCGTGCAGCGAGACGGCGAGGCGGCACTTGAAGCCCTCGTCGGCGAACCGGAGCATCGCCGGGACGAGGCCGACGGTGGAGACGGTGATGCCGCGCTGCGACAGTCCGAGCCCGTCGGGCTCGGGGTCGGTCAGCCGCCGGATGGCCCCGACGACCCGCTTGTAGTTGGCGAGCGGCTCGCCCATGCCCATGAAGACGATGTTGGACAGCCGCGCGGGCCCGCCGGGCACCTCGCCGTCGCGCAGGGCGCGCATGCCGTCGACGATCTGGTGCACGATCTCGGCGGTCGACAGGTTCCGGTCGAGCCCCGCCTGGCCGGTGGCGCAGAACGGGCAGTTCATGCCGCAGCCGGCCTGGGAGGAGATGCACATCGTGACGCGGTCGGGGTACCGCATGAGGACGGACTCGACGAGCGTGCCGTCGTGCAGTCGCCACAGGGTCTTCCGGGTGGTGTCGTCGTCGCACGAGATGTGCCGCACGACCGACATCAGGTCCGGCAGCAGCTCCGCGGCCAGCTTCTCCCGCGAGGCGGCGGGGATGTCCGTCCACTCGGCGGGGTCGTGCGCGTACCGCGCGAAGTAGTGCTGGGAGAGCTGCTTGGCGCGGAAGGGCTTCTCGCCGATCGCGGCGACGGCCTCCTTGCGCTCGGCGGGCGTCAGGTCGGCGAGGTGCCGCGGCGGCTTCTTGGCTCCGCGCGGGGCGACGAAGGTGAGCTCTCCCGGTGCGGGGCGTGGCATGACCTGGTACTCCTCAGTGGGGACGAGGCCGCGGTACGTGAGCCGGGAGACCTCACCGGATGATCCCCGCGCGGGCCGCGGGGCCGAAAGGGCCCGCCGCGACCGTGCGACGAGCCCTTCCAGGGTAACCGGACCTCGGTTCAGCCTGTTCCCACGAAGATCACCATGAGCAGCCACACCACGGGCGCGGTCGGCAGGAGCGAGTCCAGCCGGTCCATGATGCCCCCGTGACCGGGCAGGAGCGTGCCCATGTCCTTGATCCCCAGGTCCCGCTTGATCATGGACTCGCCGAGGTCGCCCAGGGTGGCGCTGGCCGCGACGGCCAGGCCCAGCAGCAGGCCCTGCCACCAGGCGCCGCCGTCGATGGCGAACTCCATGCACAGCGCGCCCGCCGCCATGGCGAACGCCACCGCGCCGAGCAGACCCTCCCGGGTCTTGCCGGGACTGATGCGGGGAGCGAGCTTGTGCTTGCCGAAGCGCCAGCCGACGGCGTACGCCCCGGTGTCGCTGACCACGGTGAGCAGCAGGAAGGTGAGCACCCGCCACGGACCGTCGTCGGCGGTGAGCATCATCGCCACGAACGTCGCCAGGAACGGCACGTAGAACGCGGCGAAGACGCCGGCCGTGACGTCCTTCAGATAGCCCTCGGGCGGTTCGGTCATCCGCCAGACGAGCACCGCGAGCGCGGTGAGCGCCATGGCGACCCAGGCGCCCTCGGCGCCGCGCACGTACCCGGCCACCACCATGGCCGCACCGCCGACGGCGAGCGGCACCAGCGGGGCCTTGATGGCCTTGCGCTCCTGGAGGCGGGAGGTCAGCTCCCACAGCCCGACCACGACGGCGACGGCTATCACGCCGACGAACACGGCCTTCCAGATGAACAGCGACGCGACGATCACCGCACCGAGACCGACGCCGACCCCTATGGCGGCCCGCAGGTCGCGGCCGGCCCGCTTCTTCTGCGGACCGGACGGCGAGCCGGGCTGCTCACCGGACGGCGAACCGGAGTGCCGGCCGGAGTGCCGGCCGGGCTGCGGGTCGGGCTGCTCCGGAGGCCGGGGCGCTCCCGACGGCGGGATGGGCATGGGCTCCTGCGGGTTCTCCGGCTGCCGGCGCCGCGGCCGGTGGTGCGGCGGCTGCGGCTGTGGCTGCGGCATCTCGTCGCGGAACGGGGGACCGCTCAGCGGAGCGGTCCCCCGGTCGCGGTCGTCCTGGTCTCCGCCGGTGTCTCCACCGGCGGGAACGTCGGGCACGATGGGCATGGGCCGAGTCTGCTGTGCCTCATGCCCGTCGTGGGCGGGACCCGCCGGGGCTGCCGGAGCGAACCCCGGGTGGTACCCCTGGTCGGGCGGACCCCATGGACCGCCTGCCGGCGGGGCCCCCCAGGAAGAGTCGTTCATCAGACCTCGAGCAGCTCGGCTTCCTTGTGCTTGAGCAGCTCGTCCACCTGCGCGACGTACTTCGCGGTGGTGTCGTCGAGCTCCTTCTCCGCGCGGCGGCCCTCGTCCTCGCCGACCTCGCCGTCCTTGACGAACTTGTCGATCGTCTCCTTGGACTTGCGGCGGACCGAGCGGATCGAGATCTTGGCGTCCTCGGCCTTGCCCTTGGCGACCTTGATGTACTCGCGGCGGCGCTCCTCGGTCAGCTCGGGGAACACCACACGGATGATGTTGCCGTCGTTGCTCGGGTTGACGCCGAGGTCCGAGTCACGGATGGCCTGCTCGATGTTGCGCAGGGCGCTCTTGTCGAACGGGGTCACCACGGCCATGCGGGGCTCCGGCACGGAGAACGACGCCAGCTGGTTGATCGGCGTGGTGGCACCGTAGTAGTCGGCCACGATCTTGTTGAACATGGCCGGGTGCGCGCGCCCGGTACGGATCGCGGCGAAGTCCTCCTTGGCGACCAGGACGGCCTTCTCCATCTTCTCCTCTGCTTCGAGGAGGGTCTCTTCGATCACCACTTGCTCCTGCGTGTCTATGAGTAGGCCCGGCGTACAAAGGGCTGCGGAACCTGCGTCGCGTCTGTTCCCTGCACGGTGTCCGACCGGCAGGGCTTTGTCCATCCCCTCGCGGGGCGCCCCGGGGTTGTCCGGGGGACCCGGGATCAGGTCCTGGTGCCCTGGTCGCTCACGAGAGTGCCGATCTTCTCACCCTTCACGGCCCGCGCGATATTGCCCGCCGCGAGCAGCTCGAAGACGAGGATCGGGAGGTTGTTGTCGCGGCAGAGGGTGATGGCGGTGGCGTCGGCGACCTTGAGGTCGCGGGAGAGCACCTCGCCGTACTCCAGCGCGTCGAACTTCACCGCGTCCGGGTTGGCCTTGGGGTCGGAGTCGTAGACCCCGTCCACCCCGTTCTTGCCCATGAGGAGCGCTTCCGCGTCGATCTCCAGGGCACGCTGGGCGGCGGTGGTGTCGGTGGAGAAGTAGGGCATGCCCATGCCCGCGCCGAAGATCACGACGCGGCCCTTCTCCAGGTGGCGCACGGCCCGCAGCGGGATGTACGGCTCCGCGACCTGGCCCATGGTGATGGCGGTCTGCACCCGGGAGTCGATGCCCTCCTTCTCCAGGAAGTCCTGGAGGGCGAGGCAGTTCATGACCGTGCCGAGCATGCCCATGTAGTCGGAGCGGGCCCGGTCCATGCCGCGTACCTGCAGCTCCGCGCCGCGGAAGAAGTTGCCGCCGCCGATCACGATCGCGATCTCCGCGCCGTCGCGGACGACCGCGGCGATCTCGCGTGCGATGGCGTGTACGACGTCGGGATCGACGCCGAGGCCACCACCGCCTGCGAACGCCTCGCCGGACAGCTTCAGCATGAAGCGGCCGACCTTTTTACCGGTGTTGTCGTCGCCCTTTGCGGCGCCCTGGTTCATGGAGATCTCCTCGTGCACATACGAAGAAGGCCATTGCCGGTGGGTGTTGTGGTCCCTACGGCAATGGCCTCCTCGTCAGATCTGTGGCCGCCGGCGCTCACGCGACCGACCGTCCACTGGGAAAACCCTAGCGGGCTCCCGCGTCGAGCGCGTACCGGCTCAGATGCCGACCTTGATGCGCGTGAAGCGCTTCAGGGTGACACCGGCCTCGTCCAGGACCTTCTGGACGGACTTCTTGTTGTCGAGCGCGTACGGCTGGCCCAGGAGGGTGGCGTCCTTGAAGAAGCCGTTGAGGCGACCCTCGACGATCTTCGGGAGCGCGGCCTCGGGCTTGCCCTCGGCGCGGGTGGTCTCCTCGGCGACGCGGCGCTCGGCCTCGACGACCTCGGCCGGGACGTCGTCCTTGGAGAGGTACTTCGGGGCGAAGGCGGCGATGTGCTGCGCGATGCCCTTGGCGACCTCGGCGTTCTCCTTGTCGAGCTCGACGAGGACACCGATCTGCGGGGGCAGGTCGGGCATGGTGCGGTGCATGTACGCCGCGACGTAACCGCCGGAGAACTGCGCGAAGCGGTCCAGGACGATCTTCTCGCCGAGGTTGGCGTTGGCCTCGTCGACGTACGCCTGGACGGTCTTGCCGGGCTCGATCTCGGACGCGAGCAGCGCCTCGACGTCGGCCGGGGAGGTCTTGGCGACGTGCTCGGCCAGGGCCGTGGCGACGCTCTGGAACTTCTCACCCTTGGCGACGAAGTCCGTCTCGCACTTGAGCTCGACGAGGACACCGGAGGTGTTGTCGCCGGCGATCACGGAGACGACGGCGCCGTTCTCGGCGGAGCGGCCCTCGCGCTTGGCGACGCCCTTCTGGCCCTTGATGCGCAGCGCCTCGACGGCCTTGTCGACGTTGCCCTCGGCCTCGTCCAGCGCCTTCTTGCAGTCCATCATGCCGGCGCCGGTGAGCTCGCGGAGCTTCTTGACGTCAGCGGCGGTGTAGTTCGCCATGATCTGTAAGTCTCTCTCGAAGTCTGGAAGATCTACGAAGATCTACGGGTGGACGGCGGGGGCCTTGTGAGCCCCCGCCGTCGATCCGAACCTGAAAGGTCAGGCCTGCTCGGCGTCCGCGGCCGGAGCCTCGGCGGCGGGCGCCTCGGCGGCCGGGGCCTCGGCGGCCGGGGCCTCGGCGGCCGGGGCCTCGGCAGCGGCCTCGGCCGGCTTCTCGGCGGCCTCGTCGGAGTCCGCCTTCTTCTCGCCGCCCTCGAGCAGGTCGCGCTCCCACTCGGCCAGCGGCTCGCCGGCGGCCTTCTCGCCCGGCTTCTGGTCGCCGGTCGCGGCGCCGGAGCGGGCGATGAGGCCCTCGGCGACGGCGTCGGCGATCACGCGGGTGAGCAGGGTGACGGAGCGGATCGCGTCGTCGTTGCCCGGGATCTTGTAGTCGACCTCGTCGGGGTCGCAGTTGGTGTCGAGGATCGCGACGACCGGGATGTGGAGCTTGCGCGCCTCACCGACGGCGATGTGCTCCTTCTTGGTGTCGACGATCCAGACGGCGCTCGGCACCTTCTGCATCTCGCGGATGCCGCCGAGGGTCTTCTCCAGCTTGGCCTTCTCGCGCGAGAGGACCAGGAGCTCCTTCTTGGTGAGACCCGAGGCCGCGACGTCCTCGAAGTCGATCGCCTCGAGCTCCTTCAGGCGCTGGAGGCGCTTGTAGACGGTCGAGAAGTTGGTGAGCATGCCGCCCAGCCAGCGCTGGTTGACGTAGGGCATGCCGACGCGGGTCGCCTGCTCGGCGATCGCCTCCTGCGCCTGCTTCTTGGTGCCGACGAACATGATGGAGCCGCCGTGCGCGACGGTCTCCTTGACGAACTCGTAGGCGCGGTCGATGTACGACAGCGACTGGAGCAGGTCGATGATGTAGATGCCGTTGCGCTCGGTGAAGATGAAGCGCTTCATCTTCGGGTTCCAGCGACGGGTCTGGTGACCGAAGTGGACGCCGCTCTCCAGCAGCTCCCGCATCGTGACGACGGCCATGGCCGTATCTCCTTGGTTCTCGGTTATGTCCTGACGCCCCGACGCGCCGTGCCACGAGTGGACCGAAGAGCGCTGCCACGACTTGTGAGGGTGGTGGCGGGGCGTGCGAAGTCGACCCGGTGGCCCGGGTCGCCAGAAGAAGTGTACGGGACCCCGGCAGCCCCGGGTGACGGCGCTGTCCACAACCGGCCGGTTGTCCACGGATCGAGTCCATGATCAGCGCGGCCGGGCCCGTCCGCGCCACATTCTGCACATGTACTCGATCGTGGTCGCCCTGCTTCTGTCCGTGATCCCGCCCGTGGTCCCGTCGGGGGGCCCGCCCGTGGTGCCGTCCTTGGTCCCGCCCGTGATCCCGGCGGGGATCCAGCCCGTGGCGCCGTCCGTGGTCCCCTCAGGGGCCCAGCCCGCGGTGCCGTCCGCGGTCCCGGCACGGATCCCGCCCTTCGTCCCGCCGGGGGTCCGGTCGGGGGTCCGGTCGGGGGTCCGGTCGGGGGTCCGGTCGGGGGGCCCGCCCGCTTATCCGTCGGTGCCGGGCGCCGTGCCGGGCGCGGCCGCGGTGTGGCCGGTGGGGCCGCCGCGCCCGGCGGTCGTGCGGGGGTGGGAGCCTCCGGCGTCGGCGTACGGCCCGGGGCACCGTGGCGTGGACCTCGCCGCACCGCCGGGTACGGCGATCCGTGCGGCGGCGGCCGGCCGGATCGCGTTCGCGGGCCCGGTGGGGGGCCGCGGTGTCCTGTCGGTCGTCCATCCGGCCACGGGCGCCCCGCCGCTGCGCACCACCTACGAACCGGTCCGCCCCCTGGTGCGGCCGGGCGCCGAGGTCACGGCGGGCCAGGTGGTGGCCGTGGTGGCGCCGGCACCCCGCTCCCACTGCGGCACCGGCGCGTGCCTGCACTGGGGGCTGCGCCGGGGCGATGCCTACCTCGACCCGCTGTCGCTCCTGCCGCCGGCGCTGCTGACCCGGCCCCCGTCCCGTCTGCTGCCGCTGCTGTGAGGCGGGCCGGACGGGTCACGGGTTCACGGCGTCACGAATGCACGGCGTCACTGGGGGCGGCTTCACGGGCTCGGGGGATCACGCCCCGCGGACGCCCCGGAGAGCCATCGAGACGGCCGTGTCGGCGATGGCCGAGGGGTGCTCCGCCGCGCCCAGCTCGATACGGCGCACCGCGGCGTCGACGACGCCCTGGAGCAGCATCGCGGCCAGCCGCGGCTGCTCCTGGCCCAGCTCCGCCAGCGCCTCCACGACCATGGCGACCAGGCCGCCGTGCGCCGCGCGGATCTTCTCCCGGGCCCCGTCGTCCAGCTCGCTCGCGGAGATCGCGACGACCGCCCGGTGCCGCCGGTCGCCGACGAGGTCGAGCTGGGTGCGGACGTAGGCCTCGACCTTGCCCTCGGGGGTGTCCGCCCGCTCCATCGCCGCCTCGACCTCCGCCGCCCATACGGGGAAGTCGACCGCGCACAGTTCCTCGACGACGGCGGCGCGGGAGCGGAAGTACTCGTACACGGACGACCGGGCCAGGCCGGTGCGCTCGGCGAGGGCGGGGAAGGTCAGCGCCTCCGTCCCGCCTTCGGACAGCAGGGAACGCGCGGCGTCCAGCAGGGCGCCTCGCTGCATGGTCCGGTGCTCGGCCACGGAGGCCGCTCGAATCCTGGGCACGGCTCCACTCTACGACCGGGTGTTCGGCGTCAGCGGCCTACATCGGCCAGCTTCGCCCGCAACTGGAGTACCGACTTGGTGTGGATCTGGCTGACGCGGCTCTCCGTGACGCCCAGCACGTTGCCGATCTCGGCCAGGGTCAGGCCCTCGTAGTAGTAGAGCGTGACGACCGTCTTCTCCCGTTCGGGCAGGGTGTTGATGGCCCGGGCGAGCAGCCGGCGCAGCTCGCGGCCCTCGGCCACCTCGACCGGGTCGTCCGCGGCGGTGTCCTCCAGGGTGTCCATGAGGCTGAGCCGGTCGCCGCCCTCGCCGCCCACGTGCAGCAGCTCCTCCAGGGCCACCACGTTCGCCAGGGACAACTGGCTGAAAACGGCGTGCAGTTCCTCCAGGGCGATGCCCATCTCCCTGGCGACCTCGCCCTCCGAGGGGGTCCGCCGCAACTGGGCCTCCAGGGTGGCGTACGCCCGCTCCACGGCCCGTGCCTTCTGGCGCACGGAGCGGGGGATCCAGTCGAGGGCGCGGAGTTCGTCGATCATCGCGCCGCGGATCCGGGTGATGGCGTACGTCTCGAACTTGATCGACCGCCCGATGTCGAACTTCTCGATCGCGTCGATGAGCCCGAAGACCCCGGACGACACGAAGTCGGCCTGCTCCACGTTGGACGGCAGACCGACGCTCACCCGGCCCGCGACGTATTTCACCAGCGGCGAGTAGTGCAGGATCAGCTGTTCCCGCAGCCGCTCGTCGCCCGTGTCCTTGTACGACCGCCACAGCTCGTCCAGGGACGAGGGTGCGGGCGGGCGCACGGTGCTCCGGGCAGCGGGGGGCACCGCTGCGCGGTCGGACCCGGAGGTGTGCTGGGGCATGCGTCGCCTTGAGCCGTTCTGCTGGGTGTGAGGGGGGACGGGGGAGGGGGACGGGATGCGGAGGGGGTAATTCTGGTGAGCGTAGCGTGACCGTGGAGTCGCAGTGAGCTAAGGCCACCGGATCGTGGACCCGCGGGGGCGTGCCGTCGGCCGCATCTTCGAAAGGAGCCCATGAGGCCGACCGGGCGCGGGTCGGCCCCCCGGGCGTCGCCGGGAAAGCTACGAGGGTCATCGGCATCACCTTTTCACCCGAATGCTCCTGGTCAAGGACCGCCTCGCCGGGCGTTCGGGCGATGTGCGGCGGCGGCCGTCAACTGCCAGGTGTCGCCGTGGCGTTCGACGAACCCCAGGGAGTGGAGTTCGTACAGCCTGCCGAGCGCCTCGTCAACGGTGGTCCCGGCGTCACGCGCGATCTCGTCAACGGTGGCGGTCCTCCCTCGTGCGGGCAGCGCCTCCAGCACGCGCGCGCCGGCCGGGTCGAGGAGGTCCCTCGGCAGGACCGGCCCGCGCCGGGGCGGGGCAAGCTCGCCGATGTGCCCGACCAGTTCGGCGACCTCGGCGGCGTCGGTGACCAGCTCGGCCTCGCCGCGCAGCAGCTCGTGCACACCCGCGGAGAGGCCGCTGGTCGCCGGGCCGGGGACGCCCATGGTGAACCGGCCGAGCCGCTGAGCGGCGCGGGCGGTGACCAGCGAACCGCTGCGGTACTCGGCCTCCACGACGACCGTGCCCCGGGTGAGCGCGGCGATCACTCGGTTGCGCAGGATGAACCGGCTCGGCGTGGGATGGGCGCCCGGCGGCAACTCGCCGACGACGAGGCCCTGTCGCGCGATGCGCCTGATCAGCTCGGTGTGGCCGCGCGGATAGGCGGTGTCCACCCCGCACGCCAGCACGGCGACGGTCGCCCCGCCGGCCGCCAGCGCGCCCCGGTGCGCGGCGCCGTCGACGCCGAAGGCCGCACCCGAGACGACGACCCAGCCGCGCTCGGCGAGTCCGGAGGCGAGGGACGCCGCCATGTGCGCCCCGTACGGAGTGCAGGCCCGCGCCCCGACGACGGCCACGGACCGCAGCGCCCAGTGGCGGAGGTCGGGCCCGCCGCGCACCCACAGGCCGACGGGCCGGCCGTCCCCGAGGTCGTCGAGCTGGCTGGGCCACTCGGCGTCGCCCGGCACGACGAACCGCCCGCCGACCGCCTCGACCGCCGCCAGGTCCCGCTCCGGCTCGGCCCGGGCGGCCCGCGCCCGGAAGCCCTGGATCCGTTGCTCGCTCGCCCCGCCGAGCGCCTCGTCGTCGTACGGCACGGTCGTCAGCCGCCTCAGCAACTCCACGGGCCCCAGCTCGCGCAGCCACCGGCCGCCGTGCTCATCACCCGGTTCGACGACCCGCGTCAACGCCGCTCGCGCCCGTCGCTCCCGCTCGGTCACCTGCTCGGTCATTCCGCTCCCCCGCTCTCCCCGATGTCCGTGGTGCGCGCCCCGTGGTCCCGCGCACCCCCACCCGCCTCGCCGTGCGCCCGCGCTCCGGCCGGGACCGCCCCCTCGGCGGCCGGTGCCCCGCCCGGCGATCCCCGCGTCACCGGCGGACCGCCCCCGCCCACCGCACGGGCCTCCCGCTTCCCGGCGCCCGGTTCCGCGTGCCGCCCCGCCGGGGCGGCCGCCGGTCAGCCCCGCTCCCCCACCGCCACCGGGACGCCCCGGGCGATCCCGGTGCGCAGCTCCAGCGCCAGGTGGACGTCCTCGGGACCGGGGCGGTCACGGCCCGCGAGGTCGGCGACGGTCCACGCGACCCGCAGGACCCGGTCCAGACCGCGCGCGGTGAGCAGGCCCCGCTCGATGTCCCGCTCGGCGGTGGCGAGGGCGCCCGGGCCGACCTGCCAGCGCGTGCGCAGCTCATGGCCCGGCACCTCGCAGTTGACGTTCCAGGGCGTGCCGTCGAGGCGGGCCGCGGCCCGGTCCCGGGCATCCCGCACCCGTGCCGCGACCGCCGCGGTGGACTCGCCCCGCCCGCCGTGGGCCAGCAGGTCCGCCCGGGTGACCGGCTCCACCTCGACCCGCAGGTCGACCCGGTCGAGCAGCGGTCCGGACAGCCGGGCCTGGTAGCGCCGGATCACCGACGCGGGGCATTCGCAGCCCGCCCCGGTCAGGGTGTGCCGCCCGCACGGACAGGGGTTGGCGGCCAGCACCATCAGGAACCGCGCCGGGAGCCGCACCACGCCCGCGCTGCGCGCCACCACCACATGGCCCGACTCCAGCGGCTGCCGCAGCGCGTCCAGCGCCTTGCCGGAGAACTCCGGGGCCTCGTCCAGGAAGAGCACCCCCCGGTGCGCCAGCGAGACGGCACCCGGCCTCGGCAGCCCGTTACCACCGCCGATCAGGGACTGCATGGTCGCGGAGTGGTGCGGGGCGCAGTAGGGCGGCCGGTGCACGAGCGGTTCGCCGGGCGGCAGGAGGCCCGCCACCGAGTGCACGGCGGTGACCTCCAGGGCCTCCTGGCGGGTGAGCGGCGGCAGGACGCTCGGCAGCCGCTCGGCGAGCATGGTCTTGCCCGCGCCCGGCGGGCCGGACAGCAGCAGGTGGTGGCCGCCGGCCGCCGCGACCTCCAGGGCGAGGCGCGCCCGGCGCTGCCCGGCGACGTCCGCCAGGTCGGGCCCGTCGGCGGGATCGGGGCTCAGTCCGGTGCCCACCCCGGCGCCCGGCACCAGCAGCCCGGCCAGCATCGCGTCGGGGCGCCCCGTCTCGTCCGGTTCCTCCTGGGGCACCGGCTCGTCGGCGAGGACGGCGATCAGCTGCCGCAGCGTCCGCACCCCGAGGACGGAGACTCCGGGGACCAGGGCCGCTTCCCCGGCCGTCTGCTCCGGGACGACGACCTGCCGGTAGCCCGCCTCGGCGGCCGCCAGCACCGCCGGCAGGACGCCGCGCACCGGCCGGACCCTGCCGTCCAGCCCCAGCTCGCCGATGAGCACCAGGTCGGCGATGGTCCTGGGGTCCACGCGCTCGGCCGCCCCCAGCACCGCGGCGGCCACGGCCAGGTCGAAGCCGGAACCGCCCTTCGGCACGGAGGCCGGGCTGAGCCCGACGGTCAGCTTCTTCTGCGGCCACTCGGCGTCGGAGTTGACGATCGCCGCCCGCACCCGGTCACGGCTCTCCGTGAGGCTCTTGTCCGGCAGCCCGACCAGGGCGAACGTCGCCACGCCCGGCTCCAGGTCCGCCTGCACCTCCACGACCACGCCCTCGACCCCGACGAGGGCCACCGAACAGGTCCGCGCGAACCCCATCAGGCCACCCCCCGGACGTGCTCGACGAGGGGCGCGCCGCGCCGGGGCAGCAGTACCCCCACCAGATCGATGCGCACCCCGCCCGCCGGTGGTCCGCCGTGGCGCTCCAGCCAGCACGCCGCCAGCCGCCGCAGCCGCTCCGCCTTCGCGGGTGTCACCGCCGCCATCGGGTGCTCGAAACCGCTCCCCCGGCGGGTCTTGACCTCGCAGATGACCACCGTGTCGCCGTCACGGGCGACGATGTCGACCTCCCCGGCCCGCCCGCACCGCCAGTTCCTGGCGAGCGTGGTCATCCCGGCCTCGCCGAGCCGGCGGACCGCCAGCTCCTCGCCGTACCGCCCCAGTGCCCCCGTCGCGTTCATCCCGGCACCACCTCCGGCACCGACTCTGACGCGTCGGTGCCGGACCTGTGGATCTTGGTGGACAACCGGTCCCTTGGGGACAACTCCGTCCCCCACACGGGTGACCACCGATAACCGGCGCACCCCGGCGCACCACGGTGAACGGCCGGTGCGCAGAGGGCCCCGGCGGGCGGTACGGCTCCGGTGCGGCTCCGGGCGGTTCAGGGGGTGTCTTGCCGATCTTGCCGGGCTCACGCCCGGCACCGCGCCTCGCCGCGTTGTCGTCGGTCGCCGATCCGGCCCGATCGGCAAGACACCCGCTAGCTGCCGGGCAGCTCCAGGTCGCTCTTGTTGAGCTCCTCGATGTTCACGTCCTTGAAGGTCAGCACGCGCACCTGCTTCACGAAGCGGGCCGGCCGGTACATGTCCCAGACCCAGGCGTCGGCCATGGACACCTCGAAGAACACCTCGCCCTGCACCGAGTGCACCTGCATCTCGTAGTCGTTGGTGAGGTAGAAGCGCCGCTCGGTCTCGATCACGTATTTGAACAGACCGACGACATCGCGGTACTCCCGGTAGAGCTTCAGCTCCATCTCGGTCTCGTACTTCTCGAGGTCCTCGGCGCTCATGGCATGTTCCCCTTCAGCCGTGCGTGCCCCCATTGTGCGCCAGTGCCCCGGGCCCCTAAACGATGTCGGGGGCCAGGACCACCGGTGTGGCAGGGGGTCCCTCGGCGAGCAGCGTGCGCAGCAGCCCGGCGAGTCGTGTCGGGTACACCGTCTCACGGGCCGCCGACAGTTCGGCGGAGGTCCACCACCTCAGCCCCGCGACGCTCCGGGACTCCAGCTCCGTCAGGGCGCCGAGGACCACCGCCGTCCGGGTCGTACGGGCCAGGTAGTACCACTCGTCCTGGTGCCAGCGCCGTCCGGCGAAGGGGAAGGCGCATTCCCGCTTCCACAGCACCGGACCCAGTTCCACGTCCGTGAGGCCGGTCTCCTCGGCGAGCTCCCGCAGCGCGGCCTCCTCGCGCGTCTCGTCGCCCTCGACCCCACCGCCCGGGGTGAACCACCAGGTGACGGACGGATCGTCCGGTTCGTGGCCGTGCAGCAGCAGGATCCGGTCCTCGGGGTCCAGCAGCACCACACGGGCCACCCGGCGCAGCGGCGTCTCCTCGGGCCCGGGCACGGTCCCCTCAGACACGGACGGCGGTCTTCCGGCCCGCGCGCTTCCGTGACCGCGCCAGCCCGCCGGCGACCGGCCCGTACGCCGCGCCCCCCAGGATCAGTACCGCCCCGGCCACCACCGATCCGGCCGCGAGCTTCACCGGGCCGGGCCGGGACACGCCACCGGGGAGGGCCGCGAAGCCCTCCGGCCGCTCCACCATGGCGGCGGGCGGCCAGGCCACGGCGTCCACCCGTGCGGTCACGGCGCTGCGGGGCACCGAGCCGTGTCCGGGGTCCTGGAGGTGGACGCGGGAGTCCTGGGAGGTCCCGCGCTCGTCGCCGAGCAGGAAGAGCTGGCCCTTGGGGACCCTGGCCGTGAAGGTGGTCATGGAGGCGGGCCCCTGGGCGCGCAGATACGGTTCCTCGACGGCCTTGCCGTTGATCGTGAGCCGGCCGCCGCTGCCGCAGCAGGCCACCTCGTCACCGCCGACGCCGACGACCCGTTTGACCATCGGCAGGTCGCCCCAGGCCGCGTCCTCGAACACCACGACGTCACCGCGGCGCACCTCGGAGCCGTCTATCCGCTGCGCGAGCACCCGGTCCCCGGCGTCGACGGTCGGGGACATCGACTCGGTCGGCACGGTGTACGGCTGGTACTCGACCGCGCCCCAGACGAAACCGCCGAGGAAGAGCACACAGCCGACGGCCACGGCCAGTCCCGACAGCGCGCTGCCGAGACGGCCGCGGCCGTCGTCCGTCGTCACGTTCTTGCCCATCCCAGCGCCCTCCGCCTCGGAGATCGACGATCTGGGACGGCACCCTACCCGCGCACCCCTACTCGGCGGTATGCCCGCCGGAGCCCGGACCGCCGTGGCCGGGACCCGGCCGGAGCCCGGACCGCCGGAGCCCCCGGACCGCCGGAGCCCGGACCGCCGCCCCGCGCGTCGCGGAGGGTCAGCCGTCCCGCCGCTTGCGCCGCCACAGGACGACGGGCAGCGCCACAGCGAGGCCCAGCGCGCCGGGGCCCGCCGTGCGGGCGACGTCCGTCGCCACGGCGGCCGCGTTCAAGCCCGGCTGGTCGAAGGTGTCCGGCACCGGCAGGGTGGACCAGCGGGTGACCGGCCAGGCCACCACGATCGCGCGTCCGACGACCTGGTCGTTGGCGACCGTGCCGCTGCCGGGCAGCTCCTGGTGGTAGCGGGAGTCCAGCGAGTTCTGCCGGTTGTCGCCCATCACCCAGATGCGGCCCTCGGGCACCTTGATCGGCCCGAACGGCTCGTCGTCGCACGGCGTGGAGCCGGGAGCGATGTAGGAGGTCTCGTTCAGCGGCTTGCCGTTGACGACGACCTTGCCGCCCTTCTTGCAGCTCACCGTGTCCCCGCCGACCGCGATGACCCGCTTGATCAGGTCCTTCTCCTCGGCGGACGGCATGAGGCCGATGAAGCTCAGGAACTTCTGCACCGGGTTGGGGTCGGGCGCGGGCTCGTCCAGCCAGCCGCCCGGGTCGTGGAAGACGACGACCTCGCCGCGCTCCGGCTCCGAGCCGAACCAGGGGGTCAGCTTGTCCACCAGCACCCGGTCGCCGCGCTGGAGGGTGTTCATCATCGAGTCCGAGGGAATCGAGAACGCCTGCACCAGGAACGTCTTGATCAGCAGCGCCAGCAGCAGCGCGATGCCGACCAGCAGCGGCAGTTCCTTCCAGAAGGAGCGCGGCCTGCGCGGCTCCTGGGGACCGGCGTCGTCGCCGTCACCCGGACCGGTCGTGGACGGGGGCTCCTCGACGGGACCGGAAGAGGAAGGCTCGCCGAACCGCTCCGGCCTGTCCTCGGGCCCTTCGTGTCCGGATCGCGCGCCGACCGCCAAATCCCCCACATCCACTCCTCACTCCGTGCAACCGCCTGCGCCACAGCAGGGGCAGGCCCACCACTCCCATAACGAGCGGGAGTTCCGCAGGGGTCGGGAGCCCGGTCAATCCGTTCACATTCCAAGAGGACACACTATGCGACGCGCCGAGTGCCGTCGCCGTCCCCGCCCGTGAGTCCGGGACGGACGCGAACGTGTCCTGTTCCTCGAGTCTGCGCCAGTGGGCGAACGGCCAGGCGATGACGACCGCCCGTCCGACGACCTCCTCCTCCGAGACCGTCCCCTGGTACGCCTCGTTGAGGTGGAACCGCGAGTCCGCAGAGTTCGACCGGTGGTCCCCCATCACGAAGATCCGCCCGGCCGGCACCTTCACCTCGAACGGGATCGTGGAGGGCACGTCCCCGGGGTTCAGGTACGGCTCGGTGAGCGGTACGCCGTTGACGGTGAGCCGCCGGTCGGCGTCGCAGCACTTGACGGTGTCCCCGCCGATCGCGACGACCCGCTTGATCAGGTCCTGCTCGTCCTCGGAGGGCAGCAGGCCGATGAACGTCAGCGCCTGCTTGACCTGCGCGACGACCACCGGGTCGTCCTTCTTGGGCGTCTGCTCCTGCCGGAGCCAGCCGCCGGGGTCCTTGAACACGACGACGTCCCCGCGCTGCGGCGTCGAGCCGAACCAGGGGGTGAGCTTGTCGACCAGGACGCGGTCGTCGATCCTGATCGTCTGCTCCATGGAGCCGGACGGGATGACGAAGGCCTGCACCAGGAAGGTCTTCAGGACGAGCGCGATCATCAGGGCCACGGTGATCAGGAGCGGTATTTCCTTGACCGCCGACCGGCGCCGGCGCCGCTTGACCTTGCGGGCCAGTTTGCGCCGTTCCGCGCGCCCGGGCAGCGGCCGGGTGCCGTTGGTGGGCCGAGAGCCGGTGGGCAGCCGGGTGTCCGCCCGGTGGCTGCCCTGCTTGCCGCGGTTACCCATGGCCTACGCCCGCCGCCGGCCCGGGTACGTCCTGGAAGGCGCCCGACCGCGCGAGCCCCGACCAGCGTCCGAACGGCCAGCCGATCCAGTCCGCCCGCCCGATCACCCGCTCCACGGGGACCATGCCGCCGCCCGGGGAGCCGAGGTGGTCCCGGGAGTCACGCGAGTGGCTGCGGTGGTCCCCCATGACCCACAGGGTGCCCGGGGGCACCACGATGTCGAAGGGCACCGCCGAGGGCGGGCCGTCGGGGTGCAGGTAGTCCTCGTCCACGGGTACGCCGTTCACCTGGAGCCTTCCCCCCTCGTCGCAGCACTTCACGCGGTCGCCCCCCACCCCCACGACGCGCTTCACGAAGTCGGTGTCGGCGGGCTCGGCGAGGCCGAGTGCCGCGGCGGCCCCGTGCAGCAGAGCGGCGACGGGATTGCGCTCCGGCACCTCCTGGACGAAGGACCCGGTGCCGTCGAAGACGATCACGTCCCCCCGTACCGGCTCGGAACCGAAACGGTACGCCAACTTGTTCACCAGCACCCGGTCCCCGATCCGGAGCGTGGGCTCCATGGACCCGCTGGGGATCTGGAAGGGCTGCACCACGAAGTGGCTGAACAGCAGCAGGAAGACGGCGCAGGCGAGGCCGGTCAGCCCCGCACGCCGCCGGAAAAGCACGGAGCGCGACCGCTCCTCCGGATCGGAGGAACGGTCGCGCTCTGTGTGCTGTGCTTCGGTGTCCATCGGAGCCAGATGGTATCCGGCCCTCCTGTGCTCAGTCCGGAGCCGAGGCGCGACGGGGGTGAGCCGGAGCTCAGTTGTCGCGCTTCTCCTTGATCTTCGCGGCCTTGCCGCGCAGCTCACGGAGGTAGTAGAGCTTGGCGCGACGGACGTCACCGCGGGTCACGAGCTCGATCTTCTCGAAGATCGGGCTGTGCACCGGGAAGGTGCGCTCGACGCCGACGGAGAAGGAGACCTTGCGGACGGTGAACGTCTCGCTGACGCCCGCGCCCTGGCGGCGGATGACGACACCCTTGAACTGCTGGATACGCGAGCGGTTGCCCTCGATGACGCGAACGTGGACGTTCACGGTGTCGCCGGGACGGAACGCCGGGACGTCGGTCCGCAGGGACGCGGAGTTGACGGCGTCGAGCACGTGAGCCATGTGTGTCTGCTTCCTCGCTGATGCCACAGGTCATCAACGGAATTCGTAACGAGAATGGGGTGCTGATCGCGTCGGACGGGCGTCGTGTCCCCCTGTGGCAGGGGCGCACGCCGGACGTACAGCAGCGGCCTATTCTTCCACGGCCGGGGGCCTGCGCCAAAATCGGCCGTCCGGCTCCGGGGCCCAGCCCAGCATCGAGAGGGTTTCGCGGTCCTTCTTGTCGAAGGCCGAGGCGTCGCAGCGCTCGATCAGGTCGGGCCTGTTGCGGGCGGTGCGCCGCAGTGCCTCGTCCCTCCGCCAGCGGGCGATCTTCCCGTGGTGACCGCTGAGCAGCACGTCGGGGATGCCGCGCCCGCGCCACTCGGGCGGCTTGGTATAGACGGGGCCCTCCAGCAGGTTCGCCATCGCGCCGGGCGCGAAGGAGTCGTCGCGGTGGGACTCGGCGTTGCCGAGGACGCCGGGCAGCAGGCGCGCCACGGCCTCGGTGACCACCAGGACGGCGGCCTCCCCGCCGGCGAGCACGTAGTCGCCGATGGACACCTCGTGGACGGGCATCCGGGTGGCGTACTCGTCCATGACGCGGCGGTCGATGCCCTCGTACCGGGCGGGGGTGAAGACCAGCCAGGGGCGCCGGGACAGCTCCACGGCGACCTCCTGGGTGAAGGGCCGCCCGCTGGGGGTGGGGACGACCAGCACCGGTCCGTGCGCGCCGGCCTCGTAGCCGGAGGCGAGGACGTCGTCCAGGGCGTCGCCCCAGGGGTCGGTCTTCATGACCATGCCCGGGCCGCCGCCGTACGGGGTGTCGTCGACCGTGTTGTGCCGGTCGTAGGTCCACTCGCGGAGGTCGTGCACATGGACGTCGAGCCGGCCGCGCGCGCGTGCCTTGCCGACGAGGGAGACGTTCAGCGGTTCCAGGTACTCGGGGAAGATGGTGACGACGTCGAGCCGCATCAGCCCTCGTCCTCCGCGTCCCTGGTCGAGGCGATCTCGGCGCGGTCGTCGATGAGGCCCGGCGGCGGGGTGATGACGGCCTTCTGCGCGTCCAGGTCGATCTCGGCGACGATCTCCTCGACGAAGGGGATCATGACCTCGCTGCCGTCGGGCCGTTCCACCACGAAGAGGTCCTGCGAGGGCAGGTGCGAGATCTCGGTGATCCGGCCGACCTCGGTGCCGTCGGCGAGGACGACGTCCAGATCCATCAACTGGTGGTCGTAGTACTCGTCGGGCTCCTCCGGACGCTCGTCCGGGTCGACGTCGGCGATGAGCAGGGTGTTGCGCAGCGCCTCGGCGGCGTTGCGGTCCCGTACGCCCTCGAAGCGCAGCAGCAGCCGGCCGCTGTGGACCCGGCCGGTCTCGATGGTCAGCGGCCCGGCGGAGGCGGGGTCCGTGGCCAGCACGGCACCGGGCCCGAGCCGCAGCTCGGGCTCGTCGGTTCGCACCTCGACGGTGACCTCGCCCTTGATGCCGTGGGCGCGGCCGATCCGTGCGACTACCAGCTGCACGTCTTCATCTCTCCTGTCCTACGACGACGGGCCGGGGTGGGCCGTAGCCCTCCCCGGCCCGGGCCGGATTCACGGTAAAACTGCCGACTTGCTCAGTGGACCTGGTCCACGTCGACGAGGTCGACGCGGATGCCACGGCCGCCGATGGCGCCCACGACGGTGCGAAGGGCGCGGGCGGTGCGGCCGTTGCGGCCGATCACCTTGCCGAGGTCGTCCGGGTGGACCCGGACCTCCAGCACGCGCCCCCTGCGCAGGTTGCGCGAGGCGACCTGCACGTCGTCGGGGTTGTCGACGATGCCCTTCACGAGGTGCTCGAGAGCCTCCTCGAGCATGCTCAGGCCTCGGTCGACTCGGTGGACGCGACCTCGGCCTCGTCCGCCTTCTTGTCGGCCTTCTTCGCCTTCGGGGTGATGGCCTCACCCTTGGCGTCGTCGCCCTCGAGCGCCTTGGCGAAGGCGTCGAAGGAGGCGCGCTTGTCTTCCTTGGCCGCCGGGGCGAGCAGCGGCTTCTCCGGGGCCGGGAGGCCCTTCACCTTCTGCCAGTCGCCGGTGAGCTTCAGGATCGCGAGGACCGGCTCGGTCGGCTGGGCGCCGACGGACAGCCAGTACTGCGCACGCTCCGAGTCGACCTCGATGCGCGAGGGGTTCTGCACCGGGTGGTACAGGCCGATCTCCTCGATGGCCCGGCCGTCACGGCGGGTACGGGAGTCGGCGACGACGATGCGGTAGTGAGGCGAACGGATCTTGCCCAGACGCTTCAGCTTGATCTTGACTGCCACGGGTGTGGTGTCTCCTGGTCTTGACGTGGTTGGGCACAACGGGATGCCGCGTGGGGTTGCGGTACTCGAGTGCCCGATGGACGCGTCAGCCGGAGGAGAGAGGGGTCCTGTTCGACTGTCGAGTACAGCTAGCCATTGTGCCACACCACGCCGGGTCAGCCTGCCGCGCCCACGGCTTCCGGGATGCGGAAGGGCTTCCCGCAGCCGCCGCACACGATGGGCGCCTGCGCGAGGACCGAGGGCACGACCCGTACATTGCGGCCGCAGTCGCACACGGCCTTGACCCGTACGCCGCCTCCGGAGGAGCCGTGCCGGGCGGCCGGCCCGCGGAAGGAGCGCTTGGTGTCGGCCGCCGTGGCGACCGTGTGGGCCTTGAGGGCGCGCTGGAGCCGCTCGATGGTCGGGCGGTACCTGCGCTTGGCCTCGGGGCTGAGCGTGACCAGCGAGAAGCCGCTGCTGGGGTGCGGCTCCTCGGAGTGGTCCAGGCCCATCTCCTCGGCGATCGCCAGGAATCTGCGGTTGTGGTAGCGGCCGGCGCGCGAGGTGTCCCGGACGCCTCGCGCGGCGGCGATGCCGTGGACTGCCTCGTGGAGCAGTCGCTCGAAGGAGAGCTCGGCGCCACACGCGGACGACGACTCTCCGATCAGGGATTCGGGCGCGGCGAGATCGGGCAGTTCGGGGTGGTGCCGCTGAATGTCGGCCCACGCCTGTGCCAGCTCTGCGGCGAGAACAGGTGGTGTCGTGCTCACGTCGTGAACAACGAGCCGGAGGGCCCCCGGGTTCCATTCCGGGGCATCCCAAATAATTTGCACGTACCCGTCAGTTGCCGTTGATGCGTCCGGACGAGGGCCAGTGCGCTGATCTGCGGAGAAGCCGCGCAGGTCCCAACAAGGTGGTACGTAGCGGCGTGTACGCCCCGGCGTGCGAACAGGCCGTGCGCGCCGGTCGCCGACCGGGGCGGGGGGCGCTCGGAACGAGAGGCCCGCCAGTGTCCAGGGCGACAGTACCGGGACCGTCCGCGCCGGGCTGCACCGCCCCCGCGCCGGACCCGACACTCGGGATGTCGCCGCAGGTCAGCGGGGGTGGACGGGCCGGGGGCGCGGTTCTGGCATGGCGGGAATCACCGACCGCCTCCACTATGGGAGATGGCTCGCGCCGCACTCGGGGGCGCACGACCGGGGCACGCAAGCATTGCGCCCCCACCCCTGGACTTGGGGGCGGATGCGGAGTTCCCTGGCTACGGGGAGTGCGAGCGCATGCACACGGGGGCTGTCAATCAGGGCACAGACGCACAGAAGGACCTCTCGGCGGATTGGGGCGCTTTCGATGACACCTATGCTCGTCCAGCACCACCCCCACCCGGCCTCGGCCCCTCCGGCTTCGGACGCGCCCGGCCGTGCCCGCGACTGGGCGGAGATCCAGGAACGGATGCTGGTTCCGCTCTACGAAGCGGTGTACGAGCATCTGGAGGTCGGTACCGGCACGCGGCTGCTCGGTCTCGGATGCGGTTCCGGCCTGGCCCTGCTGATGGCCGCGGCGCGCGGCGCGCAGGTCACGGGCGTCGACTCGGACCACGCACGCGTGGACCTGGCACGTGAGCGGCTGCTCCCCGAGGGGAGCGCGCGGGGCTCGTCCCGGCTCGGCGGGACGCGGCTCCTGTACGGCGGGCCCTCGGACGCCGCGGACCCGGCCCGTCCGGCGTACAACCTCATCACCGCCTTCCAGCCGATCGGCTGCGCCGAGGGTGATTCCGACGGGCTGGCACCCGCGCTCGCGGAGGCCGTGCCGCTGGCGGAGCGGGGCAGCGCGGTGGTGCTGGCGGGCTGGGGCCCGCCGGAGCGGTGCGCCACGTCGGCGGTGCTCCGGGTGGCGAGCCGGCTGACCGAACGGCTGCGCACGGGCGCGACCTGGCGCCCGGCCCTCCGGGACGACCTGGAGGAAGTGGCCGCGCGGGCGGGCCTGCGGCCGGACGGCTCGGGACGGGTGGCGTGCCCCTTCGGGTACGCGGACCTGGACAGCGCCGTGCGCGGGTTGTTCTCGACCGGACTGTTCGACCCGGCGGTGGCCGCCTCGGACCAGGCGACGGTGGAGAAGGAGGTCACCGAGGCCCTCCACCCGCACGTGCGCCACGACGGCACCGTGTGGATGCCCAACGTGTTCCGCTACCTGGTCGCCCGGACACGCTGACGTCCGGACGGGCGGCGGCACCGGCGGGCGGCCGGGCGTGGTGTCCGGGCAGGTGACGTCCGGGCGGGCCGGGGTTCATTCCTTGGCGAGCCGGGAGATGCCCGCCGCCCGGTAGGCCGCCTCCTCCTCCAGCGTCTCGTTCTCCAGGAGCGCCGCCGCCAGCGCGTCCAGCCGGGGGCGGTGCTCCTCCAGTTGCCGGCAGGCGCTCTCGTAGCACTCGTCCACGATGCGGCGCATCTCGTGGGCGACCTGGTCCAGCGTCGCGGGCGCCGCCGACAGTCCGTACGCCTGCTGCGCGTCGCCGGGGATGGCGCTGAGCCGGCCGACCCGCTCGCTCATGCCCCAGCGGCCCGCCATGCCGCGCGCGATGTTGGAGACCTGCTCCAGGTCGCTCTCCGAGCCGGTGGTGACGACGCCGAAGACGATGTGCTCGGCCGCCATGCCGCCGAGCGCCCCGATGATCCGGCCGCGCAGGTACTCCTCCGTGTAGGCGTACTTGTCGGCGTCCGGGGTCGAAAGGGTCACGCCGAGGGCCCGCCCGCGCGGCACGATGGTCACCTTGCGGACCGGGTCGGCGCCGGGCTGGAGCATGCCGAGCAGCGCGTGGCCGCTCTCGTGGTACGCGGTGCGGCGGCGTTCCTCCAGGGGCATGACCAGGGAGCGTTCGGCGCCGAGCTGGATCTTCTCCAAGGCGTGCGAGAAGTCCGGAGCGGTGACCTCGTGCTGCCGGCGCTTGACCGCGAGGAGCGCGGCCTCGTTGGCGAGGTTGGCCAGCTCGGCGCCGGTCATGCCCGGGGTGGTGCGGGCCACCTGGGCGAGGTCCACGTCGCCGGAGAGCGGAATGTCCCGGGTGTGGATACGGAGGATGGCCTCGCGGCCGCCCCGGTCGGGCGGGCTGACGTGCACGATCCGGTCGAAGCGGCCGGGCCGGGTCAGCGCCGGGTCCAGGACGTCGGCGCGGTTGGTGGCCGCGATGACGATGACGCCCTCGGAGCCGGAGAAGCCGTCCATCTCGGTGAGGATCTGGTTCAGCGTCTGTTCCCGCTCGTCGTGCCCGCCCATGGCGGCGCCGCCGCCCCGGGCGCGGCCGATGGTGTCGATCTCGTCGATGAAGACGATCGCGGGGGCGACCTTGCGGGCCTCGTTGAACAGCTCGCGCACCCGGGAGGCGCCGACGCCGACGATCATCTCGATGAACTCGGAGGCGGAGGCCGAGAAGAACGGCACGCCCGCCTCCCCCGCCACCGCCCGCGCCAGCAGCGTCTTGCCGGTGCCGGGCGGGCCCGCCAGCAGCACACCGCGCGGCATCTTTGCGCCCATCCGGCGGTACGCCTGCGGGTTGCGGAGGAAGTCGACGACGTCGTTGAGTTCCTCGGCCACCTCGTCGATCCCGGCGACGTCGGCGAAGGTGGTGCGCTGCCCCACTTCCAGCTCGACCGGCTTGGGCGGGGCCTTGCGGCCGAGCATGCCGCCGGCCCCGAGCCCGGTGCCCCGCATCCGCCGGGCGACGAGCAGCCACAGCACGACCAGCAGCAGGATGGGGGCGAGCGAGTACAGCAGGTTGGCCAGGACGCTCGGCTTGGAGACGACCGGCTTGGCCGTGACGGTGACCTTCCGCTTCGTCAGCTGGGCCCAGAGGTCGTCGTCGGCGAACGCGGGCCGCTGGGTGGTGAAGCGCTCCTTGTTCTTGAGCTCGCCCTCGATGGCGTCGCCCTTGGAGTAGATCTTGGTGACGTTCCCGTCCGCCACCTGCCGGCTGAACTCGGTGTAGGAGAGGCTCCGCTCGTCCCCCTCACCGAAGACGGACAGGGCCAGATTGGTCAGGCCGAAGACGGCCAGGGCCGCGAGGAGCAGCCAGACCCAGTTGGGGGTCTTGCGGCGCGTCGGGGACGGCGGCGGTGCTCCTTCGGAGCGCCAGGGCTGGTCGGTGCGATCGCGCGGGGGTACGGAATTGGCCACGGAGCCATGATGCGAGCTACCGGCGCGAGCGGCATGGCGGACACATCGCCCGGCCCTCACCGGTGCCCGGCAGTGCGCCGGACGGACCAACCGGAGCCGGGTCGGCGAGGAGACCGGGCGGCCAAAGCCCCCGGACGGACGGGGAAGACCGTACGGCCGGAGTCCCCGGAACGGACCGGGAAGGCCGGACGGACCGGGCCCGGAACGGACCGGGCCCCCGGAACGGACGAAGGGCGCCCACCCCGCGGGTGGACGCCCTTCATGACCGCTGGTCAGCCCATGAACTTCTTGAACTCGTCGGGGAGCTCGAAGTCCTGGCCGGGCTGCCCGGCCGGGAGGCCGAACGCCCCGCCCTGCTGGGCCTGCTCGCGGCGGGCGGCCTCGGCCTGCTCCTCGGCCTTCCGCTTCATCGGGTTGCCGCTCTTGCGCTTGCCCTTGGCCTGCTTCTGCTGCTTCTTCTGCCGGCCCGGCCCGCCGCCCATGCCCGGGATGCCCGGCATGCCGGGCATGCCGCCGCCCTGGGCCATGCGCGACATCATCTTGCGGGCGTCGAAGAACCGCTCGACCAGCGACTTGACCGCGCTGACCTCGACGCCGGAACCGCGGGCGATGCGCGCCCGGCGGGAGCCGTTGATGATCGTGGGGTCCTGGCGCTCGGAGGGCGTCATCGACTTGATGATCGCGGCCGTACGGTCCACGTCACGCTCGTCGATGTTGTTGATCTGCTCCTTCATCTGGGCCATGCCGGGGAGCATGCCGAGCAGCTTGGAGATGGAGCCCATCTTCCTGACCTGCTCCATCTGGGCCAGGAAGTCGTCGAGGGTGAAGTCCTTGCCCTTGCTGCTCGCCAGCTTGGAGGCCATCTTGGCGGCCTCTTCCTGGCTGAAGGTCTGCTCGGCCTTCTCGATGAGCGAGAGCACGTCGCCCATGCCGAGGATGCGGGACGCCATGCGGTCCGGGTGGAACGCGTCGAACTCGTCCAGCTTCTCGCCGTTGGAGGCGAACATGATCTGGCGGCCGGTGACGTGCGCGATGGAGAGCGCGGCACCACCGCGGGCGTCGCCGTCGAGCTTGGAGAGCACCACGCCGTCGAAGCCGACGCCGTCCCGGAAGGCCTCGGCCGTGTTGACCGCGTCCTGACCGATCATGGCGTCGACGACGAAGAGGACCTCGTCCGGGTTGACGGCGTCGCGGATGTCCGCGGCCTGCCGCATCAGCTCCTGGTCGATGCCGAGGCGGCCGGCGGTGTCGACGATGACGATGTCGTACTGCTTGGTGCGGGCGTACTCGACGGAGTCCTTGGCGACCTGCACCGGGTCCCCGACGCCGTTGCCCGGCTCCGGCGCGTAGACGCCGACCCCGGCGCGCTCGGCGACGACCGAGAGCTGGTTGACGGCGTTGGGGCGCTGGAGGTCACAGGCGACGAGCAGCGGCGAGTGGCCCTGGCCCTTGAGCCAGAGGCCGAGCTTGCCGGCGAGGGTGGTCTTACCGGCACCCTGGAGACCGGCGAGCATGATCACGGTCGGGGCGGTCTTGGCGAACCGCAGCCGGCGGGTCTCGCCGCCGAGGATGCCGACGAGCTCCTCGTTGACGATCTTGATGACCTGCTGGGCGGGGTTCAGCGCCTGGGAGACCTCGGCCCCGAGCGCCCGCTCCTTGACCTGCTTGATGAAGGACCGCACGACGGGCAGCGCCACGTCGGCTTCCAGCAGTGCGATACGGATCTCGCGGGCGGTGGCGTCGATGTCCGCCTCGGACAGGCGCCCCTTGCCCCGGAGGTTCTTGAATGTCGCTGCAAGGCGGTCGGAGAGGGTATCGAACACGGTGGTCGCGGATCCTCGGGTGTCGGTGGCGGGTCCCCCCGGTTCGAGCGGAGCCGAGAACTGGGGGGAAGGCGGATGGTCGTCCCCCAGGGTATCCGCCCCGCGCGGCTGAGCATCAGCCCCGCCCGGAAGCGGACCCCCTGGGCTACCGGTCGCGCAGGTCGGCCTCCAGGCCGCGGGCCACCTCGGAGGCCTCCGCGGCGGGGAGCGGGGCGCCGGCCGCGTCCGTGACGTAGAACGCGTCGACCGCGTTGGCGCCCAGGGTCGAGACGTGGGCGCTGCGCACGCGCACGGCGGCCGTCTCCAGGGCGTGGCCGATGCGGTACAGCAGGCCGGGGGCGTCGTGGGCGCGGACCTCGATGACCGTGGCCAGCGTGGAGCCGGCCGCCGCGACGGTGACCCGCGGCGGCGGGGCGGCGACCCCGCGGCGGCGCGGGTAGGCCGCCTCGCGCTCGGCCAGCCGGGCGGTGACGTCCAGGGAGCCGTCGAGGACGCGCACGAGGTCGGCGCGCAGCCGGGTGGCCTGCGGGAGGGACCCGTACTCGGCGGCGACACGCCAGTTCAGGACCAGGACGGCGGCCGGGCCCAGCTCGGTGGGCAGGTCGATGGCGCGGAGGTCGGCGGAGCGGACGGTGAGGCGGTGCAGGGCGAGCACCCCGGCGACGGCGGGCAGGACGCCCGGCTGGTCGGGCAGGGCGATGAGGAGCTCGACGCCGACCGGTTCGGGCTCCGTGGTGTCGGACGGGTGCTCGGCGTGCAGGGTGAGCACGGGCTCCCCGGTGCGGAGGGCCTCGACGGCGAGACGTTCCTCCTCGGCGCCGGGTGCCGGGGGCTCCGGTGCGGGCGGGGTCTCGCCGGCGAGGACGCCCGCGACCCGTTTGACCAGGTCGGCGACGAGCGAGGCGCGCCAGGAGGACCAGGCGGCGGGGCCGGTGGCCAGGGCGTCGGCCTCGGTGAGGGCGTGCAGCAGCTCCAGGGTCGAGGGGGAGCCGACGGCGGCGGCGACGGACCGGATGGTCGCCGGGTCGTCCAGGTCGCGGCGGGTGGCGGTGTCCACGAGCAGGAGGTGGTGGCGTACGAGGGTGGCGAGCACGGCCGCGTCGGCGGCGTCGAAGCCGATCCGGCCGGCCACGTCCCGGGCGATGGTCTCGCCCGCCACCGAGTGGTCGCCGGGCCAGCCCTTGCCGATGTCGTGCAGGAGCGCGGCGACCAGGAGGAGGTCGGGGCGGCCGACGCGGCGGGTGAGCGCGGAGGCGCGTACGGCGGTCTCCACCAGGTGGCGGTCGACGGTCCAGGTGTGCACCGGGTTGCGCTGCGGGCGGCAGCGGACGCGCTCCCAGTCCGGGACGAGACGGCTGACCAGGCCCCCGGCCTCCAGCGCCTCCCAGACCGGGACGGTGGACTCGCCCGCGCCGAGGAGGGTGACGAGCTGCTCGCGGGCGTCGGCCGGCCAGGGCTCGGGCAGCGGCTTGGCGGTGGCGGCCAGTAGGCGTACGGCGTACGGCGACAGCGGCAGGGCGGACTGGGCGGCCGCGGCGGCGGCGCGCAGCGGGAGGACCGGGTCGCGTTCGGGCCGGGCGGTACGGGCGAGGACGACCTCGCCGTCCATCTCGACGACGCCCTCGGCGAGCGGGGTGCGCTCGATGGGCGGTTTGCCGCCCAGCATCTTCCGCAGCCGGGGGCGTACGGACCGGGCGCGCAGCACGCGGTTCACCTCGCGCCAGGTGACGTCACCGGCGTACGAGATGGTGCGGGCGGCCTCGTACACCTGGCGGAGCAGAACGTCGGCGTCCAGGACGCCGAGGGCGCCGGCCACCTGGTCCTGCTCCTGGAGGGCGAGGCGGTCGGTGGCCCGCCCGGTGACGAGGTGGAGCGCGTCGCGGGTGTCGAGCAGGGTGCGGCGCGCGTCGGCGAGCCCTTCGCGCGGGGCGTCGGCGAGCCAGGAGGCGGCGACCGCGCGGAGGGCGGTGGCGTCGCGCAGGCCGCCGCGGGCCTCCTTGAGGTCGGGTTCGAGGAGGAACTGGAGCTCGCCCTGGCGTTCGGCGCGCTCGCGGCACAGTGCGTCGAGTTCGGGCAGCCGCTTGGGGGCCTGGTTGCGCCAGTCGGCGAGGACGGTCGTACGCAATCCGGCGACCAGTCCGTGGTCGCCGGCGACGGCGCGGGCGTCGAGCAGGCCGAGCTGGACCCTGAGGTCCTCGGCGGCGGCCTTGCGCGCCTCGGCGGGGGTGCGGACGGAGTGGTCGAGGGCCAGGCCGAGGTCCCAGACCGGGTACCAGATGCGGTCGGCGAGGGCCGCGACGGTGGCGGGGTCGGCGCTGCCGTCGTGGAGGAGGAGCAGGTCGAGGTCGCTGCGGGGGGAGAGTTCGCCGCGGCCGTAGCCGCCGACGGCGACCAGGGCGGTGCCCCGGGGCGGGGCGGCGGCCGCGTGGAGGGCGCTCAGCCAGTCGTCGGTGAGCCGCGCGAGGGCGGCGCGGCGCGGCGGCCCGGACCGCGTCTCCTCCGTGAGGAGTCGCAGCCGGGCCGCCGCGTAGCCGCTGGGTCCCGAGTCGTCGCCGGTCACATCGGTACTCGTCACCCAAGGGCTCCTTTACAGTGCGTCGGGTCCGCGTTCGCCGGTGCGGACGCGTACGGCGGTCTCGACGGGGACGCTCCACACCTTCCCGTCACCGATCTTGCCGGTCCGGGCCGCCTTCACCACCACGTCGATGAGCTGTTCGGCGTCCTCGTCCTCGACCAGCACCTCGATGCGGATCTTGGGGACGAGGTCGACGGTGTACTCGGCGCCCCGGTAGACCTCGGTGTGGCCGCGCTGGCGTCCGTAGCCGCTGGCCTCGGTGACGGTCAGGCCCTGGATGCCGAAGGCCTGGAGGGCCTCCTTGATCTCGTCCAGCCGGTGCGGCTTGACGACCGCGGTGATGAGCTTCATGCGTCCACCTTCTTGTTCCGCTGCTGAGCTGCTGCCCCGGTCTCCGCCCCGGTCGGCACGGCCTTGCGCGATCCGGCGCCGCCGCCCGCTCCGCTGAAGTCGTACGCGGTCTCGGCGTGCTCGGCCTGGTCGATGCCCCGGACCTCGTCGTCCTCGCTGACGCGCATGCCCATCACCTTGTCGATGACGAAGGCGAGGAGCGCGGAGACGGCCAGGGAGTAGGCGAGGACCGCGAAGACCCCGGTGGCCTGCTTGCCGAGCTGCTCCAGGCCGCCACCGTAGAAGAGGCCCTTGGCGTCGGACTGGACACCGCCGGTGGCGAAGAAGCCGACGAGCAGGGAGCCGACCACACCGCCGACCAGGTGGACGCCGATCACGTCGAGGGAGTCGTCGTAGCCGAACCGGTACTTCAGGCCGACGGCCATGGCGCAGAGCAGACCGGCGATCGCGCCGATGGCGATCGCGCCGAGCGGCGAGCAGGAGCCGCCGGCGGGGGTGATGGCGACGAGGCCGGCGACCGCGCCGGAGGCGGCACCCAGGGTGGTGAAGGCGCCGTGGCGGATCTTCTCGTACGCGAGCCAGGCCAGCATGGCGGCGGCGGTGGCCACCTGGGTGTTGACGAACATCACCGCGCCGACGCCGTCGTCGTTGCCGAGCCAGGAGCCGGCGTTGAAGCCGAACCAGCCGAACCACAGCAGGCCGGCGCCGAGCATGACCAGCGGCAGGCTGTGCGGGCGCATCGGGTCCTTCTTGAAGCCGACGCGCTTGCCGATGACCAGGATGACGCCCAGCGCTGCGGCGCCGGCGTTGATGTGGACGGCGGTGCCGCCCGCGAAGTCGATGACGCCCATCTCGAAGAGCCAGCCGCCGGTGCCCCACACCCAGTGGGCGACGGGGAAGTAGACGACGGTGACCCACAGGGTGATGAACAGCGCCCAGGCGGTGAACTTCACGCGGTCGGCGAGGGCGCCGCTGATCAGCGCGGGGGTGATGATCGCGAACATGAGCTGGAAGACGGCGAAGACGTACACCGGGATGGTGTAGCCGTCCCACAGCTCGGTGATCCCGATGCCACTGAGCCCGACGTAGTCGGACGACCATCCGACGACGGAGCCCGAGTCGGTGCCGAAGGCGATGCTGAAGCCGTAGAGCACCCACAGGATCGTGACGATCCCGAGGCTGATGAAGCTCATCATCAGCATGTTGAGGGTGGATTTGACGCGGACCATGCCTCCGTAGAAGAAGGCGAGGGCCGGTGTCATCAGCATCACCAGGGCGGAGCAAATGAGCATGAACCCGGTGTTGGCGGCAGACAGCGTGGGTGTGTCTGCGGCAAGGGTCGTGATGCCTGGGGGCATCGGCGTCTCCTCGTCGTCGGTACGGCCTGTGCGGGGCGGAGCCGGGCTTGCGCGGCTATGAGGGGTGGCCGGTTATGAGCCAGAGATTCGCGCAGCGCGGTTTCCGTCGATGCCGCACGATGTTTCGCCGCAGTGACGAAGAGGGCCGGTGTGTTACGCCGCTATGAACCGCCGGGTCACGAGGAAGTAACGGGCGTACCCTCGCGCACGACACGGGACCGGCCGCGACAGTCACCCTGCTGACCTGGCAATGGGGGAGCCGAGTCGGGCTGTACGGGGTGACGGTCGCGGCCGGGGTCTGGCGGTGTGGCGGTGGTCCGGGGCGGTGACGGTGGCGGTGTGGCGGTGGTCCTGCGGTGTGGCGGTGGCGGTGGTCCGGCGGTGTGGCCGGATCAGACCGCTTCGGCGGTCTCGGGGAGCTGGGCCGTGAGGATGTCGGTGAGCCGGACCACCTCGGGTACGTCGCCGAAGTCGCGGGCGGCGGTGTCGACGGTCTTGCGCAGCCGGGTGTTCACCCGCTCGGAGCGGATCCGCCGGGCGACGCCCAGGGCGGACTCGGCCAGCTTGGTGGCCTCCTCCGGCTCCCGCTTGAGCAGGTGCACGGTGGCCATGCCGACCAGGTTGAGCGCGTACGACCGCTGGTGGTCCTCGTCCTTGGCGAAGAGGTCCACGGCCCGCTGCATCACGGGTTCCGCGAGTGAGGCGTACGTGGGGCTGCGGCCGGCCACATAGGCGAGGTCGCGGTAGGAGTGGGCGTTCTCCCCGTTCAGCTCGGCCTCGGAGAAGAAGTGGATCCAGTCGGGCTCGGGCTCGTCGTCCAGGCCGGCGTCGGCGAAGGTGTCCTCGGCCATGCGCACGGCCCGCTTGCACTTGCTGGGCTGGCCCATGTTGGCGTACGCCCGGGCCTCCATCGCATACAGCATGGCCTGGGTGCGGGCGGTGGCGCAGTCACGGCTGCCGTACTGGGCGAGGTGGATGAGCTCCAGGGCGTCGTCGGGCCGGCCGAGGTGGATCATCTGGCGGCTCATGGAGGACAGGATGTACGAGCCCAGGGGCTTGTCGCCGGCCTCCTTGGCGGCGTGCAGGGCCAGCACGAAGTACTTCTGGGCGGTGGGCTGGAGGCCCACGTCGTAACTCATCCAGCCGGCCAGCTCGGCCAGTTCGGCGGCGCACTTGAACAGGCGCTGCGCGGTCGCGGACGGCTGCGGTTCCTGGAGCAGGTCGGTGACCTCGTGGAGCTGGCCGACGACCGCCTTGCGGCGCAGCCCGCCCCCGCACTGGGCGTCCCACTGGCGGAACATGACCGTGGTGGACTCCAGCAGGTCCAGCTCGGCGCGGGAGAGCCGGGTGCCGCGGCGCGGGGCGGCCTGCTCGGGGCGCGCGGGTTCGGCGGCCGGGGTGGGGACGAGCCAGCGCTGCATGGGCTCGATCAGGGCCGGGCCGGCCGCCAGGGCGAGCGAGGTGCCGAGGAAGCCCCGGCGGGCCAGCATCA
The DNA here is from genome assembly GCF_043077235.1 of Streptomyces sp. NPDC016309. Classification (NCBI taxonomy): domain Bacteria; kingdom Bacillati; phylum Actinomycetota; class Actinomycetes; order Kitasatosporales; family Streptomycetaceae; genus Streptomyces; species Streptomyces sp. NPDC016309. Next base: position 48,414 of record NZ_JBIBSG010000013.1, on the reverse strand, counting down.
GGTCGCTGCGCGAGAAGTCGCTGAGCAGTGCCACGGTCTGGGGGCCGGCCCAGGGAAGGTCGACGCCGGACACCGAGGGTGACTGGTGCGCGGTGCGCAGACCGAGGTCCTCGACCGCGACGACGCTCCCGAACCGCTCGGAGAACAGCTCGGAGAGGATCCGCGGGATCGGCTCGCGCGGCTGCTCGCCGTCGAGCCAGCGCCGTACGCGGGAGGTGTCCGTGCTGATGTGGTGTGCGCCCATCTGGCGCGCCCGGCGGTTCACTTGACGCGCGAGCTCGCCCTTCGACCAGCCGCTGCGCACGAACCACGAGCTCAGCCGCTCGTTCGGGCGCTTCCCGGCATGCGTCCCGTCTGCGCCACTGCCGCCCACTGAAAAGCCCCCATCCGCCGAATCACCCTTGCCCGAACCCGTTATCAGCATGCCGTGAACCGCGGTCGCCCGTCGGGAGGTTGCACCCTTCGAACAGGGAACCGGCTTGCCTCCGACATACCCACCGGCGCGGACGCCACCCCGGAGGTTCGTGCACTGAAAGTAATCCTACGATCACCCGTCCGGCGAGGTCGTTTCCGTAAACGCCACCATTCGCCACCCCTTCGAATGAACTCCCCTGCCGCCAGGCGCGATTCACTTGACACCACGACAATCGGGAGTCGGCGGACCGTAGTGCGGCGAGGCGCGCGCCATGGACCGCACCACCCGGCGCACCACCGCGCACCGCCCGTCGGGGCACGGTGGCGACGGAGCGTCACCGTTGCGCTCCGCGTCGTAACCACCGGCGAGTTCCACCGTTGGAGGGGACATGGGCTTCACGATCGGCGGCACCCGCATCCTGTCCGGCTCGCGGCGGCGCGGCGCCCGCGCCACGGAGTGCACCGTGGTGGCGGAGTACACCGGCCTGTGGGGCTGGGACGTGGTCCCGGGCGCCCGGGCGGTGTCCGGCCGGTGCTCCTGCGGCGACCCGGCCTGTACGGCCCCGGGCGCCCATCCGCTCGGGTTCGCCCCCGAGGTGCCGGCGGGCTCGACGCTCGACACGGTCACCGAGGTGTGGTCGGGGTTCCCGGGCGCGGCGCTGATGCTGCCGGTGGGCCGGGCGTTCGACGTGCTGGAGGTCGCCGAGGCGGCCGGCCGGCCGGCGCTGGTCCGGCTGGAGCGGATGGGTATCCCGCTGGGCCCGGTGTGCGTGACGCCGACGGGCCGCGCCCAGTTCTTCGTGGCGCCCGGCGCGGCGGCGGAGCTGCCGGAGCTGCTGTACCGGATGGGCTGGGACGACGCCGACCTGGACCTGCGGTGCCTGGGCCCGGGCGCCCACATCACGGCGCCTCCCTCGGACCACGGGGGCCTGGGCCCCTGCCGCTGGCTGCGCCCGCCGAGCCTCGACGCGGGCGCCCCGCCCCAGGCCCGGCTGCTGCTGGGCACCCTGGCGTACATCTGCCACCGGTCGGGGACGTGACGGCGACGGTACGGACGTGACGCGGCCGGGGCGGACACGACCGGGGCGGGCCCTTCCGCGACGCACACCAGCGCCGCACCTGACGTGACGCGGCCGGGGCGGCGCCTCCTCTCGGGAGGTGCCGCCCCGGCCGCTGTGCCGGCCCGCCGCACCCGGCGGCCGGCCCGTACCGGACGGGCGTCCGGGGTGTCAGTCCCCGATCAGGGCGTCGACGAAGGCCTCCGGCTCGAACGGCGCCAGGTCGTCCGGGCCCTCGCCCAGGCCGATGAGCTTCACCGGCACGCCCAGCTCCCGCTGGACCGCGACGACGATGCCGCCCTTGGCGGTGCCGTCCAGCTTGGTGAGCACGATGCCGGTGATGTCGACGACCTCCGCGAAGACCCGCGCCTGCACCAGGCCGTTCTGGCCGGTGGTGGCGTCCAGGACGAGGAGCACCTCGTCCAGCGGGCCGTGCTTCTCCACGACGCGCTTGACCTTGCCGAGCTCGTCCATCAGACCGGTCTTGGTGTGCAGCCGGCCCGCGGTGTCGATGAGGACCACGTCCGCGCCCTCGGCGATACCTTCCTTCACCGCGTCGTAGGCGACCGACGCCGGGTCGCCCGCCTCCGGGCCGCGCACGGTCCGGGCGCCGACCCGCTCGCCCCAGGTCTGGAGCTGGTCGGCGGCCGCGGCGCGGAAGGTGTCGGCGGCGCCGAGCACGACGGACTTGCCGTCGGCGACCAGGACCCGGGCCAGCTTGCCGGTGGTCGTGGTCTTGCCGGTGCCGTTGACGCCGACGACCATGACGATGCCGGGCGTGTCGAGGTCGCTCTCGGTGTGGACGGTGCGGTCCAGGTCGGTGCCGATCAGGGCGAGGAGTTCCTCGCGCAGCAGACCGCGCAGCTCCTCCGGCGTCCGGGTGCCGAGGACGCGCACCCGCTCGCGCAGGCGCTCCACCAGTTCCTGGGTGGGGGCGACGCCGACGTCCGCGGTGAGGAGGGTGTCCTCGATCTCCTCCCAGGTGTCCTCGTCGAGGTGCTCCCGCGACAGCAGCGTCAGCAGGCCCTTGCCCAGGCTGTTCTGCGAGCGGGCGAGCCGGGCGCGCAGCCGGACCAGCCGGCCGGCGGTGGGCTCCGGGATCTCGATCTCGGGTGCGGGCGGGGCCGCGACGAGCGGGTCCTCGACGGCGGCGGGGGCCTCCAGGGCCTCTTCGGCCGTCGGGAGGTCCACCTCCTCGATGGTGCGGCGCGGTTCCTCCCGCGGTGTCTCCGCCTCCTCGCCGACGTGCGGCTCGGTGGGCGGAGCGGTGATGGTCGGCGTGCTCGACGGCGCCTGGGGCGGCGGCAGCTGCTTCTTCTTGCGGCTGCTGACCACGAGGCCGCTGATCGCGCCGACCGCGACCAGAGCGATGACTACAGCAAGGATGACGATTTCCATAACCCGTCCAGTATCGGCCACGACCGCCCCGACGGACGGTCTCGGACATGCACCCGGTCACATCCGGGAGCTGTTCCCCACGTGTGTCGCCGCGAACATCAGTGTGCCGCTGCTCACCGTGGGGGCGGGACTGATCGTCTTCAACGGGCTGAACCTCTGGTGCTCCCCGCACCTGCTCGGGGAACACGTACTGCCCCGGCTCAAGGCCGTCGGGGCCTGAACCGGGGCAGTTCTCGTTCCGAGGAGAGGGGCAGCGGGGTTTAGCCCATCTCCTCCAACGCCTTGCCCTTGGTCTCCTTCACGTACTTGAGCACGAAGGGGATGGAGAGCACGGCGAAGACCGTGTAGATGACGTAGGTGCCGGAGAGGTTCCAGTCCGCCAGGGACGGGAAGCTCGCGGTGATGGCCCAGTTGGCGATCCACTGGGCGGAGGCGGCGACGCCGAGGGCGGCGGCGCGGATCCGGTTGGGGAACATCTCGCCGAGGAAGACCCAGACCACCACGCCCCAGGAGAGGGCGAAGAAGAGCACGAAGAGGTGGGCGGCGACCAAGGCGACGACACCCTGGGTGGTGGGCAGCTTGCCGCCGACGAGGTCGGCGGAGAAGGCCCAGGCCTCGAAGGCGAGGGCGATCGCCATACCGGCGGAGCCGACCAGGGCGAGCGGCCGGCGGCCGACCCGGTCCACCAGGATCATCGCGATCACCGTGCCGATGATGTTGATGATCGACGTGGTGAACGAGTAGAAGAACGAGCTCGACGGGTTGATGCCGACCGACTGCCACAGCGTCGAGGAGTAGTAGAAGGCCACGTTGATGCCGACGAGCTGCTGGAAGACGGACAGGCCGATGCCGACCCAGACGATGGGCAGGAAGCCGAAGCGGCTGCCGAGCAGGTCGCGGAAGGTCGACTTGTGCTCGCGGCGCATGGCGTTCTCGATCTCCCGGACGCGGGCGTCCAGGTCGACCCCCTTGCCCTCGACCTCGGCCAGGACCTCCTTGGCCCGGTCCTTGCGGCCGACGGAGATCAGGAACCGGGGCGACTCGGGGATCGCGAAGGAGAGCAGGCCGTAGAGCACGGCCGGGACGACCATGACGCCGAGCATCCACTGCCAGGCCTCCAGGCCGGCGATCTCACCGCGCTGGTCGCCGTCGGCCATGTTGAGGATGGCCCAGTTGACGAGCTGCGAGACGGCGATGCCGACGACGATCGCGGCCTGCTGGAAGGAGCCGAGCCGGCCGCGGTAGGCGGCGGGGGCGACCTCGGCGATGTAGGCCGGGCCGATCACCGAGGCCATGCCGATGGCGAAGCCGCCGACCACGCGCCACACGGCGAGGTCCCACAGGGCGAACGGCACGGCGGAACCGACGGCGCTGATGGTGAACAGGACGGCGGCGATCTGCATGCAGCGGATGCGGCCGATGCGGTCCGCGATGCGGCCGGCGGTCGCGGCGCCGATGGCGCAGCCGATCAGGGCGATGGCGATGACCTGGGCGAGGGTGCCGGAGCCGATCTCGTACCGGTGGCGGATGGCCTCGACGGCACCGTTGATGACGGAGCTGTCGTAGCCGAAGAGGAATCCGCCCATCGCGGCGGCGGCCGTGATGAAGATGACATGGCCGAGGTGGTCGGGATGGGCCTCTCGGGCCCCCGACGCCGGCGGCTGCGCTGTGCTGGTCACGTGAACTCCTGGTACCCGGCGCCGTCGCCGGGCATGGGGGGCGAGCCCTTCCAGTGGCGCACAACTTCACGCCGCCCACCACTTGAAGGTAAAAGCAACGCTGAAGAGACTATTCCTTCAAGTTTCGAAGTCAAGAGTCATTGGACTATGAATCTGAGCGAACGGCGTGTCGGCTTGCGTTCAGAAGATGAAACCAACTGGTCTCGGGGCCGGCGGAGGCCTCACCGCAGGCGCTGGCTGATGACCTTCGAGACGCCGTCCCCCTGCATGGACACCCCGTACAGCGCGTCGGCGACCTCCATCGTGCGCTTCTGGTGGGTGATCACGATCAGCTGCGAGCTCTCCTGGAGTTCCCGCATGATCCTGATCAGCCGCTGGAGGTTGGTGTCGTCCAGCGCCGCCTCGACCTCGTCCATCACGTAGAACGGACTCGGCCGTGCCTTGAAGATCGACACCAGCATGGCCACGGCCGTCAGCGACCGCTCCCCGCCGGACAGCAGCGACAGCCGCTTGACCTTCTTGCCCGGCGGACGGGCCTCGACGTCCACGCCCGTGGTGAGCATGTTGTCGGGATCGGTCAGCACCAGCCGCCCCTCACCGCCCGGGAAGAGCCGCGAGAAGACCCCCTCGAACTCCCGGGCCGTGTCGCGGTACGCCTCGGTGAAGACCTGCTCGACGCGTACGTCCACCTCCCTCACCACCTGAAGGAGGTCGGCCCGTGTCTTCTTCAGGTCCTCGAGCTGCTCGGACAGGAACTGGTGACGCTCCTCCAGCGCCGCGAACTCCTCCAGCGCCAGCGGGTTCACCTTCCCGAGCTGTTGGTACGCCCGCTCGGCCGACTTCAGGCGTTTCTCCTGTTCCGCGCGGACGAAACGTCCCGGCCGGTTGCGGGGGTGGTCCGGGTCGTCCGGCAGCTCCTCCCCCTCGGCGGACGGCGACGGCGGCACCGGCTGGTCGGGCCCGTACTCGGCGACCAGCGCGCCCGGCTCCACACCCAGCTCCTCCAGCGCCCGGGTCTCCATCTGCTCGATCCGCAACCGCTTCTCGGCACCCAGCACCTCGCCCCGGTGCACCGAGTCGGTGAGCTTGTCCAGTTCGCCCTTCAGCTCCCGGCCCCGGACCCGGGCCGCCGCCAGCTCCCGCTCGCGGGCCGCCTTGGCCGCCTCGGCCTCCGCCCGCTCCCGCTCCGCCCGCACCAGGGACACCTCGACATGCGCCAGGAGCTGGCGGGCACCGGACGCCACCGCTCCGGCGACGCCGGCCTCGTGGCGCAGCCGGGCGCGGCGCTCATCGGCCCTGGCCCGCGCCTCCCGCTCGGCCCGGGCGGCCCGGTCGAGGGAGTCGGCGCGCCCGGCCAGGCCCTTGACCCGCTCCTCGTGCGTACGGACCTGGAGGCGGGCCTCCATCTCGGTCTGGCGGGCGTTCGCGCCGTCGGCGGAGAGCCGGTCGCGCACCGAGGTGTCGGGCTCCTCCTCGACCGGGGTCTCCTCGGCGACCAGCAGCCGCTCCGCCAGCTCCTCGGCCTCCTCGGTGGCCCGCTCCAGGGCCTCCTGGGCCCGGGCGGCGGCCGCCGCGGTCCGCTCGGCCTCCCCCGCGGCGCCCCGCGCCTGCCCGGCCAGCCGCCCCAGCGCCTGCGCGACCGAGGACTTCTCCCGGTCCGCCGCCCGGCGCCGCTCGGCCAGCTCCTCGACCCGGGCGGCCGCGGCCCGGCGCCGCTCGCCGGCCGCCGCCTGCGCGGCGGCCAGCTCCTCGCACCGTACGGCCAGCCGGGCCAGTTCGGCGGCGGCCTCGTCCACCGAGGCCTGGACCTCCAGGAGGCTGGGCGCCCCCGCCGAACCGCCCTGCGCGAAGTGCGCGCCCAGCACGTCGCCCTCGGCGGTGACGGCCACCAGTCCGGGGCGGGCGTACACCAGGTCCTCGGCGTCCTCCAGCCCGGCGACCACGACCACGTTCCGCAGCAGCCGCCGCACCGCGGGCATCAGCTCGTCGGGCCCGCGCACCAGATCCGCCGCGTAGATCCGTCCCTCTCCGCGGCCCCGCTCGCCGTGCTCGTCGGGGCCCGCTCCCCCGGGCCGCTGCTCCCCGGAGGCCTCCCCCCGGCCCCGCTCCGCCGGTCCGTCCGGCGGCCCGGCCAGCAGCAGGGCGGCGCGCCCCGCGTCCTGCTTGCGCAGAAGCCGGATGGCCTCCGCGGCCGCCGCCGGGTCCCGTACCGCGATCGCGTCGGCGGCCGCGCCCAGGGCGGCGGCGACCGGCACCTCGTACCCGGGCGCGACGGTCAGCAGCTCGGCCGCCGGGCCCAGCAGGCCGGCCGGCCGGTCCCCGGCGTCCAGCAGCGCGCCGGTGCCGTCCTTGCGGCGCAGGCCCAGCGAGAGGGCCTCGTGCCGTGCGGCCACGGCCGCCCGCCGCCGCTCCGCCGCGGTGGCGTCCTCCCGCGCGGCACCGAGGGCCGCCTCGGCGTCGGCCAGCTCCCGCTTGGCCGCCTCGTGCCGCTCGGCCAGCTCGGCGTCGCCGGCGTCCAGCCCGTCGACCTCCGCCTTGAGCGCCTCGTACTCCTCCTGCGCGGTGACCGCCCGCTGCCGCGCCTCGTCGCGGGCGGCGGCCAGCCGGTCGATCTCCGCCTGCGCGGAGGCGGCCCGGGACCGGGCCGCGCCGACCTGTCCGCTCAGCCGGGCCAGGCCCTCGCGCCGGTCGGCGATCGCCCGGGCCAGGTCCTTCAGGCGCCGCTCCTCCACCGCCAGTTCCCGCTCCAGCTCGGCGCGGTGGGCGACGGTGTCCTCCAGCGCCCGCCGGGCCGCCTCCAGCGCGGCCTCCAGCTCCGCCTCCTGCTCGCGGACCCGGGCGGCCTCCCGCTCCAGGTCCTCGGGGTCGCGGCCGCGCGGCTCCTCGACCGGCGCGGCGGTGGCACTCTTCACCCGCGCGTCGGCCAGCGAGACGGTGCCGCGCACCCGCTCGGCGAGCTGCGACAGCTCGTACCAGGTCTGCTGGGCGCGCTGGAGCCGGGGCGTGAGGAGGCGGACCTCCTCCTCCAGCTCCGCCTCCCGGCCGAGCGCGGCCGTCAGGGCCGCCTCCGCCCGCTCCTTGCGCTCCTTCAGCGCGGCCTCGTCGGCGATCTCGGCCGCCAGCGCTTCCCGGAGGCGTACGAGGTCGTCCGCGAGCAGCCGCAGCCGGGCGTCGCGGAGGTCGGCCTGGATGACGGCGGCCCGGCGGGCCACGGCGGCCTGCCGTCCCAGGGGCTTGAGCTGGCGGCGCAGCTCGTCGGTGAGGTCCTGGACGCGGGCGAGGTTGGCCTGCATCGCGTCCAGCTTCCGCAGCGCCTTCTCCTTGCGCTTGCGGTGCTTGAGGACGCCGGCGGCCTCCTCGATGAACGCCCGGCGCCCCATCGGGTCGGCGTGCAGGACGGAGTCGAGCTGGCCCTGCCCGACGATGACGTGCATCTCCCGGCCGATGCCGGAGTCGCTGAGCAGGTCCTGGATGTCGAGGAGCCGGCAGGTGTCGCCGTTGATCTGGTACTCGCTGCTGCCGCCCCGGAACATGATCCGGGTGATGGTGACCTCGGCGTAGTCGATGGGCAGCGCGCCGTCGGAGTTGTCGATGGTGAGGGAGACCTCGGCCCGGCCGAGCGGCGGGCGGCCGGTCGTCCCGGCGAAGATGACGTCCTCCATCTTGCCGCCGCGCAGCGACTTGGCTCCCTGCTCTCCCATGACCCAGGAGAGCGCGTCCACCACATTGGACTTGCCCGAGCCATTGGGCCCCACGACGCAGGTGATTCCCGGTTCGAACCGAAGAGTGGTGGCGGAGGCGAACGACTTGAAGCCGCGCAGGGTCAGGGCCTTGAGGTGCACGCCCCCGGACTTTACCCGCCGCTTCCCGTTTGCCCCATGAACACGAAGGGCAGATCAGACGGTAAGGATCAGTGGAACGCCGGGTGACGGCGGAGGGAAGGACGGAGTTCCCGGGGGAGGAAAAGAAGAAGGGACGCCGAAGCGTCCCTTGCATATCTCGCGAGAGTGTTTCTCACCCTGCCCGATACCGACGTGCCGATACGGGCCTGGCCGACGGGGGCTGGGTTCAGGTGAGCGCAGGCTCCGCCTTGGGTACGTCGATGTCGATGCCGTCGAGCAGCGACTCGCTGTGTGCGGCGGCGTTCAGCGCGTCGTTCTCGGACTGAATCCGTACGAGCTCGGACTCGAGGTCCTGCACGCGCTGCTGAAGCCGTCGCATCTCGGCGAGAAGTCGCGGGTCGGAACCGCCGACATAACCGAGAAGCGCCTTTGCCATGACTTTTGGTCCTCCACACTGAGTGACCGACCGAAGCGGTGTGGGTCGTGAGGGAATGGCACCCGCGGAGTCCGGCAGTGGGTGGTGCCGCTGCGGTTCTTACTGCCAAACAGCTAAGGTGCGCGGGGCTTCCAGAGTCTCACCAAAAAGTTTGACGGTCAACACGATCACGCCCCGCATCAAGGGGCGACCGGGGGCCTGCGGCCACGAACGGCGCGGCGGCGGCTCTCTCAGCGGTGCCCTGGGGCGTGACGACCGCACGGACCGGGCCGTGGATCATCCTTACCCGCGCAGCCTGGCACGGACCGCCGTTCTTGGCAACCACCAGGCCGTTTCTCCCCGCGCACATGCCCACGGCAGCTCCGCCGGGGCGTCCCGGGCCGACGCGGGGAGGCCCCGGGACCAAGATCGTCAGCGGATCGCGAAGCCGTCGTAACCACCGCGCGGGGTGTCCCAGATCTCAGTCACCCCGTCGACACTTCCGGGTGTGTCGCCGGAGCGAAGCCACTCCAGCAAACGGTGGCAATTCTCACTCGGGCCCTCGGCCACCACCTGCACCCTGCCGTCGTCAAGATTCAGGGCGAAGCCGGTGAGGCCTCCGATCTCCAAAGCATTTGCCCTGGTGAACCAGCGGAAGCCCACTCCCTGTACTCGGCCGCGCACCCAGGCGGTAAGCCGTGCGTCTTCTTTCATGGCTGCACGCTAACCGGCCAATTGCACTCGGAGCACTTCTCCCCCACCCGTCATGGCGTACAGTCCCGACGAAATGGCCTCACCCGTTCGGGCGAGCGACCGACTGACCTTGATGTCCTGACCAGACGTCGACGCAGGAAGGCACAGCAGATGGGACGCCACCGGAAGAACCGGGCCGTGGTGCCCGTACGCACCGGGCTGCTCGGCGCCTCCGCCGCGATGGCGGTGGGCGCCGTCGCCGTGGCCTCCGGCCTGCTCCCCGGTGGCGACACCTTCACCATCGGCGGCAGCGGCTCCGGCGAGCGCGTACACGCCGGGGGCGCCCCCGAGCTCACCACCCAGGGCGGCGCCGACGCCACGCCCCAGCGCCCCTCGACGGCCGCGAGCCGGAGCGCGGAGCGGACCCTCGCCCCCTCCCGGGCCGCCACGCCGACACCCTCCGCCCCGTCCCCCTCCGCGCCGCGGACGACGAAGCCTCCGGCCCCCCGGAAGACGGCCGCCAAGAGCGCCGTGCCCACGCGCCCGGCCACGCCGACCCCCGCGCCCGAGCGGACCGTCGAGCGGCCGGAGCCGCCCGCGGTTCCCGTCCCGTCCTCCGCCGCTGCCGCCGCCGACAACGGCCGGGAGGCGGCCGCCGAGGCCGCGGTGCTCACCCTGGTCAACGCCGAGCGCGCCAAGGTGGGCTGCACCCCGGTGCAGGCGTCCCGCGGACTCGGGGCCCTGGCCGGCGCGTACAGCCGGGACATGGCCGAGCGCGGCTTCTTCTCGCACACCGACCCCGACGGGGCCTCGCCCTGGGACCGTGCCGCCACCGCGGGCGTCCAGGGGCTGGCCGCCGAGAACATAGCCCGGGGCCAGGCGGACGCCGAGGCCGTGATGGAGTCCTGGATGAACAGCGACGGCCACCGTGCCAACATCCTCAACTGCGACTACACGCGGCTGGGCGTCGGCGTGCACTTCGCTGACGGCGGCCCCTGGTGGACCCAGGACTTCGGCTTTTGAGATAAGCGCCGGTCAGAGCGCTATCAGCCCTGCTGGGCCGTCTCGGGGCCGTCATCCGTAGCCCTTGAGGTACCGAAGACCGCATCCACGGCGGCCCGCGTACGGGTCTGGCTGGACGGCATCAGGTGCGTGTACGTCCGCAGGGTGAAGCCGGGACCGTGATGGCCCAGGTATTCGCTGAGGGCCTTGATGCTCTCGCCCGCGTCAAGCAGCACGGATGCGCAGAAGTGCCGTAGGGCGTGCATGTCATGGAATCAGCCTCATGGCGCTCAGGGCGCCCAACCCTGATCGACATTTTTCTTGCGCTCCCGGCGCTTCAATGCGCTCCGGATTAGCAAGTAGGTCGCAATGGCGATCAGGGTCATCCCCATGAGGATCAAGATTGCCCCGATGACGATCAGGATCGTCCCGATAAGGATCAAGATCGTCCCGATGATGAGAAGGAAGATGGCGAGGACGATCACGGCTGCCTCCTGTCCCCCTCCCGACTCTGGCTCCGTCACCTCTCCAATGCAACCACTTCCGGATGAAACGGCGCGGTGTACCGCCCGGCGATGCCCGTCTGCTGAGGTCCGACCCATTCGGGCCAGGTCGTAGCACCGGTGGGGACGTCCCAGGTCATGGCACCGGCTACCACGGCCGGGGAAGTCGGTACCGTCGAGCGCCTTCCCGGGCCTTCACGGAGCCGTGAAAGGGTGCTCGACGGCGACCGACGCTGACAACCGTTGACGGCTCAGCCGCAGGTCACAGCGTTGATCGGTCAGACGACCGCAGGTCAGAGAACCGGCATGTCACTTCTTCGGCTTCTGAGCCGTCGCCGTCAGCGGCCCGCGCCCCGCCGGGAGCGTCAGGCCGGGGTGCGGGGCGCGATGCGCGGGGGTCGCTGGCAGCGCGGGCAGTAGTAGCTGGAGCGGTTCATCCAGGGGCGGCGGCGCATCGGGGTCCCGCAGCGCCGGCAGGGCTCGCCCTCCCGGCCGTACGCGTCCAGGGAGCGGTCGAAGTAGCCCGACTCGCCGTTGACGTTGACGTACAGGCTGTCGAAGCTGGTGCCGCCGACCGCGAGCGCCGCCGTCATCACGTCCCGCACATGCCCGAGGAGCTCGGCGGAGCGGGGGCGGGTGAGGCTCGCCGTGGGACGGTCGTAGTGGAGGCGGGAGCGCCACAGCGCCTCGTCCGCGTAGATGTTCCCGACACCGCTGATCAGCGACTGGTCGAGCAGCGCCCGCTTGACCGTCGTACGCCGCAGCCGCAGCGCCGTGTGGAAGGCGGCGTCGTCGAAGGCGGGGTCGAGGGGGTCGCGCGCGATGTGGGCGATCGGCAGGGGCAGCCCGTCCGGGGTGTTCTCGTGGAGGGAGAGCCCGCCGAAGGTGCGCTGGTCGACGAAGCGCAGTTCGGTGCCCCGCTCGTCGTCGAAGCGGACGCGGATCCGGAGGTGCTTCTCGTCGGCCGCGTCCTCCGGCCGCACGAGCAGTTGCCCGCTCATGCCGAGGTGTCCGAGGACGGACGCGTCGGTGTCGTCCAGCGGCAGCCACAGGTACTTGCCGCGCCGCCGGGCGATCCCGAAGCGGTGCCCCGCCAGCCGCGCGGCGAAGTCCTCGCCGCCGGCGAGGTGCCGCCGTACGGCACGGGGGTGCAGGACCTGGACGTCGGAGACGGTCCGCCCGCTGACCCAGCGCTCCAGGCCGCGGCGTACGACTTCGACCTCGGGCAGCTCGGGCACGTCGCTCCTTCGCGCGGTCGTGAGAAAGCCCCGTCGCGTGTTTCCCCCCGCGCCCGGGGGCGGAGGGGGAGCGACGGGGTGGAAGCGAACGGACCGGGCCGGACACGGCCCGGTCCGGGACTCAGGCCGAGGCCCCGGAGACCGAAGAGGGGTCGGCGACCTCTTCGGGACCGGAGTCCGGGCCGGTGGTGTTCCCACCGGGTTCCGTGCCCGCGTCCGAGCCGGATCCGGCCGCGGCCGCTGCCGCCGCCTCCCGCTCGTCCGCGGCGGCGCGGATGGCCCGCCAGGCGGACTCCGCCGCCTGCTGTTCCGCTTCCTTCTTGCTGCGGCCGGTGCCGGTGCCGTACGAGACACCACCGACGCGGGCAGCAGCAGTGAAGGTCTTCTCGTGGTCCGGTCCGGTCTCGGTGACCAGGTACTCCGGGACGCCGAGACCCTCGGCCGCGGTGAGTTCCTGGAGGCTGGTCTTCCAGTCCAGGCCGGCGCCGAGGTTCGAGGACTTCTCGATCAGCGGGTCGAAGAGCCGGTGCACCAGCTCGGACGCCGCTTCGAGGCCCTGGTCGAGATAGACCGCGCCGATCACCGCTTCGAGGGTGTCGGCGAGGATGGATGCCTTGTCCCGGCCCCCGGTGCCCTCTTCGCCCCGGCCGAGCCGGATGAAGGAGCCCAGGTCGAGGCCGCGGCCGACCTCCGCCAGCGCACGCGAGTTGACCACCGCGGCCCGCAACTTGGCCAACTGGCCTTCGGGCAGGTCGGGGTGGGTGCGGTACAGCGTGTCCGTGACCACCAGGCCGAGCACGGAGTCCCCGAGGAACTCCAGCCGCTCGTTGGTGGGCAGACCGCCGTTCTCGTACGCGTACGAACGGTGGGTCAGCGCACGCACCAGAAGGGCGGACTCGAGGTGGTACCCGAGCCGCCCTTCCAGAAGCGTGTGGGACGAGGCCGTGTTTTCCGCCTGCTTCTTGGCGTCATCCGCCATTTTGTGGCTAGACACGGTGCCTCTCACCAGCCCGCTCAGACCGAGAGGACCTGGCGCTTGTTGTACGTGCCGCAGCTGGGGCACGCGATGTGCTGCTGCTTCGGCTCCTGGCAACGCTCACACGAAACCAGGGTGGGGACCGCAGCCTTCCACTGCGACCGGCGGTGGCGCGTGTTGCTGCGCGACATCTTCCGCTTCGGAACAGCCACGGCTACTTCTCCTGCTTCTCGTCGACGCCCGCTTCGGCGCCGCTCATGTTGTCCTTCTCGCCGGTCCCGAGTGAATCGGCGAGTCCCTGCAGTGCCGCCCAACGGATGTCGACGGCGTCATGGTGGTGGTCCGGGTCGTCGTTGAGGTTGGCGCCGCATTCGGCGCACAGCCCCGCACAATCCTCCCGGCACACCGGCTGCATCGGCAGTGCGAGCACCACCGCATCACGCAGCACCGGCTCGAGGTCGAACATGCCGTCCTCGAGGGGGGTCATGTCCTCGTCGTCCTCGGCATCGTCGTCCGCGGCCGCGTGGCGGCCCCGGTCGTCGGTGTCGGGGTACGAGAACATTTCCTGGAAGTCCGCCGCGACATCCTGGCGCAGCGGCTCCAGACACCTTACGCACTCCCCCTCGGCCGTCGCACGGGAGGTGCCTGTGACGAGCACCCCTTCCATGACCGACTCGAGGCGGAGGTCCAGCTCGACGGGCGAGCCCTGCGGTACGCCGATGACCCCGTCGATGCCGAGGTCCGCGGGGGCCTCGACGGTGCGGGAGATCCGCTGGAGGGCACCGGGACGCCGGCCCAGCTCGTGCGTGTCGAACACGAGGGGGTTGCGGTGGTCGAGGCGCGTACTCAGGGTTCTTCCTGCTTTCGGATCGTCTGGGGGCGGCCCGCGCAGCGGATGTGGAGCCGTTGCGGGCACGCGGGATCGCGGACGTACTCGCGACCGAAGAGCCAGGATACTGGACGCTCCGCCCACAGCCCAATCCGGGCCGGATCAGTGCCCCTGCCCGTGACCCTGCTCGTACTGGCGGAGCTGATCCAGGTCGATCATGCTCGTGTCGAAGAAGCTCGTCTCGTCGAGCGCGGCTGCCCGCGGCTGCTGCTGGGGCGGCTGCGCCTCGTAGGGCGCGGCGTACGGGGCCTGGGCGTCCGCGCCGGGGTACGGCTGCTGCGGATAGCCCTGGCCCTGGTCGTAGCCCTGGTAGGCGTACGGGTCGGACTGGTAGGCGTACGCGTCCTGGGGCGGCTGGTACGCGTACGGGTCGGGCTGCTGGGCCGGGACGGGGGCGGCGGCCGGCTCCGGGTCCGCCAGCTCGGCCAGGCCGGCCAGGTAGTCGGCGTCGCTGGTGTGCTGCCGTCCGCCGCCCGCCGCGTCCTGGGCGGCCATGTGGGCACCCAGGTCGTCGGTGGCGATCCGGCCGTGCAGCTTCTGGCGGCCGCGCCCGACGGCCTCCAGGGTCTTGGTCAGTACGGCCTCGAAGGCGCTGATCTTGGCGTCGACGTACTCGTCCGCGCGCCGGACCAGGGTCTGCGGGTCCGCGCTGTACTCGGGGGCGTCCTCGTCCGCGTACCCCTGGTCGTCCAGGCCGGGCCCCCGGCCGAGGAGCTTCTCCCGGCCGCGGTCGACGGAGCCGATGGTCTTGGTGAGGACCACCTCGAAGTTGGCGAGCTTGGAGTCGACGTAGTCGTCGGCCTCGGCGCGGATCTCCTCCGCCTCCCGGCGGGCCTCGGCGAGGATCCGGTCGGCCTCCTCCTGCGACTGGCGGGCGACCTGGGTGTCGGAGATCAGCGAGCCGCGTTCGGCGTGGGCGGCCTCGATGATCCGCGTCGCCTCCTGCCGGGCCTGCTCGACAAGCTGCTCACGGTCGCCGATCAGCTCCTGGGCCTGGGCCAGCGAGCCCGGCAGGGCCTGGCGCAGCTCGTCGAGCATCGCGAGCAGCTCGGCGCGGTTGACCACGCAGGAGGCCGACATGGGCATGGAACGGGCGCTCGCGACCGTCCCGACGATCTCGTCGAGCTTCTTCTGCACGTCCACCGTGTGCTCGCCACTTCCTACAACCGGTTTGGAGACGGACGGGACGACTGTAAGGCCAGCCGGCGGCTCCCCGACACCGGGTGACGGGCCGTCAGCCGGTCACTTGCCGCCCAGGCGCTCGACCAGGGCCCGGTGCACCACGGGCGGGAGCAGGTGCGAGACGTCACCGCCCCAGGCGGCGACCTCCTTGACCAGCGAGGACGACAGGAAGCTGTAGGTCGGGTTCGTCGGCACGAAGAGCGTCTCCACGCCGGACAGCCCGTTGTTCATCTGGGCCATCTGGAGCTCGTAGTCGAAGTCGCTGACAGCCCGGAGCCCCTTGACGATGGCGGGGATGTCGCGCTCCTTGCAGAAGTCGACGAGCAGGCCGTGGTGGGACTCGACCTTGACGTTGCCGTACTCACCGGTGACCTGGCGGATGAGATCCATCCGCTCCTCGACCGTGAACAGGCCCTGCTTGGCCTGGTTGATCATCACCGCCACGTGCACGACGTCGTACAGCTTGGAGGCGCGGGCGATGATGTCGAGGTGTCCGTTGGTGATGGGGTCGAACGACCCCGGACAGACTGCGCGGCGCAACTGGATTCCCTCGCTCTCCGAACCGGTCATCGTGCGTCTTCGCACGTAGAGGCGGCGCGACCGTACCAAAACGTTCCCTCGCCGTAGCGACGGGCCCGCAGGGGTGCGAAACCGTCCGGCCAGGCGAATTCTCCGCCTCTGGTGCTGCGCTCCACGGTGACGAGCGCGCCGTCGGCGAGCCAGCCTTTGGTGCGGAGTGTGAGGAGGATCTCTCCAAGATCGTCGTCCGGGACGGCGTACGGCGGGTCGAGGAAGACGATGTCGTACGGGTCGGAGGGCGCCGGGGTCGTCACGATCTGTTCCGCTTTGCCGGCGCGGACCTCGGCGCCGGGCAGGCCGAGGGCGCGGACGTTCTCCCGGACCGTACGGGCGGCCCGCTGGTCGGCCTCCACGAGCAGGGCGTGGGTGGCGCCCCGGGAGAGCGCCTCCAGGCCGACGGCGCCGGAGCCGGCGTACAGATCGGCGACGCGGGTGCCGTGCAGCGTGCCGAGGAGCGCCTCCCAGGTGGAGAACAGCCCCTCGCGTGCCCGGTCGGAGGTGGGGCGGGTGCCGTTGCCCGGCGGCACGGCCAGGCGGCGTCCGCCGGCCGCACCGGCGATCACGCGGGTCATCTGAGGTCCTTAACCGGTGGGTGCTGGTGTCTCCACGATATGGGTTCACCGCGCCCGCGCACCGCTCAGCCCTTCTCCAGGTACTGCTCGCGCTCCTTGTCGAGCAGGGCGTCCAGGGCGGTGCGCAGTTCGGGCAGACGCTCCAGACCGGGGTCGGCGGCGACGACGGCGACCGCCTCCTCGCGGGCGGCGGCGATGACCTCCTCGTCGTCGATGACGGCCAGCATGCGCAGCGAGGACCGGACCCCGGACTGGGCCTGGCCCAGCACATCGCCCTCGCGGCGCTGTTCGAGGTCGATACGGGAGAGCTCGAAGCCGTCCAGGGTCGAGGCGACGGCCGCCAGGCGCTGCCGGGCGGGGCTCGCCTCGGGCATCTCGGTGACCAGCAGGCACAGCCCGGGGGCGGAGCCCCGGCCGACCCGGCCGCGGAGCTGGTGGAGCTGGGAGACGCCGAACCGGTCCGCGTCCATGATCACCATGGCGGTGGCGTTGGGGACGTTCACGCCCACCTCGATGACGGTCGTCGCGACCAGGACGTCGGTCTCGCCCGCGGCGAAGCGGCGCATCACGGCGTCCTTGTCGTCGGGGGCCATCCTGCCGTGCAGCACCTCCACGCGGAGGCCCGCCAGCGGGCCCCGGGTCAGCTGCTCGGCGATGTCCAGCACGGCCAGCGGGGGCCGCTTCCCGGCGTCGTCCTGCGTCTTCTTCTTGTCGTCCTCCTCGTCGCCGATCCGGGGACAGACCACGTAGGCCTGGTGGCCGTTGCCCACCTCCTCGCGGACCCGCTCCCAGGCGCGGGCCAGGAAGTGCGGCTTGTCGGCGGCCGGCACCACATGGCTGGCGATCGGCGAGCGGCCGGCGGGGAGCTGGTCGAGGACGGAGGTCTCCAGGTCGCCGAAGACGGTCATCGCGACCGTCCGGGGAATGGGCGTGGCGGTCATGACCAGCAGGTGCGGCGGCTGCTTGCCCTTGCCCCGCAGGGCGTCGCGCTGCTCCACCCCGAACCGGTGCTGCTCGTCCACCACCACCAGGCCCAGGTCGTGGAACTGCACCTTGTCCTCGATCAGCGCATGGGTGCCGATGACGATGCCCGCCTCGCCGGTCACCAGGTCCAGCAGCGCCTGCCGCCGCGCGGCGGTGCCCATGGAGCCGGTCAGCAGCACCACCTTGGTGGCGTGCTCGGCCCCGCCGAGCATCCCGCCCTCGGCCAGCTCGCCCATCATCTCGGTGACGGACCGGTGGTGCTGCTGGGCGAGGACCTCGGTGGGGGCGAGCATCGCGGCCTGCCCGCCCGCGTCGACCACGGCGAGCATCGCCCGCAGCGCCACCATCGTCTTGCCGGAGCCCACCTCGCCCTGGAGGAGCCGGTGCATGGGGTGCTCGGTCGCCAGATCGCCGAAGATCTCCGCCGACACCTTCTCCTGCCCCTCGGTGAGGGTGAACGGCAGCTTGGCGTCGAAGGCGTCCAGCAGCCCGCCCGGCACCGGCTTGCGCGCCACGGCCGGCAACTGGGTGTCCGCGTACCGCCGCCGGGCCAGGGCGACCTGGAGGACGAACGCCTCGTCCCACTTGAGCCGCTCCCGGGCGTCGTCGACGTCCGCCTTGGTGCGCGGGCGGTGGATCTTGCGGAGGGCGTCCGGCAGGTCGGTGAGGCCCCGCCCCTCGCGGAGCGCGGGGGGCAGCGGGTCGACCGCCTCCGCGGCGCTGGGGAGCACCGCGTCGACCGCCTTGGCGATCTTCCAGGACTCCAGCTTGGTGGTGGCCGGGTAGATCGGGATGAGCGCCCCCGCCCAACTGTCCACGGCGCTCTCGCCGTCCTCGCCGCGCAGCAGCTCGTACGCGGGGTGGGCGAGCTGCGTCTTGCGGTTGAACACGGAGACCTTGCCGGCGAACATCGCGCGGGTGCCGGGCAGCAGGTCCTTGTGGGGCTTGTGGACGCCCTTGCCGAAGAACACCAGTTGCAGCCGGCCGCTGCCGTCGGTGATGGTCACCTCCAGCCGCTGGCCGCGCCCCTTGGAGCCGTTGAACGTCAGCACGCGCGCGTCCGCGACGCGGGCGACCACCGTGACGTGCTCGTCCAGCGGGAGGTCGGCGAGCGTGGTGAGCTCGCCGCGCTCGGCGTACCGCCGCGGGTAGTGGTGGAGCAGGTCGCCGACGGTGTGCAGGTCGAGGTGCTCGGCCATCACCTTGGCGGTGGCGGCGCCGAGCTGCTTCTTCAGTGGTTCGTCGAGAGCTGACACGTCTCCATTGCACACCACGCCACTGACAGGCGGCCGCAGCCGGAGCCGTGCCCCCACCCGCCGGGCCGCGGTCGGCGTACGGCCCGGGGCGGGGCGGGCGTGCGGGGGGCTCGGCGTTATTCGACGCCGATGAGGAGGAGGGGGGCCTGGGGGCCGCCCGGGTAGGTGACCGTGTCGACCGCGAGGTGGGTCTCGCGTACGTGGGTCTCCAGCCGCTCCGCCAGCGTCGCGGGGGCGTCGTCCGCCACGACGAGCGTCACCAGCTCGCCGCCCGCCGAGAGCATCCGGTCCAGGACCGTCACGGCCGTGACGGCCACGTCCTGGCCGATCACCGCGACGTCGCCGTCGATCAGGCCGAGCACGTCACCGGCCTGGCACACGCCCGCGGACGTGAACGACCGGGCCTCGGCGACGGCCAGTTCGCCGTACCGGGTGGCGCCCGCCGCGGCGGTCATGGCGACGACGTCCTCGTCGAAGCGCCGCTCGGGTTCGTGGACGGCCAGGGCGGCGATGCCCTGGACGGCGGCGCGCGTCGGGACCAGGGCGACCCGGACGCCCTCCGCGCGGACCTGCTCGGCGGCGGCGGCCGCGGTGTGCCGCAGGGCCGCGTCGTTCGGCAGCAGGACGACCTCCCGCGCCCGGGCGCGCCGGATCGCGTCGACGAGCTCGCCACTGGCGGGCGGCTCCCCGGGGCGGGCCAGCACCGTCGTGGCGCCCGCCTCGGCGCACAGGCGCGCGAGGCCCTCTCCGGGCAGGACGGCCACCACCGCGCGGCCCTCCCGCCGCTCGGGCGCCGAGTCCGTACCGAAGTGCGTGATCCGGATCCGGTACGGGCGGCCCGCCTCGACACCCGCCTCCACCGCAGCCCCGGCGTCGTCCACGTGGACGTGGACGTTCCACAGCCCGTCGCCGCCCACCACGACCAGGGAGTCGCCGAGCGCGTCGAGCCGGTCGCGGAGCCGGGCCACGGCCGCCTGGTCGGCCTCCAGCAGGTAGATGACCTCGTAGGCGGGCCCGGCCTCCGAGCAGGACTCCAGGGCGGGGGCGGCCGCCCGGGGCACCCGCGGGGCGCGCGCGGGCGCCTCGCCGGACAGCGCCTGCACCAGCGCGCCCAGCACCGTGACGAGCCCGCGCCCGCCGGCGTCGACCACGCCGGCCCGCTCCAGGACGGCGAGCTGGGCGGGCGTGGCCTCCAGGGCGGTCCGGGCGCCCGCGTACGCGGCGCGGGCGACGGCCACCACGTCCTCGCCCCCCGCCGCGGCGGACGCGGCCGCGGCGGCGACGCTCAGGATCGTGCCGTCGACGGGGTGGGCGACCGCCTCCCGGGCGGAAACGGAGGCCTGGCGCAGCGCCCTGACCAGGTGGTCTCCGTCACGTCCTTCGGCGAGGACCTCGCTCATGCCCCGCAGCAGTTGCGACAGGATGGTCCCGGAGTTCCCCCGGGCGCCGATCAGCGCGCCGTGCGCCATGGCGCGGACGGTGTCGGCGAAGTCGGGGGCGTCGATCGCGGAGAAGATCGCTTCCACCGCCTGGGAGGCGGACTCGACGGTGAGGTAGAGGTTGGTGCCGGTGTCCCCGTCCGCGACCGGGTAGACGTTGATCGCGTCGATCTCCTCGCGCTCCCGGCCGAGCGCCTCCAGCGCCAGTGAGCACCAGCTACGGACCACTGCGGGATCGAGCGCCTGCGGCAGGGTCTGCGGCACCTGGTGTCCTCCTTGAGCAGGGCTGACTGCACCGCAGGGTAGACCCCGGGCGGGCCGGGGTCCCGGGGCGGGGGCCGGGCGGACCGTGGTAGTTTCGTTGAACCGGAGCAGTCGTTGTATGCTGCTCCGGTTGCCCGATGAAAGTCGGGCCATTCCCCCGGCAACGCCACTTCAGTCATCCAGATCTGATTCCGGCTCGCCGGATTTCACTGTAAGTGCATCTGAAGTCTTTGGAGTGACCCGTGGCTGCCAACTGCGACGTCTGCGGCAAGGGGCCGGGCTTCGGCAACAACATCTCGCACTCGCACCGCCGTACGTCTCGTCGCTGGAACCCGAACATCCAGCGTGTGCGTGCAGTGGTCGGTGGGACGCCGAAGCGGCTCAACGCTTGCACCTCGTGCATCAAGGCCGGCAAGGTCTCGCGCTAACGCCGACGACGGTTCGTCGTAGCGCAGCCTCTGCGGTTGCCTTGAAAGCCGGTCCACCCTTGGGTGGACCGGCTTTTCGCCGTGCCCGAAGGCCCCGCGGCTAGCCGCGCAGGGCCCAGCCGTGGTCCACCGGGCCGATGCCGCCGCCCAGCGCGAAGCCGGCCGCGATGGCCCCGGTCACGTACTCCTTGGCCCGCCGTACCGCGTCGGGCACAGTCAGGCCCAGGGCGAGGCCCGCGGCGACCGCCGAGGCCAGGGTGCAGCCCGTGCCGTGGGTGTGCCGGTTGTCGTGGCGCGGGGCCCGCAGCCAGTGCTCCTCCGTGCCGTCGGTGAGCAGGTCCACGGCGTCGGCCGTGGCCCCGGGCAGGTGGCCGCCCTTGATGAGCGCCCAGCGCGGGCCGTACTCCAGGACCGCTCCGGCGGCCCGCCGCAGGTCCTCCTCGCCCGTCACCGTCACGCCGGTGAGCCGGGCCACCTCGTCCAAGTTGGGCGTGGCGACGGTGGCGGCCGGCAGCAGCAGCTCGCGTACGGAGTCGAGGGCGGAGGCCGCCAGCAGCGGATCCCCGTGCTTGGACACCCCTACGGGGTCGACGACCACGGGCGCGTCCGTCCCGGCCAGCAGCTCCGCCACCGCCTCCACGAGCGGCGCCGAGGCCAGCATGCCGGTCTTCACGGCCTGGACGCCGATGTCGTCGACGACGCTGCGGTACTGGGCCCGCACCGCCTCCACCGGCAGTTCCCAGGCGCCCTGGACGCCGAGGGAGTTCTGCGCGGTGACGGCGGTGATCACGCTCATGCCGTGCGTACCGAGCGCCAGCATGGTCTTCAGGTCCGCCTGGATGCCGGCGCCGCCGCCCGGGTCGGACCCGGCGACGGTCAGGACGCGCGGGGGTGCGGGCCGGGTCACTCGTCGTCCCCGAAGTGGTCCCAGCCGCCCTGGGCGTGCCAGGGGGCGCCGTCGACGGTCACCTGGGGCAGGGCGGAGGGGTTGAGGACCTCGCCGATGACCTTCCAGCGGGCGGGCAGCTTCACGTCGGGCGGGAAGGTGGCGACGATCGCGTGGTCCTCGCCGCCGGTGAGGACCCACTGCATGGGATCGACGCCGACGGCCTGGCCGATGTCGTTCATCTGGGTCGGGATGTCGATGAGCCCGGAGCGCAGGTCGATGCGGACCTTGCTGGCCTCGGCGATGTGCCCGAGGTCGGCGATCAGGCCGTCGCTGACGTCGCACATGGCGGTGGCGCCGAGCCCGGCGGCCGCGGGGCCCGCGTGGTAGGGCGGTTCGGGCCGCCGGTGGGCCTCGACGAAGGCCCGCGGCGAGCGGAACCCGCGGGAGAGGACCGCGTAGCCGGCCGCCGACCAGCCGAGCCAGCCGGTGTAGGCCACGACGTCGCCGGGCTGTGCCCCGCCGCGGGTGACCGGTTCGTGGTTGCGGAGGTCGCCCAGGGCGGTGATGGAGACGGTGATGGTGTCGCCGCGCACGACGTCGCCGCCGACCACGGCCGCGCCCGCGACCTGGCACTCGTCGCGCAGCCCGTCCATCAGCTCGGTCGGCCAGGTGACCGGCAGTTCGGCGGGGACGACGAGGCCGAGGAGCAGCGCGGTCGGTACGGCACCCATGGCGGCGATGTCCGCGAGGTTCTGCGCGGCGGCCTTGCGGCCGACGTCGTAGGCGGTGGACCAGTCGCGGCGGAAGTGCCGTCCCTCCAGCAGGATGTCCGTGCTGGCCACCACGCGCCGGTCGGGTGCGGCCACGACCGCGGCGTCGTCGCCGGGCCCGATCCGTACCGCCGGGGTGGAGGTGAGCCGGGAGGTGAGCTCCCTGATCAGCCCGAACTCCCCCAACTCTCCGACAGTGCCCTTCATCGCTGTGCCCCTTCTGCCCCAGTGCGGTTGCGGTCGCGACCCGTCACTGCTGTAGGTACCGTCAAGTAGACCGTCAACTCGGTGCTTCGTGCGCCGGCCTCGCGCGCCACCGGCCGCGCGGGTCTCCCCGCTGCCCGCGACGACGCGGTACCGTGGCGTCCCTTTCTTCCCCACAAGATCCTCGTGGCCGCCCTGGAGGTTCCGTGGTACAGGCGTACATCCTTATTCAGACCGAGGTGGGCAAGGCGTCGACGGTCGCCGAGACCATTTCCAAGATCCCGGGGGTGATCCAGGCCGAGGACGTCACAGGGCCGTACGACGTGATCGTGCGCGCCCAGGCCGACACGGTCGACGAGCTCGGCCGCATGGTGGTCGCCAAGGTCCAGCAAGTGGACGGGATCACGCGAACGCTGACCTGCCCGGTCGTACACCTGTAGCCCCCGTCTACCCTGGGCCGGTGACGTCTTCGCACCGGCTTCGCCGCTTGCCCGCCCTGCCCGTCGCCGTCGTGGCCGCCACCGTACTGCTGGCGGCCACGGGCTGTTCCTCGACGGACGCGCAGCCGTCCGTCGCGGTTCCCAGCCCGCCGCCCGAGGAGGCGGCCCTGTGCGGCGCGCTGCACGAGGAGCTCCCGGAGACCGTCGCGGGACTCGACCGGAGTGATCCGGAGCCGGGTTCCGAGCTGACCGCCGGTTGGGGGGACGGGGCGATCGTACTGCGCTGCGGCGTCCCCCGGCCCGCCAGGATGAGCGATCCCCGCGCCCAGGCGATCGAGGCGGGCGGTGTGAACTGGATGCTGGAGCAGCGGAAGGGCGACGGGCCGCGTTTCACCTCGACGTATCGCAAGACGTACGTGGAGGTGTCGATGGGCGAGCGCTTCGCGCACGACGCCAGTCCGCTCGCCGCGTTCGCCGACGCCGTGAAGAAGACGGTCCCCCCGAGCGTCTAGGTCATGTCCGCAGGGCTCCCGGCCGGCCCGGGGGTCTCCCCCGCCCGTGGCCGGCCCCGACGACGCCCGTGACCGTCTCCGGTCACGGGCGTCGGTGCGGTGCGGCGCGGGCGCCGTGCGGGGCCTACCGCAGGCCGGTCGGGCGGCGCAGGGCGGCCTGGAGGAGCCGGTCGACGAGCTCCGGGTAGGCGATCCCGCTCTCCTGCCACATGCGCGGGTACATGGAGATCGGCGTGAAGCCCGGCATGGTGTTGATCTCGTTGATGACGAACTCGCCCTCGTCCGTGAGGAAGAAGTCCGCGCGGACCAGCCCCTCGCAGGACGCCGCCTCGAAGGCGGCGACGGCGAGCCGCTGCACCTCGGCGGTCTGCTCCGGGGTGATCGGGGCGGGGACGACGCCGGAGGCCGAGTCGATGTACTTGGCCTCGAAGTCGTAGAAGTCGTGGTCGGTGACGGGCGGGATCCAGGCCGGCACGGACGCGCGCGGCCCGTCCTCGAACTCCAGCACGCCGCACTCGATCTCGCGGCCGGTGAGCAGCGACTCCACGATGACCTTGGGGTCGTGGCGCCGGGCCTCCTCGATGGCGGCGTCGAGGCCGGAGAGGTCGTCGACCTTGGTGATGCCCATGGAGGAACCGCCGCGGGCGGGCTTCACGAAGAGCGGCCAGCCGTGCTCGGCGGCGAATCCGACGATCCTGACACGGGCGGCGGAAGGATCCTGCTCCCACTCGCGGGGGCGGATCACCTCGTACGGGCCGACGGGCAGGCCGAAGGAGACGAAGACCCGCTTCATGTACTCCTTGTCCTGGCCGACGGCCGAGGAGAGCACACCGGCGCCCACGTAGGGCACCCCGGCGAGCTCCAGCAGCCCCTGGAGGGTGCCGTCCTCGCCGTAGGGGCCGTGCAGCATGGGGAAGACGACGTCGACGTCGCCCAGCGCCTTCGGGACCGCGCCGGGCTCGCTGTAGACGACCTCGCGGCTGCCCGGGTCGACGGACAGGACGACGCTGCCCTCGTCGGACCCGGTGAGGTCGGCGACGGTCGGCAGCGTGCGGTCGGCGATGGCCATCCGCTCCGGCTCGTCGGCGGTCAGCGCCCAGCGGCCGTCGGTGGTGATGCCGATGGGCAGCACGTCGTACTTGTCCCGGTCGATGGCGCGCAGGACGGCGCCGGCCGTGACGACGGAGATGGCGTGCTCGGAGCTGCGGCCGCCGAAGACGACGGCCACGCGCGGCTTGCGCCCGGTGCTGGTGGGGAGGTTCTCGCTGCTCATATCGCGATGAGCGTACCTGCTCCCCCCGGCGGCGTCAGCGACCGCGTGGCCGCCTGTCCGCTGTCAGCGCCGCTCGGGCTTGGCGGCGCGCGACATCAGCTCCTTGAGCGCCACCATGGGCGGCTTGCCCTCGTGGACGATGCCGACGACGGTCTCGGTGATGGGCATGTCGACGCCGTGCCGCCGGGCCAGATCGAGTACGGACTCGCAGGACTTGACGCCCTCGGCGGTCTGCCGGGTGACGGCGATGGTCTCCTGGAGGGTCATGCCCTTGCCGAGGTTGAAGCCGAAGGTGTGGTTGCGGGACAGCGGCGAGGAGCAGGTGGCGACCAGGTCGCCGAGGCCGGCGAGGCCGGAGAAGGTCAGCGGGTCGGCGCCCATCGCCAGGCCGAGACGGGTCGTTTCGGCCAGGCCGCGGGTGATGAGCGAGCCCTTGGCGTTGTCGCCGAGGCCCATGCCGTCGGCGATGCCCACGGCCAGCCCGATCACGTTCTTCACGGCGCCGCCGAGTTCGCAGCCGACGACGTCGGTGTTGGTGTACGGGCGGAAGTAGGGGGTGTGGCAGGCGGCCTGGAGCCGCCGCGCGACGGCCTCGTCGCGGCAGGCCACGACGGCCGCCGCGGGCATGCGGGCGACGATCTCCTTGGCCAGGTTGGGGCCGGTGACCACGGCGACGCGGTCCTCGGGCACCCCGGCGACCTCCTGGAAGACCTCGCTCATCCGCTTGGCGCTGCCCAGTTCGATCCCCTTCATCAGGGAGACCAGGACGGTGTCCGGGGCGAGGTCCGGGGCCCAGGCGGCGAGGTTGCCGCGGAGCGTCTGGGAGGGGATGGCGAGCACCGTGAAGTCGGCGCCGTGCGCGGCTTCGGCGGGGTCGGTGGTGGCGCGCACCGACTCGGGGAGTTCGGTGCCCGGGAAGTAGTCGGGGTTGGTGCGGGTGGTGTTGATCGCGTCGGCGATCTCCTTGCGGCGGCCCCAGAGGGTCACCTCGCAGCCCGCGTCCGCGAGCACCATGCCGAAGGCGGTGCCCCAGGATCCGGTGCCGAAGACGGCTGCCTTGACGGGGCGGCCCGCCGGGCCCGCCGTGTCGGGGCGTGTCACTTCGCTTCCTCCCCCGCGGCTTTGCGCCGCTGTTCCAGACGGGCCTTGCGGTGGTCGTACGGCGCGGCGGGGGCCTTCTCGCCCCGGACCTCCTCCAGGAGGGCGGTGATCGCGGCCATGATGACCTCGGTCGCCTCGCGCAGCACCTCGGGTGTGGGTTCCTTGTCGTAGAACCGGCTGAGGTCCACGGGGGGTCCGGCCTGTACGACGAGCGTCTTGCGGGGGAAGAGGCGGAGCTTGTTCTCCTTGGCGTACGGCGGCATCGCCAAGTTGGCGCCCCACTGGGCGACCGGGATGACCGGGACCTTGGTGAGCAGGGCGACGCGGGCGGCGCCGGTCTTGCCCGCCATGGGCCACATGTCCGGGTCGCGGGTGAGGGTGCCCTCGGGGTAGAAGGCGACGCACTCGCCCCGCTCGATGGCGGCGACGGCGGCGCGGAAGGCGTCCAGCGCGTTGGTCGTCTCGCGGTAGACGGGGATCTGTCCGGTGTTGGTGAGCATCATGCCGACGAACGAGCCCTTGAACAGGGCGGCTTTCGCGAGAAAGCGCGGAACCCGTCCGGTGTTGTACTGATAGTGCGCGTACGACAGGGGGTCGAGGTACGAGTTGTGGTTGACCGCGGTGATGAATCCGCCGTCGGCCGGAATGTGCTCCATTCCCCGCCAGTCCCGCTTGAACAGAACCACCAGTGGTGGTTTTGCGATGACCGCCGCAAGGCGGTACCAGAAGCCGATTCTGCGGCGGGACACTCGGACACCTTCCTCTGGGACTGGTTCGCCGGGGGTCAAGTGTCGCCCCAGCCCCCTGGTCTGTCGAGAACACCGTACGCCCCGCCCCCGGCACCGTTGCTCCGGGTCGCACCGGTGCCGCGCCACAATGGGCCCCGTCAGTCCCGGCCCGCCGGACGGCCGTCGTGCCGCCGGGCGGTGGCCGCCGTACGAGAAGGGGAGCACGCCACGAACGCCGACCCGACCGGCTCCTGGTCCCTGATCGTCCCGCTGAAGCCGCTCGTCCTGGCCAAGAGCAGGCTCGCCGGTGCCGCCGGCCCCCGGGTGCGGCCGCGGCTGGCGCTGGCCTTCGCGCAGGACACGGTGGCCGCGGCGCTGGCCTGCCCGGCGGTGCGGGATGTGTCGGTCGTCACGGACGATCCGGTGGCGGCGCTGACGCTCGGCGCGCTGGGGGCCCGCGTCGTCCCGGACGGTCCGGGCGCCGGGCTGAACGCCGCGCTTGCGTACGGCGCGGGTGTGGTGCGGGCGGGGCGCCCGGACGCCGCGGTGGCGACCCTGAACGCCGATCTCCCGGCACTGCGGCCGGCGGAACTGTCGCGGGTGCTGGCAACCGCCTCGGAATTCCCGCGGGCTTTTCTCGCGGATGCCGCCGAAATCGGTACGACATTGCTGGCGGCGGGTCCGGGAGTGGAATTGCGTCCGGCTTTCGGCGGGGCTTCGCGGCGCCGGCATTTGTTGTCGGGCGCGGTGGAAATCCGGCTGGACGGCGTGGGCTCGGTCCGGCGGGACGTGGACACGGGCGAGGACCTGCGGGCCGCGCTGGGGCTGGGGGTGGGGCCGCGCACGGCCGAGCGGTGGGCGGTGGACGCCGGCGCGGCGGGCGGGGCGGCCGGATAAGCTGCGGTCCATGCAGGCGACCGCGTACACCTACGACCCAGAATCCCGCAGCGGGAGTGTGCTGCTCGACGACGGCACGCCGGTGGACTTCGCCGCGGCGGCCTTCGACGCGGGCGGGCTGCGGCTGCTGCGGCCGGGGCAGCGGGTCCGTATCGAAACCGAGGGCGAGGGCGACGCCCTGCGCATCACGCTGGTGACGCTCCAGACGTTCTGACCGGCGGCCGGGCCGTCCGGCGGCCCCTCCGTACGCACCGCGGGCCGGGCTCCCTCTCGGGAGCCCGGCCCGGCGCGTGAGTGGCCCTAGGGGGTGTCTTGTCGATCATGCCGGATCGGCGAGAGCCCGGCCTGATCGGCGAGGCACCCCCTGGGGGGTGTCTTGCCGATCAGGCCGGGTCAGGGAGCGGCGTCCGGTGCCGTGGATCGCAAGGCGGAGGAGGGAGTCGATGCGGAGCATCGGCGACCGACGACAACGCGGCGAGGCGCGGTGCCGGACGCCGCGAGCCCGGCAGGATCGGCGAGGCACCCCCTGGGGCTCGTGCCGCTTACTTGCTGCGCGAGGTGGTCTTCTTGGCGGTGGTCTTGCGCGCCGTCGTCTTCTTGGCGGGCGCCTTCTTCGCCGTGGCCTTCTTCGCCGGCGCGGTCTTCTTGGCGGTGGTCTTCTTGGCGGCCGCGGTGGTGGTCTTCTTGGCCGGGGTGGCCTTCTTGGCGGCGGTCTTGGCCGGGGTGGCCTTCTTCGCGGTGGTCTTCTTGGCGGCCGCGGTGGTGGTCTTCTTCGCCGGGGTGGCCTTCTTCGCGGTGGCCTTCTTCGCGGCCGCGGCGGTGGTCTTCTTGGCGGCGGCCTTCTTGCCGGCGGTCTTGGCAATGGTGGGCGGGGGACCCGAAAGGCTGCCCTTGGGGGCCTTCTTGACCGCGACCTCGCCGCCCTTGGGGAGCTTCTTCGAGCCGCTGACCAGGTCCTTGAAGCCCTGACCGGCACGGAAGCGCGGAACGGAGGTCTTCTTGACCCGGACGCGCTCACCCGTCTGCGGGTTGCGGGCGTAGCGGGCCGGACGGTCGACCTTCTCGAACGAACCGAAGCCGGTGACCGAGACACGGTCACCGGCGACCACGGCACGGACGATCGCGTCGAGTACCGCGTCGACAGCATCGGCGGCCTGCTGGCGGCCGCCCATCTTGTCGGCAATCGCTTCTACGAGCTGCGCCTTGTTCACGTCTTCCCCTTCGGAGACATTGCCGGAACGAAAGTGTTCAAGCTTTTCGCACGTTAGGCAGATATATACCGCAAATCAAACACGAAACGGGCTAATCACCCTAGTGCCGCAACGAAGTCGGCCGCCGCGGAGTTGGAGTGTCAGTCCCCTTCAGGGAATCGGCCCTCGTCGAGGTCCTTCATCAACCGGTCCAGCCGCCTTGCCGCGCCTGCGAGATCGTGCTTCGCCACGGCCGTGGTGGCCAGCAGCTTCCGGGACAGCGCCATCCTTACGCCCTCCGGGACTTGCAGTTCGCGCACTCGGGTGTGCGCTTCTTTCAGTCGGGCTGCGACGGCCTGATAGAGCTCGAGTTGGCTGTCGCGTTCCATGCACCGATTGTGCCATCTGGGGCGAGTTGTCGCCTCCGTAGGGGGTAACTGGCCTGCTGTGGCGGCGTTTCACGACCCGGGCGCGGACCGGGCCTCCGACCGGCGTCTACCCCGCAATACGCGCCTCATGTAAGGCAGTTGACCCCTTCCCGCACCCCGTTCGAGGGTGCCGGAAGGGGTGCCCACGAGGCCCCCGGCAATGTCAGCCGGATGGCCCCCCGGAGGCCCCTCCAGGCGGCCGGCAAGGTCAGTTTCGGCCATCGTCACGACGCTTCGTGCGGCGGAGTTGGGCACCCCTCGGGCCCGGTGCCGGACTCTCCCCCCGGCCGGGCCCCGCACCCCGTCCGGCGGGTGGCACGGAGGGGCTCTCCGGGTGGTGCGCGCGGAGGCGCTCTCCGGGCGCCCGTCCGGCCGCGGACACGACGGTGCCCCCGGCCGGGGATCGGCCGGGGGCACCGGTGGGTGACGCGGGGGGGTCGGTCGGATCAGACCTGGAGGGTGCGCGGCTTGTGCGCCGGACGCTTGGCCTCGTACGCGGCGATGTCCGCCTCGTTCTGGAGCGTGATGCTGATGTCGTCCAGGCCGTTCAGCAGCCGCCAGCGGGCGTTCTCGTCGAGCTCGAACGCGGCGGTGATGCCCTCGGCGCGCACCTCGCGCGCCTCCAGGTCGACGGTGACCTCCGCCTGCGGGTCGGCCTCCGTCAGCTCCCACAGCGCGTCCACGATCTTCTGGTCGAGGACCACGGTGAGCAGGCCGTTCTTCAGCGAGTTGCCGCGGAAGATGTCGGCGAAGCGGGAGGAGACGACGGCCTTGAAGCCGTAGTTCTGGAGCGCCCAGACGGCGTGCTCGCGCGAGGAACCGGTACCGAAGTCGGGGCCGGCGACCAGCACGGTGGCGCCCTGCCGCTCGGGGCGGTTGAGGACGAACTCGGGGTCCTTGCGCCAGGCCTCGAACAGGCCGTCCTCGAACCCGTCCCGGGTGACCTTCTTCAGCCAGTGCGCCGGGATGATCTGGTCGGTGTCGACGTTGCTGCGGCGCAGCGGCACGGCCCGGCCGGTGTGCGTGGTGAAAGCTTCCATGGTTGCTCAGACTCCGGCGGTCGCGGGGGCTTCGGACAGGTCGGCGGGCGAGGCCAGGTGGCCCAGTACCGCGGTGGCGGCGGCGACCTGGGGCGACACCAGGTGGGTGCGGCCGCCCTTGCCCTGCCTGCCCTCGAAGTTGCGGTTGGAGGTGGAGGCGGAACGCTCACCGGGCGCCAGCTGGTCGGGGTTCATCCCCAGGCACATCGAGCAGCCCGCGTGCCGCCATTCGGCCCCGGCCTCCTTGAAGACCTTGTCCAGGCCCTCCTCGACCGCCTGGAGGGCGACGCGCACCGAGCCGGGGACGACCAGCATCCGTACGCCGTCGGCGACTTTGCGGCCGCTCAGGATGCCGGCGGCGGAGCGCAGGTCCTCGATGCGGCCGTTGGTGCAGGAGCCTACGAAGACGGTGTCGACCTTGATGTCGCGCAGCGGCTGCCCGGCGGTCAACCCCATGTACTTCAGGGCGTTTTCGGCGGCCAGGCGCTCCGAAGCGTCTTCGTACGAAGCCGGGTCGGGGACGGACGCCGAAAGCGGCGCTCCCTGGCCGGGGTTGGTGCCCCAGGTGACGAAGGGGGCCAGCCCGGCGGCGTCGATGACGACCTCGGCGTCGAAGACCGCGTCCTCGTCCGTCCGCAGGGTCTTCCAGTAGGCGACCGCCGCGTCCCAGTCCTCGCCCTCGGGCGCGTGGGCGCGGCCCTTGAGGTAGGCGAAGGTGGTCTCGTCGGGGGCGATCATGCCCGCGCGGGCGCCGGCCTCGATCGACATGTTGCAGATGGTCATGCGGGCTTCCATCGAGAGCTTCTCGATGGCGGGGCCCCGGTACTCCAGGACGTACCCCTGGCCACCGCCGGTCCCGATCCTGGCGATGATCGCCAGGATGAGGTCCTTGGCGGTGACGTCCTCGGGCAGCTCGCCGTCGACGGTGATGGCCATGGTCTTGGGGCGGGCCATGGGCAGCGTCTGGGTGGCCAGGACGTGCTCGACCTGGGAGGTACCGATGCCGAAGGCCAGCGCGCCGAAGGCGCCGTGCGTGGAGGTGTGGGAGTCGCCGCACACGACGGTCGTGCCCGGCTGGGTCAGGCCGAGCTGGGGTCCCACGACGTGGACGACACCCTGCTCGACGTCGCCCAGGGGGTGCAGGCGGACGCCGAAGTCCGCGCAGTTCTTGCGCAGCGTCTCGAGCTGGACCCGGGAGACCGGGTCGGCGATCGGCTTGTCGATGTCGAGGGTGGGGGTGTTGTGGTCCTCGGTGGCGATGGTGAGGTCGAGGCGCCGCACCTGCCGGCCGCTCTTGCGCAGGCCGTCGAAGGCCTGGGGGCTGGTCACCTCGTGCAGCAGGTGCAGATCGATGAAGAGCAGGTCGGGCTCGCCTTCGGCGCGCCGGACGACATGGTCGTCCCAGACCTTCTCCGCGAGAGTCCTACCCATCGCTTTCCCTCCGGCCGACGTGGTGTGCCGGCTCCTCTAGAGATCTGTGGGCCCACGCCCGTAAACCCACGTTTCACGTGCTGGACGTCGACATCGGACCCGGTGGTCGTCGGTCCGTACGTACAGGGTGGCAAGTTCCTGGAGAAATTGAACTTGCGTTTCACAGAGTGAGACGTGAGTATCGTTGCATGGACAACTCTAGCGGCGTCGGCGTTCTCGACAAGGCGGCTCTGGTATTGAGCGCCCTGGAGTCCGGTCCGGCCACCCTCGCCGGGCTGGTCGCGGCGACAGGGCTCGCACGACCCACGGCACATCGCCTCGCCGTGGCACTGGAACACCACCGGATGGTGGCGAGGGACATGCAGGGCCGGTTCATCCTGGGCCCGCGGCTGGCGGAGCTCGCCGCCGCGGCCGGCGAGGACCGCCTGCTGGCCACGGCCGGACCGGTACTGACACATCTGCGTGACGTGACCGGGGAGAGCGCGCAGCTCTACCGGCGCCAGGGCGACATGCGCATCTGCGTCGCCGCGGCGGAGCGGCTGTCCGGCCTGCGGGACACCGTGCCGGTCGGCTCCACGCTCACGATGAAGGCCGGCTCCTCGGCCCAGATCCTGATGGCCTGGGAGGAGCCGGAGCGGCTGCACCGGGGCCTCCAGGGCGCCCGCTTCACCGCGACGGCCCTGTCGGGCGTACGGCGCCGCGGCTGGGCCCAGTCGATCGGTGAGCGCGAGCCGGGCGTGGCGTCCGTCTCCGCGCCCGTACGGGGCCCGTCGAACCGCGTGGTGGCCGCCGTGTCGGTCTCGGGGCCGATCGAGCGCCTGACCCGCCACCCGGGCCGGATGCACGCTCAGGCGGTCATCGACGCGGCCGCCCGCCTGTCGGACGCCCTGCGCCGCTCGGGCTGACCCCACCGTTCCTGCTGCCGGCTCCCGGCCCACCGCTCCAACGCCGCAGCGGTGGGCCGGAGTTGTTCCCGCTCGCGCCCGTCCACCCCTTCGGTGAACGCGAAGAAGCCCTCCCCTGCTGGGGAGGGCTTCTCCTGTACGTACCCCCGACCGGATTCGAACCGGCGCTACCGCCTTGAGAGGGCGGCGTGCTAGGCCGCTACACAACGGGGGCGTGCATCCTGATGTGACGCGCTGGGCTACCAGGACTCGAACCTAGACTAAATGAACCAGAATCACTCGTGCTGCCAATTACACCATAGCCCATGGTGGTTTAGACCAGTACCCCCGACCGGATTCGAACCGGCGCTACCGCCTTGAGAGGGCGGCGTGCTAGGCCGCTACACAACGGGGGCCCTAGCGATCCTGCATCGTGACCATGGGAGCTACCCAGACGGTCACGCGGGAAGGATCTGTACCCCCGACCGGATTCGAACCGGCGCTACCGCCTTGAGAGGGCGGCGTGCTAGGCCGCTACACAACGGGGGCTTTGCGGATGTGATCCGCGACGCAGATAAGCTCTGCGGAGCTGGCCTACCAGGACTCGAACCTAGACTAACTGAACCAGAATCAGTCGTGCTGCCAATTACACCATAGGCCACCAAAACGCAACCCCCGGTGGGGATTTTGTTCGGGTTACGCTTCCGGGTTCCGGCCTTTCGGCCCGCTCCCCTCGGCGCAGAAAGAACATTACCCGAAGGAGTCCGGGGCTCCAAAACGGGTATCGCCGCGCAGCAGGGCGGGGAGCTCGTCGAGGCCCGAGATCGAGGTCAGCTCGGGTCTGCCGCCCGCTCCGGCCCGGTCCAGCCAGATGCCGGTCAGCCCGGCCTCCACGGCGCCCCGGGCGTCGATGTCCGGGTGGTCGCCGACGTACGCCACCTCCGCCGGGCGCAGCCGGAGGGCGTCACAGGCGGCGTGGAAGGCCGCCGGGTCGGGCTTGGCCACGCCCAGCTCGGCCGCGCAGAGCAGCACCTCGAAGCGGTCCCGTACGCCCAGCACGCGAAGCTTGCGCTCCTGGTTGTGGACGGAGGAGTTCGACAGGGCGGCGTGCCGGTAGTCGGCGGCCAGCAGCTCCAGGGCGGGCAGGGTGTCCGGGAACAGCTCCCAGGCGGCCTCGTAGTGCCGCAGGTAGCGCTGGAACCAGGCGTCGGCCTCCGCGTCGGTGAGCGGTGCCCCCAGGAAGTCGCGCACCCGGTCCCGGCGCTGCGCCTCGAACGTGACGCCGCCGGCCTCGAAGCGCCGCCAGTGGACGGCGGTGAGCTCCTTCCAGCGGGTGAGGGCCTCGTCGACCGACGCGTACCCGTCCGTCAGGCCCTCGGCCCGCAGGTGGAGCCGCATGCCGGCGCGGTCGGCGCTCGCGTAGTCGAAGATCGTGTCGTCGATGTCCCACAGGACCGCGCGGATCGCCATGTCCCCGACGGTACCGCCGGGGCACGCGCCCCGCGGCGGTACATGGCGATCCGCGGCGGCGCGGGGCGGAGGTGTACCGGCCGGGGGTACGGCGGAGGGGCGCCGGCCGTGGTGGCCGGCGCCCCTCCGGGCGTACGGGGACCCTTTACGCGGCGAGCTTCGCCAGCGCGGCGTCGATGCGGGCCAGGGTGCGGTCCTTGCCCAGGATCTCCAGGGACTCGAACAGCGGCAGGCCGACGGTGCGGCCGGTGACCGCGACGCGGACCGGGGCCTGGGCCTTGCCGAGCTTGAGGCCGTGCTCCTCGCCGGCGGCGAGGACCGCGCCCTTCAGGGACTCGGGGCTGGTCCAGTCCGCGGCCTCCAGCTTGGCGCGGGCCGTGCGCAGCAGGGCGTCGGAGCCCTCCTTCATGGCCTTGGTCCAGGAGGCCTCGTCCTGGACCGGCTCCTTCAGGAACAGGAAGTCGACGTTGGCCGTGATCTCGGAGAGGACGGTCAGCCGGGTCTGGGCGTGCGGGGCGATGGCCTCCCACGCCGCCCGGTCGAAGTCCTCCGGCGCCCAGGGGGCGTGCGGGGCCCGGAGCCAGGGCTCGCAGGCGTCGGTGAACGCCTTCACGTCCAGCATGCGGATGTGGTCGCCGTTGATCGACTCGGCCTTCTTGAGGTCGAAGCGGGCCGGGTTGGCGTTGACGTCCGCGATGTCGAACTTCTCGATCATCTCGGAGACGGTGAAGACGTCCTGGTCGGCGGAGAAGGACCAGCCGAGCAGGGACAGGTAGTTGAGCAGGCCCTCGGGGAGGAAGCCGCGCTCCCGGTAGATGTTGAGGGAGGCCTGCGGGTCGCGCTTGGAGAGCTTCTTGTTGCCCTCGCCCATCACGTACGGCAGGTGGCCGAAGGCGGGGACGTCCTTGGCGATGCCCAGCTCGATCAGCGCCTTGTAGAGGGCGATCTGGCGCGGGGTGGAGGAGAGCAGGTCCTCGCCGCGCAGGACGTGGGTGATCTCCATCAGGGCGTCGTCGACCGGGTTGACGAGCGTGTAGAGGGGGGCGCCGTTGGCGCGGACGATGCCGTAGTCCGGGACGTTGTCCGGGGTGAAGGTGAGCTCGCCGCGGACCAGGTCGGTGAAGGTGATCGGCTCGTCGGGCATGCGGAAGCGGACGATCGCCTCGCGGCCCTCCGCCTCGTACGCGGCCTTCTGCTCGTCGGTGAGGTCGCGGCACGTGCCGTCGTACCCGGACGGCCGGCCGGCGGCGCGGGCGGCCTCGCGGCGC
Source organism: Streptomyces sp. NPDC016309 (assembly GCF_043077235.1). Lineage (NCBI taxonomy): Bacteria > Bacillati > Actinomycetota > Actinomycetes > Kitasatosporales > Streptomycetaceae > Streptomyces > Streptomyces sp. NPDC016309. The sequence continues at coordinate 13,078 of NZ_JBIBSG010000013.1, read as the reverse complement.
TCGTCGAGCTCGGTGGCGGTGCAGTAGCAGTGGTACGCGTAGCCGGCGGCGAGCAGCTTGCCGGCGACGTCCCGGTAGATGTCCATGCGCTGCGACTGGCGGTACGGGGCGTGGGGGCCGCCGGTCTCGGGACCCTCGTCCCAGTCGAGGCCGAGCCAGCGCAGCGAGTCGAGGAGCTGCTGGTACGACTCCTCCGAGTCGCGGGCCGCGTCGGTGTCCTCGATGCGGAAGACCATGGTGCCCTGGTTGTGCCGGGCGAAGGCCCAGTTGAACAGGGCGGTGCGGACCAGGCCCACGTGGGGGTTGCCGGTCGGCGAGGGACAGAAACGTACGCGGATCGCGTTAGCCACGCTTGATCACCTTGTTGGTGAGAGTGCCGATGCCTTCGATGGTGACGGCGACCTCGTCGCCGACGTTGAGCGGTCCGACTCCGGCCGGGGTGCCCGTGAGGATGACGTCGCCCGGGAGCAGCGTCATGGCCTCGGTGATGTGGACGACGAGGTCCTCCACGGAGCGGACCATGTCGCTCGTACGACCCAGTTGGCGCTGTTCTCCGTTGACGGTGCACTGGATCGTGACGTCGGAGGGGTCGAGCTCGGTCTCCACCCACGGGCCCAGGGGGCAGGCGGTGTCGAAGCCCTTCGCGCGCGCCCACTGCTTCTCGCGCCGCTGGACGTCCCGGGCGGTGACGTCGTTGGCGCAGGTGTAGCCGAGGACGACGTCCTTGACGCGCTCGCGCGGGACCTCGCGGCACATGCGGCCGATCACCACCGCGAGCTCGGCCTCGTGGTGCAGCTCGCTGGAGAAGGAGGGGTACTCGATGGCGTCGCCGGAGCCGATGACCGAGGTGGTGGGCTTGAAGAAGGCGACGGGGGCGTCCGGGACCTCGTTGCCGAGCTCCGCGGCGTGCTCCGCGTAGTTGCGGCCGATGGCCACGACCTTGTTGGGCAGGACGGGGGGCAGCAGCCGGACCTTGCTCAGCGGGACCTTGGTGCCGCTGAGTTCGAAGTCGCCGTACGGAATACCCTTGATGATGTCGAGGACGAGACCGCCCTCCTCGCCGGGGGCGCTGTCGCCCTCGACCGCGCCGAAGGCGACATTGCCGTCGATGGAGAACCTGGCGATGCGCACGGGATGCCGCGCCCCTTACTTCCGCTGGCTGGAGTCTGACGCTCCAGGCTAACGCGGCAGGCGCCCGCCACCCGCCGTTCTCAGCGGGCGGCCGGGACCGGGGCGTCCATCAGGGTCGTGCGGCGCGGGTTGGCGGTGCTGGCGGGGAGGTCCACCGAGTGCTCCGGGCGCGCCCCCTGGTCCAGCTCCCCGGCGTCGGCCAGGTGCATCAGGGTGGTGCGGCGGGGGTTGGCGATGCTGCGCATGGTCATCGTCGTCTTCATCGGTGGCTGCAGACCTCGGTGTGCGGACGGCGCCGGGGGCGCCTGGTGGACAGAGCTTCGACTATGTAAAGCGTCAGGCTAAACATGTGATTCCCAGCAAATGACGGTAGATGGCAACGATCTATATGTGAGTTTGCTCACGCACCATGGGACGTTCCCGACATTCCGGATGGACGCCAGGGGTGGAACAAGCGGACATTAGGTACCTGAATGCAGCATTCCGCTGCTGATCATGGCGACTGGGACACCCCCCACCTTCCACGACCCCACCACCGATTCGTACGCGAACGTCCGATTCCTCCCTGATTTGCTTCTACGCCCGGTGACCCGCCCCTCACGGCCGGTGACCCCGTCCAGGGGGTGGGCCGTCGGCCTTGTTGGAGATCCGGCACTGTGCTGGAATTCCACGCACCGCCGCGGATTCCAGACCGGCGCGCTGGGGCGCAACACAGCGCCGAGCGGCGGTGAGGAAGGGGGATCTGCGCCGGTCACTCACGACCACCACTGGAGCGCGCTCGCGCTCCACGACGCCGACACCGTCCTGTCCGTTCGCGCGGAAGGACGCCTGGTCCAGAGGTTGCGACGCTAGTGCAGGGACGTTTCAAGAGGGATGGCAACGGGTCTCCCCAGGCCCGCCAGGGCCGAGGGGAAGCTGCGGCGGAGCAGGAGCCGCGCGGCGGGACCGACCGCGGCTCCTCGCCCCAGCACACCCAGAACCCGGGACCGGCGACCGCCGGCGACGGCGGCGGTGACCGTGCGGGACGTTCGGGTGCCGGGCAGGGCGGCGACGCCAAGGCCGGCAAGTCCAGGGCGGCCAAGCTCGGCAAGGGCGGCCGGGCCGCGAAGGACAAGGACACCAACGACGCCGCGGCGTCACCGGCGGTGAAGAACCCCACCGACGCCGGGTCGCGAATAGCCCTGCGCAACTGGCGCATCAGCACGCGTCTGGTCTCGCTGCTCGCCCTCCCCGTGGTCGCCGCGACCACCCTGGGCGGCATCCGTATCAACGAGTCCATGAACGACATGGAGCAGCTGGACCACATGCAGCTGCTCACCAAGCTGACCCAGGAGGCGACCAACCTCGCCCAGGCGCTCCAGGAGGAGCGCGACCTGACGGCCGGCCCCCTGTCGAACGGCGTCGCCCCCAGCGACTACAAGGTCGCCCAGTGGCGCACCAAGGCGGACCGCGCCCGTGACGCCTTCCTCGACGCCACCACGGACATCGGCGAGACGGAGGACGACGAGGCTCTCCAGAGCATCCGCTCCAACGTCGAGCAGATCGCCCGCCAGGTGGTCACCCTCGGCCACATCCGCGGTGGCGCGTACAACGACAAGTCCCAGGACTTCCAGACGGTCGAGCGTTACAACCGTCTGATCAACTCGCTGCTCAGCCTGTCCCAGGACATGGCGCAGGCGACCAGCAACCCGGAGATGATCAAGCGGACCCGCGCGCTCGCCGCGTTCTCGTCCGCCAAGGAGTACGCCTCCATCCAGCGCGCCGTCATCGCGGCCGCCCTTCCCACGACGAACCAGCAGAAGGGCGCGCTGGACCCGAACGACCGCGAGTACGGCGCGGCCGCCCGGGAGAACGAGCGGCAGGCCCTGGACTCGTTCGCGCTCATCTACAGCTCCCTGGGCGGCGACCCGACGGAGCTCATGGCGCCCCTGGGTCCCAACAACCCCTCCATCTCCAAGGCCGACGCGTACGCGGAGATCGTGCTCCGCAACGACAAGGGCATGGACCAGCAGGACCCGCGCGGTTACCTGGACTGGACCGACGCCTACGCGCCCAAGATGCAGGTGATGGACACCATCGAGGCCTCGCTGCTGGGCGACATGGACAGCACGGCCCGTGAGCTGCGCCAGGAGGAGCAGCGCGACGCGATCATCAACGGTGCGCTGATCCTCCTCGTGCTCGGTGTCTCGCTGGTCGGCGCCTTCGTGGTGGCCCGGTCCATGATCCGGTCGCTGCGGCGGCTCCAGGACACGGCCACCAAGGTCGCCCAGGAACGGCTGCCCGAGCTGGTCAAGCAGCTCTCCGAGGCCGACCCCCAGGACGTGGACACCTCCGTGGAATCGGTCGGTGTGCACTCCCGGGACGAGATCGGCCAGGTGGCCGCGGCCTTCGACGACGTGCACCGCGAGGCGGTCCGCCTCGCCGCCGAGCAGGCCCTCCTCCGGGGCAACGTCAACGCGATGTTCACCAACCTCTCGCGCCGTTCCCAGGGCCTCATCCAGCGCCAGCTTTCGCTGATCTCCGAGCTCGAGTCCCGCGAGGCCGACCCGGACCAGCTCTCCTCGCTGTTCAAGCTGGACCACCTCGCCACGCGTATGCGCCGGAACGGTGAGAACCTGCTCGTCCTCGCGGGCGAGGAGCCGGGGCGCCGGTGGACCCGGCCCGTCCCGCTCGTCGATGTGCTCCGTGCCGCCGCCTCCGAGGTGGAGCAGTACGAGCGCATCGAGCTGGCCTCCGTGCCGGCCACCGAGGTCGCGGGCCGCGTGGTCAACGACCTCGTGCACCTGCTCGCCGAGCTGCTGGAGAACGCCACGTCGTTCTCCTCCCCGCAGACCAAGGTCCGCGTCACCGGTCACGCGCTGCCCGACGGGCGGGTGCTCGTCGAGATCCACGACACCGGTATCGGCCTGTCCCCCGAGGACCTCGCCGCGATCAACGAGCGGCTCGCGTCGCCGCCCACCGTGGACGTGTCGGTGTCCCGCCGCATGGGTCTGTTCGTGGTCGGCCGCCTGTCGCTGCGGCACGGCATCCGGATCCAGCTCCGCCCCTCCGACTCCGGCGGTACGACCGCGCTGGTCATGCTCCCGGTGGACGTCGCCCAGGGCGGCAAGAAGCTTCCCGGCAAGCCCGGCCAGGGCGGCCCCGGCGGCCAGGGCGCGATGCCGCAGGGCCCGTCGGGCCCCGGTGGCCGGCTGACCGGCGGCCCCGGCGCGGCCGGTGGCGGCCGTCCCGGCCTGGCCGGCGGCCCCGGTGCCGGCGGTCCGGGCGGTGCGTCCGCGGGCCGGCACGGTCTCGGTGCCGGTGGTGCCGGTGGTGCCCGTGGCCAGGTCGGTGCGGGAGCCGGTTCCCGGCCCGCGCTGCCCGGCCGGGACGAGGCGGCCGGGCGACCGGGCGCGTTCCAGGGCGAGCCGGGCCAGGGCGGACCGCAGGGCGGCCGTCAGGGCCGGCCGGGCCAGGGCCAGGGCGCTCCGGCGGGCCGGCCGCAGCAGCCCCAGCAGCAGCCGCAGGACCCGCAGCGTCAGGGTGCCGGTGCCACGGGCGCCTTCGGCGGCGGTGCCGGTGGCGGCCGGGGCACGCGGGACAACGGCATCCCGACGCGCTCGGACGTCTGGCAGAACGGCCCCGGCGAGCAGGGTCCCCGGCCCGGCGAGCAGCAGGCGCCGCTCTCCGGCGGTCCGCGTGCCGAACTGCCCGGTGCCGCTCAGCAGTCGCAGCAGTCGCAGCAGCCGCAGCGCCCGCAGCAGCAGGGGCAGAGGGGACAGCAGGGCCGGCAGGGGCAGCAGCCCCGGCAGTCCGCGCAGCCTCTCCAGCCCACGCAGCAGCAGCAGCAGGCGCAGCAGCCCCAGGCGCAGCGCCCCCAGCGCCCGCAGACCACGAGCTGGGGCGCGGACGTGCCGCGCGGCCACGAGGAGCCGGAGACCACCGGTCAGTACGGCCGCCCGTCGGCCGACCGGCAGGGCCACCAGGACCCCGCGTCCACGGCCCAGTTCGCCCGGCCGGACTACGACGCCCCGCGCCCGCAGGCGGAGGCGCTGCCTCCCGCGCCCGGCGCCGGGGACGGCCGTACGCCGCTGTACGACACGCTGGAGACCAACTGGTTCCACCAGAACGGTCAGGCCCAGCAGGCCGCCCAGCCGCAGGCCCCGCAGCAGGACCGGTCCGCGCGCGGCAACGCCACGGGCCAGTACCCGGCCCTCGACCAGACCGTGGCCACCCCGGCCGTACCGCAGCAGCCGGTGCCGCCGGCGCGGCCCTCGCAGCAGCGGCCCGCACCGTCGCTGCCGTCCCGCCGCGACGGGCAGGGCGCGGGCCAGGGTGCCGGCGCCGCCCAGGGCACCGACCCGGCCGCCACGACCGGTTCGTGGCGCACCTCCCCCAACGACGAGCTGGTGCGCCAGGCCGAGCGGGTCCGCAAGCCCGCCGCCGGCGGCGTCACCACCTCGGGCCTGCCCCGCCGGGTCCCGCGTGCCAACCTGGTACCGGGAACCGCGCAGGAGTCGGCCCACCAGACCGGTCCGCAGGTCTCGCGTGCGCCTGACGACGTACGCGGCCGCCTGACCAACCTCCGCCGCGGCATCCAGCAGGGGCGTCAGGCAGGCAGCTCCACCACGGGCAGTTTCCCTCTCGGCCCCACCCACCAGCAGGAGCGTTAGTTGAGACCGATGAGCCAAGCGGCCCAGAACCTGAATTGGCTGATCACCAACTTCGTGGACAACACCCCAGGGGTGTCCCACACGGTGGTGGTCTCCGCCGACGGGCTCCTGCTGGCCATGTCCGAAGGGTTCCCCCGCGACCGCGCCGACCAGCTCGCGGCCGTGGCGTCCGGACTGACCTCGCTGACCGCGGGGGCGTCCCGGATCTTCGAGGGCGGCGCCGTCGCCCAGACCGTGGTGGAGATGGAGCGCGGCTTCCTCTTCCTGATGTCCATCTCGGACGGCTCCTCCCTGGCCGTGCTCTCGCACCCGGATGCCGACATCGGCCTCGTCGGTTACGAGATGGCACTGCTCGTCGACCGCGCGGGCAGCGTCCTCACCCCTGACCTGCGCGCGGAACTGCAGGGCAGCCTGCTGCACTGAGGCGGTACGCCCCAATCCGTACCGTCCCCCCTCACGCCTTGTTCACCGTCGGCCGCCCCCTCCGGCCCCCCACCGGCCCAGTCAGACGACAGGCAGACCACCTGCTGTCACTGGAGGATCAATGACCCCGCCCCCCGCCTCTCACGATCCGTACGGCGTCTCCATGGACGCCGGGTACGGGCTTGAAGGCGACCAGCCGCTGGTCCGGCCCTACGCCATGACCGGCGGCCGGACCCGGCCGCGCTACCAGCTCGCGATAGAGGCGCTGGTCAGCACCACGGCCGACCCGGCCCACCTGGGAAGCCTGCTTCCCGAGCACCAGCGGATCTGCCACCTGTGCCGTGAGGTGAAGTCGGTGGCAGAGGTGTCGGCGCTGCTGTCGATGCCGCTGGGCGTCGCCCGGATCCTCGTCGCCGACCTGGCGGAGGCGGGCATGGTGGCGATCCACCAGCCGGGCAATGGAGAGGCCGGCGGAACGCCGGATGTGACACTGCTCGAAAGGGTGCTCAGTGGACTTCGCAAGCTCTAGCGGCGGCTCCGGAGGCGGGCGTTCGACCACCTCCGCCAAGATCGTGGTGGCGGGCGGGTTCGGCGTGGGCAAGACCACGTTCGTCGGCGCCGTCTCGGAGATCAACCCGCTGCGTACCGAGGCCGTCATGACGTCTGCGTCCGCGGGCATCGACGACCTCACCCACACCGGCGACAAGACGACCACCACGGTCGCCATGGACTTCGGCCGCATCACCCTGGACCAGGACCTGATCCTGTACCTGTTCGGTACACCTGGTCAGGACCGCTTCTGGTTCATGTGGGACGACCTGGTCCGCGGCGCCATCGGCGCGATCGTCCTCGTCGACACCAGAAGACTGGCCGACTGCTTCCCGGCGGTCGACTACTTCGAGAACAGCGGCCTGCCGTTCGTCGTCGCCCTCAACGGCTTCGAGGGGCACCAGCCGTACACCCCGGAGGAGGTCCGCGAGGCGCTCCAGATCGGTCCGGACACCCCGATCATCACCACCGACGCCCGCCACCGCGCCGACGCCAAGAGCGCCCTGATCACCCTGGTCGAGCACGCACTCATGGCACGTCTCAAGTAGTCGCGGCCGTACGGCAGTTGTCGTAGGGACGAATCGGGGCCGAGTGTGTCCTTTGACACGGTCGGCCCCGGTGTTCATAACGTTTCGACAGAGAATTGCGGGGCGCCGGACACGAGACGCATCCGTATGGTGCCACTGTGCTCACATGAGCCCCGTCTTTTGACGGGGCTCGCTCTTTATGCCCGTTTTATCTGAGGTCTGTACCACTGGTAACGACCCGATCGAGGGGTTTGGAACGCGGCCGCTTTACGTGCTGCAATGCGACGAACTCCCGAGTAGTACGGCCCCTGAACAGAAAAACGGCACAATGTAGGTGCCGGCGCCGAGAGGTTGTTGGTCGAGTGAGGCGAAGCACGAAAAGCGCCGCAGAGCAGCAGGCGCGGGGCAACTTCACCCCGCCCGCACGCACAGCGGTGCCGCCTGCCGATACGCCCGGAACGCCATCGGCCGCCTCCGGCGGCGGTGCCGGCTCGGGCAGCTCCAGCAAGCTGTCCCCGCGCAACTGGCGCGTGGCGACGCGGCTGAACGCCATCCTCCTCATACCCGTGCTCGTCGGGCTCGTCATGGGCGGCTTCCAGGTGAAGACGGCCATCGACACCTGGCAGGAGGCGCAGGACGCCGAGAAGACGGCGCTCATCGTGCGCGCCGCCTCGGAGTACGGCCAGGCGCTGCTCAACGAGCGTGACCTCACGGCCGAGCCGCTGCTCCGGGCGAAGAGCGCCGCGGACCGGCAGAGCAAGGACGTCACCGACCACTACGCCAAGACCGAGGCCGCGAAGAAGAAGTTCGACGAGGCCGTCCAGGACATGCCCTCCGGGCAGGGCCTGGAGCGCCGCCTGGAGCAGTTCAGGGTCGAGGAGCCGGAGCTCCAGAAGCTTCGCCAGGCGGCCTACTCCAAGGCCCTGGACCCGGTGAAGACCGAAGAGGGCTACACCAAGGTCCAGCACTACCTCATGGAGTTCGCCAACGAGCTCGGGCTGGGCACCGGCAACGTCACCTCCTACGGCCGCATGGTCTACGCCATCCAGCTCGCCCAGGCGGCCCAGTCCCTCCAGCGCTCGATCGGCGCCCACCTGCTGGTGCGGCCGAGCAAGGACGACGCGACGTTCGCCGCCCAGAGCAGGGCGTTCAGCTCGTACAACTACCTGGAGCAGATCGCGCTCGGCGAGTACAACTCGGGTGGTACCGAGGAGGACGTCGAGAAGCTGACGGCGGTCATGCAGCGCCGGGCCGCCGAGGGTGACAAGGCCCTCCAGGCCGCGGGCATGACCCTGCCCAAGGACGAGCGGGGCTCGGTCCTCGGGCCCATGGTCCAGGCCATCGGCGAGGCCGAGGACGCCGACGCGATCAAGGAACTCCAGGCCAAGGGCATCACCAGGGAGACCTGGCTGGGCGCCTCCACGTCCAAGTTCGACGGGTACGGCGAGGTCAGCACCGAGCTCGTGAACAAGGCCGTGGACGAGGCCGCCGAGATCTCCGCCGACGCCAAGACCGACGCCATCGTCAACGGCGCCATCGTCGTGGTCGCCCTGCTCGCCGCCTTCATCCTGGCCGGGATGATGGCGCGCCAGATGAGCACGTCGATGAGCCGGCTGCGCAGTGCCGCCTTCGGCATCGCCGAGCAGCGCCTGCCGATGCTGGTCGACCAGCTTTCCCGTACCGACCCGGGCCGTGTCGACACCCGCGTGCAGCCGATCCCGATCGACTCCCAGGACGAGATCGGCGAGGTCGCCCGCGCGTTCGACCAGGTCCACCGCGAGGCCGTCCGGCTCGCCGCCGAGCAGGCACTGCTGCGGGGCAACGTCAACGCGATCTTCACCAACCTGTCGCAGCGCAACCAGTCGCTGATCGAGGGCCAGCTCACCCTGATCACCGAGCTGGAGAACAACGAGGCCGACCCGGACCAGCTGGAGAACCTCTTCCGGCTGGACCACCTGGCCACCCGTATGCGCCGCAACGGCGAGAACCTCCTCATCCTCGCCGGCGAGGAGCCCGGCCGCCGCTGGAACCAGCCGGTCCCGCTGGTGGACGTGCTGCGTGCCGCCTCCTCCGAGGTGGAGCAGTACGAGCGCATCGAGCTCACCGGTGTCCCGGAGTCGGAGATCCACGGCCAGGCCGTGACCGACCTCGTGCACCTGCTGGCCGAGCTGCTGGAGAACGCCACCACCTTCTCCTCGCCGCAGACCAAGGTCCGCGTCACCGCGACCCGGCTGCCCGACGGCCGGGTGATGGTCGAGATCCACGACAAGGGCATCGGCCTGACCGCCGAGGACTTCGCCGACATCAACCACAAGCTGGCCAACCCGCCGACCGTGGACGCCGCGATCTCGCAGCGCATGGGCCTCTTCGTGGTCGGCCGCCTCGCCGACCGGCACGGCATCCGCGTCCAGCTCCGCCCCTCGGGCGAGCAGGCCGGTACGACGTCCCTGGTGATGCTCCCGGACGCGATCACCCACGGTGGTGGTGGCGACCCGGCCATGCAGGACGACTTCACCGTCTCCCAGATCATCCCGGAGCAGCAGGCCTTCGAGCCGGCCCCGATGCGGACGGCCGCGGAGCTCGGCTTCGACGACTCCCGCTACGAGCAGCAGCAGGCCGGCGACGGCAACGCCCTGGACCCGGTGGGCCGCTCCCGGCTGCGCGAGGAGCGCCGTGCGGCGCTGGGCGCGCAGCTCCAGGGCGCCACCGAGGACGACCGGCCGGTGTACCGCGACGAGGCGGCCCAGGACCAGCAGGCGCCCGCGTACGAGCAGCAGAACGGCCAGGAGCAGTACGGCTACGAGCAGCAGCAGTACGAGCAGCAGAACGCCTACGCCCAGGACGGGTACGACGGCTACCAGCAGCAGCAGCAGTACGACGGCGGCGACTATGCCACCGGCGAGTACACGACCGGCGAGTACGCCACGGGTGAGTACGCGACCGGTGACTACGCGACCGGCGAGTACCGGGAGCCGTCCTATGCGGAATCCGATTTTCCGGCTCAGGAGTCGCAGCAGCCGCAGTACGACAACCAGTTCGAGCCCCAGCCCCACCAGGGCGAGTGGCCGGAACAGGGCACGTACGAGGGCGGCCACGACTCCGGGTACGCGGCGGAATCGGAATCTTCCCAGGGCGCTCCCACGAACGGCCCGGAACGCGTAGGCTTCTCCTCGGGCCCCACCCCGAGCACCGGTCACGAGCTGACCGACGCCGGTCTGCCGCGCCGCGGCAGCCAGCAGCAGGCTCCGGCCCCGCAGCAGCAGGTTTCTCGGGCGGAGCAGACGCAGCCGGTCCAGCGGGTCTCGCAGAGCAGCAGCGAGGACAACGGTTCCGAGGGCTGGCGCTCGACCAACGACGAGCGCTGGCAGCGGGCCGAGAAGCTCCGCGAGCCCAAGGCCGGCGGGGTCACCCCGTCCGGACTCCCGCGGCGCGTTCCCAAGGCCAACCTGGTCGAGGGCACGGCGGAGCAGACCCCGCAGGGCGGCCCACAGGTCTCCCGCGCCCCGGAGGACGTGCGCGGCAGGTTGAGCAACCTGCGGCGCGGTGTCCAGCAGGGGCGCAACGCGGGAACGGACACGAACGGATCGGGCCTCGGCCCGGGTAGTACCTACAACCAGGAGCGTTAGTGTGAGCCCGATGAGCCAGGCGGCGCAGAATCTGAACTGGTTGATCACCAACTTCGTGGACAACACCCCCGGGGTGTCCCACACGGTGGTGGTCTCCGCCGACGGACTCCTGCTGGCGATGTCCGAGGGTTTCCCCCGTGACCGTGCCGACCAGCTCGCGGCGGTGGCGTCGGGACTGACGTCACTGACCGCCGGGGCGTCCCGGATCTTCGAGGGTGGCGCGGTCAACCAGACGGTGGTGGAGATGGAGCGCGGCTTCCTCTTCATCATGTCGATCTCGGACGGCTCCTCGCTGGCCGTCCTCGCCCACCCGGACGCCGACATCGGTCTGGTCGGCTACGAGATGGCCCTTCTGGTGGACCGCGCGGGCACTGTCCTCACCCCGGATCTCCGCGCCGAGCTCCAGGGAAGTCTTCTCAACTAGCAGACGGACCGTGCGTTTCTCGCCACCGCACCATAGGGTGCGGTGGCGCGGCTCCACAGGGACATGGAACCGGTGAACGGCAGTCGGAGGAGGAAAAGTGGCAACACCCCCAGGCGGACACCACCCATACGATGGTGCGCACCGGTCGCAGGGTGAGAACGCCCAGAACCGCTTCAACTTCCCTTCCGCACCGAGCGGTCAGGGCGGCATGCAGCAGCCTCAGCCCTACCAGCAGCCGCAGCCGGGCCCCAGCTACGTCCAGCCGCAGGCACCGCGTACCCAGCCGGTGCAGCAGCGACGGCGTCCGGATCCCGCGCCCACGTCGGGCAACCACAACCCGCTGGTCCGTCCGTACGCCATGACCGGCGGCCGGACGAGGCCCCGGTACCAGCTCGCCATCGAGGCGCTGGTGTCCACCACGGCCGATCCGGCCAGGCTGCAAGGGCAGTTGCCCGAGCACCAGCGGATCTGCCGGCTGTGCATCGAGATCAAGTCGGTCGCCGAGATCTCGGCACTCCTCTCCATTCCCCTCGGCGTTGCCCGGATCCTCGTCGCCGACCTGGCGGAGGCCGGACTTGTCGCCATCCACCAGCCCGGCGGCGACGAGTCCGCCGGCGGCCAGCCAGACGTGACACTGCTCGAAAGGGTGCTCAGTGGACTTCGCAAGCTCTAGCGGCGGTGCAGCCCGCTCAACCACCAGCGCGAAGATCGTGGTGGCGGGCGGATTCGGCGTGGGCAAGACCACGTTCGTCGGCGCCGTCTCGGAGATCAACCCGCTGCGTACCGAGGCCGTCATGACGTCTGCGTCCGCGGGCATCGACGACCTCACCCACACCGGCGACAAGACGACCACCACGGTCGCCATGGACTTCGGCCGCATCACCCTGGACCAGGACCTGATCCTGTACCTGTTCGGTACGCCCGGTCAGGACCGCTTCTGGTTCATGTGGGACGACCTGGTCCGCGGCGCCATCGGCGCGGTCGTCCTGGTGGACACCCGCCGTCTCGCCGACTGCTTCCCGGCGGTCGACTACTTCGAGAACAGCGGCCTGCCGTTCGTGATCGCGCTGAACGGCTTCGACGGCCACCAGCCGTACACCCCGGACGAGGTCCGCGAGGCGCTCCAGATCGGACCGGACACCCCGATCCTCACCACCGACGCCCGCCACCGCGCCGACGCCAAGAGCGCCCTGATCACCCTGGTCGAGCACGCGCTGATGGCGCGCCTGCGGTAGACCGCCCCGCCACGCCCGCGCGCGTGAAGGCCCGCACACCCCTGGGGTGTGCGGGCCTTCGCCGTACCCGCTCCGTACGGCAGGCAGTACGGGGCGGGTACGGCGAAGGGCCCCGCACCGGTGTGGTGCGGGGCCCTTCGGAGCGGCGGGGTCAGCCCTGCCAGGAGTGCGGGGCGCGGAAGCCGCCCTGGCGCTCCAGGCGGCGCCAGCCGGCGGTGGAGCGGACCCGGCGGGCCGGGGTGGCCGCGGGGCGCGCGGACGCGCGGGCCAGGAGGACGGCGGTGATGGCCGCGAGCTCCTCGGGGCCGGCGTGGCCCTTCTCGACGCGGAGCAGGTTGGTGTCGGTCACGTGGGGCTCCCTCTTACTGGGGCGGGTTGCCGTGCTTGCGGGACGGCAGGTCGGCGTGCTTCGAGCGGAGCATCGCCAGGGAGGCGATGAGGACGGAGCGGGTTTCGGAGGGGTCGATGACGTCGTCGACCAGACCGCGCTCCGCGGCGTAGTACGGGTGCA
>NZ_JBIBSG010000012.1:81221-163036 GCF_043077235.1 Streptomyces sp. NPDC016309 | reverse complement strand
ACTGCAGGGGGGACCCTGTGGGAGAGTAGGACGCCGCCGAACAATTATTGTGGGAAAGCCCCGCACCTTCTGGTGCGGGGCTTTTCTGCGTTCACCGGTCGATGTCTCGGTGTCGGTGCCGGTGACGGTGGGGAAGTGAGGGCTGGTCAGCCGGCGGCCGGGGCGGGCTACTTGGGGTCCTGATGGCACGTCATCGCCGGTTGGGCATTTCCGCTCGTTCGATGTATGCTCTATTCCGTTGCCGAGGGGAAAACCCCGGAGCGACAAGCCGGCCCCTATAGCTCAGTCGGCAGAGCGTCTCCATGGTAAGGAGAAGGTCAACGGTTCGATTCCGTTTGGGGGCTCCATCCAAGAAGAAGGCCCCCGCCCTAGTGGCGGGGGCCTTCTTCGTTTTCCGTCAGTCCTGGTGGGGCTCCGGGACACGCATCGCCAGGATGGCCATGTCGTCCGACGGGGGGTCCGCCGCGAAGCGCTCGACCGCGCGCATCACGCGGGCGGTGACGGCGCCTGCCGTCAGGCCCGTACACGTGGTGAGAACGTCGGCGAGGCCGTCGTCGCCCAGCATGCGGCTGCCCTCACGGCGCTCGGTGACGCCGTCGGTGACGCAAAGGAGGACGTCGCCCGGGTCGAGGGTGACGGACTGCTCGTAGAGCTCCAGGTCCTCCATGACGCCGAGGAGCGGCTGCGGCTCGGCGGCCGGTTCGACCGAGCCGTCCTGGCGGAGGCGCAGCGGGAGCGGATGGCCGGCGCAGACGACCTTGAGGAGGGCGCTGCCGTCCTCCTGGGGCCAGAGCTCGCCGTACAGCAGGGTGAGGAAGCGGCTGCGCTCGCCCTCGTCGAGGATGGCGGCGTTCAGCCGCTCCAGGACCGCCGGGCCGCCGAAGCCCTCGCGGGCCAGCAGGCGCAGGGCGTGGCGGGCGAGGCCGGTGACGGCGGCCGCTTCGGGGCCCGTGCCGCAGACGTCGCCGATGGCGAAGCCGTACGCGTCGTCGCGGATGGGGAACAGGTCGTAGAAGTCACCGCCGACCTCGTTGCCCTCGCCGGCCGCCCGGTAGATGACGTCGACCTCGACGCCGGGGATCTGGGGCAGTCCCGGGGGCAGCAGGCTGCGCTGGAGGGACTGGCTGATGGCCGTGCGCTCCGAGTACAGCCGGGCGTTGTCCAGGGCGAGGGCGGCCCGGCGGGACAGGTCCTCGGCAAGCTCCAGGATCTCCTGGCGGAAGTGGTCGTCGGAGGGCTTGCCGAGGGTGAGCATGCCGATGACGCGGTTGCGGGCGACCAGCGGCAGCACGACGGTCTCGCCGCCGACCGCGGCGGCCGTGGCCAGCGTCGTACCGATACCGGAGGACACCGCCGAGGAGCCGAGGCCCAGTTCGCGCATGGAGGTGCGCAGCGCCGCCTGGTGGGCGGCGTCGGCGGGGGCCGTCCAGACGCGGGCGCCGGGGGAGGGGACCGGCTCGGGCGGCGGGATCCTTGACAGCAGGGCCTTGAGGCCGTCGATGCGCTCCTCGTCCTCGTGCAGGACGTACGAGAGGTAGGGCTCCGAGGTCGGGTCGGCGATCGTGTAGACGGCGCACCAGGTGGCGAGGGTGGGAACCGTCATCTGGGCCATGAGGGCCAGGGTCTGGTCCCGGTCGAGGGTGCCGGCCAGCAGGTCGGAGGCCTCGACGAGGAAGCTGAGGGAGCCGCGGCGGAGTCGTTCCAGCTCCCCGAGGCGGGCGGACTCGACGGCGAGGGCGATGCGGTCGGCGGCGAACTGGAGGCGGAGGGCCTCCTCGTTCGAGTAGCGCCCGGCGGATTCGGCGGCGACGCCGAGCGAGCCCGTCAGGCGGCCCTCCACCTTGAGGGGCACGGTGACCACGGACCGCATGCCGGTGCCGTTGAGGAGGGGGACGGAGCCGGGGACGGCCGAGAGGTCGTCGTGGACGGCGGGCATGCGGGCGGAGGAGTAGCGGCCGGTGCCGGCGGCCTCCACGGGGACGCGGGCGAAGCGCTGGCGGGCCGAGGGGAGACCGGTGGTGGCCCGGACCTCGAGCTCGGTCTCGTCGTCGGTGGCCAGGAGGAGGAAGGCGGCGTCGCCGTCGAGCATGTCGCGGGCGCGCTCGACGGTGCGCTGGAGGAGGCCGTCCAGGTCGTCGGGGGCGGGGGAGCCGATGAAGACCTCGAAGGGGTCGGTGCTGCGGCTCTCGTTGCTGGAGTCGACGGGGGTGCGGGGCGGGGACTGGAGGACGGCGCGCTCATAGTCACGGACGAGGAGGCAGACCGTGGACGGTTCCCCGTGGGTGTCGCGTACGCGCAGGTGGGAGGCGTAGACGGGGATGACGCGGCCGTCGGTGCCGCGGATGCCGTAGCTGCCCTCCCAGCGGGAGAGGCGGAGGGCCTCGGCGATGCCGGTGCCGATGCCGGGAGTATGGGGCCAGGCGGCCAGGTCGCCGAGGGGCTTGCCGACGACCTGTTCGGCGGCGTACCCGAAGAGGTGCTCGGCGTCCTCGTTCCAGGCGGTGATGGTGCCGTTGCGGTCGATCTGGGCGACGGCGACGCGGACCCGTTCGTCGGCGACGGGGAGCAGGTCGATGGGCAGGACGGGGCCGGCGGAGCGGGTGCCGACGGGGCGTTCGGGAAGGTCGAGCTGGAACCAGACCTGTTTGCGGGTGGGGGAGTACTCCACGCCCCAGCGGGAGGCCAGGGCGGCGCACAGGAGCAGACCGCGGCCGTTCTCGCTGTCGGGGTTGCCCAGGGACTGGGCGGTGCCCTGGAGGGGGACCTCGCGCTCGGGGTAGCGGTCGGCGACCTCGATGCGCACGCCGTTCTCCGTGCGCAGGCACAGGACGTCGGCGGCGGTGCCGGCGTGGATGACGGCGTTGGTGACGAGTTCGCTGGTCAGGACCACGGCGTCGTCGACGACATCGGTGTACCCCCAGCCTTGGAGGGTGTCCCGGACGAAGGCCCGGGCGGTCGCCACGGACCGTCCCACGGGTTCGAAGGTGGCGGCCGCCCGAGCGGTGATCACAGAACTCCTCGTACGTGTCTCGACGCCCGGCTCTGCCATGATCGGCCCTGCCCCTCCCCGGTGCCCGGTGGTCGTACAGCGTCGCGCCGCCCCTGCCGGGCGGACCGGGGCGGTTGGACAGCCGGATGCCAGGTTACTTACCTTCGCTGTCCGGGCGGATGGTGGTCACCGCTGTTTCCGTCCCCCGAGGACGGGGACGTTATGCGAAGCTGCCGAACTGTTATGGCCTGGTTCCGTCGTGGTGAAACACTGGGAAGGCTTCCATCGGCGGTGGGAGCGGCAATGCCCGAGCAGTACGGTCAACCCCTTCGGGAGGGACACGGTGGAGTCTGGCGTGACGGCGCGGGGCGGTAGCACGCGCGCGAAGGGCGGACGGCCCCGGAGCGGTGGGACCGTGGAGGTGGACGCCGCCGCTCTGGATCGGCTCCTGACGGCCCTGGTGTCGATGCGGGACGGCAATTTCCGCAAGCGGCTGACCGTCACCGGCGACGGGGTGATGGCGGAGATCTCCGCCGTCTTCAACGAGGTGGCCGACCGGAAGCTGCACCTGACCGGTGAGCTCCAGCGGGTCCGGCGGATGGTCGGGCGCGAGGGCAAGCTGTCGGAGCGGCTGGAGGTCGGGGCCAGCGAGGGCGCGTGGGCGCAGGCCATCGAGGCCGCGAACGCGCTGGTGGACGACATGACGCGGCCGGTCTCCGAGGTCGGGCGGGTGCTGTCCGCGGTCGCGGAGGGTGACCTCGACCAGCGTATGGAGTTGCGTTCGGAGGGTGAGGACGGGTCGGCGCGGCCGCTGCGGGGCGAGTTCCTGAAGGTCGCCCGTACGGTGAACAACCTGGTCGACCAGTTGTCCGCGTTCACCGACGAGGTGACCCGGGTGGCGCTGGAGGTCGGCACCGAGGGCAAGCTGGGCGGCCAGGCGCAGGTGCGCGGGATGTCGGGTTCGTGGAAGGACCTGACGGACTCGGTCAACACCATGGCGTACCGGCTCACCGCCCAGGTGCGGGACATCGCCCTCGTCACGACGGCGGTCGCCAAGGGCGATCTGTCGCGGAAGGTCACCGTCCATGTGGCCGGCGAGATGCTCCAGCTGAAGAACACCGTCAACACGATGGTGGACCAGCTTTCGTCCTTCTCCTCCGAGGTCACGCGGGTGGCGCGCGAGGTGGGTACGGAGGGCGAGCTGGGCGGCCAGGCCGAGGTGCCGGGCGTGGCCGGGGTCTGGAAGGACCTCACCGACTCCGTCAACACGATGGCGGGGAACCTGACGTCCCAGGTGCGGGGCATCGCCGAGGTGACGACGGCGGTCGCGAACGGCGACCTGTCGCAGAAGGTCACGGTGAGCGCGCGGGGCGAGGTGGCGCAGCTCGCCGACACGATCAACCAGATGACCGAGACGCTGCGGACGTTCGCCGACGAGGTGACGCGGGTGGCGAGCGAGGTCGGTGCCGAGGGGCTGCTGGGCGGTCAGGCGCAGGTGCCGGGTGCGGCGGGGACGTGGAAGGACCTGACGGATTCGGTGAACACCGTGTTCCGGAACCTGACCACGCAGGTGCGGGACATCGCGCAGGTGACGACGGCCGTGGCGAACGGTGACCTGTCGCAGAAGGTCACGGTCGACGTGGCCGGCGAAATGCTGGAGTTGAAGAACACCGTCAACACGATGGTCGACCAGCTCTCGGCGTTCGGGTCCGAGGTGACCCGGGTGGCGCGGGAGGTCGGCGTCGAGGGCCGGCTGGGCGGTCAGGCGGAGGTTCCGGGTGCGGCGGGGACGTGGAAGGACCTCACCGACTCGGTGAACACGGCGTTCCGCAACCTCACCGGCCAGGTGCGGGACATCGCGCAGGTGACGACGGCGGTGGCGAACGGCGACCTGTCGCAGAAGGTCACGGTCGATGTCGCGGGCGAGATGCTGGAGTTGAAGAACACCGTCAACACGATGGTGGCGCAGCTCTCGTCGTTCGCCGACCAGGTGACCCGGATGGCGCGGGACGTGGGCACGGAGGGCCGGCTCGGCGGCCAGGCGCGCGTACCGGGGGTCTCCGGTACGTGGAAGGAGCTGACGGACTCCGTCAACTTCATGGCCGGCAACCTCACCTCGCAGGTGCGTCAGATCGCGCAGGTGACGACGGCGGTGGCGCGCGGTGACCTGTCGCAGAAGATCGACGTGGACGCGCGCGGGGAGATCCTGGAGCTGAAGAACACCATCAACACGATGGTCGACCAGCTCTCCGCGTTCGCGGAGCAGGTGACCCGGGTGGCCCGCGAGGTGGGTACGGACGGGCGGCTCGGCGGCCAGGCGCAGGTGCCGGGCGTCGCCGGTGTGTGGCGCGACCTGACGGACTCGGTGAACGGCATGGCCGGGAACCTCACCGCCCAGGTGCGCAACATCGCGCAGGTCGCCACCGCGGTGGCGCGGGGCGATCTGTCGCAGAAGATCGACGTGGACGCGCGCGGGGAGATCCTGGAGCTGAAGAACACCCTCAACACGATGGTGGACCAGCTCTCGAACTTCGCGGAGCAGGTGACCCGGGTGGCCCGCGAGGTGGGTACCGAGGGCATCCTGGGCGGCCAGGCCGAGGTGCAGGGCGTCTCCGGCACCTGGAAGGACCTGACCCAGTCCGTCAACTCGATGGCCAACAACCTCACCTCCCAGGTGCGGAACATCGCCGAGGTGACCACGGCGGTCGCCAAGGGCGACCTGTCGAAGAAGATCACCGTCGACGCCCGGGGAGAGATCCTCGACCTGGTGACCACCGTCAACACGATGGTGGACCAGCTCTCGAACTTCGCCGACGAGGTGACCCGGGTCGCCCGCGAGGTGGGCACGGAGGGCATCCTCGGCGGCCAGGCCCGGGTGCGGGGCGTGACCGGCATCTGGAAGGACCTCAGCGACAACGTCAACGTGATGGCCAACAACCTGACCTCGCAGGTGCGGAACATCTCGCGGGTGTCGTCGGCCGTCGCCAACGGCGACCTCACCAAGAAGGTGACGGTGGAGGCGCGCGGCGAGGTCGCCGAGCTGGCCGACACCGTGAACACCATGGTGACCACGCTGTCGTCGTTCGCCGACGAGGTGACGCGGGTGGCGCGTGAGGTGGGTACGGAGGGCGAGCTGGGCGGCCAGGCCCGGGTGCCCGGTGTCTCCGGTACGTGGAAGGACCTGACCGAGTCGGTGAACTCGATGGCGTCCAACCTGACCGGTCAGGTGCGCCAGATCGCCACGGTCACCACCGCCATCGCCAAGGGCGACCTGACCAAGAAGATCGACATCGACGCCCGGGGCGAGATCCAGGAGCTGAAGAACACCATCAACACGATGGTCGACCAGCTCTCGTCGTTCGCGGAGGAGGTCACCCGGGTCGCCCGCGAGGTGGGTACGGAGGGCATCCTCGGCGGCCAGGCCCGGGTGCGGGACGTCGACGGTACGTGGCGCGACCTGACCGAGTCGGTGAACGAGATGGCCGGGAACCTGACCCGGCAGGTGCGGGCCATCGCGGCCGTCGCCACCGCGGTGACCCGGGGCGACCTCAACCTGAAGATCGACGTCGACGCGGCGGGCGAGATCCAGGTCCTCCAGGACAACATCAACACGATGATCGCCAACCTGCGCGACACGACCCTCGCCAACGAGGAGCAGGACTGGCTCAAGGGCAACCTGGCCCGGATCTCCGGCCTCATGCAGGGCCGGCGCGACCTGGACGACGTGGCCTCGCTGATCATGAGCGAGCTCACCCCGGTCGTCTCGGCGCAGCACGGCGCGTTCTTCCTGGCGCTGCCGACGGGGGCCGGCGGTGAGATCGGGGCGGACGAGGACGGCTCGTACGAGCTGGTCATGCGCGGCAGCTACGGCTACTCGTCCGGGGCGATGCCCACGTCCTTCCGGCCCGGCGAGACGCTGATCGGTACCGCGGCCGAGGAGAAGCGGACCATCCAGGTCAATGTGCCGCCGGGGTACCTGAAGATCTCCTCCGGGCTCGGCGAGGCGGCCCCGGCGCACGTTATCGTGCTGCCGGTGCTGTTCGAGGGGAAGGTCCTCGGGGTGATCGAGCTGGCGTCGTTCCAGCCGTTCACCCAGATCCAGCGCGACTTCCTCAACCAGATCGCCGAGATGATCGCGACGAGCGTCAACACCATCAGCGTCAACACCAAGACCGAGGTGCTGCTGAAGCAGTCGCAGGAGCTGACCGAGCAGCTCCGGGAGCGGTCGGCCGAACTGGAGAGCAGGCAGAAGGCACTTCAGGACTCCAACGCCGAACTGGAGGAGAAGGCCGAGCTGCTGGCCCAGCAGAACCGCGACATCGAGGTGAAGAACACCGAGATCGAGGAGGCGCGGCAGGTGCTGGAGGAGCGGGCCGAGCAGCTCGCGGTCTCCATGCGCTACAAGTCCGAGTTCCTGGCGAACATGTCGCACGAGCTGCGGACGCCGCTGAACTCGCTGCTGATCCTGGCGAAGCTGCTCGCGGACAACGCGGACGGGAACCTGTCGCCGAAGCAGGTGGAGTTCGCCGAGACGATCCACGGGGCGGGTTCGGACCTGCTCCAGTTGATCAACGACATCCTGGACCTGTCGAAGGTCGAGGCGGGCAAGATGGACGTCAGCCCGACCCGGATCGCGCTGGTGCAGCTCGTCGACTACGTGGAGGCGACCTTCCGGCCGCTGACCGCGGAGAAGGGGCTCGACTTCTCGGTACGGGTGTCGCCGGAGCTCCCCGCGACCCTGCACACCGATGAGCAGCGGCTGCTCCAGGTGCTGCGGAACCTGCTGTCGAACGCGGTCAAGTTCACCGACAGCGGTGCGGTGGAGCTGGTGATCCGGCCGGCCAGGACGGACGTCCCGCCGTCGATCCGGGAGCAGCTCCTGGAGGCCGGATCGCTGCGCGACCCGGAGGGCGACCTGATCGCCTTCTCGGTGACGGACACCGGGATCGGCATCGCGGCCAGCAAGATGCGGGTGATCTTCGAGGCGTTCAAGCAGGCGGACGGCACGACCAGCCGCAAGTACGGCGGTACGGGCCTGGGGCTGTCGATCAGCCGGGAGATCGCCCGCCTGCTGGGCGGCGAGATCCACGCGGCGAGCGAACCGGGCCGCGGCTCCACCTTCACGCTGTACCTGCCGCTCCACCCGAGCGAACTGCCTCCGCAGGGCTACGGGCACGGCTCCGGCCCCGAGCTGCACCAGGGCGCCGAGGACGGCCTGCTGGACGGGTACACGGAGCAGGGGCAGCCGATCCAGGCCCCGGGTGAGCGCTCCGAGCGGCGCTCCGGGGCGGGCGCGCTGTTCCGGCACCGCCGGCGGGCCGCGCTGGGCGGGGCGGAGCAGCGGACGGCGCTGCCGGGCCGGACCGGGCAGCCGGGCGGGGCGGCCGGGGGTGCGGGCACGACCGGGGCCGCGGCGCCGGGAGGGGCGTCCGGGTCGGCCGGGTCGGCCGGTTCGGCCGGGGCACCGGAGGCGTGGGGGACGGCCGGGCAGGAGGCGGGCGAGCCGAAGCGCGGCTTCGACTTCCACGGCGAGAAGGTGCTGATCGTCGACGACGACATCCGCAATGTCTTCGCGCTCACCAGCGTCCTGGAGCAGCACGGGCTGTCGGTGCTGTACGCGGAGAACGGCCGGGAGGGCATCGAAGTCCTGGAGCAGCATGACGATGTGACGGTCGTACTGATGGACATCATGATGCCGGAGATGGACGGGTACGCGACGACGACGGCGATCCGGCGCATGCCGCAGTTCGCCGGGTTGCCGATCATCGCGCTCACCGCGAAGGCGATGAAGGGCGACCGGGAGAAGGCGATCGAGTCGGGCGCTTCCGATTACGTTACGAAGCCGGTGGATCCGGATCATCTGCTCGCGGTGATGGAGCAGTGGATGAGCGGAGAGTGAGCGGAAGCAGGTGACTTCCTGGCGACTTGCTGACTGACTGTGGTCGAGAGCGTGTGAGAGGGCGGGATTCGGGGAACCTTCTGGTCTCCCACCGCGTTTCTGCTACGTGCACAGTGACATCGCGGTGACAGGGTGTGGTGACAGGCGGGGTGCGGCTACCATGACCGGCACAAGGACGGACGGCGCAAGGGAGTCGTCCCCTGGGGCGGCGCCCGGCCAACTGCCGGGGCGAGGAGGACGGGCCATGGTGCAGAAGGCCAAGATCCTCCTGGTCGATGACCGACCGGAGAATCTGCTGGCGCTGGAGGCCATCCTCTCTGCGCTCGATCAGACGCTGGTGCGGGCATCGTCAGGGGAGGAAGCACTCAAAGCGCTGCTGACGGACGACTTCGCGGTCATTCTGCTGGACGTCCAGATGCCAGGTATGGACGGTTTCGAGACCGCCGCGCACATCAAGCGTCGGGAACGGACACGGGACATCCCGATCATCTTCCTGACGGCGATCAATCACGGCCCCCACCACACCTTCCGGGGGTACGCGGCGGGCGCGGTCGACTACATCTCCAAGCCCTTCGACCCCTGGGTGCTGCGCGCCAAGGTGTCCGTCTTCGTCGAGCTGTACATGAAGAACTGTCAGCTCCGCGAGCAGGCGGCCCTGCTCCGGCTCCAGCTTGAGGGCGGCGGCCAGGGCGGGACCGTCAAGGAGTCGGCGGGCCTCCTCGCGGAACTGTCCGCCCGCCTCGCGGCCGTTGAGGAGCAGGCGGAGGCCCTGTCCAAGCAGCTCGACGACGACTCGGCCGACGCGGCCGCCGTCGCCACCGCCGCCCACCTGGAGCGCAAGCTCACCGGACTGCGCAGGGCGCTGGACGCGCTCGAACCGGGTACCGGCGGCGGCTCCGCCGCCCTGCCCGCCCCCAACTGACGCCGGGAGCCCGCCCGGTGGGGCCCGGCGCCCCGCCGGACGCTCCCGGCTGAGCGGGCGTCAGCCCCGTACACGTACAGGACGACACGAACGGGTGAAGCGGTGGGCACACGTGTCCACCGCGTCCCACACCGGTAATCTCACCACCATGGCCTCACGTACGTCCGGCAAGGGTTCTCAGGGCACGGCGGGTACCGCGAAGCCGCGCGCCGGCCGTACGACCGGCGCGGCGAAGAAGGCGGTCGCGGCGACCCCGGGGAAGCCCACCGCCAGGAAGACCGCGCCCGTGCGGGCGGCGAAGCCCGCCAGGAAGGCGCCGGCCAAGAAGGCCGCGGTGAGGAAGACGGCGGCCAGATCCGCACCCTCGCCGACCGCCGGCGTGTACCGGCTCGTGCGGGCCCTGTGGCTCGGTCTCGCGCACGCGGTCGGCGCCATGTTCCGGGGCATAGGGCGCGGCGCCAAGGGGCTCGACCCCGCGCACCGCAAGGACGGCCTCGCCCTGCTGCTGCTCGGCATCGCCCTGATCGTGGCCGCCGGCACCTGGGCCAACCTCCAGGGCCCGGTCGGCGACCTCGTCGAGATGCTGGTCACCGGGGCGTTCGGCCGGCTGGACCTGCTCGTCCCGCTCCTCGTCGGCGCCATCGCCATCCGGCTGATCCTCCACCCCGAGAGGCCGGAGGCGAACGGGCGGATCGTGATCGGGCTGTCCGCGCTCGTCATCGGCGTGCTCGGCCAGGTCCACATCGCGTGCGGTTCGCCCGGACGGGACCTGGGCAGCGAGGCAGTGCGGGACGCGGGCGGCCTGATCGGCTGGAGCGCCTCCAAGCCCCTGATCTTCATGATGGGCGAGGTCCTCGCCGTACCGATGCTGGTGCTGCTGACCGTCTTCGGGCTGCTCGTCGTCACCGCCACGCCCGTGAACGCCATCCCCCAGCGGCTGCGGGCCCTCGGGGTGCGGCTGGGCATCGTCGAGCCCGACGTCCAGCCGATGGGCGTGGACGACGAGCGGTACGACGACCAGTGGCGCGAGGCGCTGCCGGCCCGGGCGCGACGGCGCGGCGCGGGGCCCGAGGCCTACGACCCCGACCAGGCCGAGGAGCAGGCGCTCACCCGCCGCCGGAGGCCCCGCAAGGCGGCCGCCGCCCCCGGGGGACCCGCCGGGCCCGACGCCGACCGGCCCAGGGACGCCGTGGACGTCGCCGCGGCCGCGGCCGCCGCGCTGGACGGCGCCGTGCTGAACGGCATGCCCCCCTCCCCCCTGGTCGCCGACCTCACCCGCGACGTCACCGGCGACCGGGGCGCGGACGCCCGCGCGGCACAGGACACGCGGGGGGCCGGCGGCGCCCGGGGCGGACCGGCCCGCACCGGCCGGGCGGTCCGGGGCGGCGAGCCCACCCCCGTACCGTCCGCCAGGGACGCGGACGCGTTCGGCGGCCTCGTACCCGACCTCACCAAGCCCGCACCCGTCCGCGACGATCCGCAGGACCTGCCGCCCCGCGCCGAGCAGCTGCGGCTCGCCGGGGACATCACCTACTCCCTGCCGTCGCTGAACCTGCTGGAGCGCGGCGGCCCGGGCAAGACGCGCAGCGCCGCCAACGACGCGATCGTCGCCTCGCTGACGAACGTCTTCTCGGAGTTCAAGGTCGACGCCGCCGTCACCGGCTTCACCCGCGGCCCGACGGTCACCCGGTACGAGGTGGAGCTCGGCCCGGCCGTCAAGGTCGAGCGGATCACGGCGCTGACCAAGAACATCGCCTACGCCGTCGCGAGCCCCGACGTACGGATCATCTCGCCCATCCCCGGGAAGTCCGCCGTCGGCATCGAGATCCCCAACACCGACCGCGAGATGGTCAACCTCGGCGACGTGCTGCGCCTCGCGGACGCGGCCGAGGACGACCACCCGATGCTGGTCGCGCTCGGCAAGGACGTCGAGGGCGGCTACGTGATGGCCAACCTCGCGAAGATGCCGCACGTGCTGGTCGCCGGTGCCACCGGCTCCGGCAAGTCGTCGTGCATCAACTGCCTGATCACCTCGGTAATGATAAGGGCGACCCCCGAGGACGTACGGATGGTGCTCGTCGACCCCAAACGGGTGGAGCTGACCGCCTACGAGGGCATCCCGCACCTGATCACCCCGATCATCACCAACCCCAAACGGGCCGCCGAGGCCCTCCAGTGGGTCGTCAAGGAGATGGACCTCCGCTACGACGACCTCGCCGCGTACGGCTACCGGCACATCGACGACTTCAACGCCGCCGTGCGCGCGGGGAAGGTCACGCCGCCGGAGGGCAGCGAGCGGGAGCTCCAGCCCTACCCGTACCTGCTGGTGATCGTCGACGAGCTGGCCGACCTGATGATGGTCGCGCCCCGGGACGTCGAGGACGCGATCGTCCGCATCACCCAGCTCGCCCGGGCCGCCGGCATCCACCTGGTGCTGGCCACCCAGCGGCCCTCGGTGGACGTCGTCACCGGTCTGATCAAGGCGAACGTCCCCTCCCGGCTCGCCTTCGCCACCTCCTCGCTGGCCGACAGCCGGGTCATCCTCGACCAGCCGGGCGCCGAGAAGCTGATCGGCAAGGGCGACGGACTGTTCCTGCCGATGGGCGCCAACAAGCCCGTCCGCATGCAGGGCGCCTTCGTCACCGAGGAAGAGGTCCAGGCGGTCGTCCGGCACTGCAAGGACCAGATGGCGCCCGTCTTCCGCGACGACGTCACGGTCGGCAGCAAGCAGAAGAAGGAGATCGACGAGGACATCGGTGACGACCTCGACCTGCTGTGCCAGGCCGCCGAGCTCGTCGTCTCCACCCAGTTCGGCTCGACGTCCATGCTCCAGCGCAAGCTGCGCGTCGGCTTCGCCAAGGCCGGGCGGCTGATGGACCTGATGGAGTCGCGCAACATCGTGGGCCCGAGCGAGGGGTCCAAGGCGCGGGACGTCCTCGTCAAGCCGGATGAGCTGGATGGAGTACTCGCTGTCATCCGGGGGGAGTCGGAGTCGTAGGAGCCTCACTCGTGAGGAAACCGTGGGCAACCGTTTCCTCCTTCCGTACGTCACGTTGGAGGGAGAGGCGGAAAAGAGTTGTCCCGCTTCTCGGGCGCATGCCATTCCGATGGCGTACAAAGTGCGTCCGCCCGGTTGCTCCACCCTTTCGTACCACCCATAGACTGAACCTCCAGCAGGTGGTTACACGCTCGAAAGGCGCCCTCGTGTCCATCGGCAACTCCCCCGAAGACGACCGGCCTTCGACCCCCGACGCCCGTGACGCCCCCGAGGTCCTCCGGGACGGCAAGTCCGCCAGGGCCTCCGCGGCCTCCGGCGCCCCCCGTTCCCGGTTCCGTTCCCGCACACGTGGTCAGGCCCGCGACCAGGGCCCCGGCCAGGGTCCGGATCAAGCCAAGGGCGATGTGCCTGATGCCCCGGACGGCCGGGACGCCGTGGCCGCCTCCGTCACGGCCGCCGGATCCACGGCCGACCCCGCCCCCCTCGCTCCCGAGGACGACCGGCCCTCGATCGGCCGCCTGCTCCAGCAGGCACGCATCGACGCCGCCCTGACCGTCGAGGAGGTCAGCTCCTCCACCCGCGTGCGCATCCCGATCGTGCACGCGATCGAGGAGGACGACTTCTCGCGGTGCGGCGGCGACGTGTACGCACGCGGCCACGTCCGCACGCTCGCGCGTGCCGTCGGCCTCGAGCCGGCGGCCCTCGTCGAGCAGTACGACGCCGAGCACGGCGGCCGCCCGTCGCCCACGCCCGCCGCCCCGCTGTTCGAGGCCGAGCGCATCCGCCCGGAGCGCCGGCGGCCCAACTGGACCGCCGCCATGGTCGCCGCGATCGTCGCGGTGATCGGCTTCGTCGGCTTCACCCTGTTCAACGGGGACGGCGGGGGCTCGCGGACCCACCACGTCGCCGAGGGCCCGGCCCCGGCGCAGAAGGCCACCCCCAAGCCCAAGCCTCCGAAGGCGGTCGCCCCGCCGCCCGCGCCCTCGGAGAGCGCCATCGCGGCCGTCCCCAAGGACAAGGTGACGGTCAAGCTCACCGCGACCGAGGACAAGAGCTGGATCTCGGCCAAGGCGCGCGACGGCAAGCTGCTCTTCGACGGGCTGCTGCTGAAGGGTGACTCCAAGACGTTCCAGGACGACGAGCGCTTGGACCTCATCCTCGGGAACGCCGGCGCGATCGAGCTGTTCGTGAACGGCAAGAAGGTCGAGGACGAGTTCGAGGACGGCCAGGTCGAGCGCCTGACCTACTCGAAGGGCGACCCGCAGGTCGGATGACGGACCGGCCGGGCCCGGAGAAGGGCCCGGCGCGGGTCTCGGCGCGCTGGGGCGGACCACCGGGTCGGGTGGTTTCGCGGCCGGCGAGCCGGGGGGGAGCCCCCGTGGGCACGGCGGGGCCGGCCCGGGCGCTGGGGGCGGGACCCCTGAGCGATGGGGGTGTCGCTGGGACGAAGTAGTCTTGAGTCCATGCCCGAACGCCGTACCGTCGCCCTTGTCACTCTTGGCTGCGCCCGTAACGAGGTGGACTCGGAGGAGCTCGCAGGCCGCTTGGCAGCGGACGGCTGGGAGCTCGTCGAGGAAGCCGCCGACGCGGATGTCGCGGTCGTCAACACCTGCGGCTTCGTCGAGGCCGCCAAGAAGGACTCCGTCGACGCCCTGCTCGAAGCCAATGACCTGAAGGACCACGGCCGCACCCAGGCCGTCGTCGCCGTCGGCTGCATGGCCGAGCGGTACGGCAAGGAGCTCGCCGAGGCGCTGCCCGAGGCCGACGGCGTCCTGGGCTTCGACGACTACGCCGACATCTCCGGCCGCCTCCAGACCATCCTCAGCGGTGGCAGTGTGGAGGCCCACACCCCGCGCGACCGGCGCAAGCTGCTGCCGCTCAGCCCGGTCCAGCGGCAGGACGCGGCCGCCGAGGTCGCCCTGCCCGGCCACTCCCAGGAGCCCGCCCCCGCCCCCGAGGACCTGCCCGAGGGCGTCGCCCCGGCGTCCGGGCCGCGCGCTCCGCTGCGCCGCCGGCTGGACACCAGCCCGGTGGCGTCGGTGAAGCTCGCCTCCGGCTGCGACCGCCGCTGCTCGTTCTGCGCCATCCCGTCCTTCCGCGGATCGTTCGTCTCCCGGCGTCCCAGCGACGTCCTGGGTGAGACGCGCTGGCTGGCCGAGCAGGGCGTGAAGGAGATCATGCTGGTCTCCGAGAACAACACCTCGTACGGCAAGGACCTCGGCGACATCCGCCTGCTGGAGACCCTGCTGCCGGAGCTGGCGGCGGTCGACGGGATCGAGCGCGTCCGCGTCAGCTACCTCCAGCCCGCCGAGATGCGGCCCGGGCTCATCGACGTCCTGACGTCGACCGAGAAGGTCGCCCCGTACTTCGACCTGTCCTTCCAGCACTCGGCCCCCGCGGTGCTGCGCTCGATGCGGCGCTTCGGGGACACCGACCGGTTCCTGGAGCTGCTGGACACCATCCGCGGCAAGGCCCCGCAGGCCGGCGTGCGGTCCAACTTCATCGTCGGCTTCCCCGGCGAGAGCGAGCAGGACTTCGCGGAGCTGGAACGCTTCGTCACGCATGCCCGGCTCGACGCCATCGGCGTGTTCGGGTACTCGGACGAGGACGGCACCGAGGCCGCCACGTACGAGGGCAAGCTCGACCAGGAGATCGTCGACGAGCGGCTCGCCCACCTGTCGCGGCTCGCCGAGGAGCTGACCGCGCAGCGCGCGGAGGAGCGGCTCGGCGAGACCCTGGAGGTGCTGGTCGAGTCCGTGGACGAGACGCCGGACGGGGACGGTGCCGTGGGGCGCGCCGCGCACCAGGCGCCCGAGACCGACGGCCAGGTGGTCTTCACGACCGTCGAGGGTCTGGTGCCCGGCCGCATGGTCACGGCCAAGGTCGTCGGCACGGAGGGCGTCGACCTGGTGGCGGAGTGTCTTGAGGAGGCGGGCAGATGACCGGAGCCCCGGCATCCGCTGCGGGCGGTACGGGTAGGCCGGCGCCCGGCGGCAAGCTGGGCGCTGCGGCCGTCAATCAGGCCAGCCTGTGGAACATCGCCAACATCCTCACCATGGTGCGGCTGGTGCTCGTACCGGCCTTCGTGGTGCTCATGCTCCAGGACGGCGGGTACGACCCGGCCTGGCGTGCCTGGGCCTGGGCGGCCTTCGCCGTCGCCATGATCACGGACATCTTCGACGGACACCTGGCCCGCGCGTACAACCTCGTCACGGACTTCGGGAAGATCGCCGACCCGATCGCGGACAAGGCGATCATGGCGGCCGGACTGATCTGCCTGTCGTCACTGGGGGACCTGCCCTGGTGGGTGACCGGAGTGATCCTCTTCCGCGAGCTGGGCATCACGCTGATGCGCTTCTGGGTGATCCGTCACGGGGTCATTCCGGCCAGCCGCGGCGGCAAGATGAAGACGCTGGCGCAGGGCACGGCGGTCGGGATGTACGTCCTGGCGCTGACCGGTCCACTCGCGACACTGCGCTTCTGGGTGATGGCGGTGGCCGTCGTGCTGACGGTCGTCACCGGGCTCGACTACGTGCGGCAGGCGGTGGTCATGCGACGTCAGGGACTCGCCGCGGAACGCGCGGAAAGGGCGCGGCTGCGTTCGGGGACGGAGTCGGGACGGTGAACGCGGCGGCGCGTGCTCTGGCCCTCCTCGCGGAGAGTGACCAGACGGTCGCTGTGGCGGAGTCCCTCACGGGCGGTCTGGTGGCGGCGGAACTGACCTCCGTGCCCGGGGCCTCCCGGTCCTTCCGGGGGTCCGTCACGGCGTACGCGACCGCCCTGAAGCACGAACTGCTGGGGGTCGACGCGGCGCTGCTGGCGCGGCGCGGAGCCGTCGACCCGGATGTCGCCCTGCAGATGGCGGCGGGTGTGCGGGGCCGGCTGGGAGCCGGATGGGGGATCGCGACGACCGGTGTCGCGGGCCCCGAGCCCCAGGACGGACAGCCCGTGGGCACGGTGTACGTGGCGGTCTGCGGGCCGGCCGACGGGCCCCGCGGCGCGGGGAAAGTCACCGCCCTGCGATTGAACGGCGACCGTGCGGAAATTCGTAGAGAGAGTGTACGGAGCGTGCTGGAACTGCTCGTGGACGAACTCTCGGGAAATGCGCGGGCACAGGATACGGAACAGAACGGGGGGAACTGATGTTTGCAGCCCTGAGTGAACACGTCATCGCTCCCCGCACGGCCGCAGCGCGAGGCGGTACGGTGGGGCGTGAAGGATGCGGCTACACGGTCCGAGGAGGGAGCCACCGATGATTCTGCTCCGTCGCCTGCTGGGTGACGTGCTGCGTCGGCAGCGCCAGCGCCAGGGCCGTACTCTGCGCGAAGTCTCCTCGTCCGCCCGAGTTTCGCTCGGCTATCTCTCCGAGGTGGAGCGGGGGCAGAAGGAGGCTTCCTCCGAGCTGCTCTCCGCGATCTGCGACGCGCTTGACGTACGGATGTCCGAGCTCATGCGAGAGGTGAGCGACGAGCTCTCACTGGCTGAGCTGGCCGAATCGGCAGCGGCGAGTGAGCCGGTGCCCGCCCCAGTACGCCCGATGCTCAATTCTGTGTCCGTGACGTCGGTGGCGGGTGTGCCGACGGAGCGGGTGACCATCAAGGCGCCCGCGGAGGCGGTGGACGTCGTCGCCGCCTAGATATTCCACGCACACCGGAGCGAGGGTCCTTGCGAGGACTCTCGTTCCTGTGTTCCCGCCGCGCGGTGTTCCTGCCGCGTGAGTGGCACGTCGTTCGCGCGCACACACTGGTGAAAGCGCACGTTTGGGGCTGAGCCCCGGTCGGGTACACGAATGGCCGACCGGGGCTTTCGCTTACCCCGAATGCCCGTTTTAGGTCGTATGTGTCATGGTGGTCGGGCGTGTGTTTCCCACCGCACGCCGGGAACGGAGGATTCGGAATGTCTGTCGTGAAGAGCCCCCTGTCCGACGCCGATCTGAAGGTGGTCGGTGAAGCCCTGCAGGGCGCGCTGGTCGACGCGGTCGACCTGTCCCTGGTGGCCAAGCAGGTGCACTGGAACGTGGTCGGGCCGCGCTTCCGCTCGATCCACCTCCAGCTGGACGAGGTCGTGACCACCGCGCGCCAGCACTCCGACATCGTGGCGGAGCGCGCCTCGGCGCTGGGTGTCACCCCGGACGGGCGAGCCACGACCCTCGCGTCCAGCACGGCCATCAAGAACGTGCCGACGGGCTGGATCAAGGACGACGAAGCGGTCCGCATCATGGTCGAGGCCCTGGTCACGGTGGTCGGACGGATGCGGGAGCGGATCGAGGCGACCGACAAGCCCGATCCGGTGACGCAGGACCTGCTGATCGCGCTGACGGCGGACCTCGAAAAGCACGCGTGGATGTTCCAGGCCGAGAGCCGTCAGGCGGACAACCCGTAGTTCCGCGGGTGTCGGGTGCCCGCCCCGGGCCTCGGGCTCGGGCGCCGGGCGCCGGGTGCCGGAACGAACGGGACGGGAGGGTGTATCGAAGCGCCCGGCGTGCGCCGGAGGCGCGCACCGGTACGCCCTCCCGCCATGTGATCGGGCCGGTCTAGCGTCGACCGGAGGAGGCGGCCATGGTTCGGCGACGGGTTCCGCTGCTGGCGCTCGCGCTGGTGCTGGGCGGACTGTGGTGGTGGGCGGTGCTGCGGCTGCTGCTGGCGCCCGGTCAGGCGGGCCTGGTCGAGGGGACCGTGGCCGCGGGCGGCTGGGGTCTGAGCCTGCTTCCCGTGCACGTGGCCTCGGCCCGTGGCACGGTCTCCGTGACCCGTACGCCGTCCCGCGCGCCGGGCCTCACCAGGGCGTGGCTGCACCGCCGTTCGGGCGGACGGACCGGCCCGTGGTGAAGGACCGGTGCCGGATACCGGATGGAGGACCCGCGTGGGCGACGTCCCCCGGTTCACCCACCCGGCCGAGCGGGGACCCGCGCGCGTACGACGCGATCCGACGGGTCGTCAACGGGTGGGGTCGTCGGGGCCCGGGCCCGACTGGCAGCCCGGGCACCAGTAGGACAGGCGCTCCCGGAGCGTCTCCTCCTTGCGGCGGATCCGGGTGCCGCAGCGGTAGCAGGGGTGGTTCCCGCGGCTGTAGACGTACAGCTTCCGGTCGGGGCGGTTCGTGGTGAGGATCGTCCGGCGGTCGAAGCGCTCCTTGTTCGCCTCCAGGAGGCGGTGGGCGGTGGCGACCAGGCGCTCGGGGACGCCGGGCGGGAGGTCGCCGACCGGGAGCCAGGGAGTGACCCGGGCCATGAAGGCGAGCTCGCACTTGTAGACGTTGCCGATGCCCGCCAGATTCCGCTGGTCCAGGAGCGCTTCGCCCAGGGGGCGGGACGGGTCGGCGAGCAGCCTCCGGACGGCCTCCCCGGAGTCCCAGTCAGGGCCCAGCAGGTCGGGGCCCAGGTGGCCCACGACGGACGCCTCGTCGCTGGTGCGGATCAGCTCCAGGACGGGCAGGCGGTAGCCCACGGCGGTGTGGGTGCTGGTCCCGAGGATGGCCCTGATCTGGTGGCCGGGACCGCCGTTCCAGCGCTCCTCGGGCGTGTAGACGCGCCAGGCGCCGTCCATCTGGAGGTGGGAGTGGAGGGTGAGCCCGCCCTCGAACCGGGTCAGGAGGTGCTTGCCGCGCGGGGTGACGTCGAGCAGCGTGCGGCCGGTGAGATCGACGGTGGCCAGGCGGGGGATCCGGAGGTCGGTGCGGGTCACGAGCTTGCCCGCGAGGGCGGAGTGCAGGCGGTGGGCGGTCAGCCAGACGGTGTCTCCTTCGGGCATGGCTCCATGATGCGGGACGCGGTGGGCGGACGGGGCCGATGGCGGCCGGCGGGCGGGTCAGGCGCGGAGGCGGAGGCCTCGGGGGGTCGCGTGGAAGCCGGCCCCCTCCAGGGCGCGGGACAGCGGCGAGGTGAGCGCCGCCCCGCCGTTGATCCGCTCCACGGTGACCGTGCCGAGGGAGCCCGCGCGGGCGGCCGCCGCCAGGGCCTCGGCGGCCGCATGGAGGGCCGGGTCGTCCACTTCGACGGGCCAGGACAGCAGGGTCTTGCCGCCGCGCTCCATGTAGAGGGCGAGCTCCCCGTCGACGAGGACGACGAGGGCACCCGCCTTGCGGCCGGGCTTGTGTCCGGCGCCGGTGGGGGGCTCGGGCCAGGACAGGGCGGCACCGTACGCGTTGGCGGGGTCGGCGGCGGCGAGGACGACGGCGCGCGGGGCGGCCGAGGTGTCGGCGCGGTCCCGGGCGCCGGCCGCCGCGCGGAGGCGGTCGACGGCGCCGTCCATGGCGAACTGGGCGGCTCCCAGGCCCTCGACGACGTAACCGCGGCGGGCCTGGCCGCTGTCCTCGAAGGCCGACAGCACCCGGTACGTCGCGGAGAAGCCGCCCTCGACCCCCTCGGCCGCCACCGCGCCGCGCGTGACCACGCCGTGCCGGTCCAGCAGGGTGCGGGCCAGGGCGTGGGCCCGGTGGGTCGGCTCCGGCTCCGGCGGAGGAAGAAGGGACCACCGCCCGCTGACGGTCGGCGGACCGGTGCGCGAGGCCGTGCGGGCGGCCGCCGTCAGCGTGCCGTACCGGCCGCGGGGGACCGTGCGCCTGGCCCGGTGGGCGGTGGAGCCGGCCGTGCGGCCGGAGCCGAGCAGGGAGCGGAGGGGCGCCAGGGTGTCGTTGGTGAGCCGGCCGGACCAGGCCAGGTCCCACAGGGCGTCGGCGAGCTGGGGGTCGGTCGCCTCGGGATGGGTGGTGGCGCGGATGTGGTCGGCGATCTGGCGGAAGAACAGGCCGTAGCCGCCGGAGAGGGTGGTCAGGACGGCTTCGTGGAGCGCGGTGAGCTCCAGTGGGTGCGGCTGCGGGAGCAGCAGGGGCGCGGCGTCGGCGAGGTAGAGCGAGACCCAGCCGTCCTTGCCCGGCAGGGCGCCCGCTCCGGCCCAGAGGACCTCGCCGGTGGTGGTCAGCTCGTCGAGCATGGCGGGGCTGTAGCCGGCGACGCGGGAAGGCAGGACCAGCTTCTCCAGCGCGGACGCGGGGACGGGCGCGCCCTGGAGCTGTTCGACGGCGCGGGCCAGTCCGTCGATGCCGCGCAGGCTGTTGCCGCCGAGGTGCTGCCACTGGGGCAGGAAGGTGGCGAGCGCCGTCGGCGGGACCGGCTCCAGCTCGTGGCGCAGGGCGGCGAGCGAGCGGCGGCGCAGCCGGCGCAGTACCGCCGCGTCGCACCACTCCTGTCCGACGCCCGACGGGTGGAACTCGCCCTGGACGACGCGCCCGGCGGCGGCCAGACGGTGCAGGGCGCCGTCGGTCACGGCGGTGCCGAGACCGAACCGGGCGGCGGCCTGGGCGGACGTGAAGGGGCCGTGGGTGCGCGCGTACCGCGCGAGGAGGTCACCGAGGGGGTCCTTGACCGGCTCGGTGAACGCCTCGGGAACACCGACCGGAAGGGCGGTGCCCAGGGCGTCGCGCAGCCGCCCCGCGTCCTCGACGGCCGCCCAGTGGTCGGCGCCCGCCACGCGCACCTGGATGGCCCGCCGGGTCCTGCCCAGGTGCCGGGGCCACTCCGGATCGGCGCCGCGCTCCACCAGCTCGGCGTCGGTGAGGGGCCCCAGGACCCGCAGCACGTCGGCGACCCCCTCCACGTCCTTGACCCGGCGGTCCTCGGTGCGCCACTGGAGCTCGCCCTCCAGCTCGGTCAGGACGTCCGCGTCGAGCAGCTCGCGCAGCTCCGCCTGGCCCAGCAGCTCCGACAGCAGCCGGGAGTCCAGGGACAGGGCGGCGGCCCGCCGCTCGGCGAGCGGTGAGTCGCCCTCGTACAGGAACTGGGCCACGTACCCGAAGAGGAGCGAACGGGCGAAGGGGGACGGCTCGGGGGTGGTGACCTCGACCAGCCGGACGCGGCGGGACTCGATGTCGCCCATCAGCTCCTTGAGGCCCGGCACGTCGAACACGTCCTGGAGGCACTCGCGGACGGCCTCCAGGACGATGGGGAACGAACCGAACTCACTGGCCACCTGGAGCAGCTGGGCGGCGCGCTGGCGCTGCTGCCACAGCGGTGTGCGCTTGCCCGGGTTGCGGCGCGGCAGCAGCAGGGCGCGCGCCGCGCACTCGCGGAACCGGGACGCGAACAGCGCCGAGCCGCCGACCTGGTCCGTGACGATCTGGTCGACCTCGCCCTTGTC
Organism: Streptomyces sp. NPDC016309; assembly: GCF_043077235.1. Lineage (NCBI taxonomy): Bacteria > Bacillati > Actinomycetota > Actinomycetes > Kitasatosporales > Streptomycetaceae > Streptomyces > Streptomyces sp. NPDC016309. The sequence goes on along the minus strand of NZ_JBIBSG010000012.1, from coordinate 141,094 downwards.
GAACAGGACGTCGGCGGCGCCCACCGGCGCCTGGTCGCCGTCGTACTCGAGGCCGGGGGCGGACGGGGCCTGGTCCAGCAGGTCCAGCCCCATCAGGTCCGCGTCGGGCAGCCGCAGCACGATGCCGTCGTCGGCGTGCATCACCTGGGCGTCCATGCCGTACCGCTCGGTGAGCCGGGCGCCCAGGGCCAGCGCCCACGGGGCGTGCACCTGCGCGCCGAACGGCGAGTGCACCACCACCCGCCAGTCGCCCAGCTCGTCGCGGAACCGCTCCACCAGGATGGTCCGGTCGTCCGGCACATGACCGCAGGACCGGCGCTGCTCGTCCAGGTACGACAGGACGTTCTCCGCGGCCCAGGCGTCCAGGCCCGCCGCGAGCATCCGCAGCCGCGCGTCGTCCGCCGTCAGGGACCCCACCTCGCGAAGGAAGGCGCCCACCGCCCGGCCCAGCTCCAGCGGACGGCCGAGCTGGTCGCCCTTCCAGAACGGCAGTCGGCCCGGCACCCCCGGCGCGGGCGAGACCAGCACCCGGTCGCGGGTGATGTCCTCGATGCGCCACGAGGAGGTGCCGAGGGTGAACACGTCGCCGACCCGCGACTCGTACACCATCTCCTCGTCCAGCTCACCGACCCGGCCGCCGCCCTTCTTGGGGTCGGAGCCCGCCAGGAACACCCCGAACAGGCCCCGGTCGGGGATCGTGCCGCCGGACGTGACGGCGAGCCGCTGCGCCCCCGGGCGGCCTGTCACCGCACCCGTGACGCGGTCCCACACCACGCGCGGGCGCAACTCGGCGAACGCGTCCGACGGGTACCGGCCGGCCAGCATGTCCAGGACGGCGGTGAACGCCGACTCGGGCAGCGAGGCGAACGGGGCGGCCCGCCGGACCACCGCGAGCAGGTCGTCGAACTGCCAGGTGTCCAGCGCCACCATGGCGACCACCTGCTGGGCCAGGACGTCCAGCGGATTGGACGGGATCCGCATCGACTCGATGGACCCGGAGCGCATCCGCTCGGTGACCACGGCGGCCTGCACGAGGTCACCCCGGTACTTGGGGAACACCACACCCGTCGACACCGCGCCCACCTGGTGCCCGGCGCGGCCGACCCGCTGGAGGCCGGAGGCCACCGAGGGCGGCGACTCGACCTGGACCACCAGGTCCACCGCGCCCATGTCGATGCCCAGCTCCAGGCTGGAGGTGGCGACCACGGCGGGCAGCCGGCCCGCCTTCAGGTCCTCCTCGACCAGGGCCCGCTGCTCCTTGGAGACCGACCCGTGGTGCGCCCTGGCGAGCAGCGGCGGGGCGCCCTGGGCGGCACCGGACTGCGCCATCAGCTCGGCGGGGGACCCGTCCTCGGGGAGGGGCTCCCCGGTGGCCCGCTCGTACGCGATCTCATTGAGCCGGTTGCACAGGCGCTCGGCCAGCCGCCGCGAGTTGGCGAACACGATCGTCGAGCGGTGCGCCTGGACCAGGTCGGCGATCCGCTCCTCGACATGCGGCCAGATCGACGGCCGCTCCGCCTGGTCCGTGTCCGTCGCGGGCGACCCCCCGAGCTCCCCGAGGTCCTCGACCGGGACGACCACCGACAGGTCGAACTCCTTGCCGGAAACGGGCTGGACGATCTCCACCTTCCGCTGCGGGGACAGGTAGCGCGCGACCTCGTCCACCGGGCGGACCGTCGCCGACAGGCCGATCCGGCGGGCCGGGCGCGGCAGCAGCTCGTCCAGCCGCTCCAGGGACAGCGCGAGGTGGGCGCCCCGCTTCGTACCGGCGACCGCGTGGACCTCGTCCAGGATCACCGTCTCGATCCCCGACAGCGCGTCCCGGGTGGCGGAGGTGAGCATCAGGAACAGCGACTCGGGCGTGGTGATCAGGATGTCCGGCGGCCTGGTGGCGAGCGAGCGCCGCTCGGCGGCCGGGGTGTCGCCCGAGCGGATGCCGACCCGCACCTCCGGCTCGGGCAGGCCCAGGCGGACCGACTCCTGCCGGATGCCGGTCAGCGGGCTGCGCAGGTTGCGCTCCACGTCCACGGCGAGCGCCTTGAGCGGGGACACGTACAGCACACGGCAGCGCTTCTTCGCGTCCGCGGGCGGCGGGGTGGACGCCAGCCGGTCCAGCGAGGCCAGGAACGCGGCCAGGGTCTTGCCGGACCCGGTCGGGGCGACCACCAGGACGTCCGAACCCTCGGCGATCGCCCGCCAGGCGCCCTCCTGGGCCGCGGTGGGCGCGTGGAAGGCCCCCGTGAACCAGCCGCGGGTCGCGGGGGAGAACGAGTCGAGCGCGGTGCCGGTCATGCCCCCCATCGTGCACCCCGCCTCTGACAATCCGTCGCGACGGCGCAGCGCGCACCCCCCGGCCTCGACCGTCCGCGACGTGGACCCGCAGGTCAGCGGTGCACGGGCGGACGCAGAATGGAGGAATGGCGAACGAACGGGAAGGCGAATGGGCCAGGCACTGGCAGTACCCGGGCGTGCCCGGTCTCGACCTGCTCCGCGCCCGGTACGTGCGCCACTCCTTCGCCCGGCACAGCCACGAGGGCTTCGTCCTCGGCGCGGTACGGCGCGGCGTCGAGGACGTGGTCATGCCCGAGGGAACCATCCGCGCCCGCCCCGGCACCGTCGTCATGATCAATCCGGAGGTGCCGCACTCGGCGCACGCCGGGGTTCCCGAAGGCTGGTCCTACGCGACCCTCTACCCCTCGTCGGCACTCGTCGCCTCGATAGCGGAGGAGGAGACGACGCTGCGGGGCACCGCCGCCTTCGCCGAGACCATCGTCGAGGACGAGGACACCGCCCGGCTCATCCGCGCCGTGCACCGGGCGGCGGAGGAGGGCAACGCGCTGGCCGCCGACAGCGTCCTGCGGATCGCCGTCGCCCGGCTGCTGCGCCGCCACGGCCGGGCGCTGCCCCGGCGGGCACCGCTGGCCACCGGCGCCCGCGCGGCCGTCGCCGCCAGGGACCTCCTCCAGCAGCGCATGGCCGAGCCGCCCTCACTGGAGGAGCTGGCACGCGAGCTGGGCACCAGCCCCTTCGCGCTGCTGCGCGCGTTCAAGGCCGCCCACGGGATGCCCCCGCACACCTGGCTGACCAACGCGCGCGTGCGTACCGCCCGCCGCCTGCTGGAGGCCGGCACCCCACCGGCGGCCGTCGCGGTCGCGGTCGGCTTCACCGACCAGCCCCACCTGAACCGGCACTTCACCCGGATCGTCGGCGTGCCCCCGGGCGCCTACCAGCGCGAGCGCGCAAGAACGTACAAGACCGGCGAGCCGCCCGGTCCGTAACGTCGCCGGCGTGGCAGACCAGACAGCACCCGCACCCGCACCCGCATCCGCACCGCCCGCTCCGCCCACCGGCCCGGGGGCCGCCGCCCGGCCCGACCGCGCGGTCGTCCGCGACGCCCTGGGCGTCGGGGTGGCCGTCGGGCTCTCCGGCTTCGCCTTCGGCGTCACCTCGGCCGGGGCGGGACTCGGCCTGCTCCAGACCTGCGCGCTCAGCCTGCTGGTCTTCACCGGCGCCTCCCAGTTCGCCCTCGTCGGCGCGCTCGCGGCGGGCGGCAACCCGTTCACCGCGGCGGCGGGCGCCTTCTTCCTCGGCACCCGCAACGCCTTCTACGGGCTGCGGCTGTCGCAGCTTCTCGCCCTGCCCCGCCCCGTACGGCCGCTGGCGGCCCACTGGGTCATCGACGAGACGGCCGCCGTGTCGCTCGCCCAGCCGGACCGCAGGGCCGCCCGGATCGGCTTCACCGTCACCGGGCTCACCCTGTACGTGCTGTGGAACCTGACCACGCTCCTGGGGGCGCTGGGCGCCGAGGCCATCGGCGACACCGACGCCTGGGGACTGGACGCCGCCGGGCCGGCCGTCTTCCTCGCCCTCCTGGCACCGATGCTGCGGACGACCACCGAACGTGCGGTCGCCGGCCTCGCCGTCGTCCTCGGGCTCGGCTTCCTGCCGGTACTGCCCGCCGGGGTGCCGGTACTGATCGCCGCGCTCGCCGCGCCCGCCGTGCTGTGGCTCCAGGGACGCCGGACCGCCGGCGCGCACGAGAAGGAGACGGACCGTTGACCATCTGGATCGCCATCGGCCTGACCGCCGCCGGCTGCTACCTCGTCAAGCTCATCGGCCTCCTGGTGCCCGCCGGGGCACTGGAGCGGCCGCTCGTCCAGCGGCTGTCGGCGCTGCTGCCCGTCGCCCTGCTCGCGGCGCTGACCGCGCAGCAGACGTTCAGCTCCGGCAGCGCCCTCGTCCTGGACGCCCGGGGCGCCGGTCTCGCCGCGGCGGCGGTCGCGCTGGTGCTGCGCGCCCCGTTCCTGGTCGTGGTCGCCGCGGCCGTCGTCGTGACGGCGGGCGTCCGGGCCATCGGCGGCTGAGCGCGGACGCCCGGCGCGGGAAGCGGGGCCGCCGCCCCGGGACGCGGGCGGGCGGGGCTCAGCCGCCGATCGGGCGGCCGTGCGCCCGCAGGGTGCGCAGCGCCTCGATCGTCACGATCGGACGCCACTCCAGGGCCGTGCCCGGCGCCCACAGGCGCCACCCGATGGGCCAGCCCCCGTCGTCCTCCTGGCAGGCCGCCAAGTGGTCCAGGGAACGGGCCAGCTCCTCGTCGGTGAACCAGCCCCGGGCGAGGGAATCGGGCACGCGCGCGTAGTCGTGCGGGAAGTGGTGCTCGCCCGGGGCGTACCCGGGCGCCACCGGGTACGCGTCGATCCGCTCCGGGTCCAGGACCGCGAGGCCCTGGTCCCGCACCAGGCGGCCGAGCCGGTCGGCGGCGGCCTTGGCCCGGGTGCGGTCCGGAACGCCGTCCAGGAACGCGACGGCGGCCTGGATCTCGTACGGGTGCGACTTCTCCAGCGCGTCGACGGCGGCCCAGCAGAAGTCCGTGGCGCGGAACAGCCACGCGTGCCACACCTGATTGCGGTGCAGCAGCCCGACCACGGGGCCGGTGGCGAGCAGGTCGCTGGGGGGATCGTCCACGACCGGGAGGAACGGGGCCACCGGGTAGCCCCGGACGGAGGGGTGCAGGGCCGGCAGGGCCCCGTCATGGGTGGACACCCCGGTCAGGTAGCGGCAGACGCGCTCCACCCGCAGCCCTCCGCAGCGGCCGATGGAGTCCAGCACCCGCAGCGCGTGCGCGGTGTGCAACGGCTGGCTGACGGGGCCGCGCAGGTCCGGCTCCAGTGCGTGCCCGTACCCCCCGTCCTCATTGAGGTGGGCGTTGAGGGCGGTCTCCACGGGGTCGGCGGCACCGCCCAGGAAGTGGTAAGCGAACCGCCGCTGTTCGAGCACACGGGCCGTCAGCCAGATGAAGTGCCCGGCACGGGAGAGGGGAGTTCCAGCCATGTTCCGACCGTAGGGCGGAAAGGGCTTTCGGCAAGGGGCGCGGGCCGGGCTGCACTCTCAGGAGCTGGATACTCGAGGCATGCGGTTGACGATTTTCTGGGAGCGGATGGCGGACCACTTCGGTGAGGGGTACGCCGAGTCCTTCGCGCGGGACCATGTCATGTCCGAGCTGGGCGGGCGGACGGTGTACCAGGCGCTGGAGGCGGGCTGGGAGGCGAAGGACGTCTGGCGCGCGGTCTGCGCCGCCGTGGACGTCCCGCCGGACAAGCGGTGACGCCGGGCTGGTAGGCCGGTCGCCGTGGCGGTGCGCGAGACTTGCCCCGTGGCCCCGACTGACGAGAACGAGACGACGACCACCGAGCCGGTGACGCGAGGACCCGCGTCACCGGCCACGAACGCGGCCGCCGTGCCGCCCAGCAGGACCGCGGAGCCCGGGGCGGCCCCCACCGGAGGGACGCCCCCCGCGCGCATGCCCCGGTGGCTGCCCAGGGCCATGGTCCTGGCCCTCGCCCTGTACGCCTGCTTCCAGCTGGGCAGCTGGGCGTTCCACCAGCTCATCGGCCTGCTCGTCAACATCCTGATCGCGTTCTTCCTGGCCCTGGCCATGGAGCCGGCCGTGGGCCGGATGGCCGCCCGGGGGATGCGGCGGGGCCTCGCCACCTTCCTGGTCTTCTTCGCCGTGCTGGCGGCGGGCATCGGGTTCGTCGTGCTGCTCGGCTCCATGCTCGCCGGACAGATCATCGAGATGGTCGAGGACTTCCCCCGGTACCTCGACTCGCTCATCAACTGGAGCAACCACACCTTCCATACCGAGCTGTCCAGGGTCGAGGTCCAGGACAGCCTGCTGCGCTCCGACTGGCTGCGCAAGTACGTGCAGAACAGCGCGAGCGGAGTCCTGGACATCTCCGCGACCGTGCTCGGCGGGCTGTTCAGACTGCTGACGATCTTCCTGTTCTCCTTCTACTTCGCGGCCGACGGCCCGCGGCTGCGCCGCGCCCTGTGCTCGGTCCTGCCGCCCGCCAAGCAGGCCGAGGTGCTGCGCGCCTGGGAGATCGCGGTCGACAAGACCGGCGGCTACCTGTACTCGCGCGGGCTCATGGCGCTGGTCTCCGGCGTCGCCCACTACGTCCTGCTGGAGTTCCTGGCGGTGCCGTACGCGCCCGCGCTCGCCGTGTGGGTGGGGCTGGTCTCCCAGTTCCTCCCCACCATCGGCACCTACCTGGCCGGTGCGCTGCCGATGCTGATCGCCTTCACCGAGAACCCCTGGTACGCCCTGTGGGTGCTGGCCTTCGTCGTGGTGTACCAGCAGTTCGAGAACTATGTGCTCCAGCCCAAGCTGACCGCCAGGACCGTCGACATCCACCCGGCGGTCGCCTTCGGCTCGGTCATCGCGGGCACCGCGCTGCTCGGCGCGGTCGGCGCGCTCATCGCCATCCCGGCGGTCGCCACCCTCCAGGCGTTCCTCGGCGCGTACGTGAAGCGGTACGACGTGACCGAGGACCCGCGGATGCACGGCCACCGGCGGCAGGGCGAGGCCGTCCTCGCCCGGGTGCAGCGGGCGCTGCGCGCCAAGCGGGAGAAGGAGCAGGCCGCCTCCCCGGCCACGCCCGCCGACGGCTCCTGAGGCGCGCCGGGCCCGCGTACGAACGGGCCGCCGACCGGCAGCCGGCCCGGCGAACCCGGGCCGCCGGGCCCGCGTGGAACCGGCCCGGCGGGGTACCGGACGGGCGCCGCACGGCGGCGCCGGAACACGAGCCGCGGACCGGTGTGGCTCGCTTGACAGCAAAATCGAACATCCATTCTTATGGGGGTTCCGGCCCGCGGCGACGGGGGCGGCGAGGCGGTGGCCGCCGAGTTATCCACAGGTCGGAGGGACGTCGGGGCCCATTGTCAGTGGCAGGGGTTAGCGTCTTTGACGTGAAGCGATCGACTCAAGCAAATCGGGTGGAACCCATGGCAGGAACCGACCGCGAGAAGGCGCTCGACGCCGCGCTCGCACAGATTGAACGGCAATTCGGCAAGGGCGCAGTGATGCGCATGGGCGAGCGGTCCAGGGAGCCCATCGAGGTCATCCCGACCGGCTCGACCGCGCTCGACGTCGCGCTCGGCGTCGGTGGCCTGCCGCGTGGTCGTGTGGTGGAGATCTACGGGCCGGAGTCCTCCGGCAAGACGACCCTGACCCTGCACGCCGTGGCCAACGCGCAGAAGGCCGGCGGCCAGGTCGCGTTCATCGACGCGGAGCACGCCCTCGACCCGGAGTACGCGCAGAAGCTCGGCGTCGACATCGACAACCTGATCCTGTCCCAGCCCGACAACGGCGAGCAGGCCCTGGAGATCGTGGACATGCTGGTCCGCTCCGGCGCGCTCGACCTGATCGTCATCGACTCCGTGGCCGCGCTCGTCCCGCGTGCGGAGATCGAGGGCGAGATGGGCGACTCCCACGTGGGTCTCCAGGCGCGTCTGATGAGCCAGGCCCTCCGGAAGATCACCAGCGCGCTCAACCAGTCCAAGACCACCGCGATCTTCATCAACCAGCTCCGCGAGAAGATCGGCGTGATGTTCGGCTCCCCCGAGACCACGACCGGTGGCCGGGCGCTGAAGTTCTACGCCTCGGTGCGCATCGACATCCGCCGTATCGAGACGCTCAAGGACGGTACGGACGCGGTCGGCAACCGCACCCGCTGCAAGGTCGTCAAGAACAAGGTCGCGCCGCCGTTCAAGCAGGCCGAGTTCGACATCCTCTACGGCCAGGGCATCAGCCGCGAGGGCGGTCTGATCGACATGGGCGTCGAGCACGGCTTCGTGCGCAAGGCGGGCGCCTGGTACACGTACGAGGGCGACCAGCTGGGCCAGGGCAAGGAGAACGCCCGCAACTTCCTCAAGGACAACCCGGATCTCGCCAACGAGATCGAGAGGAAGATCAAGGAGAAGCTGGGCGTGGGCGTCCGGCCCGAGGCCCCGGCGGCCGAGCCCGCTGCGGACGCGGCGGCCACCCCGGCCGGTGACGAACCGGCCAAGTCGGTCCCGGCTCCGGCGGCCAAGGCCACCAAGGCGACCAAGACCGCGGCCGCCAAGGCCTGACCCCGTGGTCAGGCGCACCGAATGGCCGGGCGACAGCGCCGACTCGTCGAGGGCCGAGAAGGAGCTGTCGCCCCAGGATCCGGCTGAGCGGGCGCGGGCGATCTGCCTGCGCCTGCTCACCGGGACCCCACGCACCCGCAAGCAGCTGGCGGACGCGTTGCGCAAGCGTGAGGTCCCGGACGAGGTGGCCGACGAGGTCCTGTCCCGCTTCGAGGACGTCGGCCTGATCGACGACGCGGCCTTCGCGGGCGCGTGGGTGGAGTCCCGGCACCATGGCCGGGGCCTGGCCCGCCGCGCCCTCGCGAGGGAGCTGCGCACCAAGGGGGTGGACGCCGAGCTGATCGACGAAGCGGTGGGGCGGCTGGACTCCGAACAGGAGGAGGAGACGGCCCGCGAGCTGGTGGCGCGCAAGCTCCGGTCGACGCGCGGCCTCGACCGCGACCGCCGCCTCCGGCGCCTCGCGGGCATGCTCGCCCGCAAGGGCTATCCGGAAGGCATGGCCTTGCGGGTCGTACGGCAGGCGCTGGAGGACGAGGGGGAGGACACCGACGACCTGCACGAAGGCTTCTGAGGCTTCGGAGGCGCGGCGGGCCGCCGGAAGCCGCCCCCGCACCGGCACGGAGGGGTCCGGCGTACGGCCCCCCCCGGGGGCGGGCCGGGGCCGGCCCCACCCGCGAGCCCCCGGAGCCCGCGCCCGCCGTCCCGAACGGGACGACAGGCGCGACACGGCCGGCGCGGCACCGTACGACGGCCCGGGGCGGCGTTCCGCTCCCGGCGGGGGAGACAGGCCCGGATCAGACGGTGGTGACCGGCAGTCCCTCGGCCTTCCAGGCCTGGAAGCCCCCGACCAGGTCGGTCGCCCGGTGCAGCCCGAGCTGGTGCAGGGACGCGGCCGCGAGCGAGGACGCGTACCCCTCGTCGCACACCACCACGACCCGCAGCTCATGGCTCACCGCCTCCGGGGCGCGGTGGCTGCCCAGCGGGTCGAGGCGCCACTCCAGTTCGTTCCGCTCGACGACCAGCGCCCCCGGGATCAGCCCGTCCCGCTCGCGCAGCGCCGCGTACCGGATGTCCACCAGCAGCGCGTCCCCCGACTCGGCCGCCGCGAACGCCTCCCGGGCGGTCACCCGGTCGAGACCCGCCCGGACCCGCTCCAGCAATTCGTCGATGGTCACTGCCAGTCCTCCGGACGCTCGACCTGCTCCAGCCGCAACACCGGGCCGGTCCGGCTGAAGCGCCGGATCAGCGGCAGCGGCGGATAGTACGCGTGCACCGACACGGCGTGCTCGACCGCCGAGCCGTTCAGCACCTCGTGCACATGGTGCCGTCCGAACGCCCGCCCCTCGCCCGCGGCCAGCAGACGCTCGCGGTCGACGTCCTCGTGCAGTTCGAGCGACCGCCAGCCGCCCGACGGGAGCCGCACGGCGAGGGAGTTCTCCCTGAGCGTGCCGCGCGCGGTGGCGAAGGCGCCGAGCGACTCGGCGTGGTCGTGCCAGCCGGTGCCGGTACCGGGCGGCCAGCCGATGAGCCAGGCCTCACTGCCGCCCGGGCCGTCCAGCCGCACCCAGGTGCGGCCCTCCGGGTCGAGCGGAAGGGAGGCGATCAGTTCGGTGTCGGCCGCAGTGCGGCGGACGAAGGCGAGGAGCTGGGCAGCGGTCGGGGCCGCCGCCCCGGCCTCGGGTACGGAGGCGGAGACAGACTGGGACATGGGGAGAACCGTCCTGGGGTCCTGGACTCGACGTCGCGAAGGAGGCGCGCGCGGCACGGGCGCGGGGCCCGGACACCGATCCCGGACACCGGGAACGACGCCGGCGCGCGCCGGGGAAAGGGGGCGAGAGCTCAGCAGGACGGACGACACACGCAGCCCGCGTAGCGGACCAGGTCCATATGGACCCTCCGCCACAGGCGCACATCGGTGCCGTTCATGATCGGGAGTACAGCACGGACCCGCGCCCGCGTCAATCGCCTCGGGCCGGGCCCGCTCGGGGCCCGCCTCGGGCGGGCGGGTCAGATGACGTCGGCGGTCCGGTCGCTGTGCTCGTGCGACGGGGCACCGCCCCGAACGGCGTCGGCCGCCGCGAGCAGGTCCTCCGGTCGCACCCCGTTGAAGGCCGCGGCCAGATGCCCGTCGGGCCGCACCAGCAGGACGGTGTGCGCGGCCGCTCCCGGGTACGCCTCGGTGACCAGCACCTCGCCGTCGACCGGCAGCGCGGTCACCGCCTCCACCAGCCGGGGCATCACGCCCGCGGACATCCAGTGCCGCCGGTCCCACACCCCCGTACCCGGCGCGACCAGCACCGCCAGGAGCCTGCCCCGGTCCAGCCGGTCCCGCAGCCGCACCGTCGTGCCGTCCTCCGGCGCCGTGACCCGCACGTCCTCCACCGGCGCGCCCAGCGGCGTACCGACGCTCGTGTGCGCCTCGGCGTGCGGAGGTGCGAGGGGGGAGTGCGGGTACGCGGGCGGCGCGCCCAGCGGGCCGCGCCCCACGTGCCCGTCCATCAGCAGCGCGTCGTGCCCGCCGCCCCGTAGGTAGGTCCGCAGCCCACCCGCGCCGCGCAGCACCGGCAGCGACTGGTCGGCCGCGCGCAGCCGGGCCGCGACCGCCGTGCGCCGCTCGGCCTGGTAGCTGTCCAGCAGCACCTCCGAGGCGCCGTGGTGCCAGGCCAGCGCGAGCTTCCACGCCAGGTTCTCGACGTCCCGCAGTCCCTCGTCCAGCCCCTGCGTCCCGAGCGCGCCCAGCAGGTGGGCCGCGTCCCCGGCGAGGAAGGCCCGCTCCACGCGCCACCGCTTGGCGAGCCGGTGGTGCAGCGTGTAGACGCCCGTGTCGACCAGGTCGTACGCCGGGGTCGCCTCGCACCAGCCGGCCAGCGTCTCCCGGATCCGCGCCACCAGTGCGTCCGGCGTCACCAGGTCGCCGCGCGGCGGCAACAGCCAGTCCAGCCGCCAGCCCCCGTCCGGCAGCGGCCGGGCCGTGATCTCCTCGCCCACGCCGCGCCACGGCGGCTGACGGTGCAGCAGGGCCTCGTCGGGCCAGGGAAGTTCGACGTGCAGGGTGGCGACGGCGTGCCGTTCGACGGCCGTACGCCCGGGGAAGCGGACGCCCAGGAGCTTGCGCACCGTCGAGCGGGCCCCGTCGCAGCCGACCAGGTGGCTGCCGCGCCAGGAGCGCGCCCCGGGCCCGCGGGTGTGCGCGGTGACTCCGTGTGCGTCCTGCTCGATGCCGTCCACCCGGCTGTGCGTGACCACCCGCACCAGTTCGGGGTCCGGGAGCGCGGCGATGGCCTCCCGCAGCCCGCGCGACAGGGCGTGCTGCGGGATGTGCAGCGGGGACGGGGCCTGGAGCCCGAACGTGAAGTGCCGCATCTGCTGCCGGCGGCGCATCGACCGCCAGCCGGTCCAGCGCGCCCCCTCGTCCCGTACGGTGGCGCAGCCGATGCGCTCGACGAACGCCGCGGTGTCCGGGCGCAGTACGGCGGTGCGCGCGGCGCGCGGCTCGTCCTTCCCGGCGCCCTCGTCCAGGACGACGGAGGGCACGCCCTGCGCGGCGAGGGCGAGGGAGAGCGCCAGCCCGACCGGGCCGGCGCCGACCACGATCACCGGGTCCACGGCGTGACTCCAGGGACCCGCGCGGTCATGCGGTGAGCAGGGGAAACACGGGGAAGTGCGGCTGGAGTCCGACGCGACGCGATCACAGAACGTATGCAACCTACTGCGGGTGCTTGCGTCAAGTGACGGGGGCAGCGGCGCGACCGCCACTGCCCCCGTACAACCCGTAAGACACCCGGATGATGTCACATACCGTCAGTTACCGGCGCCGCCGTCGCCACCACCGGCTCCGCCCGCGGTGCCGTCGGTGCCGCCGAGCAGGATCGCGGTGGCGGCGGCGTTGCCGGCGTCGCCGCCGAGGACGGCCGTGCCGCCGGCGCCCGCCGCCGGGCCGATGCCGGTCTTGGCGCGCCGGCCGCGCTTCTCGATCCAGGTGGCGAGGCCGGACAGCGCCAGGCACATCGCGACGTAGATGGCGCCGACCACCACGATCGTCGACACGTACGGGTACATGCCGTTGACCTGCGTGTTGGAGGCGATCAGCCGGGCGGTCTGGAGCAGCTCGGGGTACAGGATGATGAAGCCGAGCGAGGTGTCCTTGAGGGTCACCACGAGCTGGCTGATGATCGTCGGCAGCATCGCCCGCACGGCCTGCGGGATCAGCACCGACGTCATGACCTGCGTCTTGCTCATGCCGAGCGCGTACGCGGCCTCCCGCTGGCCCTTCGGCACGGAGTTCACGCCCGCGCGCAGCACCTCGGCCTGGACGCAGCCGTTGTAGATCGACAGGCCGACCGCCAGCGCCCACATCGAGTAGTCGGTCAGGAAGCCGACCCACACGGCGTAGATGGTGATGAGCAGCGGGATGGAGCGGAACAGCTCGATGAATCCCGTCGCCAGCCACCGGACCGGCTTGTGGTCGGAGAGCCGGGCGACGGCCAGGAGCACACCGAGCACCAGGGAGCCGACGGCCGCGATCCCGAACGCCTTGAGGGTGGCGAGGACGGCGTCGGCGATGTTCTGCCGGATGCCCGCGTAGTTGAAGATGTCCCACATCTCGGGGGCGAGGTGCCCCTTGTCGCTCAGCCGGACGATCGTGACGGCGAGCAGCCCCAGGATGGCGAGCGTGCCGACGACGGCGTAGATGCGGTTGCGGACGACGGCCTTGGGGCCGGGGGCGTCGAAGAGAACGCTGGCGCTCATCGGGCGACCTCCAGGCGGCGCTCAAGGATGCGGAAGACGCCGCTGATGGAGAACGTGACCACCAGGTAGGCGAGGGACACCCAGACGAAGATCGGGATGATGTCGTAGCCCTCCTCGCTCATCAGCTTCTGCCAGCCGAAGAGTTCGGTGACGCTGAAGGCGCCCGCGATGGCCGAGTTCTTGGTGAGCGCGATGAGGATCGAGCTCAGCGGCGGCAGCACCGTACGGGTGGCCTGCGGCAGCACGATCAGCCGCAGCGTCTGCGAGAAGGTCATGCCGAGGGAGCGGGCGGCCTCGGCCTGGCCCAGCGGCACCGTGTTGATGCCGGAGCGGACCGCCTCGCAGATGAAGGAGGAGGTGTAGAAGCCGAGGGCGATCGAGCCGAGCACGAAGGCGCTCATGCCCGGGAAGAGGATCTCCGGCACCACGAACGTCGTCACCAGGAACAGCAGCGTCAGCGGCGTGTTGCGCAGCAGGGTGACCCACGCGGTGCCGAACCAGCGCAGCGGCGGCACGGGTGACACCCGGAAGCCGGCGATGGCGACGCCGAGGACCAGCGCGATGGCGGTGCTGACGGCGGTGATCGACACGGTTCCTATGAAGCCGTCGCGGAACTCTGAGAAGTGGTCGAGCAGTACGTTCATGGGGTCTCCGCGTCGGCGGTCAGCGGCTGGCGGTCGAAGTGCGTGCGGTCGGGATGCGGGTGGTCGAGGTGCGTGCGGCCGGGGTGCGGGGCGTTCGGGGCGCACTGCGGTCGGGTACGGGCGGGGCGAGCCACCCGGACCGGCCCGCGGCCCCGGCGCCGTACCCGGCCCCGGGGGGCCGGGTACGTGGTGGTACGGCCCGGGTACGACGGGACGGAGCGCCCCGTACCGGCCGGGTACGGGGCGCTTCGCCGTGGTGCGTGAAGCGGCGGTGCGTCAAGCGCGGTGGAGCGGGGAGGCGCGGTGGCCCGGCCGGGTCAGTAGCGCACGAGCGCCGGCGGAGCGGTGTAGGCGGAGCCGGACAGGCCCAGGGTGGCCTCGTAGATCTTCTTGTACGTGCCGTCCTTGATCCGCTTGTCCAGCGCGTTGTTGACCGCGTCGCGGAGGGCCTTGTCTTCCTTGTTCATGCCGATGCCGTACGGCTCCTGCGTGAACGGCTTGCCCACGACCTTCAGCTTGGTCGGGTTCTGCGCGGCGTAACCCTTGAGGATCGCGTCGTCCGTCGTCACCGCGTCGACCTGCTTGGTGAGCAGCTGCTGGACGCAGTCCGAGTACTTGCCGAGCTCGGTGGTCTGGGCGCCGTACTTCGGCTGCTTGATCTCCTGGAGCGGCGTGGAGCCCTTGATGGAGCAGACCTTCTTGCCCTTGACGGCCTCCGGGCCGGTGATCGAGGACTCGTCCTTGCGGACCAGCAGGTCGGCGCCGGCCTTGTAGTACGGACCCGCGAAGCCGACCTGCGCCTTGCGCTTGTCGTTGATCGTGTACGTACCGACGTAGTAGTCGACCTGGCCCTTGGAGATGGCGGTCTCACGGGTGCTGGAGTCCACCGTCTTCCACTCGATCTGGGACTCGGTGAAGCCCAGCTCGGCGGCGATCATCTTGGCGATCTCGACGTCGAAGCCGGAGCGCTTCTTGGTCGCCTGGTCCTCGAAGCCGAGGTACGGCTGGTCGGCCTTGGAGCCGATGATCAGCTTGCCGCGCTCCTTGGCCTTCTTGAAGGTCGCCGAGTCCTTCAGGTCGACGTCCGTCGCGACGACGTACTTCGGCAGCGCCGGAGCGTTCGAGGAGCCGGGCTGGACGCCGGCCGGCTTGTCGCCCGCCGACCCCTCCTTGCCACCACAGGCGGTCGCGGACAGCGCGAGCACAGCAACGGCCAGCGCGGCCGTCTTGCGGAGCTTCATGGTGAACATCCCTTATGTCGTGGTTCGTTGGTCGTCGTCACCGCTGGCGTCCAGCGGGATCCCTCAGTGGTGAAGGATCTTCGACAGGAAGTCCTTGGCCCGGTCGCTGCGCGGGTTGCTGAAGAACTGGTCCGGCGTCGCCTCTTCGACGATCCGGCCGTCCGCCATGAAGACGACGCGGTTGGCGGCGGACCGGGCGAAGCCCATCTCGTGGGTGACGACGATCATCGTCATCCCGTCCCGCGCCAGCTGCTGCATGACCTCGAGGACCTCGTTGATCATCTCGGGGTCGAGCGCCGAGGTGGGCTCGTCGAAGAGCATCACCTTCGGGTCCATCGCCAGGGCTCGGGCGATCGCGACGCGCTGCTGCTGTCCACCGGACAGCTGCGCCGGGTACTTGTCGGCCTGGGAGCCGACGCCCACCCGGTCGAGCAGCGTCCGGGCCTTCTGCTCCGCGGCCTTCTTGTCCGCCTTGCGGACCTTGACCTGGCCCAGCATGACGTTCTCCAGCACCGTCTTGTGCGCGAAGAGGTTGAACGACTGGAAGACCATGCCGACGTCGGCGCGCAGCCGGGCGAGCTCCTTGCCCTCCTGGGGCAGCGGCTTGCCGTCGATGGTGATGCTGCCCGAGTCGATCGTCTCCAGGCGGTTGATGGTGCGGCACAGCGTGGACTTGCCGGACCCGGACGGTCCGATGACGACCACGACCTCGCCACGGGCGATGGTCAGGTCGATGTCCTGGAGCACATGCAGCGCGCCGAAGTGCTTGTTGACGTTGCTCAGCACGACCAGGTCGCCCGCCGTCGGTACGGCGTCCTCCGCGCCCTTGGTCACTGACACTCCGCTCATCGGCTTCTTGCTCCGTCCTCCTCGGTTGAGGAGGACACTAAGCACGTGGTGCGACCAGCGTCATTACATCTGAGCGGAAATTGAGGATAACGATCCGGCTTCAACCGGACACTATGCGTGAACGGGACGGCCCCGCTACGGCCTTGTGGAGAACGGGTGCATAACGGAACCCCCGTCGCCGCCGGAACCCTCTTGACTGTCGGGGCACGCATCAGCGTTCATGCCGAAGTGGCCATAGGGTCACTCAAGCGATCGCACCTTTCGGAGGGGGGCCATGAGACTGCTGCTCGTCGAGGACGACGACCACGTCGCCGCGGCCCTGTCCGCGATCCTCAAGAAGCACGGGTTCGACGTCACCCACGCCCGCAACGGCGAAGAGGCCCTCCAGGCCGTGCTGCCCGCCGCCAACGCCGGACGGCCCCCCTTCGGGGTGGTCCTCCTGGACCTCGGCCTGCCCGACCAGGACGGCTACCAGGTCTGCGGCAAGATCCGGAAGCTCACCACCACCCCAGTGATCATGGTGACCGCGCGGGCCGACGTCCGCTCCCGGATCCACGGGCTCAACCTCGGGGCCGACGACTACGTCACCAAGCCGTACGACACCGGTGAGCTGCTCGCCCGCATCCACGCCGTCAGCCGGCGCTCCGGCGCCACCGACCCCGACGACACCGGCGGTGGCACCGGAGGGACGGGCGGTACGGACGAGGCGGGACCCCTGCGCCTCGGCCCCGTGACCATCGAGCTGCCCACCCGCAGGGTCAGCGTGGCGGGCGCGGAGGTCCAGCTCACCCGCAAGGAGTTCGACCTGCTGGCCCTGCTGGCGCAGCGGCCCGGCGTCGTGTTCCGGAGGGAGCAGATCATCAGCGAGGTATGGCGCACGAGCTGGGAGGGCACCGGCCGCACCCTGGAGGTGCATGTGGCCTCCCTGCGCGCCAAGCTCCGCATGCCCGCCCTCATCGAGACCGTGCGCGGCGTCGGCTACCGCCTGGTCGCGCCCGCCGCGTAACGCCCTGAAGCCCCCGTGCGCACCCGGCTGCTCCCCCTCCTCCTCGTCCTCATGGCGGGCGTGCTGCTCGCGCTCGGCTTCCCGCTCGCGGCCAGCCTCGCCGCCGCCCAGCAGCAGACCGTCGTCGTCGACCGGATCGACGACACCGCGCGGTTCGCGGCGCTCGCCCAGTTCGTCACCGAGCGCGGGCGCGGCATCGACGAGCGCCAGTCCACCCTGAACGGCGAACTCGTCCGCTACCACGAGGTGTACGGGATCGAGGTGGGCGTCTTCTACCGCGACACCACCGCCATGGCCCGCGCCCCCAAGTACTGGGACGTCCCCGAGCGCGGCGAACCCCGCCGTGCCTTCCGCGAGGCCCTGCTGGGGCGCCGCAGTCACGACCCGCCGCAGGTCTGGCCCTGGCAGCCGAACGCCCGGCTCGCGGTCGCCTCACCGGTCGTACGGGACGGGGACGTCGTCGCCGTCGTGCTCACCGACTCGCCCACCGGCCAGCTCCGTTCGCGCATCCTGAACGGCTGGCTGCTGATCGCGGCCGGCGAGGTGGCCGCCATGCTGCTGGCGGTCGGCGCGGCGTTCCGGCTCACCGGGTGGGTCCTCAAGCCCGTCAAGGTCCTGGACGCCGCCACCCACGACATCGCCACCGGCCGGCTGAACTCACGGGTCGCCGCGGCCGGCGGACCGCCGGAACTGCGCCGCCTCGCACGGTCGTTCAATGAGATGGCCGACAACGTCGAGGAGGTCCTGGAACAGCAGCGGGCCTTCGTCGCCGACGCCTCGCACCAGCTGCGCAACCCGCTCGCCGCGCTGCTGCTGCGGATCGAGCTGCTCGCGCTGGAGCTGCCCCCCGGCAACGACGAGATCGCCTCCGTACGCACCGAGGGCAAGCGCCTCGCCCAGGTCCTCGACGACCTGCTCGACCTCGCCCTCGCCGAGCACGCCCCGGCCGACCTGCGGCTCACCGACATCGGGGAGCTGGCCGCCGAGCGCGTGGCCGCCTGGCGGCCGCTCGCCGACGAGAAGCGCGTCCGCCTGACCGGCTGCGGATCGGCCGTCACCGCCTGGGCCGACCCCGTGGCGCTGTCCAGCGCGCTCGACGCCGTGATCGACAACGCGCTGAAGTTCACGCCCGCCGGGGAGGAGGTCGCCGTGACCGTCACCGCCGACGGGGACACCTCCACGATCGTGGTCACGGACGGCGGCCCCGGCCTCACCGACGACGAGCTGGCCCGTATCGGCGACCGCTTCTGGCGCAGCGGCCGCCACCAGAACGTCAAGGGGTCCGGCCTCGGGCTGTCCATCTCCCGCGCGCTGCTGGCCGCGGGCGGCGGCTCGATCACGTACTCCCACCACGAGCCGCACGGCCTGCGCGTCACCGTCACCGTCCCGCGCACCGCCCCGGACGACGCCTCGGGCTGACGCCGCGGGCACCGCGAGCCGGGCGACTTCGGGGACGCGACCTACGGCTTGACCGAGCGGTAGTAGCGCCGGGCGCCCTCGTGCAGGGGCAGCGGGTCGGTGTACACCGCCGTCCGCAGGTCCACGAGCTGGGCCGGGTGCACCTCACGGCCGATCCGGTCACGGCTCTGGATCACCGTGCGCGTGAACGCCTCGGCCAGCGCCGGGTCCGTACGGTCGGTGGTGACGAGCAGGTTGGCCACGGCCACCGTCTCCACCGGCCGGCCCTCCTGGGCGAGGGCGTAGGCGTCGGCGGGCACCACCGCCGAGCGGTAGTAACGGCCGCTGCCGCCGCCCTCGTGCACCCGGTTCACCAGGTCGCCCTCCAGCGGGACGAGCCGGATCGGGAAGCGCTCGGAGAGCTTCTGCACCGCGCTGGTGGGCAGGCCGCCCGACCAGAAGAAGGCGTCCAGCCGGTCCTGCTCCAGCAGCGTCGGCATCGTGTCGATCCCGGCCGAGACGGGCTCGATGTCCGTCGCCGGGTCGATCTTGGCCGCCTGGAGCAGCCGGTCCGCGATCAGCCGTACGCCCGACCCGTCCTGCCCGACGCCGACCCGCAGGCCCCGCAGGTCCCGGGTGGAACGCACCTTCGAACCCTTGGGGACGATGAGCTGGACGTAGTCGTCGTACAGCCGGGCACAGCCGCGCAGGTCGTACGCGCCCGGCCTGCTGTCCCGGATGTACGTCGCGACCGCGTCCGCCGTGGCGACGGTGAAGTCCGCCTCCCCGGACGCCAGCCGGGCCAGGTTCTGCCGGGAGCCCTCACTGTTCCGGAGCGTTATCGCGACGTCCGGCACGGTGCGCCCGAGCGCCTCCTCCAGCAGCTCGCCGTACCGCTGGTACACCCCGGTCGGTACGCCCGTGCTGAAGGTGACCTTGCCGCGCGGTGACGGCTCCCCGGCGGGAACGAACCACCACAGGAGCACACCCAGCACCACGAGGGCGGCCGCCGACCCCCGGAGGGCACGACGGCGGCTGACGCGGGACAGGGCCTGGAGCATGGCGCGATCCTGCCAGCTCACGCCCGGTGGAGACCAGGCCCGCCCGGCAACGGTTCGGTACCTGTACGTGACGACCGGCGCTCCGTGCCGTCCGTGTAGTCTCCTCCCAAAGTTTCCCGGGATGTCAGAGGTGTGCCATGACCAGCGAGGAGCTTCTGGCTTTTCTCGCCGCCGTGGGTCACGCGCAGCGCCTCCGAGTGATCGCCGAACTCGCCGGTGGCCGGATGTACGTCAGTGAGCTCGCCCGCCGCCTCGGGATGTCCCGTCCCCTGCTCTACATGCACTTGGAACGGCTGGAAAAGGCCGGACTGGTCGTGGGCAACCTGGAGCTGTCCGAGGACGGCAAGGCGCTGAAGTACTTCGAGCTGGGCGCGTTCGACCTCCGTCTGAATGTCGATACGATCCTCGCGGCCGTACGCGCGGACGAGTCCGCGGCGACGGACGCCGGTGCCGCGCCGGAGCGGGGGGACGCGGCGGGCCCGAAGGACCGGAAGGGCCTGGCAGACGTGAAGGGGAAACGCACATGACCGGGGCTGTCATCGCCATCGCCGTCGTTCTGATCGTCGTCGGCGGCATCACGGCCGGGGTGGTCGCCTACTTCAGACTCCAGCGCCACCGCGCCGACGCCCTGGCGATGGTCTCGTACCGCAAGCTCGCCGAGGAGGCGGTCGCCCAGCAGGAGGCGCTGCGGGGACAGCTCGCCGAGCTGGGGGACCGCGTCAAGGCCGTCGAGACGCTGCTCCGCAGCGTCGACTGACCGCCCGGCCCCCCGGCGGGGCCCGCGCTCTCGCCCGCGCGCCCGGGCCGTCGCTTCGCCGCGCACGGCGGCGACCGGGCTCGTGCCGCCGCGCGCTCCGACGCCGTCGCCGGGCAGCGGCGGCCCCGGGCATCCGCGCCCCCGTCGCCGTGGCCGTCGTCGCCGGGTCGCGCCGCGCGCCCCCGCCCCGCGCTCCCGCCCCGCACCGGCCCCGTCGCGCCCCCCGCGTCGCATCACCTCGCGGGCCCTCTCGCGTTAGGCGTGTCGAGCACCGCCGCCGCTCGTACCGCCGCTCGCGCGCCCGCGCGGGTTCGACCGCTGGAGAGCATCCGTGACCACGTGCAGCGTCCCCCTGAATCTCGTCCCCGGACCCCGCGGCCTGCCCGTGCTGGGCAACGTGCCCGAGTTCGGCAAGGATCCCCTGGCGTTCCTGACCCGGCTGCGCGACGAGTTCGGGGACGCCGTGCGCTGGTCGCTGGGGCCCCGGCCCGGCCTGTTCCTGTCCCATCCCGAGCACATCGGCGAGATGCTGGCCGCCCGTGACCACGCGTACGACATCCTCGACATCGGCTGGGCGTTCAAGCAGGTCGTCGGCCGGAGCGTGATCATGAGCCGGGGCGACGACTGGCGCCGCAAGCGCTCGCTGGTCCAGCCGGTCGTCCGGCCCCGTCAGGTCAGGACGTACGCCGCCACCATGGTCGACTGCGCCGGGTCGGCCGCCGACGGGTGGCGGGACGGCGAGCGGATCGACGTACGGCGCGAGATGGCGCTCATCACCCAGCGGATCGTGCTGCGCTGCCTGTTCGGCAACGACCTCGGCGACCGGACGCGGGCGCTGGCCGAGGCGATGCGGGTGGCCGAGGAGGTGATCGGCGGGGAGGTGCGGAGCATGGGCCTCTTCCTGCCCGGCTGGGTCACCACCCCGGCGCGGCGGCGGCTGCGGGCGGCCGTGGCCATGATCGACGCCGAGGTGCACCGGCTCATCCGCGCCCGGCTGCGGGACGCGCCGGAGGCCGGTGGCCCCACCGGCGGGGGGCACGGCGAGGGCCGGGACGACCTGGGCCGGGACGGCGCGGGCGGCGGGGACGGCGCGGGCCGGGACGATCTGCTGAGCCGCCTCCTCGCGGCCCGGGACGAGGAGGGCCGGCCCCTGTCGTCCCGGGAGGTGCGCGACGAGGCGGTCACGCTGTGGGCGGCCGGGCACGAGACGACGTCGACCGCCCTGACCTGGACCTGGTACCTGCTGTCGGGGTCCCCGTCGGCCCGGGAGCGCCTCGACGACGAACTCGACCGTGTCCTGGCCGGACGCCCGCCCACCGTCGAGGACGTCGACCGGCTCACCTGGACGCGGCGGATCGTCAAGGAGTCGCTGCGGCTCTACCCGCCCGCCTGGCTCCTCGCCGGCGTGGCCCGGGACGGCGCCACCCTCGGTGGTACGCCCGTCCCGCCCCGGACCATCGTCTGGTGCAGCCCCTGGACCACCCACCGCGATCCGCGCTGGTTCCCCGGCCCCACCGAGTTCCGCCCCGAACGCTGGGACGACGCCGCCCCGGAGGCCGTACCCGACCACGCCTGGTTCCCGTTCGGCGGAGGGCAGCGCACCTGTCTGGGCGCCCGGTTCGCGCAGGTCGAGGCCGTCCTGGTGCTCGCCGCGCTCGCGCAGCGCTTCCGCCTGGACCTCCCCGGTGAGGAGGTGACGGCCAGGGCCGCCCTGCTGGTCCAGCCGTCGGCGCCCCTGCTCGCGACCCTCCGCGCCCGTTCCTGACCGCACGCGGCAGCGGGGCGGACCGCTCGGGAGGAGCGGCGTCCGTCCCGCTCGACGGCCTGGCTGCCCGGACGCAGGAGGGTGGGCCGACGGGACCCCTTACCCTTGACGGGTGAGCGGTAACGACGTGGCTGGCGGAGTAGTGGACGGTTTGAAGACGTACGAGGTTCGCACCTACGGGTGCCAGATGAACGTTCACGACTCCGAGCGCCTCTCCGGCCTGCTGGAGGACGCCGGTTACGTCCGCGCTCCCGAGGGCTCGGACGGCGACGCCGACGTCGTGGTCTTCAACACCTGCGCGGTCCGCGAGAACGCCGACAACAAGCTCTACGGCAACCTCGGCCGGCTCGCCCCCATGAAGACCAGGCGGCCCGGCATGCAGATCGCGGTGGGCGGCTGCCTCGCCCAGAAGGACCGCGACACCATCGTCGAGCGGGCGCCCTGGGTCGACGTCGTCTTCGGTACGCACAACATCGGCAAGCTGCCGGTGCTCCTGGAGCGCGCCCGCGTCCAGGAGGAGGCCCAGGTCGAGATCGCCGAGTCGCTGGAGGCGTTCCCCTCCACGCTTCCGACCCGGCGTGAGTCCGCCTACGCCGCGTGGGTGTCCATCTCCGTCGGCTGCAACAACACCTGCACCTTCTGCATCGTCCCGGCGCTGCGCGGCAAGGAGAAGGACCGCCGTCCCGGCGACATCCTCGCCGAGATCGAGGCGCTGGTCTCCGAGGGCGTCTCCGAGATCACCCTGCTCGGCCAGAACGTCAACGCGTACGGCTCCGACATCGGCGACCGCGAGGCCTTCAGCAAGCTGCTGCGCGCCTGCGGGAAGATCGAGGGCCTGGAGCGCGTCCGCTTCACCTCCCCGCACCCGCGCGACTTCACCGACGACGTGATCGCCGCGATGGCCGAGACGCCCAACGTGATGCCGCAGCTCCACATGCCGCTCCAGTCCGGCTCGGACACCGTCCTGAAGGCGATGCGCCGCTCGTACCGCCAGGACCGCTTCCTCGGGATCATCGGCAAGGTGCGGGAGGCCATTCCGCACGCCGCCATCTCCACCGACATCATCGTCGGGTTCCCCGGCGAGACGGAGGAGGACTTCGAGCAGACCCTGCACGTGGTGCGCGAGGCGCGGTTCGCGCAGGCCTTCACCTTCCAGTACTCCAAGCGCCCCGGCACCCCGGCGGCCACCATGGACGGGCAGATCCCCAAGGAGGTCGTGCAGGACCGCTACATGCGCCTGGTCGCCCTCCAGGAGGAGATCTCCTGGGAGGAGAACAAGAAGCAGGTCGGCCGCACCCTGGAGGTCATGGTCGCCGAGGGCGAGGGCCGCAAGGACGGCGCCACCCACCGTCTCTCCGGCCGCGCCCCCGACAACCGCCTGGTCCACTTCACCAAGCCGGAGCAGGACGTGCGCCCGGGTGACGTGGTGACCGTCGAGATCACCTACGCCGCCCCGCACCACCTCCTCGCCGAGGGCCCCACCCAGGACGTGCGCCGCACCCGCGCGGGCGACGCCTGGGAGAAGCGCAACGCCGCCGCGGCCGCCAAGCCCGCGGGCGTCATGCTCGGCCTGCCGCAGATCGGTGCCCCGGCCCCCCTGCCGCCGGTCACGGGCGGCTGCGCCGTCGGCTGACCCCAGGCGCGGGCACGGCGGGGCCCGGCGCGGGCGCGTCGCGGTCACGGCCGGGCGCCTCGGGGAGCGCCGCTCGCACGGCTAGTACGCTGCGGATCATGCTTGTCGCCGCCGCCGTGTGCCCCTGCCCGCCGCTCCTCGTCCCCGACGTGGCCGCCGGTGCCGCGCCCGAGCTGGACGGCGCGCGCACGGCTTGCTCCGACGCCCTCGCGGTGCTCGCGGCCTCCCGCCCGGACCGGCTCGTCGTGGTCGGTCCGGGGGCGGCCGAGGGCCTGGAGCGGTACCCGGCCGGGTCGGCGGGCGACTTCCGGGGCTTCGGCGTCGACGTCCGCGTACGGCTCGGGAGCGGGAGCGCGGCGGGGGAGGGGCGCGTGGAGCGGGACGGGGCCGGTGATCGGCTGCTGCCCGTGCCGCTGACCGTGGGCGCCTGGCTGCTGGAGCGCGTTCGCTGGGCCGACGCCCCCGTCGAGGGCCTCGCCGTGGCCGAGCGGCTCGCGCCCGCCCGGTGCGCCGAGGCCGGCCGCGAGCTGGCCGCAGGGGAGGGGCGCCTCGCCCTGCTGGTGCTGGGGGACGGCAGCGCGTGCCGCGATCTCAAGGCGCCGGGGTACCTCGACGAGCGTGCCGCTCCGTTCGACGAGCGGGCCGCCCGGGCGCTGGGCTCGGCGGACACCCGTGCCCTGGCCGAGCTGGACGAGCACCTCGCGTACGAACTGAAGGTGGCCGGTCGCGCTCCCTGGCAGGTCCTCGCGGGCGCCGCCGAGGGAGCCGGTCTGGAGGGCCGCCTGCTCCACGAGGAGGCGCCCTACGGCGTCGGATACTTCGTCGCGGCCTGGTCCTGACCGCCTGTCCGCCTGACCGCCCGACCGCCGCACCGCCCTCCAGCCCCGCTCAGCCGCTCAGCCGCCCTACCGTCGCGCTGCCGCCCAACCGCTCAGCCGCCGCGCCGCCGAGCCGACGTTCCGGCACCCGGCCGCGCACACGACGGACGGCCGCGCAGCACGGCACCGTGCTGCGCGGCCGTCCGTCGCGCCGAGGCGCGTGAACGAGGTCAGGGGGCCGGCGGGGCCGGCGGCGTCGGCTGCGTACCGCCGCCGCCGTCCTTGTGGGCGATCCGGCCCACGGCGTTCCTGGCCTTTCCCGTACCCGACTGGATCTTGTCGCTGTACTTGCCCTTGGTCTTCTGGTCGACCATCCTGGCGGCCTTTTCCAGCCCGTGGTCGATCTTGCTCTCGTGCTGCTGCGCGAGGTCGGAAACCTTCTCCTTGGCAGGACCGAGCTTGGCCTTCAATGAATCCAGGAAGCCCATGGGGCACCTTCCCTCGGAGTAACCGTCGTCAAGCGATGCTACTTACGGGCGCTCTCACCGGCCTCGTTGTCCGCCGCCTCTTCGGCCGACTGCTGCTTGGGGATCTCCACGCCCTCGGCGGCCGCGGCCTCCTCCTGGTGGTCCGCCTCCGCCGTGGCGGGCGCTCCCTCGGCCTGCTCGTCGGGATCCGCCGTCCCGTCCGACGACACCTCGGCCTGCGTCACCGCCGCGGTCTCCTGGGACGAGGCCTCGGCGGTTTCCGTCTCCTTACGCCGACGAAACCGTGCAAAAACGCCCATATCCACTCCATAGCGTACTCGTGCGGGCGAAATTCCGCGCCATCCGGAGCGCCCCATTGCGTCGCCCGGTGGCGCCGGTCCGTAAACCGGCGGTCGGAACCTCGCAACAGGCAACGACCCCGCTCTCGTGCCGTCACGTAACTCGTTCGAGGACCCCTCCCGGGGTTTGCGAGACTGTGACGGTGAGAAGTACAGCTCCCGCCCCGCGGGTCATCGCCGTCGTCGGCCCCACCGCGGCCGGAAAGTCCGATCTGGGCGTCCACCTCGCCCAGCGGCTGGGCGGCGAAGTCGTCAACGCCGACTCCATGCAGCTCTACCGTGGGATGGACATCGGTACCGCCAAGCTGACGCCCGAAGAGCGCGGCGGCGTCCCGCACCACCTCCTCGACGTCTGGGACGTCACCGAGGCGGCCAGCGTCGCCGAGTACCAGCGGCTGGCCCGCGCGGAGATCGACCGGCTGCTCGCCGAGGGCCGGACGCCCGTCCTCGTCGGCGGTTCGGGGCTGTACGTACGCGGCGCCATCGACGCCCTGGAGTTCCCCGGCACCGACCCGGCCGTCCGGGCCCGTCTGGAGGCCGAGCTCGACGAGAGCGGCTCCGGCGTCCTGCACGCCCGGCTCGCCGCCGCCGACCCCGAGGCCGCCCGCGCCATCCTGCCCGGCAACGGCCGGCGGATCGTGCGGGCCCTGGAGGTCATCGAGATCACCGGCCGGCCCTTCACGGCCAACCTGCCCGGCCACGACTCGGTGTACGACACCATCCAGATCGGCGTCGACGTCGCACGCCCCGAACTGGACGAACGGATCACCACGCGCGTGGACCGGATGTGGGAGGCGGGCCTCGTCGAGGAGGTCCGCGTCCTGGAGGCCCGGGGGCTGCGTGAGGGCCGCACCGCGTCCCGCGCGCTCGGCTACCAGCAGGTGCTGGCAGCGCTCGCGGGCGAGTGCAGCGAGGAGGAGGCGCGCGCCGAGACCGTACGCGCCACCAAGCGCTTCGCGCGCCGCCAGGACTCCTGGTTCCGCCGCGACCCGCGCGTCCACTGGCTGAGCGGGGCCGCCGACCAGCGCGCGGAACTTCCGCGGCTGGCGCTGGCGTTGGTCGAACGAGCGGTTACAGCCTGATCACGTGATGGCATCGGGACGCCCTGCCCGTCATTCCGGCGGCCGGCGGCGTGCCATCATCGAGCATCGATCGACCAGTGGAACCCGAGTTGGGAGGGCGCGTGGCGATGGAGGCCGGCCCTCGCGACAGAGAACACCAGGAAGTACCGGACGACACCCAGGTGGCCAGTGACGCACCGGGCCTGAGCCCGGACGGTCCCGACCTCAACGAGGACGGGACCCCGGACATCCCCATCGACGAGGTCGAGGTCGAACTGCGCCCGCAGCGCAAGCTGCGCATCTGGCAGCTCGCGCCGATCGTCGGCCTCGGCGTGATCGGCTCGCTGATGTTCGGCTTCCCCCTCGCCTTCGGCTCGGGCGACGGCGGCGCGGTCCTCGCGATGCTGGGCCTGCTGCTGTGCGGCTGCGCCGCCGGCTGGGGCATGATGGCCGCCCGCCGCGTCGGCTACACCTGGCCGGGCCTGCCCGCGCGCGGCTCCGGCGAGCGCCCCGACTGGCGCGTGATCGCCCTGTACGCGGTCGGCGTCGCCGTCCCCGTCGTCCTGGCCGTCTGGCGGGTCGCCCGCCTCCGCTGACCCCGCGCGGCCCCCGGGCCGTGACGGACGGACAGGCGGACGGGTGGCCGGACCGGGGCGGGGCGGGCACCCGTACGATTGATCGGGTGACCACCGAATCCGTGACCAGCGCGCCCATCGCCTTCCTCAAGGGGCACGGCACCGAGAACGACTTCGTGATCCTGCCGGACCCGGAGAACGCCATCGACCTGCCCCCCGCCCTCGTGGCCCGCCTCTGCGACCGCCGGGCCGGGATCGGCGGCGACGGGGTGCTGCACGCCGTCCGGTCCGCCGCCCACCCCGAGGCCCGGGGCATGGCGGACGAGGCCGAGTGGTTCATGGACTACCGCAACGCCGACGGATCGGTCGCCGAGATGTGCGGCAACGGCGTCCGGGTCTTCGCCCGCTACCTCCAGCACGCGGGGCACGTCGCCGCCGGGGACGTGGCGGTCGCCACCCGCGGCGGCGTCAAGCGCGTCCACCTCGCCAAGAACGGCGACGTCACCGTCTCGATGGGCCGCGCACGGCTCCCCGAGGACGGCGTCACCGTCACCGTCGGCGACCGCCGCTGGCCCGCGCGGAACGTGAACATGGGCAACCCGCACGCGGTGGCCTTCGTCGAGGACCTCGACCACGCCGGTGAGCTGCGGACGGAGCCCCCGTACGAGCCCGCCGCCGTGTACCCGGACGGTGTCAACATCGAGTTCGTCGTGGACCGGGGCCCCCGCCACGTGGCCATGCGCGTCCATGAGCGCGGCGCCGCCGAGACCCGCTCGTGCGGCACCGGCGCGTGCGCCGTCGCCGTCGCCACCGCCCGCCGCGACGGTGCCGACCCGGCCCGGACGGGCACGCCGGTCACGTACACCGTCGACGTCCTCGGCGGCACGCTCGTCATCACCGAGCACCCCGACGGGGAGATCGAGATGACCGGGCCCGCCGTCATCGTGGCCGAGGGTCACGTCGACCCGGCCTGGCTGTCCTCCCCTCGCGCCTGAGCGCCGAACGGCGTCCGGGTCACCTTCGCTCGAATGGGTGATCCGGTTCATGCTGAGCGAGAGCGGGTCAGCGCTACGTGGTGGGCTCGGTAGCATCAAGCACCGGCCCGGCGGGCACGCCTTGCCCGCCCCACCGCCGGTCGATGCCGTCGGAGGTGCCCATGAGCGCAGAGGCCACCAATCTGAGTGCCGAGGCCACGAACCCCACGCCCGGCCGCCGGCGCGGCCGCCCGAGGATCGACCTCCGGAGGCTCGGCCGCGCCGCACTGCTCGGTCCCGGCACCCGCGACCGGCTGCCCGACGCGATCGGCCACGTCGCCGACGCGCACCGCGCCCACCACCCGGACGCCGACCTCGCCGTCCTGCACCGGGCCTACGTCCTGGCCGAGTCCTCGCACCGGGGCCAGTTCCGCAAGAGCGGCGAGCCGTACATCACCCACCCGCTCGCCGTCACCCTCATCCTCGCCGAACTCGGCGCGGAGACCACCACCTTGACCGCCTCGCTCCTCCACGACACCGTCGAGGACACCGACGTGACCCTCGATCAGGTGAGGGAGGAGTTCGGCGAGGAGGTCTGCTACCTCGTCGACGGCGTCACCAAACTGGAGAAGGTCGACTACGGGGCCGCCGCCGAGCCCGAGACCTTCCGCAAAATGCTCGTCGCCACCGGCAACGACGTACGCGTCATGTCCATCAAGCTCGCCGACCGGCTGCACAACATGCGCACCCTCGGCGTGATGCGCCACGAGAAACAGGTCCGCATCGCCAAGGTGACCCGCGACGTCCTCATCCCGCTGGCCGAACGGCTCGGCGTCCAGGCCCTGAAGACCGAGCTCGAGGACCTGGTCTTCGCCATCCTCCACCCCGCCGAGTACGAGAACACCCGCGCGCTGATCGCCGGCAACGCCACCGCCGGGGACGCGCTGGCCGCCATCGCCGACGACGTCAGGGCGGTGCTCCGGGACGCCCGCATCCCGGCCGACGTGCTCGTGCGGCCCCGCCACTTCGTGTCCGTGCACCGCGTCCGGCTCAAGCGCGGCGAACTGCGCGGCACCGACTTCGGCCGGCTGCTCGTGCTGGTCGGCGACGACGCCGACTGCTACGGGGTGCTGGGCGAGCTGCACACCTGCTTCACCCCGGTGATCTCCGAGTTCAAGGACTTCATCGCCGCCCCCAAGTTCAACCTGTACCAGTCGCTCCACACCGCCGTCGCCGCGCCCGACGGGGCCGTCGCCGAAGTCCTCATCCGTACGCACCAGATGCACAAGGTCGCCGAAGCAGGCGTCGTCGCCCTCGGCAACCCCTACGCGGCACCGGCCGAGGGCGCCGAGCCGGCGGGCGAGGACGGTGAGCGCACCGACCCGACCCGGCCCGGCTGGCTCTCCCGGCTGCTCGCCTGGCAGCGGGCCACCCCCGACCCCGACACCTTCTGGACCTCGCTCCGCGACGACCTGGCCCAGGACGGCGAGATCACCGTCTTCCGGCCGGACGGCGGCACCCTCGCGCTGCCGGCCGGCGCGACCTGCGTGGACGCCGCGTACGCGCAGTACGGCGAGGCCGCCCACACCTGTGTCGGCGCCCGCGTCAACGGCCGCCTGGCGGCACTGGGCACGGTCCTCAACGACGGGGACACGGTGCAGCCCCTGCTCGCCCGGGACGACTCGGCGCCGGAGAACGCGCCGGCGGGGGGCTCCGGCGGCGGGAGCGGGGCGGCCGGTCCGGCCGTGGCCCCCGGGAGCGCCGAGGGACCCGGGAGCCCCGCCGGCCCCGGGGACCCCGCGTGCCCCGCCGGCCCCGTCCCCGTTGGCGTGGACGACGGCACCGGGCCCTCCCCGGACTGGCTGGAGCACGCCCGCACCCCGGCCGCCCGGATCGCCATCACCGGCTGGCTGGCCGCCCACCCCGGGGGCGTGAAGGTCCCCGCGGCCGCCCCCCGCCCGCCGTCCGCCGCCGTGAGCGCCGAGACCCCGGCCCCCCGGGACGCCGCCGCGAACGCCGTGGTGGCCGACCTGCCGGACGCCACCGTGCGGCTGGCCGGCTGCTGCACCCCCGTACCGCCCGACGCGGTCACCGGCTTCCCCGTGCGCGGCGGGAACGTCACGGTCCATCGCGCCGGCTGTCCGGCCGTACGGCGGATGGAGGCGGCCGGGCGGGTGCCGGTCGACGTGCGGTGGGGGGAGACCGCGGAGTGCCGGGTCACCCTGGTCGCCGAGTCGTTCGGGCGGCCCCGGCTGCTCGCCGACCTCACCGAGGCCATCGCCACGGCGGGCGCGGCGATCGTCTCGGCCACCGTGGAACCCCCCAGCGAGCAGCGCGTCCGCCACACGTACACGCTCCAGCTCGACGACGCGGCCGAGCTTCCCGCCCTCATGCGGGCCATGCGCGACGTCCCCGGGGTGTACGACGTCAGCCGCGCCCAGCAGCCGGCGCCGGCCGCCGGCTGAGCCCGCGGTCACGGCCCCCTGCTCCACCCCCGAGCCCGTTCGGGTGCGCGGGGCGCGCGCCGTCGCGTTCCCGGCGCGGCGCGCTGGTAGCGGTTGCTCCATGTCCCTCACATCGCGTGCACCCCGCACGGCCCGCACGTCCAGACGCCTCCGGGTGGCCCTGGTGGCGGCGGCCTCGGCCGGCCTGATCGGCGCGACGCTGCCCGCCCCCCAGCCGCTGGGCATCGGCGACCCGCTCTTCCCCCGGCTCGGCAACCCCGGCTACGACGTCCTCACGTACGACATCGCCCTCACCTACGGGGGCGACAACAGCAAGCCGCTGGACGCCCTCACCAAGATCGACGCCCGGGCCACCGACCGGCTCGAACGGGTCAACCTGGACTTCACCCACGGCACCGTCCGCTCGGTCGAGGTCGACGGCCGGCCCGCCGCCTTCACGCTGACCGGCGAGGACCTGGTCATCGAGCCGTCACGACCGGTCGCGGCCGGCGAGCGGATGCACATCGCCGTCGCCCACACCAGCGACCCCGCCGGCCCCAAGGACGCCGGGGGCTGGGTGCGGACCGCCGACGGGCTGGCGATGGCCAACCAGGCGGACGCCGCCCACCGGGTCTTCCCCGGCAACGACCACCCCTCCGACAAGGCGTACTTCACGTTCCGCGTCACCGCGCCCGAGGACCTGACCGTGGTGGCCAACGGGCGGCCCGCCGCCCGGTCGCTCGCCGGCGGCCTCCGCACCTGGCTCTACCGCGGGACCCACCCCATGGCCACCGAGCTGGCCCAGGTGTCCATCGGCCGCTCCACCGTCGTGCGTCGCACCGGACCCCACGGCCTGCCCGTGCGCGACGTGGTGCCGTCCGCCGACGCCGAGCGGATGGAGACCTGGCTCAAGCGCACCCCCGCCCACCTGGAGTGGATGGAGGAGAAGGTCGGCCGCTACCCCTTCGAGACGTACGGGGTCCTCGTCGCCGACGCCGACACCGGCTTCGAGCTGGAGACCCAGACGCTGTCCCTCTTCGAGCGCTCGCTGTTCACCCGGGGCGCGCTGCCGTCCTGGTACATCGAGTCGATCATGGTGCACGAACTGGCCCACCACTGGTTCGGCAACAGCGTCTCCCCGCACCGGTGGGCCGACCTGTGGCTCAACGAGGGACACGCCACCTGGTACGAGGCGCTGTACGCCGAGGAGACCGCCGGACAGCCCCTGGAGCGGCGCATGCGCCAGGCCTACGTCGACTCCGACCGCTGGCGCGCGGCGGGCGGACCGCCGGCCGCCCCCCGCCCCCCTGCCGCCGGCCAGAAGATCAGCCTCTTCCGCCCCGTCGTCTACGACGGCAGCGCCCTGGTCCTGTACGCGCTGCGCCAGGAGATCGGCGGACGCGCCTTCGAGCGGCTGGAGCGCCGCTGGGTGACGGAGAACGCGCACGTCACGGCGAGCACCGCGGACTTCGTCCGGCTCGCCTCGCAGGAGGCGGGGCGGGACATGTCGGCCTTCCTGAAGGGCTGGCTGTACGGCGAGCACACCCCGAGGATGCCGGGCCACCCGGACTGGCGCAGCAAGGCACCGGCCAAGGGCTCCACCAAGGCCCCGGCCCCCGCGGCCAAGCGCTGACCGGAGTTCTCCACAGGCGTGACGCCCGGGTTTCCACAGCCGGGAAACCCGGGTGACGGGCCCGGCGGTGCCGTGCGACCATCGACGGGTCGGCGGCGCTGCCGGGCCCCTGGAATGCCGAGGGCCCGCCCCGGGAATGATCCGGGGGAGTCACGCGTTGTGACTGACGAGCCGCTCGGGCTGCATCGGCCGCCCGAGTCACCCACGACGTAAGGATCCAATGACCTCCTCTTCATCCCCTTCCCAGGACGCGCAGAGCTTCGCGGACAAGAACCGCACCGAGAGCCTTCGGGCCGATGCCCTGATGGAAGAGGACGTCGCCTGGAGCCATGAGATCGACGGGGACCGGGACGGCGACCAGTTCGACCGCTCCGAGCGTGCGGCGCTGCGCCGCGTCGCGGGCCTCTCCACCGAGCTCGAGGACGTCACCGAGGTCGAGTACCGGCAGCTGCGCCTGGAGCGCGTGGTGCTGGTCGGTGTCTGGACCTCGGGGACCGTGCAGGACGCGGAGAACAGCCTCGCCGAGCTGGCGGCCCTCGCCGAGACGGCGGGCGCGCTGGTGCTCGACGGAGTGATCCAGCGCCGCGACAAGCCGGACCCGGCCACCTACATCGGCTCGGGCAAGGCCAACGAACTCCGGGACATCGTGCTCGAGACCGGGGCGGACACCGTCGTGTGCGACGGTGAGCTCAGCCCCGGCCAGCTCATCCACCTCGAGGACGTCGTCAAGGTCAAGGTGGTCGACCGGACCGCCCTGATCCTCGACATCTTCGCCCAGCACGCCAAGTCCCGCGAGGGCAAGGCGCAGGTGGCGCTCGCGCAGATGCAGTACATGCTGCCGAGGCTGCGCGGCTGGGGCCAGTCGCTGTCCCGGCAGATGGGTGGCGGCGGCGGTGGCGGCATGGCCACCCGTGGCCCCGGTGAGACCAAGATCGAGACGGACCGGCGCCGGATCCGCGAGAAGATGGCGAAGATGCGCCGTGAGATCGCGGAGATGAAGACCGGCCGTGACATCAAGCGGCAGGAGCGCCGGCGCAACAAGGTGCCGTCGGTCGCCATCGCCGGGTACACCAACGCCGGCAAGTCGTCCCTGCTCAACCGTCTGACGGGCGCGGGCGTGCTGGTGGAGAACGCGCTGTTCGCCACCCTCGACCCGACCGTGCGCCGGGCCGAGACGCCCAGCGGCCGGCTGTACACCCTGGCCGACACCGTCGGGTTCGTACGGCACCTGCCGCACCACCTCGTCGAGGCGTTCCGCTCCACCATGGAGGAGGTCGGTGACTCCGACCTGATCCTCCACGTGGTGGACGGTTCGCACCCGGCGCCGGAGGAGCAGCTCGCCGCCGTGCGCGAGGTGATCCGCGACGTGGGCGCGGTGGACGTGCCCGAGATCGTGGTGATCAACAAGGCGGACGCCGCCGACCCGCTCGTCCTCCAGCGGCTGCTGCGGATCGAGCGGCACTCGATCGCGGTGTCGGCGCGGACCGGCGCGGGCATCGCGGAGCTGCTCGCGCTGATCGACGCGGAACTGCCGCGCCCGCAGGTGGAGATCGAGGCGCTGCTGCCGTACACGCAGGGCGCGCTGGTCTCGCGGGCGCACGCCGAGGGCGAGGTGCTCTCCGAGGAGCACACGCCGGAGGGCACGCTGATCAAGGCGCGGGTGCACGAGGAACTGGCCGCGTTCCTGGCGCCGTACGTCCCCGCGGCCCACTGACGGCCGGGTGAACGCCGGAAGGCCCGCCCCCTCCGCACGAGGGGGCGGGCCTTTCCGCTTGTCACCGGGCGTACGGGCCGGTCACCGGCCCGCGAACTTGTCGCTCATCGTGGTGTAGATCCGCTCGGCGCCCCGGTCGAGGCGCGGGCCGGCCAGCCAGCCGGCGGTCACCGGGCCGATGGAGGTGTTGGACACCAGGGCCAGCTTGTTGCCGGGCTTCTGGATGAACCAGCCGCCACCGGAGGACCCGCCGGTCATGGTGCAGCCGATCCGCCACATGGTCGGCGTGCCGGGCGCGAGGGTGAGCCGGCCGGGCCGGTCGACGCACTTGTGCATCAGGGCGCCGTCGTAGGGCGGGGCGGCCGGGTAACCCCAGGCGCCCATGGCGGGGACGGCCGACGCCTCGGGGGCGCCGAAGTCGACATCGAGGGCCACGCCCACCGTCTCCTCCAGGGACCTGGTGCCGTTCTCCGGCTTCACGTGCATCACGGCGTAGTCGTACGGGGCGCCCTCGCCGCCGGTGGGGCCGCCCTGGGAGATCCACTCGCCGGAGGTCGAGACCCAGTCCGCCCAGTAGACGCCGTAGGGAGCGACCTCCTCGGGGCGGGCGTTCTCCAGCTCGGCCGGGGACTTGCCCAGGTCGTTGTACGCGGGGACGAAGGCGATGTTGCGGTACCAGCCACCGTTCTTGCCGGCGTGCACGCAGTGGCCGGCCGTCCAGACGAGGTTGGACCTGCCGGGGTTCGCGGGATCCTTCACCACGGTCGCCGAGCAGACCATCGAGCCTTCGGGGGAGTCGAAGAAGACCTTGCCCACCGGGGCGGCGTTGCGGTGGTACGGCTTCTCCTCCGCCACCGCCCGGACGGGCCGGGGCTCCGGATCCGTGGCGCCCTGGTCGGCCGAGCCGGTGCCGGCGGCCATCGTCTTCCGCGGCGACTCGGCGGACCGCATCCGCTCGGGCTTCCACAGCCCCTCGATCACCGGGTTGACGAAGTCCTTGGCCTCACGCAGCCAGGTGTCCTTGTCCCAGTTCTTCCACTCGCCGTTCTTCCACTTCTCCGGGTCGACCCCGTGCTCCCTGAGCTTGTCGGCGAGGTCGGCCGGCAGGTCCGCGCCGCCGGCTCCGGATCCGGCGGGGCTGGAGGAGGCTGGCCGGCCGGCTGCCTCGTCCTCGGTGGGGCCGCAGCCGGTGGCCGTCAGTGTGAGCACCGCCGCCAGGCCGGTGACGGCCAGCAACGGACGTATGGATCGCATGGTGACGATTCCCCCTGAAAACGCGTGCGTGGAACGGCGTGCCATGAACCTGACACACAAACGGGCGGTCTTCCCGGACCGCCCGTCAGGACATGCGCCCTCACTCTATGCCGGTGCGCCCGGCGGCCGTTGCCACCCCGGGTGACCTGCACGGAGTCTCCACGAGGCGCGCGGAGCCGGCCCGGCGGGGCCGGTCGCGGCGGTCGCGCCCGCCCGGCCCGGCGGGGCGCCCGGTCCGCACCGGGCGCCCCGCCCCGAGCCCCGGGGGCTACCGCCCCGCGAACTTCTTGCTGACCTCTTCGTACACGCCCTTCGCCTCGGCACCCAGGCGCGGACCGGCCAGCCACCCCGCCGTCACCGGGCCGATCGAGGTGTTGGACACCAGCGCCGGCTTGCCGTCGTCGCCCCGGGCGACCCAGCCACCACCGGAGGAACCGCCCGTCATGGTGCAGCCGATGCGGTACATCGTCGGCTGGTCCGCCTCCAGGGACAGCCGGCCCGGCTTGTCCGCGCACTGGAACATCTGCTGGCCGTCGAACGGCGGCGCCGCCGGGTAACCGGTCGCCTCCATGCTCGCGATCTGCGGCACCGCCGGGGCGTCGAAGTCGACCGGGAGCGCCGAACCGACCGTCTCCTCCAGCGACTTGCCGTTGCCGCCCTTCTCCGGCGTCACGTGGATCACCGCGAAGTCGTACGGAGCGCCCTTGCCGCCGGTGGCGGCACCCTGGGAGATCCACTGCTCGGAGGTCTGCGCCCAGTCGCCCCACCACACGCCGTACGGCGCCATGTCCTCCCGGGTGGCGCTCTCCAGCGCCGCACCGGTCCGGCCGCCGTCGTTGTACGAGGGGACGAAGGCGATGTTGCGGTACCACCCGCCGTCCTTGCCGGCGTGCACGCAGTGGCCCGCCGTCCAGACGAGGTTGGACTTGCCCGGGTGCGCCGGGTCCTTCACCACGGTCGCCGAGCAGACCATCGAGCCCTCGGGGCCGTCGAACAGGACCTTGCCGGCCTCCGGGACGCCCGAGTGGTACGGGGTCTTCACCGGCGTCGCGTCGACCGGCTCGGGCGTCGGGTCCGTGACGCCCTCGTCACCGTCGATGTCCCCGTCCTCGACCGGCCGTTCGGGCTGCTCCGCGTCCCGCATCCGGTCCGGGTCCCACAGGTCCTCGATGATCGGGTTGACGAAGTCCTTGGCCTCACGCAGCCAGGTGTCCTTGTCCCAGTTCTTCCACTCCCCGTTCCTCCACTTGTCCAGGTCGATCCCGTGCTCCTTGAGCCGGTCCTTCAGGTCGTCCGGGATCGTGATCTTCCCGTCGGACGGCCGTTCGGCTGAAGCGGTCGGCTCACCGCCCGCGTTGTCCTCGCTCGGGCCACAGGCCGTGGCCGTCAGCGCCAGCGCCGCGGCGACGGAGGCTGCGGCGAGCAGCGGACGAATGGGTCGCATGTCGTTGATCCCCCTGGGACTTCGTGACGGAGCACGTCTGAACTCGGCTGGACTTCGGCACCGGAGTGCGGCCCCCACTATGCCGGTGCCGATGGGGACGGCGTACGGCAGGGCCGTGGTTCCCCGACCGGAAGGATCTTCCCGCAGCCCGTGATCCGGAACGGTCACGCTCGTTGGTACGTACGGGGGACATCAGGCCGGTAAGCACCACGGGCCCCGGACGGATGAGCTACACACCGACGGACTACGCAACACGACCGGGAGGACCCGAAGCAGTGGCCGTGACCGAATCCCCACCGGTGGCACCGACGTCCGCGCACGAAGGGATCCTGCGCCGCCAGTCGCTGCGCGAATCGGCCGCCCGCACCTACGCGCGCTCCCTGCCCATCGTCCCGGTCCGGGCCCGGGGGCTGACGATCGAGGGGGCCGACGGCCGGCGCTACCTCGACTGCCTCTCCGGAGCGGGGACCCTGGCGCTCGGCCACAACCACCCGGTGGTCCTGGAGGCGATCAGGAAGGTCCTCGACTCCGGAGCGCCGCTGCACGTCCTCGACCTGGCCACTCCGGTCAAGGACGCCTTCACCACCGAGCTGTTCGCCACGCTGCCCCGCCCGCTCGCCGACGACGCGCGCGTCCAGTTCTGCGGACCGGCCGGCACCGACGCGGTCGAGGCGGCGCTCAAACTGGTGCGCAACGCCACCGGCCGCCAGGGCCTGCTCGCGTTCACCGGGGCCTACCACGGCATGACGGCCGGCGCCCTGGCCGCCTCCGGCGGCGCCACCGACGTGACGGTCACCCGCCTGCCCTACCCGTACGACTACCGCTGTCCCTTCGGTGTCGGGGGCGAGCGCGGCGCCGACATCGCGGCCCGCTGGACCGAGAGCCTCCTCGACGACCCCAAGTCCGGTGTCCCCGCGCCCGCCGGGATGATCCTCGAACCCGTCCAGGGCGAGGGCGGGGTCATCCCCGCCCCCGACGGCTGGACGCGCCGGATGCGGGCACTCACCGCCGACCGCGGCATCCCGCTGATCGCCGACGAGGTGCAGACCGGCGTCGGCCGCACCGGCGCGTTCTGGGCCGTCGAGCACAGCGGTGTCGTCCCCGACGTGATGGTGATGTCCAAGGCCATCGGCGGCTCCCTCCCCCTGGCCGTCATCGTCTACCGGTCCGCCCTCGACGTCTGGCGGCCCGGCGCCCACGCGGGCACCTTCCGCGGCAACCAGCTCGCCATGGCGGCCGGCGCCGCCACCCTCGCCTTCGTACGCGAGAACCGCCTCGCCGAGCGGGCGGCCATCCTCGGGGGGCGCATGCTGGGGCAGCTCCAGGGCCTGGCCGCCGCCGATCCCCGCATCGGTGACGTGCGCGGCCGGGGACTCATGATCGGCGTCGAGCTCGTCGACCCCGACACCACCGCCGACGTTCCGCCCCCCGACGCCGCCCTCGCCGCCGCCGTCCAGCGCGAGTGCCTCCGGCGCGGCCTGATCGTCGAACTCGGCGGCCGGTGCGACGCCGTCGTACGCCTCCTGCCCCCGCTCACGCTCACCGACGGCCAGGCCGTCGCCGTCCTCGACCGCTTCGCCGACGCCCTGGCCGCCGCCGAGCGCACCCCGCCGCACACCGGCGACCCGGGTCCGTCCCGCTGAACCCGCACCTCCTCACCAGAAAGTCCCACGCCGTGAACCCCACTCCCGTCCCCGCAGCACCCGGCGCCGACGGCCCTCCCACCGCCCCCGGCGTCCTCCCGGGCGAGTCGACGACCGTGCCGCGCCAGCACTCCGGGGGGTACGAAGACCTGCCCGGCCCCGCTCCGGCGGCCACGGGCACCGCACCCGGCAGCGGAACGCACGACGACCCCCTCGACCCCCTGGACCATCCGGACGCCCACCACGCCGCGGACGCCGCCGCCACCGAGAACCTGCTGCGCTGCTGGGTACGGGAGAAGAACCCGCCCCCGCCGGCGGGCACGACCCTCCGCGTGCCGCTCGGCGCCTCCGGGACCGCCCTCCTCGTCCCCGTCCACCACTGGTCACCCACCGGCTGGCACCGCTTCGGACCGCCCGCCCTCGAAGGCGCCCCACCGGGCGCCCCGCCCGTGGACGCCGTCACCCTCGCCGCCCTCATCAGCCGCGAGTCCGGCCCCGCCGGCGACCGCCGGGAAGGCGCCGACCTGGTAAGCCGGGTCGCCGACTCCGTACGCCGCACCGCCGGATTCATCGCCCACCGCCGCCGGCACCCCGGACCCACCGCCGACGCCGACCTCTTCCTGACCGCCGAGCAGTCCCTCCTCCTCGGCCACCCCCTCCACCCCACCCCGAAGAGCCGCGAAGGCCTCTCCGACGCCGAGGCCGCGCTCTACTCGCCCGAGGTGAACGGCTCCTTCCCGCTGCACTGGATGGCCGTCGACCGGTCCGTGCTGGCCACCGACTCCGCCTGGACCGAACAGGGCCGCCCCCGTACCGCCGAGCACCTCACCGCCCGCCTCGCCGGCGACCTCCCCCTGCCCGCCGGCACCGCCGCCCTCCCGCTGCACCCCTGGCAGGCCCGCGACCTGCGCCACCGCCCCGCCGTCGCCGAACTCCTCTCCGCCGGCCTGCTCCACGACCTCGGCGCCCACGGCGAGCACTGGCACCCCACCTCCTCCGTCCGCACCGTCCACCGGCCCGGCGCCCCGGCCATGCTCAAGCTGTCCCTCGGCGTCCGCATCACCAACTCCCGCCGTGAGAACCTCCGCAAGGAACTGCACCGCGGCGTCGAGGTGCACCGGCTGCTGCGCACCGGCCTCGCCGAGGAGTGGCAGGCCGCCCACCCGCACTTCGACATCGTGCGCGACCCGGCCTGGCTCGCCGTCGACACCCCGGCCGGCGAACCCGTCCCCGGACTCGACGTCATCCTCCGCCACAACCCCTTCGGCATCGGGGACGACGCCGTCTGCATCGCGGGCCTCACCGCCCCGCGCCCCTGGCCCGGCAGCACCGGAATGCGTTCCCGGCTGGCCCTCACCGTCTCCCGGCTCGCCGCCCGCACCGGCCGGCCCACCGGAGCCGTCGCCGCCGAGTGGTTCCTCCGCTACCTCGACCAGGTCGTCCGCCCCGTCCTCTGGCTCGACGGCACGGCCGGCGTGGCCCTGGAGGCCCACCAGCAGAACACCCTGGTCATCCTCGACCCGGACGGGTGGCCCCGCGGCGGCCGCTACCGCGACAACCAGGGCTACTACTTCCGCGAGTCGCACCGTGCCGCACTGGAACGCCGGCTCCCCGGCATCGGCACCCGCAGCGACACCTTCGTCTCCGACGACGTCACCGACGAGCGGTTCGCCTACTACCTCGCCATCAACAACGTCTTCGGCCTGATCGGCGCCTTCGGCGCCCAGCGCCTCGCCGACGAACGGCTCCTCCTGGCCGCCTTCCGCCGGTTCCTCACCACCACCACCGGCCTCGGCTCACCGCTGCCGGCCCGGCTCCTGGAGAGCCCGACCCTGCGCTGCAAGGCCAACCTGCTGACCCGGCTGCACGGCCTCGACGAGCTCGTCGGGCCCGTCGACACCCAGTCCGTGTACGTCACCATCGCCAACCCCCTCCGCCGCTGACGCGACGCCCCCACCCGAACGCCGAGAGGACAGCGCCCCGTGCCTCCCACCGACGCGAGCTCCGCCACCGGATCCGGTTCCCCCGCCACGGCCGGCGTGGGCACGGAGGACACCCTGGACCTACGGCTGCCCGACGAGCTGATCACCCTGCTCGGCGGGCCGGACGGGCCGGATCCCGGACCGCGGTCCCCGGCCGGCGGCGACGGCGAACTGCTGGACGCCGTCGCCGACTGGGGCCCCACCACCACCCCGTTCGGTGAGTTCCGGCTCGTCCCCGTACGCATCGAGCGCGACCTGACCCTGATCAGCCGGTGGATGAACGACCCCGCGGTCGCCGCCTTCTGGGAGCTCGCCGGAGCCGAGTCGGTCACGGAGGCCCACGTACGGGCCCAACTCCACGGCGACGGGCGCAGCGTGCCGTGCCTGGGCGTGCTCGGCGCCACGCCCATGAGCTACTTCGAGATCTACCGCGCCGACCTCGACCCGCTGGCCCGCCACTACCCGGCCCGCCCCCACGACACCGGTGTCCACCTGCTCGTCGGGGGCGTCGGCGACCGCGGCCGGGGCGTGGGCACCGCCCTGCTCCGGGCGGTCTCCGACCTGGTCCTCGACCACCGCCCGCGCTGCGCCCGGGTGATCGCCGAACCGGACATCCGCAACACGCCGTCCGTGTCGGCCTTCCTGAGCGCGGGCTTCCGCTTCTCCGCCGAACTCGACCTCCCCGACAAGCGAGCCGCCCTGGTGATCCGCGACCGCCGTCTGCGACACCTGCTGTGAACCACCCGCCGCGTTCCATACCCGCTCGACCCGCATCGGTTCCCACCCGAGGAGTCCCCGTGCCGAAACCGCCTGCCACCCATGACTCCGCCGAGCCGCCCATGCCGCCGACCAGCACCACCGCGCCCGCCCCGCCCGCCACCACGGCCCCGCCCGCCGCGCCTGCCACCACGGCCCCGCCCGCCGCGCCCGCACGGCCCGTGCCGCCGTCCCGCCGCGCGCCGCAACCCTCCACCGCACCGCCGTCCCCGCCGGCCCCGCCCGAGCTGAACCCGGAGGCGTGGGCGCGCGCCTCGCGCCATCTCCTGGCCAAGATGCTGGGCGAGTTCGCGTATGAGGAGATCATCGAGCCCGCCCGGCCGGCCACCACGCCCGACGCCGCCCCCGCCGGCGGGCGGCCGCCCACGAACCCGTCCGACCGCGCCGACCCGTCCGAGCCGGAGGCGCCGTACACGCTCCGCCTCGACGACGGGACCGAGCTGGCCTTCCACGCGCGCCGCACCGCCTACGGGAGCTGGCGGGTCGACCCCGGGTCGATCACCCGGGACGGGCAGCCGTTCACCGACCCCCTGGACTTCCTCGTCCGGGCCCGCCGGCTCCTCCGCCTGGACGGCGCCACGCTCGGGCACCTCCTCCGCGAGCTGACCACCACGCTCGCCGCCGACACCCGGCTGGACCGGACGGCGCTCACCGCCGACCGGCTCGCCGACCTCGGCTACGCGGAACTCGAAGGCCACCAGACCGGCCACCCGTGGATCGTCTTCAACAAGGGCCGCATCGGCTTCTCCGCCGGCGACGCCGCCCGGTGGGCGCCGGAAGCACGCCGCGCCGCCCCGCTTCCCTGGATCGCCGTCAGCACGTCCCTCGCCTCCTACCGCGGTGTCCCCGCGCTGCCCACCCCCGGGCACCTCTACGACCGGGAACTCGACCCCGGGCCGCGCGACGCGTTCGCCGCCGAGCTCCGGGCCCGCGGCCTCGACCCGGCGGCGTACCTCTACCTCCCCGTGCACCCCTGGCAGTGGGACGAGGTGCTGCTGCCGCTCTACGCGCCCGCCATCGCCGAGGGCACCATCGTGCCGCTCCCGGCCGACGGCGACCTCCGCCTGCCCCAGCAGTCCATCCGTACGTTCCTCAACGTCAGCCGGCCCGACCGGTTCAGCGTGAAACTGCCGCTGTCCGTCCTGAACACCCTCGTCTGGCGCGGACTGCCCACCGAGCGCACCCTCGCCGCCCCCGCCGTCACCTCCTGGGTGCACGCCCTGCGCGACGCGGACCCGTTCCTGCGCGACGACTGCGGGGTCGTCCTCCTGGGCGAGGTCGCCTCCGTCACGGTCGAGCACCCCCTGTACGACCACCTGCCGGAGGCCCCGTACCAGTACAAGGAACTGCTCGGGGCGATCTGGCGGGAGCCCCTGCGCCTTCCTCCCGGCGAGCGCGCCCGCACCCTGGCGGCCCTGCTCCACACCGACCCCGCCGGCCGCTCCTTCACCGCCGAGCTGGTGGCCCGGTCGGGTCTCGACCCCGTGGACTGGCTGCGGCACCTCTTCGCCGCCCTGCTGCCCCCCTTGCTGCACTTCCTCTACCGCTACGGCACCGTGTTCTCCCCGCACGGCGAGAACACCATCGTGGTCTTCGACGGCCGGGACGTGCCGGTACGGCTGGCGATCAAGGACTTCGTCGACGACATCAACGTCAGCGCCCGTCCCGTCCCCGAGCTCGACTCGATGCCGGAGGACGTACGGGCGGTGCTCCTCACCGAGGAGCCGGCGTTCCTGACCCAGTTCATCCACTCGGGGCTCTTCGTGGGCGTCTTCCGCTACCTGGCGCCGCTGTGCGAGGAGCAACTGGACGTGCCCGAGCGGGACTTCTGGTCACTCGTCCGGGCGGAGATCCTGGGGCACCAGGCGCGCTTCCCGGAGCTCAAGGACCGCTACGAGCTGTTCGACCTGCTCACGCCCCGTATCGAGCGGCTGTGCCTCAACCGGAACCGACTGCACCTGGACGGCTACCGCGACCGGGCCGAGCGGCCGCACGCGGCCATCCACGGCACCGTCCCCAACCCGCTCGCGTGACCCGGTTGTCAGTGGCGCGCCGTAGGGTGGACGGGCTATGACGAAGCCATCCCTCCCCGAGCTCCTCCACGCCGCCGTGTCCGCCGTCGGCGGCGTGGAACGGCCAGGCCAGGTCACCATGGCCGAGGCCGTGGCGCAGGCCATCGACGACGGTTCCCACCTGCTGGTCCA
Organism: Streptomyces sp. NPDC016309; assembly: GCF_043077235.1. NCBI lineage: Bacteria > Bacillati > Actinomycetota > Actinomycetes > Kitasatosporales > Streptomycetaceae > Streptomyces > Streptomyces sp. NPDC016309. The sequence continues at coordinate 98,230 of NZ_JBIBSG010000012.1, read as the reverse complement.
GGCCGGCACCGGCACCGGAAAGTCGCTGGGCTACCTGGTGCCCGCGCTGGCGCACGGGGACCGGGTGGTGGTCGCGACGGCGACGCTGGCCCTCCAGCGCCAGCTCGTCGAGCGCGACCTGCCGCGCACGGTGGACGCCCTGCATCCGCAGCTCCGGCGCCGCCCGGAGTTCGCGATGCTCAAGGGGCGGTCGAACTACCTGTGCCTGCACCGGCTGCACGAGGGCGTTCCGCAGGAAGAGGAGGACGGCCTCTTCGACCCCTTCGAGGCGGCCGCGCCGACCAGCAAGCTCGGCCAGGACCTGCTGCGCCTGCGCGACTGGTCCGACGACACCGAGACCGGGGACCGGGACGACCTGACGCCCGGTGTGTCCGACCGCGCCTGGTCGCAGGTGTCGGTCACGTCCCGGGAGTGCCTGGGCGCGTCGAAGTGCGCGTACGGGGCGGAGTGCTTCGCCGAGGCCGCGCGCGAGCGCGCCAAGCTCGCCGACGTCGTGGTCACCAACCACGCCCTGCTCGCGATCGACGCGATCGAGGGCGCCCCGGTGCTGCCGCAGCACGAGGTCCTGATCGTGGACGAGGCGCACGAGCTGGTCTCCCGGGTCACCGGCGTCGCGACCGGTGAGCTCACCCCCGGCCAGGTCAACCGCGCGGTGCGCCGGGCGGCCAAGCTGGTCGACGAGAAGGTCGCCGACCAGCTCCAGACGGCGGCCGAGGGCTTCGAGCGGCTGATGGAGCTGGCCCTGCCCGGCCGGCTGGAGGAGATCCCCGAGGACCTGGGGTACGCGCTGATGGCGCTGCGGGACGCGGCGCGCGCGGTCGTCTCGGCGCTGGGCACCACCCGCGACAAGTCCGTGCAGGACGAGGACGCCGTCCGCAAGCAGGCCAGGGCCTCCGTGGAGACCGTGCACGACGTGGCGGAGCGCATCACCCAGGGCTCCGAGTACGACGTCGTCTGGTACGAGAGGCACGACCGCTTCGGGGCGTCGCTGCGGGTGGCGCCGCTGTCGGTCTCGGGTCTGCTGCGGGAGAAGCTCTTCGCCGAGCGCTCGGTCGTCCTCACGTCGGCCACGCTCAAGCTGGGCGGTGACTTCAACGGAGTGGGCGCCTCGCTGGGGCTGCCCCCGGAGGGCACGGTGGGCACGGAGGACGAGGACGTGCCGGTGTGGAAGGGCATCGACGTCGGTTCGCCCTTCGACTACCCGAAGCAGGGGATCCTGTACGTGGCGAAGCACCTGGCCACACCGGGCAGGGAGGGCAGCCGCGGCGACATGATGGACGAGCTGGCCGAGCTGGTCGAGGCGGCCGGCGGGCGGACCCTCGGCCTCTTCTCGTCCATGCGGGCGGCCCAGGCCGCCGCCGAGGAGCTTCGCGGCAGGCTCGACAAGCCGATCCTCCTCCAGGGCGAGGACACCCTGGGCGAGCTGATCAAGAACTTCGCCGCCGACGCGGAGACCTGCCTGTTCGGCACGCTGTCGCTGTGGCAGGGCGTGGACGTGCCCGGACCGAACTGCCAGCTTGTGGTGATGGACCGCATTCCGTTCCCCCGGCCCGACGACCCGCTGATGAGCGCCCGGCAGAAGGCCGTGGAGGAGGCGGGCGGCAACGGCTTCATGGCCGTCGCCGCGACGCACGCGGCGCTGCTGATGGCGCAGGGCGCGGGCCGGCTGGTGCGGGCGACGGGCGACCGGGGGGTGGTGGCGGTGCTGGATCCGCGCCTGGCCACCGCCCGGTACGGCAGCTATCTGCGGGCCTCGCTGCCCGACTTCTGGTACACGACCGACCGCAACCAGGTGCGGCGCTCGCTCGCCGCCATCGACGCCGCCGCCAAGTCCACCCCCTAGGGAGAGGCGGGGGAGCGGGAGAGGCGGAGGACCGGCGGGGGAGCGGCGAGGCCCTCGGCAGACAGGTAGGGCCCCGGGACCGGCGCAGTGGGTCCCGGGGCCCGGTCGGAGCCGGCGCGGTGTGTCACACGCGCCGCAGTACGGCCACCACCTTGCCGAGGATCGTGGCCTCGTCGCCGGGGATGGGCTGGTACGCCGCGTTGTGCGGGAGCAGCCAGACATGGCCGTCCTCGCGCTTGAAGCGCTTGACCGTGGCCTCGCCGTCGAGCATGGCCGCCACGATGTCGCCGTTCTCCGCGACGGGCTGGCGGCGGACGGTCACCCAGTCGCCGTCACAGATGGCGGCCTCGATCATCGAGTCGCCGACGACCTTCAGCACGAACAGCTCTCCGTCACCGACGAGCTGGCGGGGGAGGGGGAACACGTCCTCCACCGACTCCTCGGCGAGGATCGGTCCGCCGGCCGCGATACGGCCGACGAGCGGGACGTACGACGCGGCGGGCTTGCCCGTGGTGTCGGTCGGCTGGCTGCTCGGCTGGTCGGACCCGCGGACCTCGTAGGCCCTGGGCCGGTGCGGGTCCCGGCGCAGGAAGCCCTTGCGCTCCAGGGCCATCAGCTGGTGGGCGACCGACGAGGTGCTGGACAGTCCCACCGCCTGGCCGATCTCCCGCATCGACGGCGGGTAACCGCGCCGCTGGACCGAGTCCCGGATGACCTCGATGACCCGCCGCTGCCGGTCCGTGAGCCCGGAGCTGTCCGCCCGGATGCCTGGAGGTCGGCCGGGCAGCGAGCGAGTGGGCTTGGGCCCCTCCGCGTTCGTGTTCGTCTCGTTCATGGCATGCACCGGCTCGAGTCGGCTCTGGGAGCGGTCCTGGGCAGTGATGGTGGCGGTGTCTGCGGTGGTGGTCACGTCGGCGGCCCCTCTCGAATGGTCTCCCTAGCTGGACAACGGTAGTTGCTTTCGAAAGGTTGCGCCAAACACACGTTCGAGTGAAAAATCGCAGATTGGCTTACGTGTGCGTGTGTCGAGGTGTATGTGCGATCACTTTCCGGCCGCGCGAGGCCGGGGTGATCCGGTCATCACCGTAACGCCCGCCCGGGAGGACGCGGGAACCGGGGCGCCGACGGAACGGTTCCGAGCGTTCGCTCCTGCGAATTCGGACCCTCATGGCCCGCCCTGCGGAGCCCCCGTGGCGACGCCGCCGCCCGAGGCGGGCCCGCCGGAGGCCCCCGCTGCCGCTCCAGGCCGCCGAGGAGGGGGAGGAGGGCCCGCGGGCGGGGCCCGGGCCACCGGCGGGCGCCCGGCCCGGGTCCGGACCCGGTGGGTTCGCGGGCGGCCTTCCATGACCCGTACGGCGACCTCCGCCCCCAGTGCGCCGGTGTGTGCGGGCGACTACGCGCCGTCACGACGGCCCGCGTTGGGCGTGTGCGCCGCGTTCCGGGGCAGAGGGCCCCGGAGCGGCCGGCCCCGGGCCTCCGGCCGTCCCCGTGTGGCGCCGGGCGGTGCCCTTCCGGTGCCTGGGCGGCCTTTCGTGGACCTCGGCCCGGGCGGGCGTGCCGCCCCCCGCGATCCGGGGCGCCGCGCGCTTCCCGTAGGCTCTGGGGCTGTCCCCGAGGCCATGGCGCGCGACACGCGTCAGGTCCCGAAAAGACGACTCGACCCCAGATCTAGTGGTTGGATTGCACCGGCCACCCACAAGTTGTGGTCCCCCGGTCTGTCGGGGGCGTGGTCATCGCCTATGCTTGTGGCTGCTTCGAGGGGCTCTCACGGCCCTGACGAGGCTATTCAGTCGTGCTGTGAAGGAGGGTTGGGAGATGCACTGCCCCTTCTGCAGGCACCCCGACAGCCGTGTCGTCGACAGTCGCACCACCGACGACGGAACGGCCATCCGCCGCCGCCGGCAGTGTCCCGACTGCTCCCGCCGTTTCACCACGGTGGAGACCGCGTCGCTCATGGTGATCAAGCGCAGCGGGGTCACCGAGCCCTTCAGTCGCAGCAAGGTCATCTCGGGAGTGCGCAAGGCGTGCCAGGGGCGGCCGGTCACCGAGGACGCCCTCGCCAAGCTCGGCCAGCGGGTCGAGGAGGCGGTGCGCGCCACCGGCAGTGCGGAGCTGACCACTCATGACGTCGGACTCGCCATACTGGGCCCGTTGCAGGAACTCGACCTCGTCGCGTACCTGCGCTTCGCGTCCGTGTACAGGGCGTTCGACTCACTCGAAGACTTCGAGGCCGCCATCGCGGAACTCCGCGAGCAGCGGCCCCCCGTGGAGGACGGCGGAACCGGAGCGACCCCCGGGGTCCCGGTTCCCGCCACCGCCGCCGACTGATCCGGCCCGGCGAGGGGCCGGCGGCAGGCGGCTGAGCGGACATCGACGTGTCACGGGCGCTGTGCGTGGCGTCCGGGACAGCAGACAGAAAATGTGCCTTGGGAAGATCTGGGCACTTCAGGGTGTTTTTGCCCGTATATGGGAGGCGGCATGACAGAGACGGCGAGCGGCCCGGCACGAGGGTCCCGTACCAAGGGCTCCAAGGTGAACAAGGGACTGCGCATCGAGCGCATCCACACCACCCCCGGCGTGCATCCGTACGACGAGGTCGTGTGGGAGCGTCGTGACGTCGTCATGACCAACTGGCGCGACGGCTCGGTCAATTTCGAGCAGCGTGGCGTCGAGTTCCCCGACTTCTGGTCGGTGAACGCGGTCAACATCGTCACCAGCAAGTACTTCCGCGGGGCCGTCGGCACCCCGCAGCGCGAGACCGGTCTCAAGCAGCTCATCGACCGGATTGTGAAGACCTACCGCAAGGCCGGCGAGGACCACCAGTACTTCGCCACCCCCGCGGACGCCGAGATCTTCGAGCACGAACTGGCGTACGCCCTCCTGCACCAGATCTTCAGCTTCAACTCGCCGGTGTGGTTCAACGTCGGGACGCCGCAGCCCCAGCAGGTCTCCGCCTGCTTCATCCTGTCCGTCGACGACTCCATGGAGTCGATCCTCGACTGGTACAAGGAAGAGGGCATGATCTTCAAGGGCGGCTCCGGCGCCGGCCTGAACCTCTCCCGCATCCGCTCCTCCAAGGAGCTGCTCTCCTCCGGCGGCAACGCCTCCGGCCCGGTCTCCTTCATGCGCGGCGCCGACGCCTCCGCCGGAACGATCAAGTCCGGTGGCGCCACCCGCCGCGCCGCCAAGATGGTCATCCTGGACGTCGACCACCCCGACATCGAGGACTTCATCGAGACCAAGGTCAAGGAGGAGGAGAAGATCCGCGCCCTGCGTGACGCGGGCTTCGACATGGACCTGGGCGGCGACGACATCACGTCCGTCCAGTACCAGAACGCCAACAACTCGGTCCGTGTGAACGACACGTTCATGAAGGCCGTCGAGCAGGGCGGCACGTTCGGCCTGACGTCCCGCATGACCGGCGAGGTCATCGAGGAGGTCGACGCCAAGTCGCTCTTCCGCAAGATGGCCGAGGCCGCCTGGGCCTGCGCCGACCCCGGCATCCAGTACGACGACACCATCAACCACTGGCACACGTGCCCGGAGTCCGGCCGGATCAACGGCTCGAACCCGTGCAGCGAGTACATGCACCTGGACAACACCTCGTGCAACCTGGCCTCGCTGAACCTGATGAAGTTCCTCAAGGACGACGGCAAGGGCAACCAGTCGTTCGACTCCGAGCGCTTCGCCAAGGTCGTCGAGCTGGTCATCACCGCGATGGACATCTCCATCTGCTTCGCCGACTTCCCGACCCAGAAGATCGGCGAGAACACCCGCGCCTTCCGCCAGCTCGGCATCGGCTACGCCAACCTCGGCGCCCTGCTGATGGCCACCGGCCACGCGTACGACTCGGACGGCGGCCGCGCCCTCGCCGGCGCCATCACCTCGCTGATGACCGGTACCTCCTACCGGCGCTCCGCCGAGCTGGCCGCGGTCGTCGGCCCGTACGACGGCTACGCCCTCAACGCCGAGCCGCACAAGCGCGTCATGCGCCAGCACGCCGACGCCAACGCCAAGGCCGTCCGCATGGACGACCTGGACACCCCGATCTGGGCCGCCGCCACGGAGGCCTGGCAGGACGTGATCCGCCTCGGCGAGAAGAACGGCTTCCGCAACGCCCAGGCCTCCGTCATCGCCCCGACCGGCACCATCGGCCTGGCGATGTCCTGCGACACCACCGGCCTGGAGCCGGACCTCGCGCTGGTCAAGTTCAAGAAGCTGGTCGGCGGCGGCTCGATGCAGATCGTCAACGGCACCGTGCCGCAGGCGCTGCGCCGCCTCGGCTACCACGAGGAGCAGATCGAGGCGATCGTCGCCCACATCGCCGAGCACGGCAACGTGATCGACGCGCCCGGTCTGAAGCCGGAGCACTACGAGGTCTTCGACTGCGCCATGGGCGAGCGTTCCATCTCCGCGATGGGGCACGTCCGCATGATGGCCGCGATCCAGCCGTGGATCTCCGGCGCGCTGTCCAAGACGGTCAACCTCCCCGAGACGGCCACCGTCGAGGACGTCGAGGAGGTCTACTTCGAGGCGTGGAAGATGGGCGTCAAGGCGCTCGCCATCTACCGCGACAACTGCAAGGTCGGCCAGCCCCTCTCCGCCAAGAAGAAGGAGCAGGAGAAGGCCGAGGTCACGGAGAAGGCCGAGGAGACGATCCGCGCGGCGGTCGAGAAGGTCGTCGAGTACCGCCCCGTCCGCAAGCGCCTCCCCAAGGGCCGCCCCGGCATCACCACCTCCTTCACGGTGGGCGGCGCCGAGGGGTACATGACCGCCAACTCCTACCCGGACGACGGTCTCGGCGAGGTCTTCCTGAAGATGTCGAAGCAGGGCTCCACCCTCGCGGGCATGATGGACGCCTTCTCCATCGCCGTCTCGGTCGGTCTCCAGTACGGCGTGCCCCTGGAGACCTACGTCTCCAAGTTCACGAACATGCGCTTCGAGCCGGCCGGTATGACGGACGACCCGGACGTGCGGATGGCGCAGTCGATCGTCGACTACATCTTCCGCCGCCTGGCGCTCGACTTCCTGCCGTTCGAGACGCGCTCCGCGCTCGGCATCCACTCGGCCGAGGAGCGCCAGCGCCACCTGGAGACCGGCTCGTACGAGCAGTCCGACGACGTCGAGGTGGACGTCGAGGGCCTGGCCCAGTCCGCCCCGCGCCAGCAGGAGGCCCCCAAGGCCGTCGCGGCCGCCGCCGCGCCGGCGAAGGCGGAGGCTCCCGCCCCGAAGCAGGCGCACACCTCGGCGGAGCTCGTCGAGATGCAGCTCGGCATCAGCGCGGACGCCCCGCTCTGCTTCTCGTGCGGTACGAAGATGCAGCGCGCCGGTTCCTGCTACATCTGCGAGGGCTGCGGCTCGACCAGCGGTTGCAGCTGACGCCCGGGCGCTGAGCGCTCGACGGGGACGGGAGGGCCGGATCGTTCCGGCCCTCCCGTCCCCGCTCCCGTTCCGTGCTGTCCCCGTCCCCGTGCCCGTGCTGTCCCCGTTCCCGCGCCGTCCGGGTGCGCCGGGCGCCGGGGTGGACACGACCTAGGCCTGCTCGGCGCCCATCAGCTCGGTGAACGCCTGCGGGTCGGCGTCGAATCCGCGGACCGCACGGCGCCAGGCCCAGCCTCCGCCGGCGTCGCGGAAGAACTCCACGACGGTCACGGCCGTGGCCTCGCCGAGGTCGGCGAAGCCGTAGCCGTCCAGCTCCCGGTACCCCTCCTTCACGAGCACCAGGGCGTTGGCGATGTCGCCGAACGTGGTGCGTCCGCCGCCCTGCTGTATGGCCACACCCACCACCACGCGCGCGTACTCCGGTGACAGCCGGTTCAGCTCCAGCGTCATGGCCTCGTCGAAACCGAAGCCCTGCCCGGTGCGGCTCTCCCTCTGGAGGGTGATCGTCCCGTCCGGGGAACGGCTGCCGAAGTGCACCAGATAAGCGGGTGCGCCGTGCGGCTCCTCGGCCCGGTAGACGGCGGCGATGATGTCGAGATCACGGTCGGGGGCACCGGCGGGGCTCGGGTCCCACTTGAGTGTCACCTCGACCTTGCCGACCCCCTTGTTGGCACTGCTCACGGGATTCCCCTCTCTCCTGCTCTCCCACGGGCCGGGCCAACCGCCCGTGACGGAACGCTCCTTGCCCGTGCCATGGTGTCACGCGCTCACTGCGGGATCCGGCGTGCCGGACGCTGCCGGGGCAGCTCGTCGCGCCATTGTGCGGGCCGTTCGACCCCCGTCGGACGTGTGTGCCGGGGCGGGTGGCCGATCGGACGGGGTGGGCGGGACGGGGGCCGGGGCCCGGCCCGGCGCCGTACGATGGCGCGGTGCTGGTCAAGTGGATTCGCTGCACCGTGGTGGACCGTCGTGGGTTCGAGCGGGGGCAGCGGAAGTGGGCGGGGCTGCTGGGTGAGCCGGGTTTCCGTGGCCAAGGGGGCGGCTGGAGCCGTAGCCGGCCGGGTGTCGCCCATGTCTTCTCCTTCTGGGAGAGCCGGCCCTTCTACGACTCGTTCATGGCGCGCTCGCACGACCGGCTGGCGGCCGCGCAGTCGGGCACGTTCAAGGACGCCCAGGTCAAACTGTTCGAGCACCGCTTCGACGTGAAGACCGGCTTCGAGCCCCGCTTCACCGACGCCGACGTCGTCCGCGTCGCGCACAGCAGGATCCACGAGGAGCGGGTCGAGCACTACGCGCTGATGCAGGAGAAGGTGTGGAACCCCGCGATGGCCGGTTCGCCCGGGATGCTGCGCGGGCTGTTCGGGGAAGCGCCGGGCAACGAGTTCCTCGTCCTGTCGATGTGGCGCTCGGCCGCCGAGCACGGCAAGTACCGCACCGAGCGCGTGGAACGGCTGGCCCTGCGCGCGCAGATCGAGGCGGACGTGGCGGCCCTGTCGGGGGACGTGGTGGACCTGGAAGCGGCCTGGACGGTCTGAGCGGCTTGGGCGCGCCGCCGGCCGGGCGGTGGCGGTGGCGGGCCGGCGGTGGCGGTGGGCTGTGGCGGGATGCCGCCTCGGTGGTACGCCGGACGGAGGGCGGGCGCCGGTCCCGGCCGAGCCGCCCCGGAGCGGGCGTTCTAGGGTCGTGGCATGGCACGACCGCGGCGCATCGTTCTCGTACGGCACGGCGAATCGGAGGGCAACGCCGATGACACCGTGTACGAACGCGAGCCCGACCACGCCCTGGGGCTCACCGAGCGGGGGAGGCGGCAGGCCGAGGCGGCCGGGGAGCGGCTGCGGGCCGTTTTCGGGGACGAGCGCGTGAGCGTCTACATCTCCCCGTACCGCCGCACCCACGAGACCTTCCGGGCGCTGCGGCTGGACCCGGCGCTGGTACGGGTCCGGGAGGAGCCCCGGCTGCGGGAGCAGGACTGGGGGAACTGGCAGGACCGGGAGGACGTCCGGCGCCAGAAGGCGTACCGGGACGCCTACGGCCACTTCTTCTACCGGTTCGCCCAGGGCGAGTCGGGGGCCGACGTGTACGACCGGGTCGGCGCCTTCCTGGAGAGCCTCCACCGCAGCTTCGAGGCGCCCGACCACCCGCCGAACGTCCTGCTCGTGACGCACGGGCTCACCATGCGGCTGTTCTGCATGCGCTGGTTCCACTGGACGGTCGCGGAATTCGAGTCGCTGTCCAACCCGCGCAACGGCGACGTCCGGATGCTCCTGCTGGGAGAGGACGGGCGTTACGCGCTGGACCGGCCGTTCGAGCGCTGGCGTGCCCCCGAGCCGTACGGCACCCGGATAGAGTGGCAGGGCGATGACCGCTGACTCCTCTTCCGACCGGCGCTTCGAACGCGCCCTGGCCAGCCTGCGCGGCCTGTCCGTGGGAGACGCCCTGGGCTCCCAGTTCTTCGTACCCGCCCACTATCCCCTGCTCAAGCGGCGCGAGCTGCCGCCCGGTACCTGGCAGTGGACCGACGACACCGAGATGGCGTGCTCCGTGCTGGCCGTTCTCGCCGAGCACGACCGCGTCGACCAGGACGCGCTCGCCCGCTCGTTCGCCGAGCACCACGACTTCGACCGCGGGTACGGGCCCGCCGTCAACCGGATGCTCCGGCTGATCCGCGAGGGCGGCGACTGGCGGGAACTGGCCGCCGGGCTGTTCAAGGGGCAGGGCTCCTGGGGCAACGGCGCGGCCATGCGCATCGCCCCCCTCGGCGCCTGGTATGCCGACGACCCGGAGCAGGCGACCCACCAGGCCGAGATCTCCTCGTACACCACCCACCAGCACCGGGAGGCCGTCGTCGGGTGCATGGCGGTCGCCGCCGCCGCGGCCCTCGCGGCCGACCCGGCGGGACCGCCCACGCCGGAGACGCTGCTCGACGGCGTCGTCGCGCTCGTGCCGCGCAGCGCGGTCGGGGCGGGACTGCGCCGCGCCCGGGACATGCTCGACTACGGCGACGCGGCGACCGTCGCGGCGGTGCTCGGCAGCGGCCGGCGCACCAGCGCCCACGACACGGTGCCCTTCGCCCTCTGGTCGGCCGCCCGCGCCCTGGGCGACTACGAGCGGGCCTTCTGGACCACGGCGCAGGTCGGCGGGGACGTCGACACGACGTGCGCCATCGCCGGGGGAGTGGTGGCCGCCACGGCCGCCGGTGCGCCCCCGGCGGAGTGGCTGGACCGGACGGAAGCGCTGCCCGGCTGGGTGCCCACGGGACCGCTCGCCCGCTGACCCGAGTGTCACGGTCCTGCCACAGCCCGGCGGCCGGACGGGAACCCGCCCGCTTCCGGGCTACCCTTTCGGCCACGCCGCCGCCTTGATCATGACAAGTGCGCGCTGACCAGAGGCCGGGCCCGTACGACACCGCCGCCGTGCGGCCAGGGCCCCGGTCGGGAGGGGGTCCCGTGCCAGACACGCCGTCCGCATCGCCATCATCGTCACCTCCCCCGGAGGAGCCGTCGGGAAGTGCGCCGAACGGTGCGCCGAACGGTGCGCCGGAAGGGGCACCGGAAGGGGCGCCGGAAGGGCCGCTGCCGGAGGACGCGCGGGGTCCGGCGCCCTCGGATGTACCGGGAGCCCCGGAGGCCCCGGCAGCCACAGAAGACCCAAAGGCCCCGGCAGCCCCGAAGGTCTCCCCGGCCCCGGGTTCCGCGGACAAGGCTGCGGCTCAGGGCCTCCTCGACAAGGCCCCGGCCCCCGGCGCCGCTTCCCGTACGGCCACTCCGGGTGCCGGTCACGCGACCGCTGCGGGCCAGGGGCACGGGCAGAGCCAGGCACCGGGTCACGGGCATGGCCAGGCACAGCCACCGGCACCGGGTCACGGGCCCGGACACGGACACGGACCTGGATCCGGTCCCTGGCGGGGTCACGGGCACGCGCCGTCCCGCGCGGGCGCGGCACCCGGGTGGCCGGCGGCCGCACCGCCGGGGTACCGGCCGCCCCCACCGCAGGTTCCGCCTCTGCTGACGCGCATACGCCCGCGCCCGCCCGCGCCGATGACGGCACCGGCCCTGTGGTCGGCCCTGGCGACCGCCGTCCTGAGCGCACTCCTGCTCGGTGAGGGCATGGGCCTGAACCTGCTGATCGTCGCCGTACCGGCCGCCCTCGCCGCCTACTTCGCCGCCGCGGCGGCCGGCCGGCGGTTCCGCCCCTGGACCGTGGTCTGGGGCGTGGGCGGACTGGCCCTGCTGGCGGTGCCCGCGCTGCGGGACGCGGGCTGGCCCACCTTCCTCGCCGTCGTCGCCGCGCTGAACCTCGCGGCGCTCGCCCTGCACGGCGGCCGCACCTGGCGGGGCATCCTCTTCAGCCCCATCGGCCTCTTCCACTCCACCGGTCCGGGCCTGGTCTGGGCCTGGCACGGGCTGCGGGAGCGGGCGGGCGGCGCCCAGGGGCGGATGGGCCCGGTGCTGCGTACGACCGCGGTGGCGGTGGGCCTGCTGGTCGTGTTCGGCGCGCTCTTCGCGGGCGCCGACGCCGCCTTCGCCGACCTGCTCGGCTCCCTCATGCCGGACGTGTCCGTCACCGAGGGGCCCTGGCGCACCATCCTGTTCGCGTTCGGCCTGGTGGGCGCGATCGCCGCCGCCCGTACGGCCGCCGCACCGCTGCGGTGGGACCGCCTCCACGTACCCCCGGGCCGCCCGCGCGCCCGCCTCGAATGGGCGCTGCCGCTCATCGTCCTCAACGTGCTCTTCGCGGTGTTCAACGCCGTCCAGCTCGCCGTCCTCTTCGGCGGGTACGAGAAGGTGCTGAGCCAGACCGGCCTCACCTACGCCGAGTACGCGCGCCAGGGCTTCTGGCAGCTCCTGTGGGCCACCCTGCTCACGCTCGTCGTCATCGGCCTGGCCCTCCGCTGGGCGCCCCGGGACGGTGCCCGCGACCGCACCCTGGTCCGGTCGGTCCTCGGCACCCTGTGCGTGCTCACCCTGGTGGTGGTGGCCTCCGCGCTGCGGCGGATGGACCTGTACGTCGACGCGTACGGGCTCACCCGGCTGCGGGTCTCGGTGGCCGCCATGGAGCTGTGGCTCGGCGTCGTCCTCGTACTGATCATGGCGGCCGGCCTGCTCGGCGCCCGTCGGCTGCCGCTGCCGCGCGCCGTCGCGGCGAGCGCGGCGGCCGGTGTCCTCGCCTTCGGGCTGCTGTCACCGGACGGGCTCGTCGCCGAGCGGAACGTACAGCGCTACGAGAGGACCGGGAAGATCGACATCGGCTATCTGGACGGCCTGTCGGCCGATGCCGTGCCCGCTCTCGACCGGCTGCCCGAGCCGCTGCGGTCCTGTGCCCTGCGGCACATCGCACGGGACCTGGACGCCGACGAGACGCCCTGGTACGCGGTCAGCCGGGGCGAGGCACGCGCCCAGGACATCATCGACACGCGCGGCGTCTCGGTCACCGGCTATGTCTGCGCACCGGGGCGCGACGAGGGCGACGACCCGTTCGGCGACTACTACTACGACGAGAACCACGGCTCGGACGACGACCACGGTTCCGAAGGGGAGCACGGTTCGGACGACGACCGCTAGGTCGTGTCCGCATCGTCTTGCCCGGCCGCCCGTCCTCCCCCTCGCGGCGGGGGAGGACGGACCGCCACCGCGGCTACACCCCGGGCCCCGCCGGCCCGGCCGCTTCCGCCGTGCCGTTGAGCGCCTCCAGGTCGCTCTTGCGGACCCGCACCACGACCAGCGCGGCGATCAGCGCCACCGCGACCATGCCCACGGCAGCCGTGAAGGCGCTGGAGATGCCGGCCGTCAGCACGTCGTGGCCCCAGGGCGCGGGCAGTTCGCGGGTCGCGGCGAACTGCTCCCGCTGCTGCGGGGTGGCCTGCGCCAGGAAGGCGGGCACCTGCTTCTCCGCCTCTTCCCGGCTCGCCGTGCCGAACACGGTGACCAGGATGGACAGGCCCAGGGAACCGCCCACCTGCTGGGTGGCGTTGAGCAGTCCGGAGGCGGCGCCCGCCTCGTGCTGTGCGACGCCCGAGACGGCCGTCAGCGTCAGCGTCACGAAGTTCAGCCCCATGCCGAAGCCGAACAGCACCATCGGACCGAGGACCCCGCCCACGTACGAACTGTCCGGCGAGATGAGCGTCAGCCAGAAGAGGCCCACGCCCGTGATCGCCGAGCCCGTCACCATGAACGGCTTCGGCCCCAGGACCGGGAGCAGCCGCTGCGAGAGCCCCGCTCCCGTGATGATCGCGACCGTCACCGGCAGGAAGGCGAGCCCGGACTCGATGGGGCTGTAGGCCAGGACGTTCTGGACGAACAGAACGATGAAGAAGAACATCCCGAACATGGCGGCGGCCAGGCTCAGCATGATGAGGTACGTGCCGGAGCGGTTGCGGTCGGCGAACATCCGCAGCGGAGTGATCGGTTCGCGGGCCCGCGACTCGATGACCGCGAAGGCGGTCAGCAGGACGACGGCCGCCGCGAAGGACCCGATGGTGAGCGAGTCGCGCCAGCCCTCCTCGGAGGCGCGGATGAATCCGTACACCAGGGAGGCCATGCCGAGCGTCGACGTCAGGGCGCCCGCGACGTCGAACCGGCCCGGGTGCCGTTCCGACTCGTTGATGTAGAGCGGCGCCAGTACGGCGATGAGCACACCGATCGGTACGTTGACGAAGAGCACCCAGCGCCAGTCGAGCCACTCGGTGAGCATCCCGCCGGCCAGCAGGCCGATCGCGCCGCCTCCCGCCGAGACCGCGGCGAAGACCCCGAACGCCCGGTTCCGCTCGGGCCCTTCGGGGAACGTCGTGGTGATGAGGGCGAGGGAGGTCGGCGAGGCTATCGCCCCGCCCACGCCCTGGAGCGCGCGTGCGGCGAGCAACTGCCAGGGCTCCTGGGCGAACCCTCCCAGCAGGGAGGCGAAGGTGAAGACCAGGATCCCGGTCATGAAGACCCGGCGGCGCCCCAGGATGTCGCCCGCCCTGCCGCCGAGCAGCAGCAGACCGCCGAAGGTGAGGGTGTACGCGCTGAGCACCCACGAGAGGTCGGTGGTCGAGAAGGACAGCGCGTCCTGGATGTGGGGAAGCGCGATGTTCACGATCGTGGCGTCCAGCACGACCATCAACTGGCAGGCGGCGATGACGGTGAGGGCGACGCCGGGCCGCCCCTCCCGGCGGGCCGCGCCCGGCTTGGTCTGTGTTACGGGTGGAGAGGTTGTCACTATGGTTCCCCCATGAGCGAGTTAGTGAACGTGCCCGTTCACTGCTCGGCAACGGTAGTGAGTCCCCATCAGTGAACGCAACCGTTCACTGATCACTTCCGGAAGTCAACCGGGTTTCAACTGAGTTCCCCTGATGGAGAGTTGTTGATGGCTACTACGCCTTCGCCGGCCGCCGCCCGGCCGCGTCCGGTGTCCCTGCGGCGCCGGGGTGCCGTGCTGGAGCGGGCGATCCTCGATGCCGCGCTGGACCAGCTCAGCACGGTCGGCTGGAACGGGCTGACCATGGAGGGCGTCGCGGCCGGGGCTCGGACCGGCAAGGCCGCCGTCTACCGGCGCTGGCCCTCGAAGGAGGACCTGGTCGCGGACGCCCTCCGGGCCGGACTTCCGACGTTCGACGAGGCGGCCGATCTCGGCGGCATCCGTGCGGATCTCTCCGCCGTCTGCCTCCGGATGCGGGACGCGATGTACTCCAAGCCCGGCCAGGCGCTCCGTGCGGTCATTCACGAATGCGACACCGTGACCGCCCGGCGGTTCCAGGGGCTGATCGTGGACGGAGTGATCGAACCGTTCACCCGCCTCCTTCAGGAGGTCGTACGCCGCGGAATCGAGCGCGGTGACGTCCGGGCCGACGCGACCGACCGCATGGTTGGCGATGTGGTGCCCGCCCTGATGATGTACCGGTCAAAAATGTGCGCCAGCGAATGGACCGACGCCGATGTGGCGGAGATGATCGATCGGGTCATGATTCCGCTCCTGCGCCCCCCGGCCCGGTGAGCGGGAGTCGGCCGCCGGGTCGCCCGGCGGGCGGAACACAATCCGGGTATCGCGGGCGGCCCCGGGCGGCGTAACCTGTCTGGCGCCATGCCGTACGAACCACCCACCCACACCGTCGAGCGCTCGATCAGGGCGACCACCGGCGCCAAGATCATCGCCGGAGTCGACGAGGTCGGACGCGGGGCGTGGGCCGGTCCCGTCACGGTCTGTGCCGCTGTCACCGGACTGCGCCGGCCCCCGGCCGGACTGACCGACTCCAAGCTCATCAGCCCCAAGCGCCGTGCCGAACTGGCCGAGGAGCTCGAGAAGTGGGTCACCTCCCACGCCCTCGGGCACGCCTCCCCGGAGGAGATCGACGAGCTCGGGATGACCGCGGCACTGCGGCTCGCCGCCGTGCGCGCCCTGGACGCCCTTCCGGTGCGGCCCGACGCGGTGATCCTGGACGGCAAGCACGACTACCTGGGGGACCCCTGGCGGGTCCGTACGGTGATCAAGGGCGACCAGTCCTGTGTGGCGGTCGCCGCCGCCTCGGTGATCGCCAAGGTGCGGAGGGACGCGATGATGGCGGAGCTGGAGGCGGAGTCCGCCCAGTGCGCTGTCTTCGGGTTCGGGGACAACGCCGGGTACCCGTCGCCGGTGCACAAGGCGGCGCTCCGGGAATGGGGTCCCACGCCGTACCACCGGCTGAGCTGGGCTTACCTGGACGCGCTGCCCCGGTGGCGGCACCTCAAGAAGGTCCGCGTCTCCGCCGAGGCGGCCGCACTGGAAAGCGGGGGCCAACTCGGCTTCGACTTCTGAACGCCCGGCAGCGCCCAGCCCAACAGCAGGCCGCGTCCACGCGTCGCACGGATGAGACTTCCGTTCCGCGGCGCATGAATGCGCCACCCGCCGGTGCCACTCGCACCGGTGTTTGATAGACATCCAGTCATGCCTCTCACCCCCGAGGAGCCTCAGATTCACGAGAGTGCCCAGGGTCCCCGCGCCACTCCGGCCACCGGCCGCCCCGCGCCGACCCCCCGACCCGTACCCGGTCCGCGTTCCGCGGCCTCGCCGCGCCCCGGCCGTCCGGGCCCCGGCCCGGTCAGGCCCGCGCCCCCGGCGTCCCCGCGCCAGCACGCCGGCCCGGTGCAGCCCCCGACGCCCCGGCCGGAGAATCGTTCCGCGCCGCGGTCCCCGTCGTCCTCACAGCCGCAGGTCCAGCTGGTCCCCGCCCCCGCGGACGGCGCGCTCGACGCCGCCGAAGAGGCGGTCGACCTGCTGCTCGAGACCGGCCGGGCCCCGGGCGACATCCTGGTCCTGACCACCGGCGACCCGCACCCGTGGGCGACCCACGAGCTGTCCTTCGGCGACGCGTCCTACTGGGCCCAGCACGACGCCCGCGACGACGTGTTCTTCGCCGACGCCGCTGCCGTGGAACGCGCCTCGGCCCGTCCCGTGGTCGTCGTCGCGGTCAACGGCGGCGATGACGACGCGGCCGCCCGGGCCCTCCCGGCGGCGATGACCCGGGCGAGCGCCCTGCTGATCGTGTGCGGTGACCCGCAGCGCATCAACTCCGTGCTCGGCGCGGGCGTCTGACCCGTACGCACGGCCACCCCTGGCACCGCGTCCCGCCCGGGACGCCGGTGCCGGGCCCCCGGGCCCACCGCGGCCCGTCGCACGGCACCGTGCCGTCCCCGCTCCACGGCGGACCGGCCCGCGGAGCCGGGCCACGGCCCTGACCACGGCCCTGACCACGGCCCTGACCACGGCCCTGACCACGGCCCTGACCACGGCCCTGACCACGGCCCTGACCACGGCCCTGACCACGGCCCTG